>NZ_JAODVR010000001.1:2094072-2792096 GCF_025399835.1 Haloarchaeobius sp. HME9146
AGGCACCCATCCTCGAGGGAACGGGTGCAGACTTCTACGCGCCCGACGACAGCCTCGCCGTCGCCTTCGACGACGAGGACTGGCAGGCCGACTACGACATCGCGGACGAGCAGTTCCACGAGGTCACCGAGGGCGACACCGTCGAGATCGGCGGCTTCACCGTCCACGTCGAACCCGCCTACGACCCCGACGCGACCCACCCCGTGAGCTACGTGTTCGAGCACGAGGGCCGGACCGTGTTCCACGGCGGTGACACCAAGCCAAGCGACGAGTTCGCTGGACTCGGCGAGTCCTACGACATCGACCTCGGCATCCTCGCGTTCGGGACCGTCGGCAACATCCCGGACAAGGAGACCGGCGAGCCCGTCCGGACCCGCTGGTACAACGACGAGAACCAGATCATCGAGGCCGCGAGCGACCTCCAGCTCGACCGCCTGCTCCCGAGCCACTGGGACATGTGGAAGGGTATGACGAGCGACCCGAAGGTCCTGCACCACCACGCAAAGAGCTTCGCGTCCCCCGCGAACCTCGATATCGTGGAGATCGGCGACCGCGTCGACGTCTAACCGCGGTCTGTTCGCGGTCTGTTCTTCTCGTTCCATCCGGAATCTGGGGCGCGGTCTCGAACTCGGACGCGCCTGGACCCAACTCCCCAATCCTCGAAGGAGTCGCGTCACCCCCAGAAGCACGAAACCATTTGTACGACGCGGCCTTCCCGCCGAACATGGATCTGCTGGCGCTCGGTATCGTCGTCTTCGTTCTCCTGACGCTCCTCGGCTCCCTCGGCGTCGTCGTCCTGCTGGACCGACCGGGTGGGACCTGGGGCCAGCGACTGCGGTCCCGGCTGGTGATGGGCGTGCCCTGGGGGACGTTGGTGTCGGTCGTGTTCGTCGTGGCCATCTACCTGTTCGTCCAGGACGGCTGGAACCACTGGCACAATCCCGTCACGCTCCCGTTCCGCGCGTGGTCGTACCTCTACCCGACCGGGATGCTACTGGCACCCTTCTCGCACGCCGACGCCGGTCACCTCACCGGGAACATGATCGGGACCCTCGTCCTCGCGCCCATCGCGGAGTACGCCTACGGCCACTTCCCCGAAGAGCGCGGCTCGCACTCCTTCGCCGACTGGACCTCGAACCCGTGGGTGCGCGCGCTCGTCATCTTCCCCGGCGTCGTCCTTCTGGTCGGCCTCGGGACCTCCCTGTTCGCGCTCGGGCCGGTCATCGGCTTCTCCGGCGTCGTGTTCGCGTTCGCCGGGTTCGCACTGGTCCGCTACCCGATGACGACCGTCATCGCCGTTCTCGGCGGTCAGCGCGTGCTCTCCTTGCTGTACAGTTCGTTGCAGAACCCAATCGTGACGACGACCGCGCAGGCGTCTCCCCCGTCGCCGCCGTGGTGGGCCGGCATCGCCATCCAGGGGCACGCGCTCGGGCTCTTCTTCGGCATCATGCTCGGCGTGTTCGTCTTCTTCCGGCGCAACGAGCGCCCGAGCGCCCTGAGAATCTGGCTCGCGGTGCTCTTCTTCGCGGTCGCGAAGAACCTCTGGGCGATCTACTGGTTCCTCGGGAACGAGCGGTACCGGTTGTTCCGCGGCCCCGGCCTGGCCATGGTCGTGGTGCTGGCCATCCTCGTCGCGACCGCCCTGCACCTGCGCGAGCGAGACTTCGATGTGTTCACCCCGCGAACCGGCGCGCTGGTCGTGCTGGTCGTCGTGACCGCGGTGCTGGTCGGCTCCGGTGTCCCGGTGAACCTCATGACGGTCGACGACACCACCGCACCGGGTGACCCCATCGAGGTCCGCGGCTACGAGGTGGTGTACGCCGAGGACGTCCAGAACCAGATGGTGTCGGTCATCGACGTCGAGGCGTTCGGCCAGAGCACGAACATCTCCTCGTCGGGGGTCATCGTCGTCAACGAGGACCGCAACATCTGGTACCAGGCGGTCTCGAAGGGCCAGCTCGCGTTCAGTGGCCAGCGACGGGTGAAGATCGGTGGCGTCGGCTGGCGCGAGACGGTCATCGCGAGTCGCGACGGCTGGACCGCCGTCGGCGGCGGCACCAGTTACCGGGTGTTCCTGAAGCCGCCGGACGGTGACTGGCGGGTCGCGTACACCTCCGGGAACACCACGGCAGAACCACGACTCGACGGCAAGAACGTCTCCATCGCCGCCACCGAGGACGGCTACGAGCTGTTCGTCTGGCAGAACGACTCCGAACTCGGACGGGCTGCGCTCCCCATCACGAACGACTCCGTCCAGAACGCGTCCGTGACCATCGCCGGTATCGAGTTCGTCAGGGAAGAACAGAAGAACAGCCCCGACAGAATCTATGCGGTCGTCGGCGAGACGAAGGTTCGCGTCTTCGTCAAGGAGACGTATCGCTAATTCTCGCTGGTCCAGTCGATTCGGAACGCTTCCGCATCTATCGGTTTCGTCTCCTCCTCGTGGAACGGGAACTGGCGGTCGAGGTCGAGTTCGACCGCGAACGCGTGGGTGACCTCGCCCCCGTGGTCGCCCGCGAACGACTCGACGAACTCCCGGCTCCCGGCGTTGTGAATCGAGTACGAGACAGTGGCGACCTCGCCCGCCGCGTCGAGGAACGCCCGGTCCGCGTGTTCGTTGCCGCGCTGGGCACCGAATGGCGGGTTCATCACGACCGTGACGTCATCGTTCGAGTCCGGACACAGTGGGGGACGCGTCGCGTCCCCGGCGACCCAGTGGATGTCCGTGTGTGCGCCGACCCGTCGTTCGTTCTCGCGCGCGGTGCCGAGTGCGTCCCTGTCGAGGTCGACCCCGACGACGCGCCGTGCACCCCGCAGGGCGGCCCCGAGCGCCAGCATGCCGGTGCCGGTCCCGAGGTCGACCACGGTCCGGTCGGCCACGTCGTCTTCCATATCCGCGACGTGGACGAGGGAGGCGGCGACCTCCGGGGGTGTCGGGTACTGTTCGAGTTCGACGCTGGGTGAGTCGAAACCAGCGACGACGCCGAGTTGCTGGGCGAGGGCGCGCCGTGTGCTCATCGTTGGTGTTTAGCCGTCGAGACTAATGGGTCCGTCGAGTTCGAAGGTGACGCCCTCGCGGCGGGCCCGCTCGGCACAGGCCGAGAGTGCCGGGCGGACCTTCTCCGGGTTCGCGACCGTCGTGCACTCGACGGCGACGGTGCCAGCGCCGATGAACGACGCCGCACGGACGTAGTCACGCACGCGGTCTGCCTCGCGCTGGGTGGCCAGCGAGCAGTCCTCGTCGAAGCGGACGCGAACGTCGATGACGGAGGGGACGTACCCCTCGACGGTCAACTCGTGCTTGAGGTCGCGCAGGTATTCGGGGGCGGTCGATTCGAGTGCCTGGGCGTCGACACGGACGGGCTGGACGTCTTCGGGTCGACAGTGTTCGATGGTCCGTTCGAGGTTCGGAGACGGGGTCGCGCTCATGGTATCACTGCATACATAGTAGACATACAAAAAGGTTTGTGTATGTCCTATAGTAATATATTGCTGGTTCCGAGACACACCGGAATGGATACACCAGTATCGACCGTGAGAGAATGGAACACGCTTATTATTCCGTATAAAGAGAAGCCTGTATGAAAGAGTGCCCGCGCTGTGGGTCGTCGCTGAGTCACTACGCGTTGAGCGAGGTCGAAGCGTACGGCTGCGATGGCTGTGGGTGGGTCGGCATCGACGTCGAACACCGGTCCGAACCGGTCCGTATCGAGTCCTGGCAGGACGCAATCAGTCGGTTCCACCAGCAGTTCACCGACAGCGAGCTCGACGACCACGCGCAGAACCTCAACCGGGTCGAGGCGGAACGCCGCGCCGCTATCGGCGAGGACGACGCCACCGAAGCCCCCGAGGCAGACGATAAAGCGGACCAGCCCGACGGGAGCGAGGGCGAGGCTAGCGTCGAAGACGCCGCTGCGGAGGCGGTCGAAGAAAGCGAAGAAACCGGGGAGGTCGACTCGGACGGTGCCACCGACGCACCCGACGACGACTCCGACGCCCAGCAGGAAGCCGCGGCCCCGACGAACACGCAGGCAGAGTAACTTCGGTCACGAACTCGGGCACTTTCTCGACACCACGACACTCGGCCAGTGACGACGCTGTCTCGAACGGAACTCGGCGGCTCCACGTTGACACGACGCGGCTGTTTCGCAGCCGCTATCGGCGGTGACGGCGCAAAAAACGGTGAACGATAGTGGCGAGTTACTCGTCGGCTGCCGGCGCTTCGGCTTCCTGCTCGCGCTCGTCGACGTCCTCGTCGGACCGTGCCGCGACGAGGGACCCGCGTGCGACCGAGTAGAGCGGCTCGCTGGCGTGCTGGACGCCACTGATGGAGAACGGGATGTTCGCGTCCTCGAGGTGGTCACGGAACAGTTCCTCGAACCCGTTCGGGCTGGAGGTGCCACCCGTGACGACGACCGGCACGTCGAGACCCTCCTCGACGTCCTCTTCGTCGACCTCGCGGACGACGTTCTCGATGACGTAGTCGAGCAGGTTCTCGTAGTAGATCGAGAGTGCACCCTCGACGCCACCGACGTCCGTCGTGAAGTCGAGCTCGAAGTCGTTCTCCTTGATGGAGGTGACCTTGTCGACCGGCGTGCCCGTCGCCTGGGCGGCCTGCTCGTCGATCCAGTCGCCACCGCGTGCGACGGAGAACTTCATGACCGGCACCGCGTAGTAGGCCAGGCAGACGTTCGTCATGCCCGCACCGAAGGAGATGCCGAGGCCGGTGAAGTTGTTGTCCGCGAGTTCGGAGTAGATGACCGACATCCCCTCGTTGATGGGTTCGGCGTCGTAGCCCATGTTCGAGAGGAAGGACTCGATGGTCTTCTGGTGGTAGAGCGTGCTCAGGCTGGAGTCGCTCGGGTCCGCCGGCACGGAGAAGTACAGCTTCTCGTCCGGATAGTTCGGCTCACCGACGACCTGTTCGATGATGAGCTTCATCATCGGGATGGCCGACTTCTCCTGGCTGGAGAGGATGCCGTGCTTCATCGGCCGTCGCGTGTTCTTGTTGAAGATGTTCGCGAAGTTCAGGGCGTCGTCACCGACGACGTACACCTTGTCGTCCTTCCGGATATGCAGAACTTCCGAGCGAGAGAGCATCTGCTCGGCCATATCCGAGTACTCGATTTCAACGAAGGAGTTCCGCTGCTGTACGAACACCGTGTCGTTCCCATCCTGCTGGGCAGACAAGATGTTCATCGTGCCAACGTCAAGGCCTTTAGCCATATTTGCCAATTCCAACCCACCGAAGTATAAAACTATGTGAAATTATTGCATCAGTTTTAGGCCGCGAATAAACTCCCCAGCGAACAAATGTGTTGTGGCCGCCTAACTCAGGCCTAATGCCTGCTTAACCTTCCCCCAGAGCCCGACCGAGCTCCCCCCCGTTCCACCGAGCGAAGAATCCTCTTGCTTGCGTTCTGCTTCGCGCTCCCGGCGCTCGCGAAGCTCCTTGAGTTTCTGGGTCTGGTCGTCGACGGTCGAGTTCGAGGTCGCCGTCTTCTTCTGCCCACCTCTCATCGCTTTGAGATTAGTTAGCTGGGAGTCGATTCCGCTCGACCGGGTCACCTTCGCGGTTTTCTGACTGAACGATGACGTATCCATGTCACCGTCGTCGATATTGAAGTTGAGATTCCGGTTGCTGTTCTTCTCCATCCCGCCCCACGAGAGGTCGACACCGGACATCGCGTCGTCGATGTCGGCCTGGATCTCCTCGTCGCTGTAGTGTTCTCCCTCCTCGTCCACCTCGTCTTCGACCGCCTGGATGTCGGCCGGGCCGGGCTTCTTGTAGCGTTCGAGCTGGTCGGCGACGAGTGCAGCACCGGTCGAGCCCACGACGAGCACGAGCCCCAGCGCGTACAGACTGATGACACCGAGCGTGGTGCCCGCCCCGTAATCGTTCCACTGTGCCGGGTACACCGAGACGAACCAGAGGACCGCACCCACGTCGAGCACCGAGCCGACCATCGAGGCGTACACTGCGCGCCGTTCGACCGGGAGCAAGACGACGATGCCCGTGATGGTCGCCGGGAGCGCGAGCATCCCGAGCGCGTAGGAGATACGTGTCCAGTTCCAGAACGCATCGCTTTGCGGTTCCAGCGTGCTGAAGCTCACGAGGGCCAGCAACAGCGCGACGACCCCGACCACGATACCACTGAAGAACAGGCCGAAGCCGAGATAGACGTCCGTCTCTTCCTCGGGTTCCCCGATGTACCGCTCGTACAGTTTGTAGAGGGGATTGTCCGGGTGCGACTCGGCCCCGGAATCGCCCGTCTCAGCAGTTGCCTCGTCTGACATTGTCCCTCATTACAGGGTCATCTCTCATGACTGTTTGGTTAACCGTATACTTCTTGAAAAAAGTCGCCGTGTGACCAAGGTCAGACGGCCGTCAGACGGCAGGAGCGCCCACCGCGATGTGGGCCGTTCAGTCCTTGCGTTTGACGACGTCACCCAGCGTCTGGGTGGTGCCAGCGGAGTCGCTCTTCCAGTCCTTCTCTTCCTCGCTGGAGCCGCCAGCCTTGAGACTGATACCGAGGAACTTCTCCAGTTTGGTCTGCATCCGGTCGGAGGGGAGGGTGTCCCCGCGTTCGAGTTTCCGGACGAGACTGGCCTTCTCGTTGAGTTCGCTGGCCAGGTCCGACTGACTCAGGCCCTTCTTCTCGCGGGCCCGTCGGATACGGTCGTCGTAGTCCTGTGCGATTTCGTCCATGTCGTCGAACATGTCTCTCCGACGGGACGAACCGCCACCGCCACCAGACCTGCTGGAGCCACCCGACGTGGAGCTAGAGGACGAAGAGGACCCAGACGACCCGGTAGAGTACTTCGTGGACGTGCTGGAGGACTGCTGGGTCTTGACTTCGGTCCCGAAGTCGGCGCAGTTGTCGCACACGTCCAACTCTGCGCCCTCGACCTTCACCGTCTTCGGCTGCGACGTCTCGGCGCCACACATCTCACACTGAACCATGGTCGTGTGTTGACCGCCAGCAATGATAAAAGGTACGCCGTCGCGGTGCTGGCTGTCAGTTCGAGCGATAGCGGGCTGGCGACGATGTCAGCTCAGGGCGTTCCACGCGCCCGAGAACCGCTGGAGTGCCGTGACGTGGCCCACGACCGCGAACACGACCAGCAGCCAGCCGACCACGGTCAGGCCGTAGAGGTCGGCCGTGACCACGGCCGCGACGTAGCCGACGACGCCCGACAGCGCGAGTCGGTCTGCACGCCCGAGGTAGCCCGCGTACACGCGGTCGAGGCCGACCGCCTGCGCCTGCGTGCCGAGGTAGGAGGTCATCAGGACGCCGGTGACCGCGGCGAGCCCGATGTCGTACCGACCGATTCCCGCGGCAAAGCCGGCGATGATGACCAGGTCGGCGTAGCGGTCGAGCACGTGGTCGAGCATGTCTCCGGCCTCGCTGGCGACGTTCTGTGCCCGCGCCAGTTCGCCGTCGACCACGTCGAGCCAGCCGTTGAGCGCGACGCAGGTCGCGCCGACCGCGTAGAACAGCGGGGCATCCGCGACGGCGGGCCCGGCGTAGGCGAACGCGCCGCCGGCGGCGACCGCCAGCAGGAACGCGATGGTGCTCACGCCGTTCGGAGAGAGGCCGAGGGCGTCGGCGGCGCGGACCCACGGATCGAGCAGCGACTTGACCTGGGGGCGGAGTTGGTCGAGCGTCATAGGTACTCGATGAAGTCGACGTCGCCGGCACTCGGTTCGCGCTCGCCGTGGACGACGGCCGCGATGTCGGCGGCCACGTCTTCAGGCGCGCGGTCTGTCGTGTCTATCTCGTAGACGTTCTCTAAGCCGTGCAGTTCGACGGCCTCCGAGAGGATGACGTCGAGTGCCTCGCTCTCGGCGTTCTCGCCCGCCTTGGGCGGACTCTCGCCCCTGTCGAGCAGCCGCTGTTCGAGTTCCGCTGGCTCACACCGCAACACCACGACGCGGTCGGCGTCGAGGTAGTGCGAGAGGTGCGAATCGAGCACCACGTCGTCGCGGTCACCGACCCATTCTTCGAGCGCGTCGAGGTCGACGACCACGCTGTCGCGTTCCTCGTCGACCTCCTCGTAGAGTTCCTCAGCCTCGATGACCTCGTTCAGGTGGACCATGTCGAGGGATACGTCGTAGTCCCCGGCTGCATCGTCGGCGAGCAGGTCCGTCGCGGTGGTCTTTCCCGTTCCGGGCGTCCCCGTGACGACCACCCTCACCGCGATAGCACCTCGTTGAGCGTCTCGACGGCTTCGCGGGTCTCCGCCTCGGTTCCGCAGGTGATGCGGACACAGCCGGGCAGCCCGAAGCTCGTGCAGTCGCGCACGATGACACCCTCGTGTTGCATCTCGTCGGTGACGGCGGCTGCGCCGTCCTCGCCGCGGGACTCGCTCACGTCCACGAGGACGAAGTTGCCCTCGCTCTCCCACACGGGAGCGTCGATCTCGTCGCGCATGTACGAGCGCGCCCAGCGGGCGGTCTCGACCGACTTCTCGACGTGCTCGTCGTCGCCCATCGCGGCGAGGCCGGCCCGGCAGGCCAGCTCGCTCGCGGCGAAGGGTGTGTTCACTCGCGCGTACGCGTCGGCCCAGTCCTCGGGGACCAGCGCGTAGCCGAGCCGGACGCCCGCGAGTCCGTACGCCTTCGAGAAGGTCCGCAGGATGGCGATGTCGTCGCGCTCGTCAAGCAGGCTGCGGGCGCTCTCGGTCTCGGCGTACTCGCCGTAGGCTTCGTCGACGACGACGAGGGTCTCTTCTGCAGTTTCGTCGGCGACGGTCTCGATGGCGTCGAGGGAGAACGTCCCGCCAGTGGGATTGTGCGGGCTCGTCAGGTAGACGATGCGCTCGCCGGCGTAGTCCGAGAGGACGGTCTCGGCGGTGAGTTCGAGGTCCGGGTCGTCGAGCGTGTACTGCTCGACCTCGCCGTGGTGGTAGCGCGCGCTCATCCCGTAGTAGGCGAAGCCGGGGTCCGGAACGAGCACGGCGTCGCCGGGTTCCAGCATCGCGCGAGCGAGGTAGTCGAGCGCGCCGTCGCCACCGTTGGCCAGCCAGACTTGTGCCGGGTTGCAGTCCCAGCGGTCCGCGATGGCCTCGGTGAGGTCGGCGTGAGCCGCCTTCGGGTACGAGGACATGCCCGGTGCCGCCTCCTGGATGGCCGCGATGGCCTCCGGGGACGGCCCGTGCGGGTTCTCGTTGGACGCGAGCTTTGTGAGGGCCGCCGGGTCCATGCCGAGGTCCCTGGCGACCTCCTCGATACCGCGCCCGGCCTCGTAGGCGACGTGGGCCGAGAGGTCGCGTGGTTGCATGTGCGAGCAACCGGCCCGTGGGGCCTTAAGCGTAGTCAACCAGGCCAGTCAGTCGAGCGATTCGGCACGCGACCGCGCCTGTGTGACGATAGTCGGCCGCCCCCGGATCGAGAGGGAGACCTGGTCCTCGTAGGTGACGGAGTCGACTGTCGCGTGCTCGTGACACCACGAGACGAACTGCTGGGTCTCCGGGCCGTGTGGCAGGTCGAATTCGGCGGAATCGGTCGGGAGGGCGTCGACGATACGGGCTCGAAGCTCGTCCAGACCGTCGTCTTCGGTCGCGCTCGCGACGACCGGGTTGGGTGCGAGATCTGCCAGTTCCGCCTGTCGGCGGGCGAGTTCGCCGTCGTCGAGGCAATCGGCCTTGTTGAAGACGGTGAGCACGCTCCCGCCCGTGCCAGCTATCTCGGCGTGACAGGTCTCGATGCGCTCCCTGAGCGCCGCGACCGGCTTGCTCGCGTCGACCACGAGGACGACCACGTCCGCATCGTGGACTTCCGTCAGGGTCGACCGGAACGCCTCGACGAGGTCGTGCGGGAGGTCCCGGATGAAACCCACCGTATCGGAGAGGAGGACGCGGCGGCCGTCCATCGTGGCCCGGCGCGTCGTCGTGTCGAGGGTCTTGAACAGCCGGTCCTCGACGCCGGCGGTCTCCCCGAGGTCGCTGTGGGCAGGTTCTGACGCTTCGAGGGTCAGGTCGTCCGCGAGTCGGTGCAGGAGTGTCGACTTCCCGGCGTTGGTGTAGCCGGCCAGGGCGACGAAGTCGAAGCCCTCCTCGCGTTTTCGGTTCCGACTCGCGTCGGCCTCGTCGGGGAGCGCGTTCAGTTTGTTGTGGACCCGGTCGATGCGCTGTTTCACCTCGCGGATCCACTCGCCCTCGGGGTCGTGCGTCGGGAACCAGTTGTACTCGACGTCCTCGCTCTGGACCTCCCGCCGCCGGTGGAGTTCGTGGCGCAGGCGCGCGAGTTCGACCTGCAACTGGGCGCGCTTCGTGCTCGCCCCGGCCTCGAAGATGTCGAGGATGAGGCGATAGCGGTCCCGAACTTCGGTGCCGTCGGGGAGGCGGTCGGTGAGGTTGAACAGCTGGGCGGGTGAGAGGTGGTTGTCGACGATGACGGTGCCTGCGGTGGTCTCGCGTATCTCGTCGGCTACCTCGTCGACCTTTCCCAATCCGAGGTCGTAGGTCGGGTCTTCGGGCCGGGTCTGGGTGAATACCTCCTGGATGGTGTAGCCTGCAGCCTCGGTGAGGGCCTCGATTTCGTCTGTGTTCGGTTCTTCAGTTTCGGTTCGTGCGGCGAGTACCGCGCGTGATGACTGTCGTGACATCTCTCTTGGGATTTGGTTGTTCGGAACGCAATTCGGGGGCAGCCGGCGTTATCGGCTATCGGACGATATCGACTCCATGCCGAGGCGAACTGCGCCAGCTGGCTGGAAACAGGACGGGATGGGCACGACTCGCGGGGTCGAGTTCGCTGCGGTGTGCCCGCCTCCCGTCAGAAAACGAATACGGTCTGCATGAACTACCTGTCCTGACGGTCACGTGCCCCGGTAAAAGCGGTTCGGGTGGTGTGTCAACTTCTGACAATCCGGGTCGCTTCACCCCCGGAATCGCACCTTCTGTTCGATTTTCCAACCAGTCTGTGTGGGCAAGTGGCGTCCTATCCCGAACAAATAAACTGTTTCTCGCTATATCAAATCGGGCTTGAATCTGGAAACAGCCGGGTGGTCGAAATCAGTCACGGAAACAGGGAAAACGAGAGCGAGAACGGTTCAGGCCGGTGTCGGACCACCGGGCGAGGTAGCCAGTCAGTCCTGGCTGACCGTATCCTTGTAGTGGACGTACAGCCCGAGGCCGAGGGGAGCGGCGATGGCTGCCGCGCCGAGACCGGCCGTCGCGTAGGCTCGCGTGGTCGGGACGGTCTGTGCGCCTGCGCCCACGAGGACGACCCCGCGCATCCCCTGCTCGCCGTAGTCCTCGCAGTAGTACTTGCTCACACCGTCACCGTCGAACTGGAGCGCGTACTCGGTCCCCCTGCTGGCGACCCGCTGGCTCTCGAAGCCGAGCTGGTCGTCGACGACGCTGTATCGACCGGCGGAGCCGACCCACTCCCAGACGACCGTCGTCCCGGGGTCGACGTGGATCGCCGCGGGCTCGAAGGCGAACTCGCCGCCGTTGCCATCGGCCCCGACCTCCACGCGGACCTCGTCCTTCCCTCGCATGTCGACCACGTCGGTGTAGTTCTCGACGCCTGCCAGCCAGCCGTCGAAGGTGGGCCCGGTGGGTTCGGTCGGTTCGGGGGCTGCTTCAGCCAGCGACACCTCGGCGTCGCCAACGACGAGTGCACCCTTCATGCCCATCGCCTCGTGCGGCGCACAGGCGTAGCGGAAGACACCCGACGATTCAGCAGCGTACTCGAACGTCGCGCCCGCGTCCGAGAGCATCTCGGACTCGAACGTTCCGTCCTTGGCGACGACGTTGTGCATCCCGCCCTTGCCGGACCACTCCCAGACGACCGTGGTGCCGGGGTCGACCCGGACCGCGGCTGGCGCGAAGCCGAACGCGCCGCCGTTGCCTGCTGCGCCGACCGTGATGGTCACCTCGCTCTCGCCGCGCTTGTCGGCCAACCCGGAGACGTTGTCCGCGTTGGCGAACCAGTCGGCCAGTGATTCTCCCTCGCCTGCCTGCGCACCGGCCGGGGTGGCCAGCGTGAGGCCCGCGAGACCGGCACCGGCCGCCGCCGTTAGGAACTCGCGTCGCTCCATGGCTCAGGCCTCGTATCCCGCGAGGTCCATCATCTTCGCGAAGATGTCGCTCTGCATCGCGTCCGTGTAGACGATGCCACCGAGCATCCCACCGGGGTAGGAGTCTCCGTTGCGGATGTGGTTGACCTTGTGGCAGTGGATGAGGTAGATGCCGGGGTCGGCGTCGGCCTCGAACTCGATGGTGTAGCGCTCCGCGGGCGCGACGTTGATGACGTCCTGGAGGATCTGCATCTGCTCGGGCCACGGACTGCCGTCCTTCTCGACGACCTTGAACCGGTGGTTGTGGATATGCATCGGGTGGCTGTGGAAGCCGGCGTTCACCCAGTGGATGCGGACCGTGTCGCCGGGTTCGACGATGATGGGCGAGCCGTCCTCCGGGTGCAGGGTTCGGGGGGCGGACTTCCCGTTGATGGTGAAGGCGTCGGCCATCCGGTTCGTCAGGTCGTACTGAACGTTCTCGCCCGCGTACTGGCGCGAGAGGCGGGTGTCCCACTCCTTGACGGTCATGAAGTACTCCTTGTCGGCCTCCTCGTAGCCCTCGGGGTCGACCCGCAGGATGCCGAACATCCCCATGTCCATGTGCATCGGCGTCTGGTAGTGGCAGTGGTAGAGGTGCGTGCCCGCGACGTTCGCGGGGATGGTGTAGGTGTGCTTCTCGCCGGGCATCACCGTGATACCGGTCGTCGTCGGGACGCCGTCGTTCTCCCACGTCTTGCGGACGCCGTGGAAGTGCAGCGTGTGCGGGTGCGGGGCGTCGGTGTTGTCGAGCGTGATCTTCAGCTCGGCACCCTCGGTGCACCGGAGGATGGGCGCGGGGACGCTCGGTTCGCCGTCGTCGGCTGCGAACGCCCACGTCACGGGCAGCGTGATGGGCCCGTTCATCGTCTCCAGCGGGTGGAGGTGGTGGGTCGCCTTCACCGGCTTCAGGGTGACCTCGTGCCCGCGCTCGTCCAGATCGACGACCTCGGGCTTGCTCGTCGTCGGGAGGTCACCGAGGAGCTTCGCGGTGTTCCCACCCGTTTCGACAGGGTTCACGGACGGCTGCGTGGTGGTCGTGCAGCCGGCCATCGCGAAGAGACCGGTGCCACCCGTGGCGGCCAGAAACTTTCGTCGGGAGATGCCCTTGCCGGGTGCGCCGATTGCATCGTTCATCGGCTACAGGTTCGAGAATGGGTACGATATAAACAGAAGCCGATTCTCGAAGGTCGAGAATACAGTCTTAATAATTACATGTCAATAAGTCGCATGGGTATGGTGTGAATCGCCATACCATCAGCTTCCACAGCAGACAGTACTCGGGCGCATATCCGGTGTGGAACCGCAGTCGGGAGAACCGTATCCAGACTTAGAGCTCGGAATCGAGCCGGTCGGCGACCCGCAGTGAGAGCGCCGCGATGGTGAGCGTCGGATTGAGTGCCCCACCGGTGACGAACACCGAGGAGGACGCGACCCAGCAGTTGTCGAGGTCGTGGGTGCGACAGGCCGGGTCGACCACGCTCTCTGCAGGGTCTTCACCCATCCGCGTCGTCCCCATGTGGTGGAAGGCAGGACCGGTGTTGTCCGGTCCGACGACCCATCCGACGTCGGCACCGAGTTCGTCCATGATGGCCAGCTGGCGTTCGTTCGCAGCCTCGATGGTCCGCCGGGTTCGGTCGTCGATGGACCAGTGTATCTCGGGGACAGGGTTGCCGTGGTCGTCCGTCACGTCGGGATTCAACTCGACACGGTTGGACTTCTGGGGCGTCTGGGCGCACAGGCCCGTGACTTCGAGGTAGTTCCCGTAGGACTCACGGATGTGCTCGAGCAGGCTGTCACCCCAGGGTGCTTCGGAGCCAGACGTGAGTGCTTCGCCCACTGGCGAGGGGCCGGCGTAGTTCAGGAACTCGAGTTTGAACGGCCCACGCTCCGCACCCCCGTCGTCGTAGAACTGGTGGCTCTCGGTCGTGATGAACCCGACGTGGTTCTGGCGGGTCTCCTGGTCGATGGTTCCGCCGACACGGGCCGCGACGTGGTCCATGAAGTACTTCCCCACCAGTCCGGAGGAGTTCGCGAGACCGTCGGGGTACTGCTCGGACTTCGAGAGCAGGAGGAGCCGGGGAATCTCGATGCCACCTGCCGCGAGCACGAACTGTCTGGCCTCCTGACGATGTTCCTCGCCGTCGGGGGTCGCGTACACCGCCGCCTCGATGGTGTCGCCGCTGCTGTCGTGCTCCAGTCGCTGGACCGGTGCGCGGTCGATGACCCGGGCCCCCGCTTCTTCGGCTCGCGCGACGTGGACCGTCGCGTCGTACTTCGCGCCCGATGGGCAGACGGGTTTGCAGGTGCCGTAGCCCTGGCACGGTACCCGCCCGTCGTAGGCTTCGGAGTTACGGGCGTTCGGGGACGAGTGGGTCGTGATTCCGAGTTCCTCGCACGCCCTGGCGAAGATAGAGTCGGAGTACGAGGGTTTGAACGCCGGCATCGGGTACGGCTCCTCGCGCGGGGGCGCGAATGGGTTATCGTCCGCGCCTGCCACGCCGAGTTCCGACTCGGCTTCGGCGTAATAGGTCTGGAGGTCGTCGTAGCCGATGGGCCAGTCGTCGGTCACGCCGTCGCGACTCTGGCGCTCGAAGTCGGCCTCGTGCAGCCGGTACACCATCCCCTGCCAGTGCAAGGTCGTCCCGCCGACGCCCTTCACCCGCGCCGCGTTGAGGGGGTAGTACATGTCGCCCTCGCTGGTGAAGGCGTCGCGCTCGCCGCCCATGTCCCAGACCGACAGCGGCCCGTGGGCAGGGCGAATCCGGCGCTCCATGCGTTCCATCCGGTCGGCGGGGTCGAACCTGGGCCCGGCGTCGAGCACGACGACATCGTGCCCTGCAGTGGCGAGTTCGGACGCGACGAGCGCGCCCGCCGGCCCTGCCCCGACGATACACACATCTGCCCGCGGCGAGGGGGTGCGGTCCGGGTCGGACTCCTGCCGGCTCATTCCGGCCCCCGCTGGTAGCTCTCGGTCCCACCGGGGTGACCGATGGGGTTCTCTGTGCCGGCCAGTTCGCCACCCGTCGGTGAGGTGTAGAAGGCGTAGAGCAGTTCGTTCACGACGAAGTAGCGGACCTGTGCCGCGGTCGACCCACCCGGGTCCGGGTCGATGGCGTCGACGCCCATCTCGCGGAGGAGACTGTCCCGAGTCTCCTGGTCGAGGGTCGAGTACGGGCCGTCGTACCAGCTTCTGGCCAGCTCGTCGATGGCCGACAGTGCCTCGGCGACCCCGGTTCGGTAGTCGGGACGGCCGGTCGTCCGGCCCGCGACGTAGGTCCGCACGAACGACTCGACGTTCTCGGCCTCGCTCGGATAGACGACCTCTGCGACGGCGACGAGCGTGTCCACGTCGACCTCGGTATCCACCGTCTCCTCGGCCGCCCGGAGATCGTCCTGCGAGAGTGCGGCAGCACCAGAGCCCACGACGATGCCACCGGATGCGAGCGCAGCGAGCGCGTCGCGCCGTGTCAGTTCCATTCGGGGCAGATTAGGCCAACCTAAACCTTAAGCGCTGGGAATCTCCACCGTGTGCTCGAGGTGGCCGACACCCTCGATCTCGACGACGACCTCGTCGCCGTCTTCGAGCTTCCCGACGCCTTCCGGCGTTCCGGTCGCGATGACGTCGCCGGGTTCGAGCGTCATGTACCGCGTTATCTCCGCGATGAGCTCCGGGACCGAGAATATCATCTGGTCACGGGTGCCGTCCTGGCGTCGCTCACCGTTGCAGTACGACCGGACGGAAGCGTCCTCGGGCACGTCCTCGGCGGGCGCGATAACCGGGCCGACCGGGGCGGCACCATCGAACGCCTTCCCGCGGACCCAGTTGGTCTCCTCGCGCTGGTCGTCGCGGTTCGAGAGGTCGTTCACGCAGGTGAACCCGCGGACCACGTCCATCGCGTCCGCCTCGTCGACGTGCCGGCACTGCTCGTCGATGACGACGCCGAGTTCGGCCTCGAAGTCTAACCGGTCCTTCCCCGCAGGTAGGGTGACCGTAGAACCGTGCGACGAGACCGCGTTCGGTGGTTTCAGGAACAGGAGCGGTCGGTCCGGTACGTCGTTGTCCATCTCGGCCGCGTGGTCGGCGTAGTTTCGCCCGATGCAGACTATCTTGGTCGGCTCGCAGGGCGGGAGAATCTCCACGTCGTCCTGTGCGTACTCGCGGCTGCCGAATCGGACGGTCCCGTCGTCCCACTCGCCGGTCCTGACTGCGCCTGCCGGGTCGCGAAAGCGAACCTGCTTCATGTTCGGGGCTGTCACGCCGGTCCGGGTTAAAGTTTGCAGTGGTGCCAATCCAGACCAGCAACCGGCGAAAAAGGCGCTCCCCGGCCCTGGGCTTTTCCACCCCAGGCCCCTCTCTCTACGTAGGGATGATAGAGGTCCTACTCGGGTTCCCGTTCGCGCTGGTCGGTCTCTGGCTCGCATATGCCGGTATCCAGGACTACCGTTCCCAGCGTGCGATGCTGGCCGGCCGCCGACGTGTCACGGCACAGATTACGGA
Organism: Haloarchaeobius sp. HME9146; assembly: GCF_025399835.1. NCBI lineage: Archaea > Methanobacteriati > Methanobacteriota > Halobacteria > Halobacteriales > Halorubellaceae > Haloarchaeobius > Haloarchaeobius sp. HME9146. The sequence continues at coordinate 2,110,636 of NZ_JAODVR010000001.1, forward strand.
CACGGGCGTCGAGGAGCGTCAGCACGACGGCGGCGGCACCTACTTCGTCCCCGTCGTCAGCTACCGCTACGAACTCGACGGCGAGACCTACGAATCCGACCGTGTGCTGCCGCCCGAGGCCCGGACGGGGTACCCGTACTCGGACCCCGCTTGGGACGTCGTGAGCAGATACGAGGACGAGACGACCGTCGCAGCCTACGTCGACCCGGCCGCCCCGTCCGTGGCGTTCCTCGAACCCGACGGGATGCGACGGCCGCTCCTGTTCGCGGGATTCGGGGTCGCGCTCACCGTTCTGACCGGGTTGTACGCGATTGCGCTCGCGCTCGCATGAGAGAGATTCACCCACCAGCGCCGGAACAAAAGGACGGATTTATACTTACCCACCCCATCGTCTCGGATGCGGAGCACGCTCGGTTGGTGTAGTCCGGCCAATCATTTCGGCCTTTCGAGCCGATGACCGGGGTTCAAATCCCCGACCGAGCACTTTTGCGACGAACTACCCTCGGAGTACCGCGTAGCGTGTACTCCGTATCGTGAGTCGTGAAAATCTTCTGAGTGGGATTTGAGCAACGAGCAGCTCCGCTGCGAGTGAGTTCAAATCCCCGACCGAGCATACTTCTGTCGCGAACCGACAATGGAGCTCCGCGTAACGTGTACCCCGCATCGTGGTGCGAGGAGGGCGGTCCGAGAGGAGGGCCCATTCGTACTGGGATGAATCAGCAGAATTATCCTGACCGATATGGAGTCTCGCACGAGGGCCAACCATGACAAGTCAGGGCGCAGACGACGCTGCAACCGCCGAGGCCGATGGCGGGAGCAGTTTCGTCGAATACGGAATCGAGGACGAACCGCCGCTGTCCACGTCGGTACTGCTGGGGGTCCAGCACTACCTGACGATGGTCGGCGCGAACATCGCGGTCCCGCTGATTCTCGCAGGGGCGATGGGGATGCCTGCGGAGGTGACGGCGAAGTTCGTGGGCACCTTCTTCGTGGTCTCGGGTATCGCGACGCTGGCGCAGACGACGTTCGGGAACCGGTACCCCATCGTGCAGGGGGCACCGTTCTCGATGCTCGCGCCGGCGCTGGCCATCGTGGCGACGGCACCTGCCTTACCGGGCAGCGCGCCGTGGGAGAGCAAGCTGCTGTTCCTGCAGGGCGCGATCATCGCGGCGGCAGTGACCGAGGTGTTCATCGGGTACCTCGGCATCGTGGGACGGCTTCGCCGGCTGCTGTCGCCTGTGGTCGTCGCGCCGACCATCGCGCTCATCGGGCTGTCGCTGTTCAACGTCCCGCAGATCACGTCGGCGACCCAGAACTGGTGGCTGCTCGGGCTGACCGTTGGGCTGGTCGTCCTGTTCTCGCAGTATCTCGGTGACGGGCACCGGGTTTTCCAGCTGTTCCCGGTGCTGCTCGCCATCGTCATCGCGTGGGTCGTCGCGGCCGTCCTGAGCGTCACCGGCGTCTACGTCGACGGGACGCCGGGCTACGTCGACCTCGCGGCGGTGACCGACGTGTCGCTCGTCTTCGCCATCTACCCGCTCCAGTGGGGGATGCCGCAGTTCGAGGCCGCGTTCGCCATCGGGATGTTCGCGGGTGTGTTGGCCTCCATCATCGAGAGCTTCGGTGACTACCACGCGGTCGCCCGGCTGACCGGGACCGGTGCTCCGAGCGAGTCCCGCATCAACCACGGCATCGGGATGGAGGGTCTGATGAACGTCTTCGCCGGCATCATGGGCGCTGGCGGGTCGACCTCCTACTCCGAGAACATCGGGGCCATCGGCCTCACCGGCGTGGCCTCCCGGCGCGTCGTGCAGGCCGGGGCCGCCGTGATGCTCGTCGTCGGGTTCTTCGGGCCGTTCGGCCAGCTCGTCGCGACCATCCCGAACCCCATCGTGGGTGGCCTGTTCGTCGCGATGTTCGGGCAGATCGTCGCGGTCGGCCTCTCGAACCTGAAGTACGTCGACCTCGACTCCTCGCGTAACGTGTTCGTCATCGGCATCGCCCTGTTCACCGGACTGTCGATTCCGCGCTACATGACCAACGTCGGCGGCGTCGAGGCGTTCGCCGAGGGGCTCGCGAGCGTGCCGGTCCTCGGGGGTGCTCTCACGGCCCTCACCGACGTGCCAGTGCTCGGGCTCGTGCTTGGAATCGACACGGTCGCGAACACGCTGTTCGTCATCGGCGGTACCGGGATGGCCGTCGGTGGGCTCATCGCGCTCGTGCTGGACAACACGATTCCTGGCACGGACGAGGAACGCGGCGTCGAGGCCTGGGAAGACATCACCGAGGACGAGAGCGACTTCTCGCCGGTCTGGTCGAGCGCGGACGACTGACCACCGGGTCAGCCGCTGTTTTTCGGGTCGAGGCCGTCACGAACCGCGTCGCCGAGTATCGACGCCGCGACCACCGTCAGGGCCAGGGCGACGACCGGCCAGAGCGTGACCCAGTACACGTAGGGGAACTGGCCGCTGAAGGTGTTGATACCCTGGGCGGCGATCTCGCCCCACGAGAGTATCATGATGTCGTTCATGTCCATGTAGGAGATGGCGGCCTCGATGAGGATGATGGTCGGAATCAGCCGGGTGAGCCCGACGACGGCGGCGTTCGCCACGTTCGGGATGACGTGTTTCGCGAGGATGGTGAGGTCCGAGGTGCCGGCGCTCCTGGCGGCGAGGACGTAGGCGTCTTCGCGGCACTGGATGGCCTCCGAGCGAACCAGCCTGGCGAGTCCGCCCCACGAGAGCAGTCCGAACACCGCGACGAACAGGAACAGGGAGCGCCCCCAGTACGAGAGCACGAGGTAGGCGACGAACGCCGGGATGGTCTGCTGGACGTCGACGTAGCTCATCAGCAGGGTGTCGACCCGCCCGCCGAAGTAGCCAGCGACGGCACCGACCACGGTCGCGACGGGGACGATGATGGTGCCGGTGATGAGCGCGACCTTGACCGCGACGTGGGCACCGGAGAACAGCAGCGGAATCATGTTCTTCCCGTACGGGCTGGTCCCGAGCGGGTAGCGCAAGGTGCCGTAACAGCGGTCGGCCGTCTCGACGCCGAGACAGGGGTCCGCCAGGCGAGCCGGGCCCCAGAGGAACGCCGGCGGCTGGAACTGGTGGGGCAGGTTGATGCTCGCCTGCCAGAACAGGGGGCCGACGAAGCCGGCGACGACGACGAGCGAGAGGTACACGAGACTCGCAAGCGCGAGGGGGCGATGCCTGATGATGCGCCAGTAGCGGTTGCGGACCTGTGCCGACCGGGCGAGGGGCAGGCCCGCGAACAGCAGCACGACCCAGAGCGACAGCACGAAGAGCCAGTCGGTCTGGACGAAGTCCCAGGTGAACGGCGTCACGAGGAAGAACCCGAGGTCGACGCGCGAGCCGACGGCGTGGATCGTCGGCTTGCTCGCCGGGAGGACGAAGTAGTCGTAGAGGAACGCGGCTCCGACGAGCGCGGCCCCGGCGAGGAAGGCCAGAAGTCGGGGCGACAGGAGCGAGACGCTGCCGTCGAGCGTGTCCCAGTCGATGGTCTCGAACGTCTCGGTCTCCGTCTCCGCCTCGGTCATCGTACCGAACCTCGGTTCGAAGGCGTGGTCGGTCCCCCGGGCCGGAACATACGCTGATTCGACGCGGATGGAACCTAAATATCCATCAGAATATCAAACAGGTATTTTCGTTATCGTACAGTTTTCGGTGGTTCCCCGTGTTGGGACCTGCATGGAACCGCTGGCGTGCGCAAGGGACGAGGTGGGACCATGAGCAGGCTCGCCTTCATCGGCCGCCGACTCGGTTTCTCGATACTTGCCGCGTACGCGGTGATGACCGTCTCGTTCTTCGTCGTCGCGGTCATGCCGGACCCGAACGTCGGGCTCGCGGCGTGGACCGCGAAGGGGGACCCGGACGAAGCCGCGAACGCCGTCGTCGAGGCCAAGAACCTGAACGACCCGCTCCTCGACCGGTACCTCCAGTGGGTCGTCGACCTGACGACGTTCGACTGGGGACGCTCCATCGGGGGGTTCGGTCGCCCCGGTGAACCAGTGATAGAACTGCTTCAGTCCGTGATTCCGGTCACGCTCGCGTATCTCGTGCCGGCACTGCTCATCTCGACCACGCTGGCGCTCGCGCTCGGGTCGTACGTCGCGCTCAACCCCGAATCGCGGGTCGCCACGAGCATCTCGTCGGTCGGCTATCTCGGACTGGGCGTCCCCAGTTTCTTCGTGGCGGAACTGCTGTTGTTCGCCGCGAACGAGCAGTTCGACTGGCTGACGGTCGCGTTCCCCCGCCGAATCGACCTCGTGGACCCGGTCTCGCTGTGGCCGTACCTGATTCCGGCGACGGTGCTCGCCACCGGACTCGCGGCCGGCCAGCTGCGCTACGTCCGGGCGGAATCGAGCGAACTGCTCGGGCGTGATTTCGTCAAGCTCGTCGAGTCGAAAGGCGCTGGCGACCTCCGGGTCATCAGGCACGTGCTCGCGAACGCCGCCCTCCCGCTCCTGTCGCTGTTCTTTGCGGACATGGTCTCGACCATGGTCGTCCAGGTGTTCGTCATCGAGTTCGTCTTCGGGCTTCAGGGCATCGGGACCCTCACCCTCCAGGCCGTCAGCGACCGGAACATGCCGGTCATCATCGGCACCACGATGGCCATCGCGTACGCCGGTATCGGGGCGAACTTCCTCCAGGACGTCGCCTACGCCTGGTTCGACCCGCGTGCCGACTTCGAATGAACAGGTTTATTCGCGCCGTGACAGTCAGTTTTCCGTACTGACCATGTCGGACAAACCTGCCTCGATGTACCGGGAGATTTCCAAGCCCGCGTACACCCGACGCGAGTACATCACGGGAATCCCTGGCTCGAAGATCGCACAGCACAAGATGGGCGACACCGCCTCTGATCCCGACGACTGGCCGGTCCAGATCAGCCTCGTCCTCGAGGAGGAGTGCCAGATCCGCCACGGCTCGATGGAGGCGTCCCGTCTGTCCGCGAACCGTCACCTCATCAAGGAGCTCGGTGAGGGCAACTACTACATGATTCTGCGGAAGTTCCCGCACCACGTCCTGCGCGAGAACAAGCAGGCAACTGGTGCTGGTGCAGACCGTGTTTCTGACGGGATGCGCCAGGCGTTCGGGAAGGTCGTCGGTACGGCCGCCCGCATCCAGCGAGGCGAGCGTCTCTTCACCTGCTGGTGTACGGTCGAGCAGGCTCCCGTCGTCAAGGACGCGTTCCGCCGTGCCTACAACAAGATCTCGCCGCCGTGCCGTGTCGTCGTCGAACGCGGCGAAGAGAAGCTCATCGCGTAAGTTCGTCGTTGTCGCTGACGAACGGCCGCCGTTCACGGGCGTCGAGACGCTTTTTGCGCGACGACCACAGGTGGATGACCGCCGTGCTCGCAAGGACGAGCGTGAACAGCCCAGCGTACGCCAGGCCAGGCAGGCTGGCGAACGGAGCGATACCGGCCCACGCGAGGCCGGCCAGGAAGCCGAACACTGTAGCGAGTCCGAGGTAGAACTCGCTCCAGTGGAGTTCGTCCTCCGGGACGACCTCCAGGTAGACGTCGAACGCGGAGAGGTCGGCCGAGGGCTCGACCGTGCCGCGTGATTTGTCGTACGAGACGATCTCGTGTTTCTGCATCATCGGCAGGTGTGTCTGGACCAGCGACGTGTACACCCGTTTTCGCTGTTTGTAGTCCAGTTCGGACTCGTCGATACCGCATTCCTTGGCAGCGACGTAGCTGGTGAGTTCACGGACCGTGAGTTGCTCGCGTTCGTCGAGCGCCTGGAGGACCAGCCGGCGACGCTGATTGCTCAGCGTGTGGAACACGGTGTCCTGGGTGAGCTGGACACCGGTGTTCCCGTCATCTCCGGACTGCGCCACCGCTGTAGATGGACCCCCGTCCCCCGGCTCCGCGACGACCAGTTCCGTCGATGGAGACATGTGTTTCACTAGTAGTTAACAACGCCGTGAGTAGTCTTAATCTTTCGCTTGAGGGACTCTGGTGCCGAGAATCAGATAGTTCGCTCTCGTTCGGTTTTCCGAACTAAGTGTATCTAAACTGGTTAAAACACGGACTGCACTCCAACGAGGTGGGGCCGTGAGTGCGGGTAATGGTGTCATACCTATACTCTGTTGGAGTGTAATTATCGTGTGAGTGGTCCGTTTCGTGGCCACCGGGGAGACAGCATGCAACAATCAGGCGCATCTACAGCTGGGGGGACGATACTGAACAGTCTACGGAAGCCGGAGTACACCGGGGAGAACCGCTGCATTCCGTGTACCGCGACCAATCTGGCGATAGCGGCGGTACTGACTGCCGGGGCGTTCGTGCTCTGGGCACCGGCCGCCCTCGGCGTCGCGGCCGTCTCACTCGCGATGATCTACTTCCGTGGGTACCTGGTACCCGGGACGCCGGAGTTCACCAAACGCTACTTCCCGGACTGGCTGCTCCGGCTGTTCGACAAGGAGGCGAAGCCGCAGTTCGACGGTGGCGCGTTCGACATCGAATCGTCGCTCATGGAGGCTGGCGTCCTCGTCGAGACGCCCGACGGTGTCGACGTCGAGTTGACGCCCACGTTCGCCGCCGCGTGGGGCGAACGGATGTCCCTGGTCGCCGCCCGCGACGCCGACATCCACGAGTTAGCGGCCCTGCTCGGCGTCGAGGAGGACCGCCTCGCCATCACCGAACACGGCAAAGACTCCTTCATCGCCTGGGTCGACGGCAACTGGCTTGCACAGTGGGAGTCCCGTGCCGCGTTCGTCGCCGACATGGCCGCCGCCAAGGAACTGGAGGCGCGATACGAGAGCTGGCACGACATGCCGATGATGTTCCGCTCGGAACTCCTCGGTGGCCTCCGGCTGTTCGTCGAAGAGTGCCCGACGTGCGGTGGGCCCGTCGACTTCGGCCAGCAGGTCGTCCAGTCGTGTTGCCGGTCCTACGACGTCATCGCCGCATCCTGCCAGGAGTGCGGGGCCCGCCTGTTCGAGACCGAGTTCGACGCTGACGCGCTCGAACCGGAGCAGGCGTAGGCGAGGACCATCCAGCCGACTGTCCGCCCTCCTTCTTTTCTGTTCGTTCCATAACTGACGTGACGACAGCCCACCGAGCGATGCGAGGGGTTGGGTCGGCCCAGCTCACTGAACCGGAACCGCAATCCGGCCATCTGGGCGACGGTGGGAGGCTTGCTGTGTCTGGACTCCCGACACGATGGTGTGTTGGCGTCGACTGCTCCCTCGGAAAGCGGTAGCCAGTAGTCTGGAGCCGGGTTCCGACACTACGAGAGCAGTCCGCTGCCAGGGCTCGTCGAGGGGATTTGCTTCTGGAGTCGGTACCGGGCCAGCTGTCGCTCTCCGGCGAGAGGCTCGTGTTGCCCGCAATGGCACGGGGTGGGCGCAGGGTCGCCTGCGAGGTTCTCCTTGTCTCACCCATCAGTGGAGAGTTGACAGGCCCCGCCGCGCTGGCGCGACCGAACCAACCTGAGCAGGCCACTGCGAAGAGTATCTGTGCAGGGAGTGGCCACTGCGAAGAGTATCTGTGCAGGGAGTGACCACTGCCGAGAGCACCTACGCAGGGAATGGCTACTCTCGAGACTACCTGCGAAGGAACATTCGAACGGCCATCGGACGAGCATCGGTCGGACCGACGTGAACCAGAACCAGCGGCCCACATCTTTGGGAGCTTGAGCCCGCCGAACGGGGCGTTCGAGGGTGGTATGTTCGGTGAACCGCTGCGCTCGGGAGGGCTCGAATCGACGTGATAGAAGCAGAACGCGCTGTTACAGGGCGGTCAGCCGAAGAACTGTCGCCGGAGCGAACCCCGGAACTTCCACAGCTGGACCGCGGTCGAGGCCGCGAACATCGCGAGGAACCCGCTGGCGACCAGGCTCGGGTGGATCTGTTCGACGACGGGAACACCACTCAGCGAGGCGACGACGGCACAGAGGCCGGCGACCCCGAGGCCACGGTAGTACTCCCCCCAGGTGATGCCGTGGCCGGTCGTCACGTCCATGTACTGGGCGACTTCGCGCGCACCCTCGTCGAGCGTGATGAGCTTGCGGTTGCAGTCGTATTCGAGGACGCCGAGCTCGTCGAGTTTCGGCAGGTGCGTCTGATGGAGCGAGATGTAGACCGTCTCGCGGATGTTCCGTGGTGCGGGCGTCTCACCCGATTCGATAGCGGCGATGAGCTCTGAGAGGTCTCGTAACGTGATAGAGCCCGTCGAGCGGTTCAGAACCCGGAGCGTCTCGCGCCGGCGCGAGTTGCTGAGGATCTGGTGGATATCGCACTCCTGTAGTCGATTGCGTCGTGTCGTAACTGGAAACATACTTCCCCCACTGAGCGCTCCCGGGCCCCATGGTCCCGGCTAGCAAGTGCGCTATCTGAGTATACTATCTCTTATATACTTAGATATGGATTTGATACCGTAAATTCCTGTTAAATTGGTGATTTTGCGGCCAAAATCGAGCGACTCCGTCGACTGTAGGTTCGGGCTACGAGCTTCTAACCGGTGATATCCTCGAGGTAACCCAGTGTTCGGGAATCCGATTGGTAGCTTCGATGACCACGAAGCGAATCATAAGTAAGTTGGTACCATCCCAAGATTAGCTCGACCCGTTCCGACCGGTCCTCCGGGGGGAGGCGGGCACACGCAACAGCGATACCAACAACCAACAACCATGACAGAAAAACAATCGATGAAACTGTCCCGGCGCCAAGTTCTCGCCGGGCTCGGAACGATCGGGGTCGCGTCCGCGGGCGCAGGCCTCGGCACCACTGCATTCTACAGTGACCGCGAAGCGCTGGAAGGGTGGCTGGAGGCCGGTCGCGTGGACCTGCGTCTCGACTACCGTACAGTGTACAAGCCCTGGGACCGCTTCGAGCTGACCCGGGCCACCGGCCGCGAGGACAAGGTTCTCGAGAACGGTGCGTTCCTCGTCCCCGAAAGCGACCAGTGTTACGTCGTCGGGCAGGCGCCCGACTGGCGTCAGGACACCGAGGGCTACCCTGTCCTCGTCGGTGAGGAGTGGGCCCGCGTCACCCGAGAGTTCGACGCCTGCGCGCTCACGTACGAACAAGCACAGGACCTCCGTGGCATGGAGCCCCAGGGACTGAAGATCCCCGAGGAGCTCTCCGGCCCGACCTTCCTGCCGGGCTACGTCGACGGCCCGACCGGCATGTTCCAGCACATCGACGACATCAAGCCGCTGGACGAGTGGGAGACCACCTTCTCCGTCCACCTCTGTGGCAACCCGTCGAAGATACGGATGCGCACCGAGCTGACGGCGCCGAAGAACGATAACGGCTCCACGGCGGAGGTAAACGGCCCGTACGGCAACACCGAGAACGGCCGCTTCGAGCCCGAGCGCTCGGCCGGCGACACCACCGACGACGTCGGTGAACTCGGCGACTACATCTACTGTGAGCTGTGGTACGACCCGAACTGCAACAACGTCAAGGACGAGGTACAGCAGGTCTGCATCGAACTCGCTATCGACAACTCCGACTCGATGGCGGAGACGTTCGACAACAACATGGAGAACAAGGACGACGGCATCCGCGAGGGCGCTCTCGCTCTCATCGAGGAGCTGGCCGAGTTCGACGACTCCGACGACACCGACCTCGCGCCGTTCGAGATGAGTGTGACCCTGTTCGGTTCGGCACCCGACGACATGGGTGTCGCAACCCCGATCATCGACGTTCGCAGCGTCTCGCGCACGACCGACCGCGCCACGCTCGAGAACGTCTTCGTCGAGGACGGTGACGAATCGTTCGACACCTCGCTCGGTGACACCGAGGGCACCGTCGCACTCGGCGTCCAGTCCGCAGCAGCGGACCTGGAAGACTGCGAGGGCGCGAAGTTCCTCGTTCTCATCACGAACGGTATCGAGAACCTCGACGGCGCAGAAGAAGCAATCGAGGACGCTGTGATGGACGGCATCACGGTCAAGGCCATCCTGCTCGACCCCGAAGTCCTCGCCGTCGCCGACATCGGTGGCGCAGGCGCAGAAGTGTTCGAATCGGCCAGCACTCAGGATACGCTCGACGCGTTCACCGACCCGATGAGCGACCCGGTCGGCATCATCCCGCAGGTCATCACTGCAGTCGATTCCGACGGTGCAAGCGTCGCCGAGACCTGCATCTACAAGGGTCCGCTCAGCGGTCTCGTCGAGGGTGTCGCCAACGACGGTGGCGTCTACCTCTCGGACGACAACATGCTGTGTGACCCCGGCATCGCGACCTGCTGGGAGGGCGACGCAGTCCACTGTTTCGCACTCCGCTGTGAGCTGCCGTGCAAGCACGAGGAGTTCGAGGCGCTCGACACCTGCATGACGAACGAGGATGGCTCGACGATGAACATGTACGAGTTCCTCAAGCAGAAGTACGATATCGTCGACGTCAACGCGACGCAGACCGACGCGTACCACTACAAGATCGAGTTCGAGGCCGAACAGTGCCGCCACCAGATGGTCCCCGAGACCGTCGCAGGTGAGGGCTTCGGTAGCCTCCAGTTCAGCAACGCCGGTGAGGTCGGGTACTTCGCCCGCATCCGCAACGGTGACGTGAACACCTGGGAGCAGGGTTCCGCCGACAACGCGCCGAACGATGGCGCTGACGTCCAGGACGAGCAGCCGTGGAACGATTCCGACGCATCGGGTTCGTTCCGGCTCTACCACGACGGTGCCGGGAACTTCCAATGGCGTGTCAAGCGTGACGGCGCTATCGAGGAGACCGTCCAGAACGTGGCCGTCGCACCCAACAGCCTGGGTGACCAGCTGACCCTCGACGTCCGCAACGGTGCTGGTGGCGACACCACTGTCAGCAACGTGCGCTACAACAACATGGCGCTCGCCGTCGACACCCAGACTTCGGACTCCTCCGACGTCAACCACATCCTGTTCAACGGTGTGCACCTGTCGAGCGAGTTCGTGATCTCCGGTGACTTCGAGTGGACCGTCACTGGTGCAGGCGCCGACGAGCTGCCCTCGATCACCTTCGAGGCAGAAGCGGCCCCGTGATAGCATAGCCTCCAGACTACCATCGACCCATCGTGGTCTGACGGTATCGCCGGACACGGTGTCCTGGTGACCCGTCCGCGGACCTCGTTTTGCGGTTCGTGACGGCGGTTCGACTCCGCCAATGGGTCCTGCCTCGGGGAGAGGCAACTCCATACATATCATGCAATCAAGACGCTCACAACTCACACGCCGAAAGGTCCTGGCGGGGCTCGGGACTATCGGCGTGGCGGGTGCAGGAGCAGGGCTCGGCACGACTGCGTTCTATAGCGACAGAGAGGTCCTCGAGGGCTGGCTGGAGGCCGGCCGTGTCGACAACATCCTCGACTTCCGGTCGACCTACGAGCCCTGGGACCGCTACGAACTCCACGACGTAGCGCCCGAAGACAGACCGCCGCTCGTCCCGACGGACGACGAGCGCGAGGTGTACCTGCTCGCGGAAGGCCCCGCCTTCCTCGACGCGGAAGGGAACCCGCTCTCGGACGAGTTCTTCGCGAGCGACGTCCGGACGCTGGACGCGTGCTCGCTCGCCGATTCGACCGACCTCAGCATCGGGCTCGCGTCGGAGGACTTCGAGATTCTCAACGCCTTCGGCGTCGACACCGTCCCGGACGACCTGTTCTTACCGGGCTTCGTCGACGGCGAGACGGGTATCTTCCTCGAACTCGACGACGTGAAGCCGAAGGACCTGGGGGCACTCCAGTTCGACATCCACGTGTGTGGGAACCCGTCGCTGGCGTTCCTCTCGGTGGCCATCGACGAGTTCACCAACGAGGCCATCGCCGACAGTCAGGAGAACCAGATCATCGAAGCCGAACAGGAAGCCGGCGAGGTGTTCGGGGCGAACTTCGTGAACGCGGGCTTCGAGATAGACGGCGTCACCGAGAAGCCGGGCGAGCTCCGGGACTTCCTGTACCTGGTCCTGTTGAAGAACGCGACTGGCGTGCTCAAGCCCTTCGACGAGGTGAAAGCGAAGGTGTTCGACGCCGTCAACGGCCTCAACAACGAGGAAGACGTCCTGTTCGCGGGTTCCGCATCCGGGCTGGTCGAGACGCTCATCAACGCAGCCGATGGCCGCATCCAGCTCGAACCGTCGGGCCTCAGCGCCGACGTGGACGCCAAGGGGCTCTGCTTCGACGTGGACGTCCACGGCTACCAGCTCAGCTGGTTCCTCGCCTGTGGCGAGACCGACCCGGCAGCCGAGGGCTTCAGAGATCTGCTCCTGTTCAACTCGTTCACCGAGAACGTGTTCCAGGCCGACGTGCTGGGTGACGGGAACCTGGTCGACGTCCAGGACAACGACATGGACGGCCAGATGACGCTGAACGACGAGCTTCGCGAGCGCGGGTACTACCTCGGCATCAGTGCCCAGACGGCCGACGAGGTCACGGTCGACGTGAACGTGACCCAGACCGACGACCTGCGGCTGGGCTTCAACTTCGACCTCGAGCAGTGCCGCGCCAACAGCTGAACAGGCACACTGCCATCACGCTTTCTCGCCGGTACGGGGTTGTCAGTCTCTCTTGTGGCTGGTCTCTCGATCTCGCGCCTTCTCGGGAGCGACGAAACAGCAGCCGATAGCAATCAACCCTCTGACAATAGCTGCGCTCGGTGAGTGCCGAATCCGATATCGTCGGGAGCACGCTCGTGATCGGGGGCGCTGGTCGGTGACGAACTGTTCAGCGAGAAACCGGGTTACTGCGGCGTATCTAACCGGGGGTTCGGGGGTGAACCGTCCAGACCTATCGAACGTTCACCTGATGGGCTGGATGGGTTACCGCGCAGTAGCTTCAGCATACCTAATGTATCAACGAACATATGAACGAGTGTCAGGGGGAGTCGTGTGTCTTTCCGGCGAGACGCCGGACACCGACCGATGGCACATCGCCACACCACTGGGGAAAACAGACATGACTCGAATAGGGGACGTACGCACTCGCACGACAACCGCAGACGTCTGTGTGTCCGTCGGTCCGTCCAACGGGACGACCGGGCGCACACGCGACGACGCGACTAGCGAACTGCGTTCGACACAGAACGGTGGACGGGACGAGAATCGAGAGGTGACCGCGTGAAAGACAAACGGTCGGTCAGTCGCCGCCAGCTGCTGTACACGCTGGGTGGCGTCAGTGCCATCACTGCCGCGGTCGGGGCGACCGGGACGACTGCGCGTCTCCTCGATGCAGAGCGACTGGGCGGCGCGTTCACCACGGGTGGGCTCGACCTCGACATCTGCTGGCAGGACGGCCAGCTCCACGCCGAGAACACCGAGGCCGAAAGCGAAACCGAAGAGGACGCGAAGACGACCGAAGTCATCGAACCGGGGTTCTGTCCGGAGTTCGTGAACGGGTCGATCATCGAGGTCCAGCTGCCGAAGATCGACGCGGAGAACCGCACCGGTTCGGGCAGTGCTCGCGTACGCTTGCCCGACGACGGGCACAACAACGTGGCGTGGCTGTGGTTCCGCACCAGCTGTCCGGAGAGCCCGTGCACGCAGGTGGGGGACTACTCACTGGCCAACCTGTATCGGGCACTCGACCTTCGGGTGTTCTACGACGTCGACTGCGACGGTGAACCCGAGGAAGGCGAAACCGTCACCATCGCGGAGGGAACCCTCTGTGAGGTCCTCTCCGAACTCCACAGCGGGGTTCGCCTCGACAGTGACCTGAGCTCGGCCGACGAGATCGATTCGTTCACGCCCGGCCAGGAGGTCTGCATCGGCTTCGAATGGGAGCTGACGGCGGACATCTGCATCGAGGGCGGCTCCGAGGCCAGCTTCAGCCTGGAGTTCTACGCCGAACAGGCGCGCCACAACATGGCGATGGAATCGCCGTGGGACGACGAGTGCACCGTCCGCTGCGACGAGGTGTGCCAGGACTGCGTCCAGGGGAAGGGTATCAGCTTCGTCGCCTTCTGCGTGGAAGACGGCGAGCCCCTCCAGGACGGCGACGTCTGCTTCGGCGTCACCGGGACGAACAGCGAGGGTGAGCCGACCAGACTCGCCTGGTATCTCACCCAGGCGGCGCAGGACCGCGGGGTCGACGGTGTCGACTACACCGTCCTGAAGACCGGGAACGGGCCGATGCCCACCGACTTCGCCATCGAGAACTTCTACTCGAACAGCGGCGTCGAGGGCTACGTCACCATCCACGAGGGGACGCCCGGAACCGGCGACCAGCTCCCGCAGAGCCCCTGCAAGGACGGACACACCGGCATCAAGTACGACTACGAACCGGGGTTCGACAGTCCGAACGACCCCTGCGTGCCGGACGACTGGGAGTTCTCGGAGACCCGGGACTGAACAGCAGACAGACGGCCAACCCGCGTGGTACGAGGCCACCAGGGCGGTTCGAGACCGCCCGCGGGCGTCCCTTCGGGGAGAGTATTCCGGGGCGTCACCCGACGCTTCAGGGAAGGGAGTTCACATGACACGAAAGGATTCAAACGACCGGCGATGGCTGATTGGGGGGTCGCTACGGACGGCGATAAACGTCGTCGCACTGCTGCTACTCCTGGTAGTAGTCATCCCCTTCATCATCTATGCGGTTCCGCAGGTCGCCGGCGGCGACCAGAGTTACGTGGTACTGACGGGGAGCATGGAGCCAGCGATCAGCCCCGGTGACGTCGTCATCGTCACGCACGTCGACCCGACCACCATCGAGGTCGGCGACGTCATCATCTACGAGCGGGCGAACATGAACGTCCCGACGACCCACCGGGTCGTCGAACGGACCACGACAGAGACTGGAGACATCGCGTTCGTCACCAAGGGTGACGCCAACGAGGACACCGACAGCGGGCTCGTGACGACGGGTGCCGTCATCGGTGAGATCTCGCTGACGCTCCCCAAGGTCGGCTACGTCATCCAGTTCGTCAACTCCGAGACGGGGTTCCTGGCGCTCGTGCTGGTTCCGTTCGGCCTGCTCATCCTGACCGAGATCTGGTCGCTCATCGGCACCGGACTCCTCGGCCGGAAGGAACAGGACGGTGACGCAGAAGCGAACGAACCGGTAGTGACCGCTGCCGAGGAGAACACGTCCGGTGGTGGCTCAGCCGGCGACGTCGCGACCGCCACTGCAGGTGGTGCGACCGCAGCAGCAGCCATCGAGGACGAGGAAGAGGCCCTCACGTTCACCCGGGACGAACTGCGCATCGGGCTCGGCGTCACGGGCTTACTCGTGCTCTACTCGGGCGTCATGCTCTGGCTGGTCTACAGCCGGATGCTGGGCTTCCAGCAGTTCCTCACGGTCAGCATGATGGGCTTCGTCGCCTCCATCGGCCTGCTCGTGCTGCTCGGGAGCTTCTGGCGACAGTGGCCCGAGGCGACGGAGGAAGCACGCTCGGTCACCGACGGCGGTGTGACGATGGCGGACGAGGACGAGCGACGGGCTGTCATGACCGCACCGGTCAAGTCGCCCGAGGACTCCTCCTCCGTCGGCGGAGACAGCGATGACTGATCTGAAGCGGACGTTGGTCGTCCTGGTCGCCCTCGGTCTGCTCGGTGCGACCATCGGTGGGAGCGGCGGCGCTGCCGCGTTCTACAGCGATACCGAAGGGGCGAACCTGTCGATATTCGGTTCACAGACCGTCTCGGACGTCGAGGCGACCACGGTCGAGGTAACCGGCTTCCAGGCCGAGACCCTGCGCGGCCACGTGTACGCCGCCGACTACGAGAGCGACGTCATCTACGTCGAGATCGTCCGCGCCGCCGACGGGACCGTGACGATGACGTTCACCCGCGAGAAGTCCGACCCGGCTCGCATATACATCGAGGCCTCGCGTCTCGCCGAGGTCCTCGGCGTCTCGGTCTCCACGCTCACCGATGCCGACGTGACCCTCGACGGGGCACGTATCGAGAGCACCGTCTACGAGGCGAAGACCACCGGGCAGGCCAAGAAGTCGGGCGACAGCGGCGAGTACCTCACGTTCGTCATCGATTCGTTCTCGACCAGAACGGTCGAGATAACCGCCACGGAGCCCGAACCGGAGACCGGCGACAATGTGACCGCTGGTGACAACACCACTGTCGGTGACAACGTGACCGCCGGCGACAACGGCACTGTCGAGGATAACTCGACCGTCGGCGACAACAGCACCGTCGGCGACAACACCACTGTCGGCGACAACAGCACCGTCGATGACAACACCACTGTCGAGGATAACTCGACCGTCGGCGACAACACCACTGTCGGTGACAACAGCTCCACCGAGGACAACAGCACCGTGGTCGACGACGGCACCGGCGACAACTCGACCGCGGACAACACGACGGTCGAGGTCTCCAGCAGCGACGACAACACCACCACCAACGAAACGACCGGTACGAGTGCCGGAGACGGGTCGGTGGACGACACGGAGTCGTCCGACAGCACTGGAACCGACACGACAGCGTCGGTGAACACAGATAGCGCGATAGCCGAGGTGTCGTCAGGAACGAAGAGCGTCCTGAGTGAGGAGCCGACGAGCGATGGAGCGCCCGCCTGAACGTCGCGATCCCGGTGACCCTCGTCGCCGTCGGTCGTGGACGCCAGCAATACTCTCCCTGCTGCTGGCGGTGCCGGGTTCGATGTCGAGAGGCGGGACCGGAGCCTCGCGGCGGCGTCTCCGGAGACTCCTCGGGCTCAGAGCGAACGCCCCGAAGCGAAACGCGCTGCTCTTGCTGGTCTACCTGGTGGTCGGCCTGTACCTCGTCGGCCTGCTCGTCAGTCTCCTGTAAGAATTTCGAACCGGGCTCCCGAAGGGCGCGGTTCGACATCGACGACATCTCCGTCGATGCCACCGTCGGTACTCTCGGGTCGTGCGTTACTCCCGTTCGCTGCATCCGCGAGACGGATCTCCCAGTCGTGGGCCTCGACGATGCGCTCGACGATGGCCAGGCCGAGGCCGGTCCCGGACTGTGACCCCGTCACGCCCGGCTCGAACAGCTCGTCTCGGACCGCAGCGTCGATTCCGGGGCCGTCGTCGGCGACGGCGAAGCCGGCCTCGTCGGGAAGGTCCTCCACCACGACTGTCAGGTCCCCCTCGTCACTGTGTTCGATAGAATTGCGGAACAGGTTCTCGAAGACTCGCACCAGCAGACTCCGGTCTGCGGGAACGGTGCTGTCGGTCCGGGTCACCAGCGACGCCTGCGCCGTGTCGACGTTGCTCCAGGCGTCGCGAGCGACGTGCGTTAGTTCGACCGGGTGGCGCTCGGCGATCTCGGTTCCGTCGCGGGCCAGCGCGAGCACGTCGTCGATGATGCGCTCCATCCGGTCGTGGCTCTCCGCCACCTCGTCGACGTACTGGTCGGCCTCACCGTCGACGAGTTCGTCGAGCAGTTCGACGTAGCCCTGGGCGACGTTGAGCGGGTTGCGAAGGTCGTGGCTCACGACCGAGGCGAACTGGTCGAGTCGTTCGTTCGTCTCCGCGAGTTCCCGTTCCCGGCGCTTTCGCTCCGTGATGTCCCGGGAGTTGATGACGACGCCCTCGACCGCGGGGTCGTCCAGCAGGTTCCGGCTGAGGGCCTCGTAGGTGCGCCACTCGCCGTCGGTGTGGCGCACCCGGTACTCGGTTCTGGCGGTGTACTCGTCCTCGTTGAGGCCCGCCTCGAAGACGGCCGCGAGTTCCTCGCGGTCCGCCGGATGGACGTAGGTCAGTGCGTTCGCGCCCGTCATCGCTTCGGGGTCGTAACCGAGGAGCTGTTCAGTCGACGGGCTCTGGTACTCGATGACCCCGTCTTCGTTCACCACGGTCACGAGGTCCGAGGAGTTCTCGATGAGGGTCTTGAACCGTCGCTCGGTACTTCGACGGTCGGTGATATCGCGCAGGACCACCAGCGAACTCCCGGTCTCCGTCCCGAGTGGCGAGACCGACATGTCGACGTATCGGCGGTCGTGGTCGTCGCCGATGACGAGTTCGGTCCTGTCGTCGGCGTCGTCGGTGTCGCCGTCGCGGAGAGCCGCGAGGAGCCCCGCCGCCGCCGGGAGGACCGAGTCGATTCGGTCACCGACCAGGGACGAATCGCGCAGTAGTCGGGTCGCCGCGGGGTTCGTATCGACGATGCGGCCCTGGTCGTCGATGACGAGGTAGCCGTCGCGCATGTTCTCGATGACGGACTCGCGGGCGACCGGGACGACGTCGAGCAGCCGGTAGCGGGCGATGGCCGTCCAGAACGCGAGCCCGGAGAACACGAACAGCGGTGCCGTGAGGTTCACGTTTGCCGGACCGAACCCGACCAGGAACGCAACGTTGAACACGGTCGGGACCGCCGACCCGGTGATGAGCAACGCTGCCTGGCCCCGGTAGACCCCCTGCTTCCGACGGGCCCACTGGACGAGCACCGCTGTCCCGAACAGGATGAGGAGGTAGGAGTACATCGCGTGTACCTGAAACAACGGGCCGAGTTCGCGGGTGAGGAGGGGAAACGGCTCCTCGACGACGCCCGTGTTGTACCAGAAGAGATCGGACTGGCCGAGCGCCAGCACACCCACGACGACGAGCGGTTCGATTACCAGCAACAGGGTCGTCCACGGGCGGAGCCACCGATCCTTCCCGACGTACGAGAGCGCGAACAGCAACCACGCCCCCGGAACGATGACCGCCCCGACGTTCGAGAGCGAGAGCCAGAAGAGCTTCGTGCTTTCGTCGGTCGCGGCGAGCTGGAGCGAGTACGTCCCGGACCAGAACGCCGAACCGAACATGAAGAGCCCGAACAGGAGCAACGTCCGCCGGTGGTCCGGTCGGCCGCGGGCTGTGCGGAGCGCGTGACTCCCCAGCGCCGCTAACACGACCATTGAGAACACGAGCAAACCCACGTATGCGAGTTGCTCGAACGGCATCGATGTCAGAGCGTTCGGGATAGTCTCACCGGACAGCGTCTCTGTCGTCAGAACACTAGCAAGGCCCCGTCTTAATTCCGCCGGCCGCATCGCTTGCCCCGAACACCGGCAAGTGAACGACCGAATCGGCGGGATTTAAGCGGCCGCAGGGCGGGGTTCCGAACGCATGAAACTTCACGAGTACCAGGCGAAGCAGGTCTTCGCCGACGCCGGTATTCCGACGCCGGATTCGACGCTCGCAGACAGCGTCGAGGACGTCGTCGCGGCGGCCGAGGAGATCGGCTATCCGGTCGCTGTCAAGGCGCAGGTACAGGTGGGAGGTCGAGGTAAGGCGGGCGGCATCAAGCTCGCCGAGGACGAAGACGAAGCACGCGAAGCCGCGGAGTCCATCCTCGGGATGGACCTCAAGGGCTTCCACGTCGACAGCGTCCTGGTCGAGGAGGCCGTCGACTTCGTCAACGAACTCTACGTCGGTGTCACGATGGACCGCGGCGAGGGCAAGCCGGTCGCCATGGTCTCGACGAAAGGTGGCGTCGACATCGAGCAGGTGGCCGAGGAGGACCCCGACGCCATCGTTCGCGAACACGTCGACCCCTCCTTCGGGATGCACCCGTACCAGGCCCGCAAGGCCGTCTACGACGCGGGTGTCGAACGCGACGTCGCCATGGACGTGGCGTCCGTGCTCCGCACACTGTACACGCTCTGGGACGACAAGGACGGCGCTGACGCCGAGATCAACCCGCTCATGATCACGTCCGACCGCGAGGTCATCGCGGCCGACGCCGTCATGAACATCGACGAGGACGCGCTGTTCCGCCAGCCCGAACTCTCCGAGATGGAAGAGGAGGCCGCCGCGGGCGGCGACGAACTCGAGCGCAAGGCCGACGAGTACGGCTTCGACTACGTCCGTCTCGACGGGAACGTCGGCATCATCGGGAACGGTGCCGGTCTCGTCATGACGACGCTCGACCTCGTCGACTACTACGGTGGCTCGCCCGCCAACTTCCTGGACATCGGTGGTGGCGCGAAGGCCGAGCGCGTGACGAACGCACTCGACATGGTGTTCTCCGACGAGAACGTCGACGCCGTCGTGTTCAACATCTTCGGTGGCATCACCCGTGGTGACGAGGTCGCCAAGGGTATCAACGAGGCGCTGGAGCAGTTCGACGAGATTCCGAAGCCGGTCGTCGTCCGCCTGGCGGGTACGAACGCCGAGGAAGGTATGGAGATTCTGAACAAGGAACTCGTGACCGTCGAAGCGACGCTGGAGGACGCGGTCCAGCGTACGGTCGAGTTCGCAGACGAGGTGAGCGAATAATGAGTGTACTCGTCGACGACGACAGCAGGGTTATCGTACAGGGCATCACCGGTGGGGAAGGCAAGTTCCACACCGAGCAGATGATGGAATACGGGACGAACATCGTCGCCGGTGCCGTCCCCGGCAAGGGTGGCGAAGAGGTCAACGGCGTCCCCGTCTACGACACCGTCCAGAAGGCAGCCGAGGAGCACGACGCCGACACGTCCGTCATCTTCGTGCCGCCGGCGTTCGCCGCGGACGCCATCTTCGAGGCGCTCGACGCCCCCATCGACCTTGCGGTCGCCATCACGGAAGGCATCCCGACCCAGGACATGGCGAAGGTCAACAAGCGCCTCTCCGAGGTCGACACGCGACTCGTCGGCCCGAACTGTCCCGGCCTCATCACGCCGGGCGAGGCCAAGCTGGGCATCCTGCCAGGTAACATCTTCTCGTCGGGTAACGTCGGGCTCGTCTCCCGCTCCGGCACCCTCACCTACCAGGTCGTCTCCAACCTCACCGACCGCGGCATCGGCCAGACCACCGCCATCGGTATCGGCGGCGACCCCATCATCGGGACGGACTTCGTCGACGCCCTCGAGCTGTTCGAGAACGACCCCGACACCGAGGCCATCGTCATGTGCGGTGAGATCGGTGGCGAGGACGAGGAGGAGGCCGCGGCCTACATCGACGAGCACGTCGACACACCGGTCGCCGGCTTCATCGCGGGCCGCACCGCCCCGCCGGGCAAGCGCATGGGCCACGCTGGTGCCATCGTCTCCGGCTCTGGTACCGGCACGGCGCAGTCCAAGATCGACGCTCTCAACGACGCGGGCGTCCCGGTCGGCGACACCCCCGAGGAGGTTGCGGACCACATCGAGAGCTTCCTGTAAGCTCGCCGCTCTCGCCGTTCATTTCTTCGCGTCGCAGAACTCGAGGAGCCGTGGCTCAGAACAGCCCGCGGAGCCACGCCGAGAACCGGCCGAGGAGACCCGGGCTCGACTCGTTCGTCCCCTCGTCGCCGGGTTCCGCATCGGCCGGGGCAGAGGGCGTGTCGCCCGACCCTGTGCCCTCGTCTTCAATCGCTGGTCCGCCGAGGCTCCCCGCGAGGGGGCCGTCGGTGTTGGTCTCCTCGCTGAGGTCCGGTTCCTCGAAGTCGCCGATGTCGAGGTCCACGTCCGAGATGGACGGGCTGTCCGCCGGTTCGGAATCCGGGTCGGGAGCGTCCTCGGGGTCGCCCGGCGTATCGGTGACATCATCGACGCCAGCAGACTCGGGTGGGTTCGCAGCCGGTGCACTGGCGGGAGCGTCGGTGCTGTCACTGGAGTCGGGAGCGTCGTTGGAGGCAAGACCGTCGCTGGACTCGGTCGCCTTTGCCCCTTCAGACAGCTCGGCCGCTTCGCCAGCCTCGGCCGCCTCGCTCGACTCGGCCGCTCCGGCCGCCTCGACCACTTCGGGTTCCGCTGGTTCGTCCTCGGCGACGTCCGCCGCCGCAACCTCGTCAGTCTCGTCAGCATCGTCGTCCTCGTCCGGTTGCTTCGTCGGGCCGACCGAGGCCGCGGCCGCGGCCAGGTCGGCGACGCGTTTCTCCGCGTCCGGGTCCGGGCCCGTCTTGCTCGCTGATTCCTCGGCCGCGGGCGAGTCGTCGTCTGTCGGAGTGGCCGACGCGCCGTCGATTTCGGCGTCCGGTTCTTCCTCCGCTTCCTCGTCGAACACCTCGTCGACGCTGCCGGATACCACGGTCGTCCGGGGGTTCCCACCGACGAGCCGGTCGCCCGAACCGTCCATGCCGCCCGTGCTGCCGGCCTCGCTCCCGTCGTCCGTACTGACGGTGTGGGAGGACGGCTCTGCCGTCCCATCGTCTTCGATGGTCTCGAACACGTCGTCGACGCTCTCGCCGACGACGGTGGTCGGCTCAGCTGTCGTCTCCGACTCCTCGTTCAGCGGCCGCGAGGAACGGTGGACGCGGGGGCCAGTGCCGAACGATTCCGCGAAGGCGTCGCCCGCGAGGCCGGCGAGTTCGCCCTCGCGGTCCCCCTCGGCCACCGGTTCCGCGAAGTCCGCGGGCTGGTCAGCGGCGAGGAGCGGCCGGCGGAACACCCGGATTCGGTCGCCGTAGCGCTCGCGCAGGCTCGCCAGGTCGTCGTCCGGCAGGAGCACGAACCGCCAACGGCCGTCCTTCTCGGTCAACAGCACGAACGACAGGCCATCGAGCAGTGCCTCGACCGCATCGACCAGCGCCGGGTAGTTCCGCGGCCCGAGCGGATGGTCGGGGTAGCTGAACGTGGTGGACCGCGAGTCGCCCTCGGGGTCGGTCACCGTGAGTTCGAGCGGGTCCCCGTCCTCGACGGAGAGGCCCCAGTCGGCGCGCTCCAGCACCGCCGTGAGCGAGGTGCGGTGGTCGTCTGCCTCCCGGTCGGCGTCGATTCCCCGGTGAGACGCGGCGAGCGCGTCGTGGGTGTGGTCGTACAGGGCCTGTTCTGACGCGTCGTCCAGGGTCTCGTCGAGGCGGTCGGTGAGCTCCTCGGCCGCGGTGTCGCCGTCGAGCCCGTGACGTGTGCAGATGTCGGCGTCATCGAGGCCGAATCCACGGAGTACGTCGACGTACTCACGCAGTCGGTCACTCCGGTCGCGGTCGGTCATCGATTGGTTAGCTATCACGGGGGGTGGATATTAACTGTTGGCAGGCGGAAAGCCAGCGACGGCACCGCCGGGACAACGACTATCACGCTCGGCGGCGGCCGTGGTGGTATGAGCCGCGAAGTGACCCACACCGAGGACCGCCCGTACAAGCTCACGCCGGAGGACATCCACGACGAGAAAGGCGACGTGGCCATCTGTCAGTGCGGGCTCTCCGCGACTCGGCCGTTCTGCGACGGCTCGCACAGGGCGACCCACGACGAGGAGGACGGCGTTCGCTACAAGTACGAGAACGACGACGACGGGGGCGAGCGTCGAGCGATAGAAGAGATCGTCTTTCGCGACTAGAACAGGCCCTTGAGCGCGCCGACGAGCCTGCCGATGATGCCGGGCGACTCGGCCGACTCCTTCGAAGCCGGTTGCTCGGTGGGCTCGTCGTCGGCCTTCGGGCCGTCGGCGCTGTCTCCACCGAAGGTAACGGGTTCGGGACCCTGCGACGATTTCGAGCTTGGCCGGGGTGCCGGTTCTGGCTCCGGTTCGGGCTCTGGTTCCGGCTCCGTGGCCGGTTCGGATTCTTCGGCAGGCTCGGATTCCTGGACCGACTCGGGTTCAGCTGCCTGCATCGGCTCGGGTTCCGGTGCCGAAGCCGCCTCGTCCGCCGGTACTGCGTCAGGCTCGGGTTCCTGGGTCAGTTCGGATGCTCGAGTGGCAGCGGGCTCCGGTTCCGGTTCCGGTTCGGGGTCCCTCGCGGCCTCGTCGGCCGTCTCCGGCTCCGAATCCGTGACGGGCTCCACAGGGGTTGGGGCCGCTGCGGGCTCCGGCTCGTCGTCGACCGTCGGCTGGCTCGACGCTTCCTGCGCCGGTTCGCCGGGGTCGGGCGAGTTCGGCGTCAGGTCCGGGTCGTCCTCGACGGGCTCGGGGTCGGCCATCACGAAGCCACCGTCGTCCCTGTCCCCCGTGGGTTCGGAATCGACCGCAGTGGGCTGCCGTTCGGCCTCGGTGGCCTCCGCTTCCGCCGGGGCCTCGGCGGCCGCGACTGGTTCGCTCTCGTCCGACATCTCGATAGGCTCTGGCTCTTGCGCCGGTTCGGTCTCGGCTGCTGGTGTCTCCGAGGACACCGGCTCTGGTTCTGGTTCCGGTTCCGGCTCTGGGTCCGGTTCGGACTCGGGTACCGGCGGCTTCTCGCTGGGCGATGCCGGTTCTTCGACCTCCTCGGGCGTCGACTCGCTCCCCCCGTCGTCCGAGTCGGTGAAGAGGTCCCGAACGCTCTTCCCGGTCGACTGGACCTCGACCCCGGTCTCGCCGCTGGGGTCGGCCGCGGCCTCCATCTCGGAGAAGATTGAATCGAGCGCCGAATCGTCCGCCGTCTCCGGCTCTGCTGTCTCCTCGGTGGGCTCGTCGTCTTCGCTTTCGAGGTCGACCTCGCTCAGGTCGGCCATCCCGTCGCCGAGCCAGCCCTCCGTCGACTCGTCGACGCCGATGTCGCCGTCGCCCGAGCCCGTCGTCCCCGAACCGCTCGTGCTCGTCGAGGCGGCCTGTTTGTCCGCACTGGTGGCGGCCGACGCGGCCTGGGTGGCGAGTTCGGAGACGAATTGGGCGGGTCGCTGGTCGTGCAGGAGCGGTTCGCCGAACGCTTCGATACCGTCGCCGTAGTGTGATTCGAGGGCATCGAGGCGCTTTCCTTCGAACAGGACGAACCGCCAGCGGTCGTCGGCCCAGTTCGACAGCATCGCGAACGTGAGTGGCACGCCATCGAGCAGCCCTTCCTCGACGGCGGCGATGAGTGCCGGGTAGTTGTGCTCTCCGAGCGAGGTGTCCGGGTACGAGAACGAGGTCGCGCGACGGTTCCCGTTCGGGTCTTCGAGCGCGATTCTGAAGGGCTGTGTCGGCTCGACGCCGGTGTCTATCGGGTTGCCCTCATCGTCGAGGAAGTGGATGTGGAAGCCGTAGGCGCTGAACACCGTCTCGAGTTGCTGTGGGACGACGCGATTCGGGTACTGGCGCGGGGCGTCGATACCCCTGCTCGAGGCCGCCAGGACACGGTGCGTCTGGTCGTACAGGTTGCGCGGTGTGAACTCGTCGTCGTACCCTTTCTCGACGACAGCTTCGACGGAGATGTCATCGGGTGGGTCGCTGAGCCCGTAGACCTCACAGATCTCCGCGTCGGAGAGACCGCACCGTTTCAGGACCGTGATGTGGTGGGAGATGAGATCCTGGGAAGTAACCATACGCAATTTCACCAGTCTCCTACCCTTAGGCGTATCGGCCGTTTCGACCGCTGTCTATGCCATCGACCAGACAGGGTGCAAAATAGTGATACTCGACCAACAGGTTGTGGGCGACCCGGCCTCAGGAAGAGAGGATGGAGCGAATCTTGCTGGCGAGACCGCCCGAGTCGTCATCATCGTCCTCGTCGTCACCTGTTGCCCCGGCTTCGTCGGCGCCTGCTGCTCCGGCTTCGTCGGCGGTCGCGTCGTCGGTTTCGCCGTCATCGTCCACGGGGTCGGCGGCGACATCCGGTGCGTTACCGTCTTCGAACGTGGCATCGAGCGAGGGACCGTCGTCGAGCGTCGGGGCGGAAACGGCCTCGTCCACGTCGGCTGTCGGCTCTGGTTCTGATTCGGGTTCGGGCGCTGATTCGGGTTCGAGCTCAGATTCGGCCTCGTCCTCGGTGACTTGCTCGGCGTCCACCTGGTCGGTGTCGTCGTCCGACTCGTCGATGTCCTCGTCGGCGTCCGTCTCGACCCAGAGGAACCCGTCGGCTTTCGTTCGACCCGAGAGCAACAGGTCGTCGAGGAGGTCGTCGTCGGCAGCGATGGCCTCGTCGACCTCGTCCATCGGCTCCACCGCTTCGTCGGCACTGGCGATTATCTCCTCGGGAGATTCGTCGGACAGCTCGGCGTAGCCGTCGGGCGATTCGACGGTGGGGGCGTGGTCGGTGCTGAGCTGCTGGAACAGCTCACCTGCGGTCACGTCCTCTATGTCCTCTGTCTCGTCCTGTTCCGGTGCGTTCCGGGGGTCGGCCCGTGGTTCGCTCTCGTCTGCTGGTTCGGCGTCGGTGTCGGCGAAGAGCTCGTCAATATCGAGCGACGAACCGGTTTCCAGCGTACTGTTGGTCATCGAGGGAGTTGTACGTAAACTCGTACCACACCCAGTTAAATTTTTACTATTTTTCGACCTAATTTGTTGGTCTCTAGCAACCAAGTGCGACTGGCATTGGAACTTTAGGCATCGGGTGTGAGCGAGGTAGCATGCGATTCGGTATCCTCTCGACGGCGAACATCGGACTGAAAGCGGTCGTTCCCGCCATACAGGCCTCCGAACACGAGGTCGCGGCTATCGCGTCTCGCGACGCTGACCGTGCCGCTGCAGTCGCCCAGTCTCACGACATCCCGGCGTCGTACGGGTCCTACCAGGACCTGCTCGACGAGGCGGCAATCGATGCAGTGTACATCCCGGTCCCGAACTCGCTCCACGCGGAGTGGGTCCGGAAGGCGGCCGACGCCGGGCTGGACGTGCTCTGTGAGAAGCCGCTGGCGGTCGACGCCACAGAGGCACGCGAGCTCGGCGAGTACTGCGAGGACGCCGGTGTGACACTGATGTCCGCTTTCATGTACCGGTACCACCCGCGGACCGAACGCGCCGCCGAGATCGTCGCCGAGGAACTCGACCAGGTCCGCGGCGCGTTCGCCACGTTCCAGTTCCCGCTCCGGGACCGCCCGGACGACATCCGGCTGAACCCGGAGCTCGCCGGTGGGAGCCTGATGGACGTGGGCTGTTACTCGGTGAGCGTCCTCAGGACCCTGCTGGGAGAACCGGATTCGGTCTCGGCCCGTCGCCTCGACACCCGCGACTGCGGGGTCGACACCCACCTCACCGGGCGGTTCGACTATCCGGATGCGACCGCCCAGCTGTCGTGTAGCTTCGATACGCAGCTGGTCCAGCGCTACCGCATCGAGGCCGAGAACGGCTGGCTCGAGGTCGAGGACGCGTTCAACCCGTCGAACCCCGACGAGGTCACACTCGAGTACGCGGTCGACGGTCGCGAGGTGACGGAGTCGTTCGATGCAACCGACCAGTACCGCCTGCAGGTCGAGCACTTCGCCGACTGCGTCGAGTCGGGGGAACAGCCCCGCACCGACGCCGCCGAGGCAACCGCGAACATGCAGGTCATCGACGCGCTGTACGAGAGCGCGGACACCGGCGAGACGGTCCGGCTGGACTGAACTCATTACCGTCCAGCGCCCACTCTCTGACAATGGACCAGTTCGACGGCGCGATCCTCGACGTGGATGGGACGGTGTTGCGAGGCCCGGGTGCGCTCCCGGGCGCGGTCGATGGCGTGCAGGCGCTTCGCGACGCCGGGCTCTCGCTGGTCTTCTTCTCGAACAACCCGACGAAGTTCCCGGCAGCGTATGCGAGGCGGCTCACCGACGCGGGCGTCGAGGCGACCACCGAGGAGGTGCTGACCGCAGGGACCGTCACCGCGGAGTACCTCTCGCGCCACCACCCCCACGAGACGTTCTTCGTCATCGGCGAGGCGGGGTTGCGCGACCAGTTGCGTGACCTCGACCTGGAACTCACCGAGGACTACACGGCTGCCGATACCGTCGTCGCCTCTATCGACCGGGAGTTCACCTATGACGACCTGACGGTCGCGCTGTGGGCGCTCTCGGACGACTCGGTCGGGTTCGTCGGCACCGACCCCGACCGGGTGGTGCCCGCGGCGGACCACCTCGTTCCCGGCTCCGGAGCCATCATCAACGCGGTCGCAGACGTGGCTGGCCGCGAGCCCGAAGCGGTCCTCGGCAAGCCCCACGCCGAAGCACGGGAGGCGGCGCTTGCTCGGCTCGGTGTCGCCCCCGAGCGCTGTCTCGTCGTCGGCGACCGGCTGGACACCGACATCGCGCTGGGGGACGACGCGGGGATGACGACCGTGCTGGTGCTCTCGGGCGTGACCAGCCGCGAGCAGGTCGCGGAGAGCGAGTACACCCCGGACTTCGTCGTCGACTCGGTAGCCGACGTTGCCGGGCTCTTCTGAGGGGTTATCTGCTAGCTGATAGGCGTGAGCCTGGACTGTGCAGGGAACCGAAATCGCCAGCCGGGGCAACGGCCAAGTAGCTTGCAGGCAAATATTACGAATCTACAATGACCGGAATCGAATACGACGACTTCCTCGACCTGGACTACACCCCGACCGACACCGACCTCCTGTGCGAGTTCACCATCGCCCCCGCCGAGGGGATGTCGTGGGAGGCCGCGGCCTCCCGCGTCGCCAGCGAGTCCTCGAACGGGACGTGGGCCGCCCTCCACGTCGACGAGGCGGAACTGACCGACCTCTCCGCGGTCGCCTACGACATCGCGGAGGACGAGGGGACCATCATGGTCGCCTACCCCGCCGACCTGTTCGAACAGGGGTCGATGCCCCAGATTCTCTCGTGCATCGCGGGCAACATCATGGGGATGAAGGCGGTCGATTCCATCCGCCTCGACGACTGTGAGTGGCCCGAACAGACCGTCTCGGGCTTCCCCGGCCCGCAGTACGGGAGTTCGGTTGCCACCGAGAAACTCGACGCCGGCGACCGGCCGGTCCTCGCCACCGTCCCGAAGCCGAAGGTGGGCCTCTCCACGAAGGCCCACGTCGACATCGCCGAGCAGGCCTGGCGCGGTGGCGTCGACCTCCTCAAGGACGACGAGAACCTCACGGACCAGGCGTTCAATCCGTTCGAGGAGCGGGTCGAGAAGAGCCTTGCGAAGGCCCGCGAGCTGACGGAGGAGACCGGCGAAAAGAAGGACTACCTGGTCAACATCACCGCCGAGACCGACGAGATGATCCGGCGCGCCGAGTTCGTCGAGCAGCAGGGTGGCGGCTTCGTGATGGTCGACGTCATCACCGCGGGCTGGGCAGCGGTCCAGACGGTGCGAGAACACTGTGAGGACCTCGACCTCGCCATCCACGCGCACCGCGCCATGCACGCCGCCTTCGACCGTATGGAGCACCACGGCGTCTCGATGCGCGTCATCGCCCAGGTCGCCCGTCTCTGCGGTGTCGACCACATCCACACCGGCACCGCGGGCCTCGGCAAGCTCGCCAACGAGGACACGCCCGGCATCAACGCCTGGCTCAAATCTGACCTGTACGGCATGAACGACGTGCTGCCGGTCGCCTCGGGTGGTCTGCACCCCGGTGTCATCGACGCCCTCATCGACGCGCTCGGCACCGACATCTGTATCCAGGCGGGTGGCGGTATCCACGGCCACCCCGACGGGACCGAAGCCGGGGCTCGGGCGCTCCGGCAGTCCGTGGAGGCAACCATGCAGGGTGTGAGTCTCGAAGACTATGCGGCCGACGGCCACGCCGAACTGCAGACCGCCCTGGAGAAGTGGGGAAGCGAGACGCCCCGGTAGTCAGCGACGGACGAACAGTGCGACCGACAGGAGGGCGAGGGCGACGTCACCGGCGGTGAACCCGGGTGTCGACCCAGAAGAATTGGCAGCTGTGCCCTCGCCGTCACTGCCATCGTCGGCATCGCTAGATTCACCGTCACCGCCATCATCGCCACCGGTCGCGTCGGCGGTCGTCGCTTCACTGTCCCCGGAACCGCTCGTGGTCGCTTCGCCACCACGAAGCTGTTCCGCGATGCGCTCGGCCTCCTCCTTCGACTGTGCAGCGAGGATGAACCGCGGGTCTTCCTCGAAGTCGCCCGACTCCATCGAGGAGGCGAGCCCCGGTGCCAGCGACGCCGCGAACGTCACCTCGCCGTCGACGACGGTAAGCAGGCAGTAGCCGGCGTCGTCCCGGTTTCTCTCCCAGCGACAACTCGAGACACCCTCGCCGGTGAATCCGCGCTCGACGAGTGCCGAGGCGAACGACGCACCGGCCTCCTCGGTGAGCGTGACCGGGATTCGATACATCCCGTTTTGCTCCTCGACGGTGCCGACAGCTGCGACGTCCGTCTTGGTGACCAGCGTCTCGTTCTGGTAGCCGTCGTCGGTCGGATAGTGCGCGACGACGGTGACGTTCGGGTTCTCACCCGGTGTCGTCTCCGCGCCCACTGGAGCGCCGACGAGGGCCATGGTACAGACCAGGACGGCCAGAGACGATGCAAGCAGCAGGGACCGGTCGCGTTTGACCATGGCGGAACAACCGAGATGAGTTATAAATATTTTCCGACACCTCGGGTCGTCGCGGGCGGCCCACCACGTGCGAACCGGTCGCACGACCGGGGTGTGTCTATTACCCCCGCGCGTCTCCTGTCGGATATGCGAATCGAGACCGACCCACTGGTGTGCGAGAACTGTGGCGAGGTACGCCACGACGACATCGAGACCATCACCGACGTGCCCCAACTCGACCCGGAGACGTACGCGGTCGGTCCCGGGACGACCGACGTGTACGTCTGTGCCGGCTGCAAGAACGTCCTCGGGGTCAAGTGACCGCTGTCCTCAGACCGCGTTCCCGCGTTCGCACAGCGCCACGTGGACCGTCTCGCCCAGCCCATCCACCACGTCCCGGGCCCAGACCATCTCGAAGCCAGCGTCGTCGAGTTCGGCCATGGTCGCTTCCCGTCCTGGCGTACTCCAGAACATCTCGACGTCGGGCCGGAGCCAGCCCCGACGGGTGCCCTCGTGGGCCGACCGCGAGACGGTCAGGATGAGTCGCCCACCCGGCCGGCAGACCCGCGCGAACTCGTCGTACACGGTCTGGTGCTGGGTCCGCGGAACGTGGAAGACGGAGTAGTAGGCGACGATGCCGTCGACGCTCGCGTCGGCGAGTGGAAGCCGGGTCATGTCGGCCTGCACCGGCCTCGCAGCCGGGACAGACTCGCGGAGACCGTCGAGTTGTCCCCGCGAGAAGTCGAGGCCGAGGACCTCGAACTCGTCGGGGAGGTGGGCCGCGGTCCGGCGGCCGTCGCCACAGCCCACGTCGAGGATGCGACTCCCCAGGTCGAGTGGCTCCGCGAACTCGGTGAACAGGTCCGTCTCTGGGCCGTCCGCGTTCCTGAACTCGCCGTAGGCGTCGCCGACCCGGTCCCAGGCGCGGCGGACCGCGTTTCGTTCCATACCGAACCTGGGAGCGCGAGCAGTATCACGGTGCTGCCGACCCAGCTCAGAGGCGTTCACTTCCAGTCCGAGTTCCGAACTCGACCTGGTTCTCGCGGTCAATCTGGTTCTCGTGGTCAGTCGTCGGCCGGTGCCGACTCCAACAGCGTCTCTGGGTCGACCGATTCGTACCGGACCACCGCGTCGAAGTGCTCCAGTGCGAACCGGTCCCCGCTCGTGATGCCCCGCGAGTCGTGCTCGCGCAGGTGGCGGTCGACGAACCGCTCGGCGACCAGGGCGAGCCTCGCGTCGTCCGCCTCGTCGATTTGGCTCTGTGCCTCCGCGAGCAGGAGCGACCCCGTGAACACGTCGAAGATGTAGTCCGCGAGCTCCTTTGCCTGGAGCTGGGCGTACTCACCGTCCTCGGTCGCGAGCGTCGCCAGCGCGGCCCCGAGGTCGGCGGAGGCGGCCTGTATCGACTCCTTCGTGTCTGCCAGAACGGGATGCTCGGCCGCATCGAGGTTCGACTGGATGGCTTCGAGCAGGGGCTCGTGGGCGTCCTCGCGGTCGAGCGCCCGGAGCACGTCCAGCGCGAGGATGTTCGAGGTGCCCTCCCAGATGGGCAGCACCTGCGCGTCCCGGAGCAGCCGGTGGGTCACGAAGTCCTTGACGTAGCCGTTCCCACCCAGAATCTCCATGGCGTAGCTGGCCGTGTCGACGCTCATCCGCGCGGTCCGTGACTTCGCGATCGGGACGAGCACGCGCATGAGCCGGTAGGCGTCCTCGTCGCCGTCACGCTCGCGCCGACTCAGCACGCGGCCGGCCTCGAAGGTGTATGCGACCGCTGCCTCGTGGTCGACTGCCATGTCCACGAGGTCGCGCTTCATCAGCGGGTACTCCTGGATGGGTGAACCGAACGCCTCGCGGTTCGCGGCGTGTATCTTCGCCTCCAGCAAACAGCGGCCCATGATGGCGACCGAGGCGCTCGCGTTCGAGAGTCGTTCGAGGTTCAGCATGTCGGTCATGTACTTGAACCCACGCTGCTCCTCGCCGACGAGGTAGCCCGTCGCGCCCTGGAGTTCGACCTCGCCGGTCGGGACCGAGATGGTCCCGAGCTTGTCCTTCAGGCGTCGGTAGAGCTGGCTGTTCAACTCGCCGTCGACGGTGTGCGGGACCAGAAAGAGCGAGAGCCCTTTCGTGCCTTCGGGGGCGTCGGGCGTCCGGGCGAGTGCGAGGGTCCCCTCCGCATCGATGTTCGAACAGAACCATTTCTCGCCCGTGAGTTCGTAGCGGTCGCCCTCGACGTGTTCTGCGATGGTCTCGTTCGCGCCCACGTCGCTGCCGCCCTGCTTCTCGGTGAGGAACATCGCGCCCTCGATGTTCTCCTCGCCGTCCCTGGCGACGAGTCGCTCGTAGTACTCCTGGAGAACCTCGCCCTCGCCGTACTTGTCGAGGACGAGGGCGGTTCCCGCCGTCATCGACACCGGACAGGTGAACCCGGGGTCGGCGTAGGAGAGCAGGTACTCCATCGCGAGGTGGTGGGTCAGGGGAAGCGGGTCGTCCCGGCCGGGTGGGGCCTCGAACGAGTCGCTGACGATGCCCGCCCCGTAGGCGAGACGCTCGTTCTCGAACTGTTTCGGGTGGTACTCCACGAAGTTTCGTACCTCCCCGTCCCTGTCGTAGGTGTGGAGGATTGGGCCGTGCTCGTCGATGAGGTCCGCGTTGTCCGCGATGGTGTCCCCGACGACCTGCCCGAACGACCGCAACTGCTCGTCGGCCCAGTCGTAGTCGGTTCGCGGTGTGACGCGAGCGACCTCCCGGCGGATGGTGTAGTCCAGGTCGTAGTAGTTGACGTGTCGGCCGTCCTCGAACCGGCCGTAGTCGATGGGGTCCATACCGTCTCCGTGTCGCCGAGAGGATGAAAAACCATGTTATACATGAACTGACCTGAACTCGCGAGGAGGGTTCCCGCGGTTCGAAGGGTCAGGCGACCCGTGCGACCAGGACCGCGGTCACGATGGTCACGAACACGCCGAGGCCGAGCAACGCCCAGTTCGCAACCGTGTTGTCCGCCCGGGTGACGTAGAACGAGTACGTCCGCGACGAGAGCGGCCAGAACAGCGGGACGCCCGCCGGGGTGAGTACGTCGCCAAGCAGGTGCGCCACGATGCCGTAGGTCCCCATCGCGAGCCCGAACGCACCGAGTTGCTGGGGGTCGAGGCCGAGGCTCGGCGCGCCGTAGAAGCCGACTGCACCCACGACGGCACCGACGAGCAACGCGAACACCAGGGTATGGGTGGGCCCGCGGTGCTGGATGAAGGGAACCTGATGGTCGTAGTCGGGGACGCGTGCGAGGCCGAGCACGATCGCGCCGCCGACGAGCGCGAACGCCGGGCGGCCGGCGAGCAGCATGGCTGCGCCCACGGGCGCATAGGCGAGGAGCGAGACACCGTAGTGGCCGGTGCGGTACATCACACGAGAGGAGGGAAGCCGCCGAAATGAAACCCCGGCCTTTGCGATGGGGGCTCCGAGACACGAGGAGACGCACCGATACTTAAGCAAACGCGGGGTGTATGGGTACCATGTTCGCCGAACTCACCGAGTTCCTCGCGCGGTTCTCGTCCGTAGAACGGACGGCGCTGGTGCTCGGACTCTCTCTGCTGGCGGCCGTCGTACTGGAGGTCGGTTTCCTTCGGCTGGCGAAGCGACTCGTCAAACGGACCGAGACGGCAATGGACAACATCGTGCTGGAGGAACTCCGGTGGCCACTGGTCATCTCCGCGGCGCTCGCGGGGGTCTGGGTCCTGACGACCGGTGATTACGGCGATACCTCGGTCGTGTTCGACGAGGCCCAGCTGGAGTTCTTCTTCGCCCAGCCGGCGCTGGCCATCATCGTCCTCGTCTGGGCGCGCGCCCTGAACAACATCGTCAATCGAGCCGTCGACGAGGTCAAAGACCACGGCGGCCGGTACGACTTCGCGCCGGTGTTCTCGAACGTCTGGACGCTCGTCATGCTGGTCGGGGCGGCCGGAGCCATCCTCGCCATCTTCCGGATCGACATCACTCCCCTGTTGGGGGCTGCCGGTATCGCCGGCATCGCGGTCGGTTTCGCCGCGAAGGACACCGTCGCGAACTTCTTCGGCGGCCTCGCGCTCTACTTCGACGATACGTACAAGATCGGCGACTACATCGTCCTCGACACCGGCGATGCGGGAACCGTCGTCCGGGTCGGCATCCGGTCGACCACGCTCTTGACCCGCGACGAGGTGATGGTGACGGTGCCGAACTCGGTCCTCAACTCCGCCCGCATCATCAACGAGTCCGCGCCCCAGCGCCGAAAGCGCATCCGCATCCCCATCGGGGTCGCCTACGGGACGGACCTCGACGCCTTCGAGGAACTCGCCGTCGAGATCGCCCAGGACGAGAAGATGACGCTCGACTCACCCAAGCCACGCATGCGCTTTCGCCGGTTCGGTGACTCCGCGCTGGAGTACGAGCTCCTGTGTTGGGTCGCCAGCCCGAACCGCGAGCAGCGCACCCGCCACCACCTCAACCGGGAACTCTACGCGGCGATGAACGAGGCCGGTATCGAGATTCCGTTCCCGAAGCGGGACGTGACGGTCACGGTCGCAAAATCCCAGGACGAGAGCGGGTCGCTGGGGGAAGTCGCCGAGGCGGTCGAACAGGAGGTCGAGGTGAGCGAGTTCACGCCGGTCGCGGCAGACGACGGCGGCGACGAATAGACCGAAGTAGCACCACTACGACGGACGAGGTATGCTCTCGGTACTCGGTGACGTCTACGAGGTGTTCGGGCCGTTTCTCATCCCGGCCACCCTGTTCGCGCTGGGGGTCCTCTTCTACGCGATCATGGTGTACCTGAACCAGATTCGACTCTGACTACTCCTCGACGACGACGGTGCCGACCATCCCCACGTTCCGGTGGGGGGAGCAGTAGTACTCGTACGTGCCGGGCACCTCGAACGTGTACTCGTAGGTGTAGCCGTCGTCGTACACCTTCGTCTCGCCGCCCTCGGTGCCGGGCCAGTCGGCTTCGTCGGGCTGGCTCTCGACGACGATGTTGTGGTTGTCCGAGCCCCACTCCCAGGTGATGGTGTCGCCGGTCGAGACCGTGATCTCCTCGGGGACGAAGACGAAGTTCCCGTCAGGGCCGACGGCGACGGTGCCGGGTTCCATGGTCGCGGTTCCGCCGCCACCGTCGTCCCCGCCACCGAGACACCCGGCGAGCGCAATCGGGAGGGAAGCGACACCAGCACGGAGCAGCCCACGGCGAGAGGCGTGCATGCCTGTCATCACGCGGAACTAGCTGCGCGACCAACAAATAGGCGTCTATCGCGTCAGCCGGTGGGCTGCCGGGCGACGGTTACTCGACTGTCTCGGCCTCGTACCCTGCCATCGCTACCTTCTCGAGGACCTCGTCCGGGGAGACGTCGCCTTCGACGGTGGCGACCTGCTCCTCGCTGTCGATATCGACGGAATCGACCCCGTCAGCCATCTCGATGGCCGTCTGGACGATCTCCTCGTGCGTGTGGTAGGTCATATCGCTGACGCGGATGCGCGTCGTCATGGCTGTCACTGCGTACCGTACCTATAGAACAGTTTTGGTCGGACCGGTCAGCTCACCTGACGATCTGCTGCTCGGTCCCCTCGGGGACGTCGGCGTTGGCGTCGGTGACCTGTGGCTCCCAGCGGTCGGCCGAGAGGAGGCTCACCTCGTAGTTCTCGACACGGTCGAGGTCGACAGCACCGGCGAGCAGTTCGCGGACCTCGCCACGGGCGACGTTCGCCTTGAGGACGACGCGGGAGTCCGCCGTCAGGTAGGCGTGGTCGACGGCGGGGAGGTCGGCGAAGCGGTCGAGCACGTCGTCGTCGATGGTGGGGCAGAGGTCGACCTCGGCGAGGACGGCGACGCCGTCACTGAGCTTGTCCATGTCGATGTCGATGGTGAACCGACGGATGATACCCATCGAGCGGAGGCGGTCGATGCGGTCGGACACGGTCGGCGGGGACACGCCGACGACGTCCGCGATATCGCTGTACGTCCTGCTGGCGTCTTCGAGGAGGAGGCGGAGGATGTTCAGGTCGGTGTCGTCCAGGTCTCGCATGTCAGACGTTGGTATATTCACGGCTATACATTTTTCGACATTGTTTGAAAGAGAAAAAGGCCTGATTTAACCGAGTTTACTGTTGTCGGTTGGTGCAGGCTCTCGGTTTTCCCTTCAGGGACAACCAGCCGGTACCACCAGATGGTCTCCGGCCTGCACAGCCCCAGCAGCGTTCGAATCACGTCGGGGAACATTCAGCCCCGGTAACTGGTCGGCGGCTGGCTACCGTCCCATCGTGTGGAACTCGGCGTTGGGCCGCATGTCAGCGAGGTGGGCCATGCGGTTCGAGAGATTGAAGAACGAGGCGACGCTCCCGATGTCCCAGATAGCACGCCGAGAGAACCCGTGAGCTTCGAGCGTCTCGAAGTCGTCCTCGTCGACCTCGCCGGGGGACTCGGTGAGCTTCACCGCGAAGTCGAGCATCGCGAGGTGGGCGTCGTTCAGGTCGGCCGTGCGGTGGTTGGCGACCAGCTGGTCGGCCAGCAGCGGGTCGTCAGCGTAGATGCGCACCAGTGCGCCGTGGGCCACGTTACAGTAGTAGCAGTCGTTCACACCGCTGACGGCGACGATTATCATCTCGATCTCCTCGCGTTCGAGTTCCGTGTTCTCGACCAGCGCGTCGTAGTACTGGAAGAACGCCCGGAAGTGCGAGGGGCGGTAGGCGTATGCGAGGAAGACGTTCGGGATGAAGCCCGCTCGCTCTGCCTCCTCGTCGATGCGCGCCTGGAGATCCTCCGGAAGGTCGTCCACGTCCGGCACGGGGAATCGGGTCATGGCTGGCACGTCGTTGCTCATATCGTCGACGACGGCCGCCCGAAGTATGAATCGTATGGGGTCGAAATTGGGCGAACGCTTAGGGTGGCACTCGCGCCAGCGATTGGTATGACCCGACCCACGCGACGTGACTTGCTCACGACGACGACCAGTTCCGTGCTCACGCTGGGCCTCGCCGGCTGTCTCGGCGGAGCGGAGACCTCCGGAGGCGACGAGACGACGACCGCGACGGCGACCGCCGAACCGACGACACAGCCCCCGGACACCACCCAGCCCCCGGACACCACCCAGCCCCCGGACACCACCCAGCCCCCGGACACCACCCAGGACCCGACCACCACCACGACCGGCTCGACGGCGTCGGGAGCGACCGAGGTCGTCGCCGTCGGCCCCGCCGGCGAGTTCGTGTTCACACCGGAACGCCTGACAGTCTCGCCCGGAACCACGGTCCGGTTCGAGTGGGACTCCGCGGGGCACACCGTCAGTCCGACCAGCCAGCCCGAACGCGCCGACTGGGCAGGGGTGGACGACACGAAGGACGCCGGCTACGTCCACGAGCACACCTTCGAGGTGGCCGGGACCTACGAGTACCTCTGCAAGCCACACCAGAGCCTCGGGATGACGGGGGCAATCGTTGTCGACTAGCGAGAACGTTAAACACCGACCTGTCGATACTACTCCCGTGGAGAACGTTACCGACAGGGTTTCGAACCCGTTCGACTTCAAGCCGCCAGCCCGCTTCCTGCTCGCGGACGGCGGCCCGGAGTCGGTCCCGGG
Organism: Haloarchaeobius sp. HME9146; assembly: GCF_025399835.1. NCBI lineage: Archaea > Methanobacteriati > Methanobacteriota > Halobacteria > Halobacteriales > Halorubellaceae > Haloarchaeobius > Haloarchaeobius sp. HME9146. Next base: position 2,148,104 of record NZ_JAODVR010000001.1, read on the forward strand.
GTACGGCGACGCGAACGCGGATTTCCACGTCATCGGCGACCACGCGGGCGTCCACGGCGGACAGTCCACGGGTGTCCCGTTCACGACGTCGCTCGCGGGCCAACGCCTCCAGCGAGTCCTGCACGATGCAGGCTTCCTGAAGGACGAGTACGCGGACGCGCCGGTCCCGGACAACCTCTACCTGAACTACCTGTTCTTCCCGCGGCTTCCCGAGGGGGAGACGCCGACCGAGGAGGATTACTGGGAACTGGAGCGCTACTTCGACTCGGAGCTCCGGGCCATCAACGCCCACATCCTGCTCCCCGTCGGCGAAACCGCCATCGACCACGTCGTCCGCGAGTACACCACCCTTCGACACCGGTTCCCCGACTCGCTCGACGTGGCGGCGATGCACGCCATGGAACTCCGCGGTCGCGGCTTCATGGTCGTCCCCGTCAGGGACCCCGCGGAGTGGGAAGACGAGGAGGAGGCAGCGCTCCGGGAGCGACTGCTGGCCATCCTGGATTCGGATTACCGGCAGACGAAAGGCGTCGCGACCCTCGTCGGGTGACTCAGAACAGCGCTTTCACGCGCGGTCTGACGAACGCCGACAGCAGCAACACGAGGACCGACAAGACCGGGAACACCAGCGTGAGCAGGTCGACGTACAGGGCTGGGGCGGTGCCGGCGTAGTCCAGCGCCAGCCCGACCAGCGGCGTCGAGACGCCCAGAACGTAGAGGTACGATGGGCGGAAGTTCTTGGCCTTGTGCGTGTGCTTGATGATGACCAGGAACACGAACGGCATCACCAGCACGCCGGCCAGCAACACGCCGCCGACGGCGGCCGCCGCGATGGTCACCGCGAGCGAGATGCCGACGAGTTCGTTGATGCTGACCCACTTGTAGGGGCGCGTGGCTCGCCAGGCGCGGTTGATGCCGAACGCGATGATCGGAACCACGACCAGCGCGGCCAGTGCGCCGTACCACTGCTGGGTCGGGAGCGGTGGCTCCGGGACCAGTGCCGCATCGCCGAGGATGAACGCGACGGGCTGGGCGATGTCGTATCTGGTCGTGGCGACTGCGGCCCGGAGCGCCTCGGGGTCGGTCCCGGCCGCGGCGAGGCGGCCGGACAACCGCTGCATGCCGCCGGCGTAGGCCAGCCCGAACTGGGCGAGCCCACCGACGTACAGCAGCGTCGAGAGGAGCATCAACGGCCAGCCGAGGCTGAGGTTGTTCCACCAGTTGAACAGCGCGTTGTCCGTCCAGGACCCGGAGCCTGTGCCGGACGCCGTACCGATGTCGCTGTCGGTGGCGCTGCTCGTGCGGGAAGAGTTGCTCGACCGGGACGACCCGCTGCGCCGACTCCGGCTGGAGCCCGTGCTGGACGAACTCGACCGGTTGCGTGTCCGCGACGTCGTCGAGGAGCTCGCCGACGACCCCGACGAGGTGGAGGTGGCAGAGCTCGACGACCGCCGACTCGAACTCGACCGACTGCTGCTGGAGCGCGACCCCGTGGAGCCGCTGCTGCTCCGCGAGCGCGATCGGCTGGAGCTGGAACTCGACCGACTGCTGCTCGAGCTCGACCGGCTGGAAGACGACCGCGAACTCGTGGAGGAACCCGACCCACTTCGGGTGGATTGGGAGGAACGCGACGACCCGGAGCGCCCGCTGCTACGACTGCTCTTGCCTCGGTTCCAGATGTCGGCGGAGGGGAAGCTGACCTTGCGCTTTGCGACGTAGTCCTTGTGTCCGAGTCGGTCGTACGCGTTTCGCTCGGAGGAGTCGTTCAGCGTCTCGTAGGCCTTCTTCAGGGCGTTGAACTGCGCGGGGGCGTTCGGGTCGTCGTTGAGGTCCGGATGGTACTCGCGCACCTTCGTCCGGAACGCTTTCTTGACCTCCTCCTGGGACGCGTCCTCGTCCAGTTCGAGGAGGTCGTAGAAGTCCATCTCGTCGTCAGGCATGAGTTAGGGGACTCTCGTCAGTCACCGAAAACGAGGCGGGGGGTTATAGTTGCAATGGCATCAGTCCATCCGCCTAGAAGTCGGAGAGGGAGGTCTGACCGCGGGGGCAGTCGACGGTTTCCTCAGTGGCCCGTTCGTGGCTGCTCGCGTCGGCGGTGTTCCCTGGCTCGTCGTCGGCCTGCGCTGCCGGCCCGTCGGCGCTACCGGACGCCTCGCCCCGTTCGGCCCTGCTTCCGCCGCCGGGCCAGGAGTCGAGACTCGCCTGCTGGCGCTCCGTGAATTCGAGATTCGAGACGCGAACCCCGACCTTCCGGACCTCGACGTCTTCGAACTCGGTGAGCAGGTCGAGCGCGGTGTCGACCAGCAACGACTCGTCCTCGACTGGCCCCGGCAGCGACCACTCGCGCGTGTTCACCTCGAACGGTGGTTCGACCGCCTTGATGCCGATGGTCCGGTAGAGCGCGCCCTCGCGGCGGGCCCGGTCGGCCACCGCCTCCGCCAGGGTTCGGACCTGCTCGCGCTTTCGCTCCGGGTCGGTCACCGGGCTGCCGAACGCGGACTCCCGCGAGAAACTCTTGGGCAGGCCGCGGGGCGTCACCGGCCGGTCGTCGATGCCCCGCGCCCGGTCGTGGAGTTCCCGCCCGCGCTCGCCGAACCGGTCGCCCAGTTCGGCCCGGTCGGCCGCGGCGAGGTCGCCCGCCGTCTCGATACCGCTGTTCCTGAGTTTGCGGGCCGTCACCGGGCCGATGCCGTGGATCTCCTCGACGGGGAGTGGATCGAGGAACCCGCGGAGGTCGTCCGGTTCGACGACCACCAGCCCATCGGGCTTGTCGTGGTCGCTGGCGACCTTCGCCGCGGACATGTTGGGTGCGACCCCGACGCTCGCCACGACGCCGACCTCGCGCTCGATTCGCTGCTTGACGTGGCGGGCGAACCCCTCTGCCACCGGCCAGGCGGTGCGCTCTGTCACGTCCAGGTAGGCCTCGTCGATGCTCACCTCGCGGACCACGTCGGCGCAGTCGTGGAGGATGTCCTTCACCTCGCTCGCGACCTCCGAGTAGAAGTCCAGGTCGACTGGGCGGTAGTAGCCGGTGTCCGCGGGGTCGTCCGCGGTGGCCCGGCGAGGGAGGCGTTCGAGGGCCGTGGTGATGGCCTGGGCGCTCTCGACGCCGTACTCGCGGGCCTCGTAGCTCGCAGTGGCGACCGCCCCGCCGTCGTCACCCGCTTCGTAGCCCATCCCGACCACGACCGGTTCGCCGCGGAGTTCGGGCTCGCGCAGACGCTCGCAGGCCGCGTAGAAGCAGTCCATGTCGACGTGGAGGACGATGCGGTCCGCGTCCTCCGGTTCCGGGGCGACGCCGGGCAGGCGTTCGCCGGTCGGTGTCGGATCGTCCGGGTCGGCCATCGCGTGTTCGCTTCAGGGTAGGAACAGGAGGTGGTTGAGTGTTCCGTCCGGCGTGTTGTGCGGTCACTGCTTGCTGGTCGGTATCGTCGTGGCGTTCAGGCCGACGATTTTTGCCATCTCTCCGCCATTGTATCAGCATGGACTCCGTGCCGCAAACGCTCACCACGGCCCTCTTCGGACAGAATCGAGACGAGAGTGGGCGTGTGGTCGTCCTCGCGGTAGCACTCGCGATAGCGACCGTGCTGGTCGATGCGTTCCTGTTCGCAATCGACTTCTCGATGGCTCCCGTCTCGTACCTGTTTTTCGGCGGCTGCTTGCTCCTGGCCGCCACGGTCGGTTTCAGGCGAGACGGGTTTCTCGTCGGCGTCTTCGTCGTGTGGGTATTGGCTGCGGCAGCGGTCACAAGCGGGAGTTTCGCCGGCTTCCACGGTTCCCCGACGGTCTGGGAACAGTACGTCGTTACGGCGGTAGTTGGCGGAATCGGATTCGGCGTTCCCGTCGGTGTTACGGGCTATCTCCTCGGGAGGACGGTCGGACTGCTCGTCGAAAGAACGAGTACGGCCTGATTCAGATACCCAGCGTCGCCTTCGCGAACGCCAGCCCGTTCTTCACGGGGTCGGGCCGGGCGATGCGGTCCAGCTCGTCGCGGGTGAGCTTGAAGTCGAAGATATCGATGTTCTGCTCGATGTGTTCGCGGCTGGTCGCCTTCGGGATGGCGGCGACGTTCTTGTGCTGGGTGGCCCACCGGAGTGCGACCTGGGCGGGCGTCTTGTCGTACTGCTGGCCGATGACGCGGAGCACGTCGTCGTCGAGGATACCGCCGGTTCCCAGGGGCGAGTACGCGGTGAGCAGGATGTCCGAGTCCTGGCAGTACCGGAGCAGTTCGCGCTGGGGCTTGTACGGGTGGAACTTCACCTGGTTGGTGAAGATGGGCTCGGGCGAGACGCGCTGGGCCTTCATCAGGCGCTTCTTCGAGAAGTTCGAGACGCCGACGTGGCGCACCGACCCCTCCTCGACGAGGTCGGCCATGGCCTGCATGGTGTCGCGGAGGTCGACGATTGGGTTGGGCCAGTGGAGCAAGAGCAGGTCGACGTAGTCGGTGTCGAGCTTGCGGAGGCTGTCGTCCACCGACTGCGTGAGCTTCTCCGGGGCGAAGCGGTCCGGGCGGACCTTGGTGGTGAGGAACACGTCCTCGCGGTCGACGTCGGCGTCGTGGAGCGCGTTGCCGACGTACTGCTCGTTGTCGTACGCCTGCGCTGTGTCGATGTGCCGGTAGCCGACGGAGAGGGCCGTCTTCACCGCGCCGTAGCAGTCCTGGCCGGAGAGTTGCCACGTGCCGAGGCCGAGTCGGGGGACCCGTTCACCCTGGACGGTCGTGAATTCCATAGCAGGCAGTACGGCCCGAGAAGGGATATGTATTGACACCTCGGATGGTTGGGTGGTCTTCCGCAGGGGACCAATCGGTCTCGCAAACGGGCGAGACGAGCCGCCCCAGAATGATATATAAGGTCATTAATATGCTATTGATACTTATAATGATTGGCGAGAAAGGCTTATGTCGGTGAGCCATGCTATGAAACATCACATGAAAGCCGACAAGCGTACCATGAAAGATGTCAGCCACACGCCACCGAACGGCGAGAGCGTCACCAACGTCTGGGAGCGAGGAAACGAGCGAGCAGAGCAAGAATAGACCGACAGCAGTGGGGCGATTCTGACTGACCTGACCATTCAGGTCTGGCTATATATGTTGTCGACTAAATAGACAATAGTGCTATAATTTACCAACCACAGGAACGTTTTAGGTAGTTCACGTTGCATCTAGGGGCGTGGCTCCAACAGATTCGCACCCGACCGAAACACGCACTGCCGAACTGTGGGTCCGGTCCCATTCGCCGTTCGGTGCCGCACCAGAACGCGCGACGGTGCTCGACTCCCTCGAAACCCTAGAGGAAGCCGGCTACTTCGAGGACGTGACCGCACGCCTGTGGGGAAAGCGCGTCGGTCTGTCGACGATGGCTGCACGCACCGAAGAGGGGACCGAGATTCTCGACCGCGTCACCGACTTCCGGACGTGGGCCGAACGAAACGACGCGACGGTCGAGCAGTTCTTCCCGGAGCGGATGATGGACTCGCACCTGGTGGACGAGTCCTACCTGGTCCAGGAGCTGCCGACGCTCGCGCTCGCAGAGTACGAAGATGGAGAGGTCGTCCACGTGACGCCCTGCATCGTCGACGGAAGTCTCCAGACGGTCGAAGACCGGGTTTCGACCATCGAGGCCGAGGCGGAGGGCGAGATCGCCCAGCGCGAACTGTCACCTGCAGGTGTCCAGTAGCGATGGCGGTCTACGTAGCGTCGAACGGTCGCTACTACACCGCCTCCGAGGTCGTCGAGTACATCGAGAACGGCCGGTGGACGCCCTGCCTGTGGGAGGAAGACACCGGTCGGGAACTGATAGAGACCCGCCGGGGCGACCTGCTCCTGCTGGTCCCGACCGACACCGCCGACTTCGAATCGACGTTCGAGACCGAACCGGCCCACTGACTGACGGGTGACCCGAGTGGTGACGGGTGTTCTCACGGGGTCTTTTTACACACTCGCCGAGCGATAGCCACGCTTTTCCGGGAGACGAAGCCCCTAAGGCCTCCAGTTCCTCAGGGTCGGGTATGCAAGCGCTGGTCATCGTGGCACACGGGTCACACCTGAACCCCGAGTCCAGCACGCCCACGTACGCACACGCCGACACCATCCGCGAGGCGGGTGGCTTCGACGAGGTGCGCGAGGCGTTCTGGAAGGAGGAACCGAGCTTCCGCGAAGCGTTGCGGACCGTCGAATCGGACGAGGTGTTCGTGGTCCCGATGTTCATCTCGGAAGGCTACTTCACCGAGCAGGTCATCCCCCGCGAGCTCCGGCTCGACGACTGGGACCCCGCGAAGTGGGACTCCGACGGGACGAGCGCGTCCCAGGCGACGCTCCACGCCGAAGACGTCGACAAGACCATCCACTACTGCGGCCCGGTCGGGACGCACGACGCCATGTCCGACGTCATCGTCAAGCGCGCCGAGACGGTCACCGGCGACACGGCGGTCGGCGACGGGTTCGGCCTCGCCGTGGTGGGCCACGGGACCGAACGCAACGAGAACTCCGCGAAGGCCATCGAGTACCACGCCGACCGGATCCGCGACATGGGCCGGTTCGACGAGGTGCAGGCGCTCTACATGGACGAGGAGCCCGAGGTCGACGACGTGACCGACTACTTCGAGTCCGAGGACATCGTCGTCGTGCCGCTGTTCATCGCCGACGGCTACCACACCCAGGAGGACATCCCCGAGGACATGGGCCTGACCGACGACTACCGCACGGGCTGGGACACCCCCGCCGAGGTCGACGGGCATCGCATCTGGTACGCCGGCGCGGTCGGTACCGAGGCGCTGATGGCCGACGTGGTGCTCGAACGGGCCCAGGAGGCCGGTGCCGACGTGGAGGCCGCACTCGAGAAGGTGCGCGAAGCGACCGGGGGCGTCCCGGCGATGGGTGACTGACGATGGCCGCAACAGAGCGGGAGACGGTCGAGACCGACCAGTTCGACGCGCTCCTCGACGCGGTCCGCGAGGGTCCCATCGACTTCGACGGCCTGCAGGTCCGCTACGAGGACGACGGCTACGTGTTCGAGGTCCCCGACCTCACCCGCAAGCACCTCTCGGAGGGCGAACTCGACCAGGTCTGTGCGGCCAACGCCGAGTGGGTGACCAACTGGCACTTCTGGGAGACGGTCGTCGGCGGTCACGGCACGGCCCGCCGCGCCTTCCTTCGGAAACTGGAGGCTGCCGAGGCACACAGCGTTCCGGAGCGGTACGACGTCATGCACGGCGACGGGGAGGCTGAGTCCGACGCTGACACCGGCGACGACACCGAGCTGGTCACCGAGTGGGGCCAGGTCCACATCACGGTCGACCTCGGCGAGGTCGGGTACCGGCGCTACGAGGTCCGCCACGCGGACGACGCCGGGATGGCCCGCGAGGAACTGGACGTCCACGACGAGCCGCGAGCTGCCCGCGAACTCGCGAAGTTCGATTCGAAGGGCCGCTACCGCCCCCTGAAGACCGCCCCATCGCTCCCCGGCGGGTTCGTCTTCCCCGACCTGACGAGCACGGAACTCATGACGGTCATCGACGCGCTCTACCCCGCGACCGTCGCCAACTGGCACCGCGAACAGCAGGGCAACCTCGACGTGAGCCACTGGCACGAGACCACCGAGCGCCAGACCGGTATCTACGGCATCGTCTCGGAACTCCCCCGGGAGGCCGTCGACTGGGTCGCCGAGTCCTGCTGTGACGACTCGCAGTGTCTCAAGCGCCGGGAGTGGCAGTACGACGAAGACGACCAGCTCGACGTGCCCGGCGGCGACGGCCAGTTCCCCTGCCGCGAGCCGTGTTCGCTGGTCGTCGCGGCCTCGCGCAAGTGGACGAAGCTCGAGGACGAACACGAACACACCTATGAGTTCGACCTGACCCCGAGCGAGAAGGAGCAGGTCGAGGACATCATCGAAGCCGTCGCCGAGGGACGCGTCGACGAGATTCGCGAGGCCGACGTCTACAAGGGCGCGAACCGCTACCGGGCGCGCTACCTCCAGGCGAAACGCTTCGACGACCACGGGAACCTCTGTGGTGTCGAGACCGACGAGCAAGCAGAGTAGCTGGCACCGACACCGGTTCCGTTTTCGGCCCTACGCGAACAGTATCCAGAGTGCGACGGCCACGCCGACCACCACGACGCCGACGCCGAACAGGACTTCGAGGCTGCCGAGCGTCGCCGCCGCGCCGAGTGCGATGGCGAGGGCGATTCCCGCGAGCACCAGCACCGGGAGCGACCCGTCGAGCGGGAGCGAGTCGAGGGACGACTCCTCGCTGTCGGACTCCCCGGCGGTCTTCCGCTCCGAGGGCGGCCCGACCGGTTTCGGCTCCGTGATGGTGACCGGGATGTACTGCTCTTCGGCCCCGTAGCCCGTCACGATCTTCAGTCGGCCCGACACCGGTCGCTGGCCGGTCTGGACGTCGACCGGGAAGGTGAGCTCCGAGTCCGTCTCGACGAAGTGGTTCGTCTCCGGGAGACTCGCGACCCGGGCGAGGTCGTCGTCGAGGTTGCAGTGGACGTGGACCGCGCGCCCGTGGTTCCGGAGCGAGACGGTGAACGGCCCCGTGCTCTCGAACGAGTCGACGGCCGAGTCGATACTGTGCAGGCCGTCTTTGCTGATGTCGATTGGGAGCGGGTCACGTGCCATACGAGGAAAGAGAGTGTGTACGGGAGAGTTTCGTGTCTCAGGCCGGGACGTCGTCGCGCATGTCCGGCGGGAGGAGGTTCGGGATGCCGTCCTCGATGGGGTAGGACTCCCCGCAGTCGGCACAGACGAGTTTCCCTGCGAGAATCTCGTCGTCGTTCTGCTCGTCGATCTCCAGCTCGAGTTCGCCCTTGTCCATCGGACAGCAGAGGATGTCCATCAGGGATTCCTTCATACCGGGGCAGTTGGTGACGGAGAGCAAAAGGTTTCGGGAAGTCGACGGCCAGACGGGTGCGGGTCGGTTGGTGGTGGCAGGGTCGTTTCAGTCGGTGTCCGGGCAGGCGCGTCGTAATTCACGGGTGAGAGTGACGACACGGATGACTGTGACGACGAGCAGGTCACTCGCGCTGGTGGCAGTGGAGACCGCACCCGCCACCGCACAGCACCGCACCACACCCTCCCCAGCCGATTCCCTTCACTTCGCTCCGTTCCGGTCATCCCTCGCGCGCTTTCAACTCGCGGCCTCGTTTCACTCGACACACTCGCCAGCGCGCGCCACAGCAAGGGCTGGTCGACGGTGACGGTCGGAAAAACCGCAGATACCGAAACGCGGTCGTTCGGAGCCGGTTCAGTACGGACTGTCGAGGACGAGCGTGTCCTCGCGGTCCGGCCCCATCCCGACGCAGTAGATGTCCGCGCCGAGTTCGTCAGAGATGTACTCGAGGTAGGTCCGGCAGTTCTCGGGGAGGTCCTCCCACGACTCGACCGCGCTCCAGTCGACGGGGTCCCAGCCGTCGAAGGTGCGGAAGTTGGCCTCGCACTCGCCCCACTTCTCCGTCGTCGCCGGCATCGTCAGAAGCTCCTCACCGTCGAGCGTGTAGGAGTGGCCGACGGTGACCTCGTCGAGGCCAGCCAGCACGTCGACGTGGTTGACGGCCAGGCCGGTGAAGCCGTTCACGCGGGCGGCGTGGCGGAGCATCGGGATGTCGAGCCAGCCGACGCGTCGCGGGCGGCCGGTGACGGTGCCGTACTCGCCACCTTCGTCGCGGATGTACGTCGCCATCTGCTCCTCGTCGCTGTCGGGGTCGCCACCGGTGTAGCCGGCGGTCTGGCCCTCGACGCCGCCGAGTTCGGTCGGCATCGGGCCCGTGCCCACGCGGGAGAGGTACGCCTTCACGATACCGATGACCTCGCCCTGGCCGACCGCGGTCGGCGGGAGACCGGTCCCCGTGCAGGCACCGCCGGTCGTCGGGTTCGAAGACGTCACGTAGGGGTAGCTGCCGTGGTCGATGTCGAGGCTGGTCCCCTGTGCCCCCTCCATCATTATCTCGTCGCCGTCGTCGATGCGGTCGGCGAGGAACGAGCCACCGTTGACGGCCATGTCCTCTTCCTCGATGCGGCGGCCGTACTCGCGGTACTGCTCGTACAGCGCGTCGATGTCGAACTCCTCGCCCGTTTCGATGCCGAAGACGTCCTCTGCGAGCGCGCGCTTCTGGGGAACGACGTACTCGAGGCGGGCACGCAGGACCTCCGGGTCGAGCAGGTCGCCGATGCGGACGCCGCGGCGGCCGGCCTTGTCCTCGTAGGTCGGGCCGATGCCGCGCCCGGTCGTCCCTGCCGAGAGGTCGTCCTCCTCTTTCGCGTCCTCCTCGATACCGTCGAGAACGCGGTGGTACGGGAGGATGACGTGTGCGCGCTCGGAGACGCGAACGTCGGGGTCGAGGCCCCGCTCTTTCAGTTCGTCTATCTCGTCGAACAGCGTTGCCGGGTTCACGACGCAGCCGTTACCGAGGACGCCGATCTTACCGCGGATGACGCCGCTCGGGATAAGCGAGAGCTTGTACTCCGTGCCGCCTTCGACGACGGTGTGGCCCGCGTTGTCGCCGCCCTGGTAGCGGACGATAACGTCGGCACCGTCACCGTACAGGTCGACGACGCGACCTTTGCCCTCGTCGCCCAGCTGCGACCCGACTATGGTTACGGTCATTTACAGACACGGATTCCGAGGCTCCCGGTAAACCGATTTCGGTCCGGCGAGCGTTGTGAAGTATTGCCGGAGTTCTACATGGTCGATGTGAGACGTTCCCAGTGAACAAAAGACCTATATTCACCTTACGCTAACCATCCGATTCCCCCTTCTCGTATGCCATTGCGACAGCAAGGTTTAAAACCTCCAAAGACAAGTTAACAAATGCCATGATAGACCGACTGGAGAAGGAAGTCGATATGCTGGAACGCCATCTGCAGGTTCTGAAGATGGTCATCGAGAACGAACCTATCGGCATCGTGAAGATGTCCAACGAGACGGGGTACCCCCACCACAAGGTCCGGTACTCCCTGCGCGTCCTCGAGGAGGAGAACCTCATCGAGCCCTCCAGCCAGGGTGCCATCACGACCGAGCGTACCTCCGAGTTCGTCGACGAGCTCGACGGCAAGATCGACGAGATCGTCGAGAAGATGGACGGAATGAAGATAGAAGGCGCAGCAGAAGTCGAGAGCTAGAGCTCCGGGACGTTGATGTGGAACTCTCCGCCGCGAGTCTCCACCAAACAGAGATGATAGCCGGATTTTCGTGACAGCTTCACGAAACTCTTCTTCGAATCCCGGCTGAGGAAACTCCCGCTGGTCGCCTCTGCGGCCGTTTCTAGCGCGCCAGGGTCGAAGAAACTCGCAGTGACGAGGAACGCACCGGAGAGCTGTTCGCTCGTCTGTTTCACGCGCGAGGCGCGCTGTTCGAGGTCGACCATCATGTCCTCGGTCGCCGGGTCACGCGAGTCGTTCAGGTTCGCCACGACGAGCGGGTTGCCCATCCGGTCCCGAACGACCACGTCGAACGTCGTCTGTTCGCGGTGTTCCTCGCCGTTCTCTTCGTACCGGAGCGACACGGAGCCGTTGAGCTCGGCACGGTCGGCCTCCGGAATCGCGTCGTAGAGGTCCGACATCGCGCTGGCGTTACCCGTGTCGCGGATCTCGTACAGCAGGTCGAAGACGAACCACTCGACGAACTGGTACTCGATGCTGTCGACGAGGAAGTCCTCGTACGCCTGCCCATCGACCGCGGCGTCGCCGGCCTCGAACTGCGTGTGGTGTTCGAGGCGGAGGTTACCGTGGACCTCCTCCGGGGATGCGCTCCCCCCGTGGGCAGTCTCCAGCGTGGCGTCGCCCTTGGAGTTGTAGCGGACGAACAGGTTGGTGCCTTCGAGTGCCTCCCGTGGGGTCAACTGGACGCTCGCGGTCGCCGCCGCGCCGCGGGTGTTGGCCAGTTCGGACTCGAGGTCGGCGATCTCCGCCTCGAGGTCGGCGACCTCGTTCTCCAGCCGGTCGACCGTCTGCTGGAGTTCGTCGTTCTCGGCGGCGAGCTCGTCGCGCTCGGATTGGAGCGCCGCGTGAGCCTCCTCGGCGTTCGAGAGCCGTTGCTGGAGCCGGTCTATCTTGTCCTCGCGCTCAAGCATCTCGCGCTCGAGCGGTTCGTCGGTCCCCGACCGAGAGGGAGACGGACTGGCGGACCCGGTCGCTGCCCTGTCGCTGGCGGGGGCACTGCTCCGGTCGTTCGCCTCGCTCGTCGTTCCGGTCGAACCGGTGCGCTTCGTGTCACTGCCGCCCATCTCGCGGGGTGGCTGTGTCTTCGAGGTGTTGCGACGCTGCGTGCGAGACTGCCGCGATTCGGGCTGTGGCGAACCGGCCGTTCCCGTTTTGGCCTCGGACTCGGTCGACTTCTCCGGGTTGATGGAGGGAATCGACCGCGTCTCGCGCCACTGTGCCTCCTCCTGGAACACGGGGTCGGTGTCCTCCTCGCTCTCGGCCTCGACCGCCTCGAGGACCTCGTCGGGGAGTTCGACGGGGTCGGCGTCGACCTCGTCGGAGACCTCCTCCCAGCGTTCGTCGTCCTCCGTCCGTTGGTCCGGCGTCGGTTCGGGCGTCGCCGCGGAATCAGCTTGCGCGGCGTCGCCCCCCGTGGTCGTGTCGACGGCCGACCCGGTGCCCCGGGTCCGGTCCGTCACTGCCTCGTCCGGCTCGGGGTCCGGTTCGGCCTCGGCGACCGGTTCCGCGCTCGTCGCTGGTTCCGGCTCCGGCTCCTGATGAGTCGGTTCGGCCTCCGCGACGGGCTCTGCCTCTTCGGTCGCCCCGGCGCTCGGCATCGGTTCCGCGTCCTCGACCGGCTCCCGGCGGCCCGATGCGGGGTCTGCCGTGGCAGCCGAATCGGCCGTCGTGGTCCCGCCGTTGGGGGCGGTCCCCGTGGCCGGGTCGTCGGCCGGTTCGGGCTCCGGTTCCGGCTCCGGCTCGGTGCCGCCGGGGATGTCGACGACGTCGATGTCGACGTCCCAGACGGTGTAGATACCGACCTCGTCGTCGGCGCGGTCGAACGCGTCGTCGCCCGTGACGAGCCGTTCCTGGTTCCCGATGAAGGCACAGCTCATCGAGCGCCCGCCGTAGTAGACGACGTAGTAGTCGCCGCTCAGAACGTTCTCGGAGAGTTCGATGTATCCCGTGAACTTCCCCGAGGTGAGTGTCGAGTCGGCCTCAGAGATGGGCGTGTCGTTGGTGTAGTAGTTCGCACGCTCTTCGCCACCGTGCTCCCGCATGGCGAACAGGAGTGGTAGCGACGGGTGCGGGGCCTCGTAGGCCGTCCCCGATGCATCGTCGTAATCGTCGATAGTCCCGTCGAAGACGCCGACGACGCGGCCGTTCAGCATGAACAGCCACGTCGTCCCGGCCGTGACGGCTCCACTGAACTCCGCGTCCGCGAGACCACGAAGTTCGTCGAAACCGCCGGCGTACGGCCGAGAGTCCCAGCCCTCGACGCGCTCTACCGTGCGCGAGTCCATATACTGGCTAAAACCGTATGCGGAACAAATAGTTTCCGGGGATTTCTGCGGTTCAGCCAGCCAGTCGTGTTAGAAATTTAAATCTTCGACTCGGCGTCATCCGCGAGTTCTTCCATCCGCTTCTGGATGCGACCCGCACTGGAGAACTCGTCCTCGCTCATCGCGCTGGCCAGCGCGTTCCCGAGCACGAACACGGCGTGTTTGTGCTCGCTCTTGGACTTGTGGACGTCGGAGGGGTCGACGTCGAGGCCGTGGTACTGCTCGAAGATCTCGTCGGGAATGTCGTTCTGTTCCTCGAAATACTCCATGATGAGCACCATCTGCTCGTGGAGTTCGAGAAGCTCGTCCTTGTGCATGCATGGTCTTTGGACAGTTCCAGATTTAAGCGTTGTTGTGGGTCCCCGGCGTTAGGCGCCGTCGTGGAACTGAGCGCCCGTCTCAGGAGTCCCGTCAGACGCCTGGCGTACAATCATTTTTGTAATCCTCGTTCCTACTCGGTCATGAATGCCGACCCTCCGCCTCGACGTTCCCGAGGAAACAGTCCGCAAACTCGATATGGAGACAGACCTGCTCGGATTCGACGACGTGCAGGAGTATCTGTCGTGGATAATCGGGAACCGGGCAGCCATCGAACAGGGGACCGAACGCGACCAGTTGCTCACCGAGTACGCGGCCCGCGTCGAGGAGCTGGAAGCACAGATAGACACGTCGCACTCGCCTGAGGCGACGCAGGGCGGCGACGACGCGGCCGAAGCCGACGGGGGACGCGTGCAGCGGGGCACCGGCGAGATGATCGTCTCGGGGACGAGCGCGGGCGACACCGACCACCGCCAGCTCGGCGGGAACTTCCGGCCGGAACGGGTCGAGCGCTTCACCGACGAGGACCTCGACGCACACGCCGGGGTCCTCAGCGGTGTCGAGGGTGAGCGTCTCGACGAGTTCGCTCGGCGGGCCGTCGCACAGACCAGGGAGCGACTCGGGCGGGACCCGACGACGGGACTCAGTTACAGCTCGAACACCACCATCAGCACCACCACGAGCGACGTGTCCCTCGGGGCGGACATCGCGGACCTCGGCGACATCGAGGTGCCCGGACGCTCCACCGAGAAGACCGAGCCACGGCGCGAGGCGGTCGGTGCGGCCCTCGCGTACCTCAAGGACGTGGGGTCTGCTCGGCGCTCGGACTTCGTGGACGAACTGTACGAGGAGTTCCCGGCCGGCTACGGCTCCGAGGCCGGCTGGTGGGAGTGCATCAAGACCGGCCTGAAGCAGGTCGACGTGGTCGAGGGCGGCGACGGCCGGCGCGTCTGGCGGTTCCGCCGCACCGAGATATCCAACGAGTCGGGGACGCTGAAGGGCCGGGGGCCGAAGCGCATCGTCGACTCGGGCTGAGTGGGGTGACCCCGATACCCGGGAGGTTCGCCCTGACCGAATTCTTCTTACGCACCACCTTCCTTTGCTCGGACAACTAGATGGACGACCAGCGCCGCCGACTCCTGTTGTTCCTGCTCACACTCGGGGCTATCATCCTCGTCTACACCGTCGTGTATATGGTCGTGATGGGCCAGTTCGAGGGGAGCCCGCGGACGTTCTGGGAGGCGCTCAACGTGGTCGTGGAGTCGATGACCCTGTCCGGCTTCGGTGAGGACTCCAGTATCTGGTCGCATCCGGTGACCATCCTCTTCGTCATCGTCATGCAGTTCACGGGGGTCCTGGCGGTGTTCGCAGCGCTCCCGCTGTTCGTCGTGCCACTGTTCGAGGCGCGGCTGACCCAGCAGGCCCCGACGAGCATCGAGGAACTCACAGAGCACGTGGTGCTCGCGGGCTACACCGAACACGGCGCGACCCTCATCGAGGAGCTCGAACAACGCGACGTGGACTACGTCATCATCGAGAAGAACGAGGAGCTCGCGACCGACCTCTACGCCGACGGGCGGTCCGTGCTCCACGGCGACCCCGAGCGGACCGAGACGCTGGCGGCTGCCCACGCGGCCAGTGCCCGCGCCATCGTCGCCGACCAGACCGACGAGGAGAACGCGAGCATCATCCTCTCCGCACGCGAGTGCGCCGGCGACGTCCCGGTCGTGAGCCTGCTGGAGCGACCGGAGAACGAGCAGTACCACCGCTACGCCGGGGCCGACCGGGTCATCTCGCCGGAGCATATCCTCGGGCGAAGCCTCGCCGACAAGGTGACCCAGCGGGTGACCGCGGAGTTCGGCGACGACTCGGTCCAGTCGGCACTGCCCTCGGACCGTGACTTCGAGATCGCCGAACTGTCCGTCCAGCGCAACAGCGAGGTGTGTAACCGACCGCTCGCCGAGAGCCGCATCCGTGAGCAGACCGGTGCGAACCTCATCGGTGTCTGGGACCGGGGCGAGTTCACGTCGCCGCCCTCACCCGACACCACGCTGGACGAGGGGACCGTCCTGCTCGCGGCGGGCACCGAAGCACAGCTGATGAAGCTGGCCGAGATGACCCGGTCGTCGAAGCGCCACCACAGCCACGGCGAGGTCGTGGTCGTCGGGGCTGGCGAGGTCGGCTCGACCGTGACCGACGTGTTGACCACTCGTGACATCCCGACGACCCTCGTCGACATCGACGACAAACCCGGCGTGGACGTGGTCGGGGACGCGCTCGACGAGTGGACGCTCCAGTCGGCCGGGCTGGAGTCCGCCCGGACCGCCATCGTCACGCTCCCGGACGACACCACGGCCGTGTTCGCGTTGCTGGTCATCAGAGAGCTCAACCCCGAGATCGAACTCGTCGTGCGGGCGTCGACGACCGACAGCATCCCGAAGATGTACCGCGCTGGCGCGGACTACGTCCTCGCGCTGACGACCGTCTCCGGTCGGATGCTGGCCTCCATCGTCCTCGGCGAGGACGTCATCTCGCTGGACACGCAGATCGGCCTGGTCCGAACCCCGGTGCCCGCGCTCGCCGGGCGGACGCTGGCAGAACTGGACGTCCGGGCGAAGACGGGCGTCACGGTCGTGGCTATCGAACGCGGTGACGAGGTACTGACCGACATCGAACCGGACTTCGAGATACGGCAGGGCGACATGGCCATCGTCGCCGGAACCGACGAGGACATCAACGAGTTCCAGGCGTGGGCCGACCCGACGGCGAGTGCGGCAGAAGCGGATTGAGCGGCTCAGGCGGTCTGTTCGGTGTCCGTTTCGGCTGCGGTGGCCGTCGTCTCTTCGTGCAGATTTCGCCGCGCCGTGACGAACACGAACGCGCCGAAGACGAACGCACCGACCGCTTCGGGGACCGCGAAGTAGGTCCAGGTGTCGCCGTCGGTCGTGAACGCCATCGTCTCGAGGACGACCCAGAACACCCAGACCAGCAGGTGCCCGACACCGGCCCAGAGGATGGCCAGACCGCGGCGACTCTCTCCGGCGAGGACGGAGCCGGTGCCGTAGGCAAGCAGAGCGAACGTCCCGAACAGGAAGAACGAGACCGCGGCGAGGAAGTGCAGGCCGGCGAAGGGCCCATCCAGATAGGCGATACCGACACCACCCATGGCGACCAGTGCGACCACGAGGAAGCCGACGCCGACCTTCTCGGCCGCGTTCCTCGACCGTTGCCAGAGGCGAACACTGAACGGGAGCCCGAGCACCGCGCCCAGCAACAGCCCGCTGTTGAACAGGAGGAACGCGAGCTGGTCGGGGGTGCCGAGGGCGAACAGGGAGTGCGGGGTCGCCTCGCCCATGCTGGACAGCGACCGGGAGGCCCAGTCGAACTTCGGGTCGACAATGGTTGCGAGAAAGAGCGTCCCGAGTGCCAGCGTGGGGGCAGCGAGACCGAGGTAGTCGAGTGTGCGACGAGTGTCCGGCATTTTCATTCAGTACGTGTCGATGACCCAAATAACTATCTGCCACCCGGGAACGGGCGAATCGTTTTCTTGCCCGCCGACGCAGGCACCCACATGTCGGGAATCGTCTTCTTCCGGAGCACAGACTACGAAGCTATCGCGGAGTTCTACCGCGACGAGGTGGGGGCGACGGTGTGGCTGGAGCAGTCGGCCTGCACCATCTGCAAGTACGACAACCTGCTGTTCGGGTTCTGCGACGCCGACGAGACCGAGACCGAGGGCGTGCTCACGTTCGTCACCGAGGACCGCGCCGGGGTCGACGAGTTCTACGAGCGCTTCGCCGACCGAGCGCGCGACGAACCGTCGGTCAACGAGGCGTTCGACATCTACAACTTCTTCGCCGAGGACCCCGAGGGCCGGACGATGGAGTTCCAGACGTTCCTGCACGAGACCGACCCGGTCTGAGTCGGCCACTCAGAGCGTGTGGATGCCGGCGAACTCGAACCGGGAACCGCCCGCCTCGCTGTCGGTGAGGGTCACCTTCCAGCCGTGGGCGGTCGCTATCTGTTTGACGATGGCCAGCCCGAACCCGGAGCCGTCCTCGCTCGTCGTGAAACTCGTCTCGAAGACGTGCTCTTTCGTCTCGTCGGAGATGCCATCGCCGTCGTCTTCGACGTAGAACCCGGCGTCCATGGGGCCGATCCGAACCGTCACGTCCGGTTGGCAGTGCTTGACCGCGTTACGGAACATGTTCTCGAACAGCTGGCGGAGGCGTGCCTCGTCTGCAGCCAACACGAGGTCGCCGTCGACCTCCAGCGTCGCGTCGGGGGCGTCCGTGGTCTCCCAGGCGGCGGTGGCGACCTCGCGGAGGTCGACCGGTTCCGGCTTCCGGATGTGTTCACCCTTGCGAGCGAGTTCGAGCAGGTCGTCGATGAGCTGGCGGGTCCGGTCGAGCGCGGTGTCGACGGTCTCGAGGCTCTCCGTGTCGCCGGTCGCCATGCAGAGGTGGAGGTTCGCCTGGGCGACCATCAGCGGGTTCAACAGGTCGTGTGCGAGGGTTCCGGCGAACTCCTGGAGGAACTCGTTCTGGCGGACCAGTTCCTCCTTCTTGATCTGGTCGGTCATGTCCCGAGTGACCTTCGCGAAGCCGACCAGTTCGCCGTCCTCCTCCAGCGCCGTCAGAACGACGTCCGCCCAGAACTCGCTCCCGTCCTTCCGGACGCGCCACCCCTCGGTGTCGAGTCGTCCGTTCGCTCGTGCTTTCTCGAGGTTCCTGGCGGGAACGCCGGCTTCGATATCGGCGCTCGTGTAGAGCAGTGAGAAGTGCTCCCCGATGACCTCGGCCGCCGAGTAGCCCTTGATATGTGTCGCACCCCGGTTCCACGTCTGGATGAATCCATGTTTGTCGAGGAGGAAGATGGCGTAGTCCTCGACACTGTCGACGAGCAACTGGAACTGCGTCTCGGTCCGGCCGGTCACTCGCTCCAGTTCGACCATAGCCCGGTACTGGGCGACCACGTTGCGGATCCGGTTCGCGAGGATATCGTACTGGACGAGACCATCGTGTTTGTGGACGTACTCCGTCACACCTGCAGAGATAGCGTCCAGGATGAGCTCTTCGCGCGCGTTCTTGCTGAACAGCACGAACGGGACGGTCGGCGACCAGGACTGGACCTCGTGTAGCAGGTCCTGCCAGTCCCCGTCGGGCAGTTCGCTTTCGCTGACGACGCAATCGAAGTGCTCGTGCGCATCCAGCTGGGCCGTGGCTTCCTCGATGGAGGTGGCCGTCTCGACCGTGAAATCGGGGTACTCGGTATCGAATCGCTCGCGGAGCGAGGTCGAGAGCCCCGTATCCGGCTCGACGTGGAGGACGTGTATCGTCCCCTGGGGTACGCGACCGGTTTTCCGCAGCCCGAGGTCGATGTCAGGCATCGATGCTCACCCGTCCGATGCGCTCTGAAGACGAGGGAGTGTTGGCCGCCCGATGGTCGCCGTCTGGTCTTCGGTCACCATGTGACCCGCCAGATAGCCCTTCAGTATCCCTGACGGAGTGACCCTTCATACGAGACGTACGGACGCCACGAGATTTACTCCTTCGTACGATTCTCATCCGAACGGAACGTTAGGCTGGGGTTTCGCGGTGAAAACGAGACTTTTTGGTAAGCCTAAAGTACCCGCATCGGAGAGGGAGAACCAATGAGCAAGGAGTCGACGGAGACCGAGGAACAGCTCACGTTCGACGACCTCGCGGTCGTCATGGGTACCTACAACGAGGCGGAGGCCATCGAACACGTCCTCACGGACATCGAGGAGGTCACCGACGGGCGAGCCGAGATCGTCTGCGTGGACGGGTCGGACGACGAGACGCCCGAGGTCGCCCGCGAACACGGGGCGACCGTCATCGAACAGGAACCACAGGGCTACGGTGTGGCGGTCCGCGAGGCCATCCTCACGCCCGACCGAGAGGTCATCGTCACGACCGACTGCGACGACACCTACCCGATGGAGGCGCTCCCTCGCTTCCTCGAACTCGTCAACGAGGGGTACGACGTGGTCTCCGGCGACCGACTCCACTACGGCGCTGAGGCGATGCCCGCGTTCAACCGCTTCGGGAACCACATGTTCGCCCTGCTGGCCTCCAGCCTGATGGGCGAGCGCGTCCACGACACGACGACCGGGATGCGGGCGTACCGCCGCGACGTCGTCCAGGACATCACGTGGACCGAGAACACCGGCCTGTCTGCGGAACTCCTCATCCGCCCCGCGATGCGTGGCTACCGCGTCATCGAGACGCCCATCCGGTACGCGGAACGAAAGGGCGAGACGAAACTCGACCCGCTCGAGGGTGGGGCGGCCATCGGGAAGTCCATCGTCAAGGTCTGCCTCGAAGAACGGGTCAAGCGGCTCTTCTAGCGACGACGGGCGTACCCGTCAGTTCCCTTCGATGACGGTGCCACCGGCACCGACCGCGATTTTCGGTTCGCCGCAGGCGAATGCCGTGAGGTTCGACCCTGTCGGGGTCTCCGCGACCGTCCCGTCCGCGTCGGCCCCCGGCGTCAGGACTAGCGAGACGGGGCGGTCAGCGTCCCGTTGACCCACACCCCATCGAGGTGCTGGTCGGGGTGGTCCGGCAGGTAGGTCCCCCGCGTGCCGCAGTCGATGGTCAGCGAGCAGACCGAGGTCTCGGCAGGCCAGACCACCTGCACGCGACCGTCCCGGACCCGGGTGTCGAACTCCTGGCGGTAGGTCAGCGTCGACCCGCCGTCGTAGTTCAGGATGACCGCGACGGCGAGCTCCTGGCTGCCGTTCACCGCGAGTGCCCCGCTCTCGCCGAGCGGGCGGGCGTCGTCGTCGGTGACCCGGAGCCCGTCTGGGCCGACCGACCAGTTCACCGAGACCTGCTCGCCGACCGCCTGGTCGATGTAGAGCTCCCGGACGTCGCTGCCGTTCTCGATTCTGATGATGGCGCTCTGGGCCCCCGAGGGGACGCCGACGCGGGTGGTGCCATCCAGGCGTTCGCCCTCGCGGACGGTGAGAGGAACCAGCTTGCCGATGACGTTCTCGTCCGGTGCCGGGGTCCACTCGCCGTGGTAGGTCCAGCGGTACAGCTCCCGGTCGGGATACGCGTCGAGGACCTCGAACGTGCTCGGGGCGTCCTGGTGCTGGGCGTACACCACGTCACCGTCGAAACCGGGGTCGTTCCGGAGCGACTGGAACGGGTGGTTCGACCAGTGGCCGTACGGGGTCGGCACCATGACGAGTGCGTTCTCGAAGTCGGTCGACTCGAGCGGTTCGTAGGCCGACTCGTACTTGGCGGTGTAGTCCGCGCTGTCCTCGACCGGGCCCGACAGCGCCGCCTGTTCTGCCACGCCGATGGCCGGGACCGTGAGCGCGAGCGCGGCGACCAGCACGACCCGGGCAGTTCGGGCGGAGTACCGGCGCGCGACGACCTCACGGAGGCGGTCGCCCACACCGACGACGCCGACGGCCCCGAACACGGAGAGCGGGACGAGCATGTCGAAGTGGTAGATGGGGCCGTGAATCGCCAGCAGGCCGTCGTTCGGGTCCTCCAGCCCGCCCTGGACGTTGTAGGTCCCCCAGAAGTACAGGTTCCCGACGATCACACTGACGAAGATGCCGAGGAGCAGGAGTCGCAGGGTGTCGTCCGAGAGGTGCGGCCGGTCGATGCTGGGCGTGCTCTCACGCGCCCGCAGGTGACCGGCCCAGGCGAGCAGTCCCACGGCGAAGACGACGGTGCCGACCCACCCGGCGGCGGTCCACGACTGTGCGAACAGCACCAGCAGGGTGGTCGTGGCCCGGACCGAGAGCGCGGGCGTCCAGACGAGGTCGTGGTCGACGATGCGACGCTTCCCGAACCCGAGGCCGTCCAGCGGCGCGAACGCCTCGAACGGGAACAGCAGGGGGTCACCGGTCAACAGCCAGTTGTACCCCAGGGCGGCGATTACACCCGTGATTCCGAGCACCGCGATGACGAGGTTCCGGGTGAGCTGTGGGCGCAGTCGCGCGGCATCGTGGCGGTAGCCCGTCCAGAGCGTCCAGCAGGCGTGTCCGATGAACGGGAGTGCGAACAGGACCGCGGTGTAGGGTCGCCCGAAGAACGAGAGCGCGATGGCGACGCCGGCGAGGGCGGCCCAGCGACGGCTCGCAGTGGCTTCGTCTGCCCGGACCGCCCGGACGTAGCCGAGCGCGAACAGCAGGTTCAGGAACGTCGTCGGGGCGTACGGGAGGAAGAGACTGGACGCGAGCAGGAACATCGGCGAGAGCACGAGCAGGATGCCCGCGAGGACGCCGACCCGGCGGTCGAACGCCTCGGTCCCGAGGGCGACCACCAGCGCGACGTTCCCGGCCGCGACGGCGGCGAGGGCGAGTCTCGGCACGCCGACGGCCAGCCCGAGCGCGAACATCCCGGCCGGGACAGGTGCGTACTTCGGGTACATCGCGCCCTCGTCGACGACGAAGAACCACGGGCGGAACTCGTCGGCGAGTCCCGCCGGTGGGTAGTGCTGGAACTGGCCGTCGAGCAGGAGCGCGGCCTGCTGGAGGTAGACCCCCTCGTCGTGGTTCAGGGAGTGGTACGGAAAGAGCTCGCTCGCGACGAGGAAGACGACGGCCCCGGCCAGGAGGGAGAGCAGGAGGGTCGGGACGTACCGGGTCGCGAGAACGGTCCGGAGCCTGTCGACCCGTGCCATCGATTCAGTCGTCCGCTTCGGCGTAGTTCCCGGACTCGTCCACCTTCGGGAACCACGCGAGTTCGTGGTCGGCGGTCAGGTCGACCCGGACCCGCTGGTCGAGGTCGACCTGGTCGGTGTGATTGTGCATGCACTCGAGCACGTCGCCATTGTCGAGTTCGACCCGGTAGAGGATGGTCGGGCCGAGGTAGCGCCGGTAGATGACGCGCCCGTTCGATTCGGCCCCGTCACAGGGGGCCGCACTGATGTCGTCCGGCCGGACGAGCACGTCGAGCGTCGTCCCATCGTACTCCTGGGCGAGACCGTGCATGATCTCGCGGTCGACGGTGCCGATGCCGGTCTCGACGGCCTCGCCGCGGAGGAAGCCCGAGAGGAAGGAGGCGTGACCCAGGAAGCCCGCGACGAAGCGGGACTCGGGGTGCTGGAACACCTGTTCGGGGCGACCGACCTGTTCGAGGTCGCCGTCGTTCATCACGGCCACGCGGTCGGAGATGCTCATCGCCTCCTCCTGGTCGTGGGTGACCGAGATGGCGGTGACGCCGGCCTCCTTGAGGATGCGGCGCACCTCCTCGCGCATCTCGACGCGGAGGTCCACGTCGAGGTTCGAGAACGGTTCGTCGAGCAGCAGGATGCGCGGTTCCGGGGCGAGCGAGCGCGCCAGCGCGATGCGCTGTTGCTGGCCGCCCGAGAGCTCGTCGGGGTAGGCGTCGGCATGGGAGTGCAGGCCGACGAGGTCGAGCATCTCGTCGACCCGTTCCTGCTTCTGTGCCTCGTCCATGTCCTTCAGCCCGAAGCCGACGTTCTCACGAGCGGTCATGTGCGGGAACAGCGCGAACTCCTGGAAGACGACGCCGACGCCGCGCTTCTCGGGACTGACGAACGAGCCGTTGCCCGAGACGGCCGACCCGTTCAGGTTCACGGTGCCGCCGTCGGGGCGTTCGAGGCCCGCGACGAGCCGGAGCGTCGTGGTCTTGCCACAGCCCGACGGCCCGAGCATGGTGAGAATCTCGCCCTCGCGGACCGACAGCGAGAGGTCGGTGATGACGTCCTCGGAGCCGTAGGATTTGGAGACGCCGTCCAGTTCCAGGACGGTCTCCGAATCCTCTACCGAGGGGCGGTCGTACACGGTCTCGACGTCTGCAGTGATGGTCGCGTTACTTGACATCGTATCCCTCCTGGGAGAGTATCACGAAGATGGAGACGGCGGACACGCCGAGCAGGATGAGCGCGGGCACCGCGGCGTCGTAGAACGCCTGGTTGCGGTGGGCCTGCCAGATGTGCGTGACCACGGTCTCGTAGCCGGTCGGCCGGAGCATCAGCGTCGCAGGGAGTTCCTTCATCGTCGTCAGGAACACCAGCGCCGCGCCCCCGAGCAGCCCCGGGGCCGCGAGCGGGAGCGTGATGGACCGGAACGCGCCGACCGAGGACCGACCCAGCGTGCGGGCGGCCTCGGGCAGCGACGGGTTGACCTGCAGGAACGACGCCCGGGTCGACCCCACCGACTGGGGCAGGAACCGGACGACGTAGGCGAACACGAGGATGGGGAGCGTGTGGTACAGGTCGGTGAACGAGCGGGTGGTGATGAACACGAGCGCGAAGCCGATGACCACGCCGGGTGCCGCGTAGCCGACGTAGCTCAGGCGCTCCATTATCGCGCCCGCTCTGGTGTCGTGGCGCGCCGAGAGGTAGGCGATGGGTAGCCCGGCGAGCGTCGCCACGAGCGCCGCGCCGATGGAGAGCGAGATGGAGTTCGTCAGGTACGAGAACTCGAACGGGAGCCGCCAGTTCGAGGTCGGCCCGCGGAGCAGCCACCCGACGAGGATGACGACCGGGACCACGAGCGCGACCGTGACGATGGACCCACAGAAGCCGAGCGCAGGCCACTTCCAGCGGCCGAGACGTGCCTTCGAGGCCCGCCCGCCCTGGCGGCCACTCGTGAACTTCTCGTTGCTGCGCAGTCGGCTCTCGACGCCGAGGATGAACACGGTGACGACGAGCAACTGGATGGAGAGCAACGCGGCAAGTCCCATGCTCCCGGTGTCGGTCTCGGACTTGATGACGGTCGTGAACACGGGGTAGCGCATGATGGCCGGGGTCCCGAAGTCCGACAGGGCGTACAGGGCGGTCAGCAAGGACCCGGCCGCGATGGCTGGCCTGAGCTGCGGGAGGACGACCCGGCGGACCGCCTCCAGTCGCGTGTGCTGGAGGGTGCGGGCCGCGTCGACCAGCGAGGTGTCGACCGTCTTCAGGCTGGCGCGGGTGGTGATGTAGACGTACGGGTACGTGTAGAGCGTCAGCACCAGCACCGCTCCTTCGAGGCCCTTGATGGCCGGAAGTGACTCGACGCCGAGCGGGGCGAGGATGCCCTGAAGTTCGCCGTGGCTGCCGAACGCCGCAGTGAACACGAACGCGCCGATGTAGCTCGGGATGACGAGCGGCAGGGTCACGAGGATGGTCCAGAGCCGTCGTCCGGGCAGGTTCGTCCGGACGGTGAGGTACGCGAGGGGGACGCCGATGACCACGGAGAAACCGGTCACACCGGTGATCATCACGGCGGAGTTGACGAACACCGAGACGGTGGTGTCGGCGAGCAAGAGGTCGAGTGCGGTGCCCGAAGAGACCTCGCCGACCGCGACGAACAGCCAGAGCAGGGGGGCGACGACGGCCGCGGCGACCGCCGCGCTCGCCAACGTCAGCCCGAATGGGTACGAACCGCTCTGTGCGCCGTCGTTCGTCGCGGTCGCGTCGGTCTCTTCGACTGTCATAGTGGGGGGAAGCCCCTACACCTGGATACCGACCTCACGCATGAGGTCGATGGTGGGCCCGATGTCCGAGAGCTTCGCGAGGTCGAAGTCGGGCGTGTTGAGTTCGTCGACGGGGGGCAGGTCGCCGACGGGGTTCACTTCGGGGATGACGGGGTACTCGAATGTACGAGTTGCGAAATACTCCTGTGCCTCGGCGGAGAGCAGGTGGCGGACGAAGTTGACCGCAGTCTGCCGGTTTTCGGCCGTCTGGTCGCCGTTCTCCGAAGTGTCGACGACGGCCGCACCGGCCACGTTGAAAATCGCCCCTGCGTCGTTGTTCGTGAACGCAGTCGCGATGGGCGCGTCCTCGTTACCGTCGAGGACACGCTGGATGTAGTAGTGGTTCGCGAACCCGGCGTCGAGGTCGCCGTTCGCGACCGCGCGGGAGACGATGAACTCGTCGGGGTAGCGCTCGACACCCGCATCGAGCATGCCCTGGAGCCACTGTTTGGTCTCCTCGCGGCCGTTCATCACACGCATCGCGGTGACGAACGCCTGGAAGGAACCGTAGCCCGGGGCCCAGCCCATCGACCCATCGAAGTCGGGGAACGCGAAGATGTCGTCCGGAATCTCGGACTCCGAGTACGCGTTCGTGTTGTACGGGATGGTGCGGGCGCGGCCGGAGGTGCCGGTCCACTCGCCGTCGTTGTTGCGGTACTGCGTCGGGACCATCTCCTGGACGTCCTGCGGGAGCGCGACGGTCCGGTTCTCGTTCGCGAGCAGGCCGAGGGCCCCCGCGTTGACCGAGAACAGCACGTCTGCTTCGGTCGCCGCGCCGGCCGTCGTGATCTTGTTCGCCAGCGCGTTGGAGGAGTCGTAGCGGGTGTTGATGGTGAAGCCGTCGTACAGGCCCTCGATGTACTCGATGAGGGTGTTGACGAGGGGCTTGCCCCGGCCGGAGTAGAGCGTGAGGGTGCCCGAGAGGTCGGGCATCTCCGACATCGGCGTCCCGCCCGGCGCGGGACGTCCTTCCATACCGGAACCGACGGAGCCGAGCTCACCGCCGCCGGTCTCGCTGTCGGTCGGTTCGGTCGTGTCGGTCGAGTCGCTTCCCGAATTGAGACACCCCGCGACTGTCGTGACGCCGGTCGCCGCCGCGGCTGCGAGGAACCGCCGACGGTTCACGCTGGAGCCGGACGAGTCGCTATCGTCGAAATCTCTCATACTTAGGTTTAGGCCGCCCTAAATCATTTATAGCTGCCGATTCGGTGTCGTGTTTTCGTGCCATGAGTATCAGTCGTCTGCAGGGACCGCGGCAGGTTCGTGGCCCGGAACCGCGGACAGTTCGTCGAGGCAGTCCAGCCAGTCCAGACAGTACTCGCCGACGTGGTTGAGGAAGTCGCCGTTCTGGTACGCGTCGAAGTCACCCTCCGCGAGGGCGTCGGCCATCGCGGCCATGACCTCGGCGTAGGTGTCGGCGTCGTCGCCGACCGGGTCGACGACCTCCCAGAAGTGCTCGTTCAGTTCGAGCCCTGCGACCTCGTTGTGCAGGTCGTCGAACGTCGAGCGCGGGGCCTTGTTGTGCTCACACAGCGGGAACCCGTTGAGGATGCGGCCGCCGAGCACGTCGCAGGCGCGCTTGAGGAAGACGCCCGACCAGATGTCGTCGAAGCGGCCGACCTCCCACGGGTTGTCGTCCATCGGCGTCTGGTAGAACGCGGGGACGACCTCGCGGCGGAACGCGAGGTTCATCGAGCAGACCGTGAGGTAGTTCCGGCGGGCCGCGACGAAGTTACGGTCGAAATCCTCGTTCCCGGTCCGGGTCTGGGCCTGCCCCTGCAGGTCGCCGTCCATCAGGATGCGGACGGCGTCGAGGTCGGGGACGTTCGTCCAGAGACCCTGGGAGGCGACGACGTTCGAGACCTCCTCGGTCCCGGTCTCGATGTCCTCGTGCATCGCCGCGTAGGGGTACCCGCGCGGGTAGAGGTCGTGGTCGCTCTGGTAGAGGACGTTGACCCACTGCTCGTCGGAGCTGACGGACTCGACCTCGCCCTCGTACTGGAGGTTCGCGAGGTGCTGTCCGAAGAAGTCCTGGTCGTCGTGGGGGAGCGTGTCGTCGTCGATGAAGACGCCGAACTCGAAGTCGTTCGCCCACAGGTAGAGCAGCCCGAACGAGGTCTGGGCGTGACTCGCCGCGGGGACGAGGTGACTGTACTCGGAGATGCCCTGTTCGGCGTACCACTCCTCGCGGTCGGACTCGTCGAAGACGCGGCCCGAGACGTCGAGGTCGTCAAGCATCGCCTGCATCTCGTCGGTGTCACAGAAGTCCTCGGTCACGAGGACGACGTGGAGTCGGTCGGTGTCGAAGCCGTGGTCGCGGGCGTTCTCGATGTACGCACGCATGCACTCGTACTCCCTGATGGTGGGGACGATGACGCAACAATCCTCAGTCATTCGTTGTTAGTGGCTGTGTTTAGGGCGGCCTAAAAGCTTGTCTATCCCGGTCGATAGCGGGTGTGCGGTCGCTCGACGGGTGGTTGCTCGTGCGACCCAATCGCCAGCAGGAAGGGGAATCCGCGGGGGTTCAGACCGACCTCACCACTGCGCGACCACGTCCGGGATACAGCCGACGTCCGGCTTGTAGTAGTCGAAGTGGCTGGGGACGTAGTCCACGTTGTGGTCGTCGTAGTTGCCCGGTTCGGTGCCCTCACAGCCCTCCTCGCCGACTGCGGAGTCCCATTCCGCGGAGGTGTACGCCCAGTTGAGCACGTCGTCCTCGTCCTTCCAGAAGTTGTCCACCTGCCCGACCGCGCTCGCGATGTCCGGCCCGTAGCGTCCGCCGGTCGAGACCGCGTCGTTGTCGGCGGCACCGCCGAGCAGTGAGAGCGAGTCGATGTAGTCCGTGACGCCGGAGGCATTCAGCACCTCGATACAGCGCAGGGCGACCCGCGCTCCCAGCGAGTGCGCGATGAGCCGGATACGCGTGTCCGGGTTGCGGTTCCGGTACTGGTAGATGAAGTTGGCGAGCTTCTTCCCGTTCTCCTCGGCGATCTCCGTCGAATCCCACCAGCCGAACACGCTGGAGTCGGAGTCCCACGAGAACCCGATGACCGGGTGCGGGTACCCGTTGTTCCGGAGCGATGTCTTCGACTCGCGGAACCCCTGGACGGCGCTGTCGGAGTCGTTCCGCCATCCGTGGACGTGGACGAGCAGTTCCTCGGGCGCGGCCGTGTCCCAGCCGGGAATCGAGCCGCGGATGTCGTAGTCCCACTCGGTGTGCCCGTCGGTGAGGTAGACCGAGCCGTACCAGGTGATGTCGTAATGCCCGCGCGTGGAGACGTGCGGGAACGTGGCCGCGGCCGCGGTGCCCGATGCGGCCGTCGTGAGCCCGGCACCGAGCGCTGTGGCCCCGGCGGCGCGCAGGAATCGCCGTCTGGTCGAACACTGTGCGTCATGCCCTCGTTTGCCATGCCCGTGTGACATTACCATCCATTGCACAGAGAATAATTTTAAATCTACCGGCAGTGCTATTTTATAAAATTTAACGACGTTGTGAGTAAATGTTTCACTGACAGTATCCGAGGGGAGTACGGCTCAGGGAGGACTACGAAAGGTCGAGAGCGGCCGTCACTCGGACGGCATCTCGTCGATGAGGACGACCGCTTCCCCATCGATGATGATCGTGTCCGCGCTCACGTCCTCGACGATGGTCGAGAGCCGGTACTGGCCGTTACCCAGCACTTCGAGCACCTCGACGGTCGCGGTGAGGCGGTCACCGATGCGGACCGGTGCCTGGAACTCCACGTCCTGGGACAGGTAGATGGTCATGCCCGGCAGGCGCGCGAGGGCCGCGCTGATGAGCCCGGCCGCGAGCGTGCCGTGGACGATCCGTCCCTTGAAGCGGCTTCCCTTGGCGAACTCCTCGTCGAGGTGGAGTCGGTTCGTGTCGCCACTCGCGTTGGCGAACTCCCGGACGTCGTCCTCGTCGATGACCTTCGAGAACTGCACGTGGTCGCCGACGGTCAGGTCAGCCGGGTTGTCGACGGTGCGCTCGAACGTCCAGCCGGCCTCCTCGTAACCGAGGGAGGGGATGGTGCTCTCGAGTATCTCCGTGTCGTCTTTTCTGTCCCGCATCCGCGCGGCGGTTGCGGGGTTGAACGCCGCGAACGCAGCTCGATTGGCTGCGGTGGCACCCATGAACGCGCTTTCCGCGAATTGTGTCCACGCGCTCGCCATCGCAGTGAGGGGGGATGTGGCGTCGCTAGTTCGTTCGCTCATTCTAGCCTCCGTAGGACGCAGGTAATTATGACTCCTTTGCCTCTCTGGTCGCTGAGCCGTCCATTTTCGGTCATTTTGTTGTATAGCCCCGTTGGGGAATACGCTGTCATCTCTACCATAGATTGGTTCTCGTTGGTATTGAATGGTTCTCAGCGGAAACCTTAAGTTCTCCGCCGTAATATGTTCTGTTGATGACGGACGAATCGCCGAAGATGCCCTGGTCGCCCTTCTTCATGCAGCAGATGCAAGAGCAGATGCAGGAGGCAGGAGAGCAGATGATGGGCTCGCCGCAGGAGCTGTGGAAGCAGTTCTTCACGGCGGACGCTGGCGCGTCGGACACGATGTCCGACCTGACGGCGATGAGCCGCGGTACCGCGATGTTCAAAACGCGGGTCCAGAGCGGTGGGCGCATCAGCATCCCCGACGCAGAGCGTGAAGCGCTCGACATCGGGGAAGGCGATATCGTCCAGACAATCGTCATCCCGGTCAAACGCCAAGAACGTGATTCCAATGAGTGAAACCCAATTCCAGAACCCGATGAAGCCCGTCTTCCAGATGCAGCGCGCCATGCTCGAGCAGAGCCAGAAAGCAACACACGACGTCATCGAGGCCCAGAAAGAGGCCGTCCACCAGATGACCGACTCGATGGAGAACTTCCAGAAGCTCTCCGAGCAGAACACCGACCTCTCGAAGAAGGCCGTCCACGCCTACTTCGACGCCGTCGAGTCGATGATGCCGGAAGGCAGCGTCGACTTCGAGGAGTTCGAGGCCGCCCTCGACGACCAGTACGACGCGCTCTCCGAGAGCCAGGTCCAGATGATGGACGCCGCCCTCGACGCGATGAAGGAAGGAACCAAGGCGTTCGACGACTACGCTGACAGCTACGCCGACGCCGTCGACACCTCGTTCGACAACTTCCTCGACGCCCACGAGCGCATGGAGGGCAACCTCGAGGACGTCACCGAGGACGTCGCTGCCTGAATCGACGGTTCCTTTTATAACCAACCAACCCAATCTTTCCGACAATGACAGATTCATACCCCGAAGCCGCGGTACCGACAGACTGGAACGACTTCGTCGCGCGAATGAACGAACAGTTCTTCGATGCGATGGAGAAGAACATGGAAGCCCAGGCCGAGTTCGTCGAGCAGTGGTCACAGACTGTCGACGGCGAGGGGATGGGTGAGATGAACTTCGGCGACGGCGTCGAGGGCTACAAGCGCGCCTACGAGGCGTGGATGGAAGCCGCCGACCAGATGGTCGAGCGCGCGAGCGACTCCATGGAGGGCGAGGACGTCGAGTTCGAGGAGTTCCGTGACATCTGGCTCAACACCGCCAACAAGGCGTTCAAGGAGGTCATGGACACGACCGCCTTCGCCGCCTGGACCGGTTCCTCGGTCGGCCAGATGCTCGAGATGCAACAGCAGGCCGACGAGGCTGCCGAAGACACCCTCCACACGCTCGGCTTCGCGACCGAAGGCGACGTCGAGGAGATCGGCGACCGCCTCGTCGAGCTCGAACGCCGCCAGCACGCCGTCGAACAGAAGCTCGACCGCGTCCTGGAGCACCTGGAGGAGTAAGATGCAGAACCCGTTCGCAGCGACACTCGATATCCAGCGGAAGGCGTGGGAGAACGCCGCCGAACTCGCCGACAAGGCCAAGAACGCCCCCGATAGCGCCGAGACCTTCCAGGAGGTCGAGGTTGGCCAGACGCCCAGCGAGGTCGTCTACGAGGAGAACAAGCTGAAGCTGCTCCACTACGAGTCCCGCACCGAGGAACAGCACGACGTGCCCATCCTCATCGTGTACGCGCTCATCAACCGGCCGTACATCCTGGACCTCCAGCCCGACCGCTCGGTCATCCGGACCCTCCTCGACAACGGCTTCGACGTGTACATGATCGACTGGGGCGAGCCGTCGAACCTCGACCGCTCGCTCACCCTCGACGACTACGTCAACCGCTACATCGACAACTGCGTCGACGAGGTCCGCGAGCGCTCCGGCCAGGATTCGATCAACATCCTCGGCTACTGCATGGGCGGCACGATGTCGACCATGTACTCCGCGCTCCACCCCGAGAAGGTCCACACGCTCGCGCTCATGGCCGCGGGGCTGTGCTTCGCCGGCGACGCCGGCGTGCTCGAGCTGTGGGGTGGCGAGGACTACTACGACCCGGAGAAGGTCACGGACACCTTCGGCAACGTGCCCGCGGAGTTCCTCGACATCGGGTTCGCGCTGATGGACCCCGTCCAGAACTACGTGACCAAGTACGTCCGCCTCTACGAGAACGTCGAGGACCAGGACTTCATCGAGAACTTCGCCCGTATGGAGGAGTGGCTCGGTGACGGTATCGACGTGGCCGGCGAGACGTACAACCAGTTCATCAGCGACGTCTACCAGGACAACAAGCTCTACGAGAACGAGCTCTACCTCGGTGGCGAGCACGTCGACATCGACAACATCACGATGCCCGTGCTCCAGATCGTCGCGGAGTACGACCACCTCATCCCGCCGACAGCGTCCAAGCCGTTCAACGAGGCGGTACCGAGCGACGACAAGACCATCCTCGAGTTCCCGACCGGGCACATCGGTATGTCCGTCTCCTCGCGGAGCCACGCCGAACTGTGGCCGGACGTCTGCGAGTGGTTCGAGGACCGCATGGTCGAGGACACCGGCGAGGCCGACGCGGAAGCCATTGCCGACGAACTGGCAGAGGAGGAGGCCACCGAGGACGAGTCCGTCGAAATCGAGGTCGAGGGGACCGACGAACCTGACCTCGAGGTCATCGACGGTATCGGCCCGTCGTACGCCGAGCGCCTCCGCAAGGCAGGTATCGAGTCCATCGCCGCGCTCGCGGCCGCCGACGCCGACGAGCTCGCGGCCGAGACCGACGTCAACCCGCAGCGCGTCCAGGACTGGATCGCCCAGGCGACGGACCTCGCCGAGTGATACAGCGGGTCGACCGGGATACCGGAACTCCCTGACCGGGGCCACTCCGGGTGGCGATCTGACCCACCACGGACCGCCGCCGGGGTGACGGTTGCTATCATTAATTCCTGAGGAATACTTAAGGTGCTTTTCTACGACAGTTCCCCTACGGACGGACGGCTCAGGTCTCGAGCTTGCATACACAAGCCCGGACGTCACCTGTCGCCGTCTCCGCGAGGTACTCATATATGTCAATGGACGGACGCACGTGCGTCGTAACAGGCGCAGGACGTGGTATTGGAGCAGGAATCGCAGAGCATCTCGGGAGCCAGGGTGCGAACGTCGTCGTGAACTATCGCTCGTCGGGTGGCGGCGCGGACGAGGTCGTCGACCACATCGAAACCCTCGGTGGCCAGGCCATCACGTCGCAGGCCGACGTGACCAGTCTCGACGAGGTCGAGGCCATGCGCGAACAGGCACACGAGGCCTTCGGGCCCATCGACGTGCTCATCAACAACGCCGGCATCACGAAGGACACCCGCTTCGTGAACATGTCCCGCGAGGAGTGGGACCAGGTTATGGACGTCAATCTCGGTGGGATGTTCAACTGCACGAAGACCTTCTACGACGACATCTGGGAGGCTTCCGAAGGACGTCTCATCAACATCTCTTCCATCGTGGGAAAGCAGGGGAACTTCGGGCAGGCGAACTACGCCGCCGCCAAGGCGGGCATGTTCGGGTTCACCCGGACCATCGCCATCGAGCTCGCCTCCGGCGGGTCGACCGCGAACTGCGTCGCGCCCGGGTTCACCCGGACGGATATGCTCGAAGAGGTCCCGGACAACGTCAAAGACCGAATCGTCTCCCAGATTCCGCTGGGTCGGTTCGCGGAGATCGAGGACATCGCCCATCTCGTGGGCTACATCGCCAGTGAGAACTCGTCGTACATCACGGGTGAGGTCATCGACGTGAACGGTGGGATGGACCTCTAGACCACACAGGAACGTACCACTCGTCCGGTCGCTGCCGTCATCCGACGGCGAACGTCGCACGTCTTTTCAGTCATGTCTCGTCGAGGAGCCGGTCCCTTCGAGAGTGCCAACTCGGTTCCCGGCCGACGCGACACCGTCGACCCAGGCGTCCCACGCCGGCCGAGGGGAGCCGTCCGCCCGCCGAAGGCTCATCGTCTCGAACGCCGTCGGGGTGCCGGGCTGGTCGTACACGAACGACCAGATGGCGAGCGCGAGATCCACGTCGGCCGTCAACTCGAACAGTCGCTCGACGTACCTGGCCTGTTTCGCCTCCGAACTCTCCCAGCCCTGGACGACGGTCTCGGCCGTCCACCCCGTCTCGGTGATGCCGACCGGCCGGTCGACTCGGTCGAAGACGCTCGTGTAGTAGTCGTCCGGGATGTCGGCGGGGTCCGTGTAGATCATTCCGGGGAACGTCGTGAACGTGAACACGTCCACGCTGGGGAAGACGTCGAGGAGTTCCCAGTTCGCGTCGTCCGGGTCGTTCTCCCCGCCGAAGATGCCACCACGGAGCCCCCGAAGGCGTTCCAGTTGGAACCCGACCCCGACCGTGGTCTCCGGGACGGCGTCCTTCACCGCTTGCGCGGCGACCTTGACCAGCGTCACGTAGCGTTGGAAGGCGTCGGGATTCTCTCGGTAGAAGGTATCCACCTCGACGCCGAGGCCGAGGAAGGCAGGGCGGTGCTCGATGGCGAAGGCGCGGGCGAGTTCGACGTTCTCCTCGATGGTCTCCTCGGTCAATGGCCGGTTGAGTTCACCGGAGGAACCGGCGAAGACGTTCACCTCGACGACAGGGGTGTAGTCGAACTCTCCGGCGAGTCGTGCGACCGCGGTCCCACCACTCTCGGGGTTGCCGAGTTCTGCCCACGGCCCGCCCGAGCGAACCAGGGTCCCGGTCTCGCTCGCCCTGTCGAAGAACTCGGTGAAGTCGTCGCCCGAGTAGCTCCGGGGGGAGAGGGCGACGCCGTAGTTCGTCCGGTCCAGCCGGAGGGGCCGCGAGACCGGTTCGTCCCCGGTCGTCGTCTCCTCGGGGGTATCGTCCGCGGGCGCATCGGTAGTCCCTGGTGTGGCCGTCTGCGCCGCCGTCCCGGTGCCGGTGGACGTCGGTGTGTCGGTCGGCTGTCCCTCGGTGCTGGGCCCGCCCTGGTTGCACCCCGCGACGCTCGTCGCGGCTGCCAGCGCGAGGAACCGGCGTCGATTCATGCCTCACTCACGGGTAGCGAGAGCATAGCTTCGACGGGGTATGGTGTGGGGGGCGACTACCTGACGGGCTGCAGGACGGTCATGGCGGGCTGTTTGACGGTCACCGACCTGGTGGGCTGCTTGACGGTCACCGGATACCGTTCAGGTTCGCGACCGTCCGGAGGTCCGAGAACCGCTCTTGCATGTCGAGTTCGTCCTCCAGTGCCGTGAGCGCGGACTCCAGGGGGACGTCGAGTTCGTACGAGTAGAAGTTCCCGCGCGACCCGGAGCGGTTCTCGCGCGCGGTGAGGATGCCGAGCATCCGGAGGTCGGAGAGGTGGTTGTGGACCGACCGCTGGGCGAGGCTGTCGACGCCGTAGCCGTCGCAGATGTCGAGGTACCGGTTGTAGATGGCCCGGGACCGCTCGGGGGTGTCGCCCTCGGCAGCGATGGAGACGACCGCGAGCAGGGTGAGATGCCCGTGCTGGGTGAGCTGGCGGATTCCCTCCTCGACGCGCTCGCGTTCAAGGACGTGGCGGGCCTCCTCGACGTGGGTCTCGGTGACCGTGTCGTCGTCCGCGTTCTCGGCCTGCTCTGCGGCGAGCAGCAGCAGGTCGAGCGCCTGTCGGGCGGAGCCGCGGTCCTTCGCGGCGAGCGCGGCACACAGTCGGATAACCGCATCGTCGTAGGTCCCGTCACGCAACGCGATGTCCGCGCGCGAGGAGAGGATGTTGTTCAGCTCCTGGGCGTTGTACGGCGGGAACTGCAGTTCGCGTTCACAGAGCGTGTCCTGCACGCGAGGGTCGAGCTGGTCGCGGAACTTGAAGTCGTTCGAGATGCCGATGATGCCGACCTTCGCCTCGGTGAGGTCGCCCTTCGAGCGGGCTCGGGGGAGCTCGTAGAGGAGTTCGTCGCGCTCGCCGATGGAGTCTATCTCGTCGAAGATGAGGAGGATGGTCCCGCCAAGCTCGTCGAGTTCGTCGTAAAGCTTGTTGAACACGGTCTGCTGGGGGTAGCCCGTCGTGGATATCTCCGCCCCGTCTGGGCGGAGTTCGTTGACGAGTTCGACCGCGACCTGGTAGGAGGAGGAGAGGGGTTTGCAGTTGAGGTTGATGACCGAGAGGTCGATGTCCTCGTAGTCGTCCGCGTCCTCCTGCAGCAGGTTCATCAGGTACTCGGTGACCGCGGTCTTGCCGACCCCGGTGTTCCCGTAGAGGAAGATGTTGTTCGGTTCCCATCCGTCGATAACCGGTTGGAGCGCGTCCATGTAGGCCTCGATCTCTTCGTCACGCTCCTCGATGCGGTCGGGCTGGTAGCTCTCCCGCAGGGCGTCCTTGTTCGCGAAGATGGCGCGCTTGCGCTCGAACCGGCGCATACCAACCGGGTGTCACTCCGGGTATAAAAGAACCTCCATTGCAAGTGATTCAAGTGTTTCATGTGAATTTACACGGTCGTCACTGAGCAGCGTGCTAGCACAAAACACAGACACACAGACACCACTTTTTCATGTGAAGCTAGAGTGAGAGAGTCTAGTAGTAGAACAACACACCACCGTTTCTCGTGAAGCGACGACATGTGCAGGTGAGGGTACGGGTGGAGACCGGTTGTAGTACAGGGACTGGTGGGGTCGACTGGTGGTACATGCGAGAACAGCTGATGAGTGTCATAGTCGTACGAGTCCTGACCTGTCTGGCCCGCTGAATCAGTACTCTCACGCTCTCCCGGTCTGAACACACACCACCATTACAAGTGAAGATAGTAACGTGAGCGCTTCTGAAGGCTTCTATTCCTCGCCCAGTCTCTCGAAGCAAGGAAGAGTCTGTGCGCACGTATGGTACCAACCCACACCCACACACCTCAGTACCCCTCCCCACCCCCTCTCGTTCACCGCTTCACTTGCAACAGTGGTGTCTGTGTGTCGCTCACCACTCGAACCGTGTCGGGAATGGTTCACTTGCAAAGATGGTGTCTCCCTCCCGGCACCCCCCTCTCACACCCCGCCATTCACTTGCAACAGTGGTGTCTCTCTCCCCCACCGACCGAACCTCTCGTGCCGGCACAGTCACTTGCAACGGTGGTGGGGGGACCCCTGGATCGATGGACCGGTTCACTTGCAATAGTGGTGTGTGTGGCTGGTAGGAGGTGTGTGTCGCGGTCCTGGGTTCCACTGGTTCACGTGCATCGGTGGTGGGGGTCCGGCGAGCCGATGGTGGCGAGACAGATGGATAATCGATAGTGAGCCACGTGGTCGAACCCAGCGGGCCACCCGGTCGAACCCAGTTTCTCAACGTGGTCAAACACAGTATGTCAGCGTGGGTGATTCGAGTGAGTTGACCGCTCCTCTTCACAGAGTCCTCGGTCGGAGCCGACGCGGTCGGACCCGACGTTCGGAGCGTGCAGACGTTGGTGAGGAAAGCTGTTCTGTCGGTAGCACCATCCCACCCGAATTCGTCCACACGATCGCGTCTTCCGCGCCGACGAAGATTCGACCATTGCACCCTGCCCGCCGGGTGAACGAACTGCAAACAGCGCACTGGCCGTTCACTTGCAATAGTGGTGTGTGGGTGTCGGTGAACCTCGTTCCGTGCCGCCCAATCGCGACCGTCCATTCAGCGAATCGTGGCGAAGTCTGCCCCGACCACCATTATCACTCAAGCGCCTGTTTCGGTGAGAAAGCCATCGCCGACACGGGCGAATATCCCGAGGTGGCAAAGCACTAAATCGTTGCCCTGAGACACGACGAGTATGGAACGCGTAGCAGTCATCGGCGCGTCGATGACCCAGTTCGGGAAGCGTGACGCGTGGATACAGGAGTTGCTCGCGCAGGCGGGCGAGGAGTGTCTCGACGACGCGGGGGTCGACCCCAACGACGTCGACCACCTCCTCGTCTCGAACATGGCCAGCGGGGAGTTCGAGGGTGCGACAGGCATCATGAACGCGCTCGCGCAGGACCTCGACCTGCTCCCGGCGTACACCCAGCGCGTCGACCAGACCTCGTCGTCTGGCGGTGCCGGCATGTACGCCGCGTGGCAGTCGGTCGCCTCGGGGGCGTCGGACATGACGCTGCTCGTCGGCGGGGAGAAGATGACACACAAGACGACCGAGGAAGCGACGGACGTCATCGCCTCCATCACCCACCCGACCGAGTACAAACACGGTCTCACGCTGCCGAGCTTCGCCGGGTTGACCGCGCGACACTACCTGGAGAAGTTCGACGCACCCCGCGAGTCGCTCGCGAAGGTCGCCGTGAAGAACCACAAGAACGGACTGGCCAACCCACACGCCCAGTTCCGCAAGGAGGTCGACGTCGAGACGGTCATGGAATCGCCAATCGTCGCCGACCCGCTCCGACTCTACGACTTCTGTCCCATCACGGACGGGAGCGCGGCCCTGATGTTCTGTCCGGAGTCGGTCGCCCGCGAGTACACCGACGACTACGCCATCGTCTCGGGCGTCGCAGGCGCGACGGACACCCACGTGGTCCACCAGCGCGAGGACCCGACGGTCATGGGCGGCGTCGTCGAGAGCGGGAAGCAGGCCTTCAAGATGGCCGGGCTCACCCCCGACGACGTCGACGTGGCCGAACTCCACGACATGTTCACCATCCTCGAGTTCCTCCAGATGGAAGGCCTCGGCTTCGCCGGACAGGGTGAGGCGTGGGAACTCGTCGAGGAGGGCTACACCGAGATGGACGGCGAACTACCCATCAACACCTCGGGCGGTCTCAAGTCGAAGGGACACCCACTCGGTGCCAGCGGTGTCGCACAGGGCTACGAGATATACAAACAGGTCGTCGGCGACGCCGGCGAGCGACAGATCGACGACGCCGAGGTCGCGCTGGCGTGTAACGTCGGCGGCTTCGGGAACTGTGTCATCACCACCATCATGGAGGCAGCACAATGACGATGGACGCCTACCAGTACGAGGACGGAACGATTCAGTACCCCGGCCACCCCATCGGCCCGGGTGGACAGGAACCGGTCGGCACGGTCGACCTGAGCGAGTACACCGCGGAGATAATCACGTGGACGGTCAGCGCGGCCACGCCGCCGGGCGTCCGCGCCCCGAACCCGCTCGCCATCGTCGAGTTCGACGTCGACGGCCAGTCGGTCCGCGCCATCGGCCAGCTCACGACGGACGAGGTCGAGACCGGCGACAAGGTCGAGCCGGTGTACGTCGAGGAACTCCGCGACCCGGACGCGGGCATCCGCGAGCCCGCGAGCCAGGACTGGGACGGCTACCGGTTCGAACCGGTCTGATCGGTCGAGTCCGACCGGTCAACCCAGGGTAATCGAGTTCGGGCGGTCAACCCTGCGTAATCGAGAACGGAAAATCGAGTCTGCGTCGAGGCATCCTGGACACCACTCGGCTGCACGACTACTTCTGTACGAACGTCGGTTGCGGGACCTGCCAGTCGATATCGACGAGCCGCCGCGGGGTTCCGCGAGCGCCCCGGCGGCTCACTATCTCGAAGGTGCGGTTCTCGCTCTCCGGCGTGAACAGCGCGGCAGCCATAATCTCGGCCACGTCCCTGCGAGGGATGGTCCCAGAGACGGTGTCGCCGCCCTCGCCGACGAGTACGTCACCCCGCGCAGGCGCGTTGGTCAGTCCGCCGGGTCGCAGGATGGTGTACGCCAGTCCGGACTGGCGCAGGTGTCGCTCGGAACGGTCCTTCGCGTCCAGCACCCGGCCGAGGAGCAGTCTGAACGGGAACGGCATCTTGGGCTCCGAGGTGCCGACACCGATGGACGACTCGTAGACGAACCGCTCGACACCCGCCTCGGCAGCCGCATCGACGAGGTTGATGACGCCCTCGCCGTCGACGAGGTCACCGCCGAAGAACAGCTTCGGCCCCGGCGCGGTCCCGACGGCACAGACGACCGCATCGACCCCCTCGACGGCCATCGCGGCGTCGTCGGGGTACAGCAGGTCGCCGACCACGACTTCGTCTGCGCCCTGGATTCGAAGGGTCTCGACCGTCTGTGGCGAGCGAGTGAGCGCGCGGACCCTTATGCCCGCATCGAGGAGTACGTCGAGGAGTTCGCGGCCGGTTCCGCCGCTCGCACCGGCGACGAGGACAGTCAGCTCTGCTGGGTTCATACCACTATAGACGGTCTCCTGGGGTATCTGGTTTGTGCGCGCACAGTACGGGTCGCAGGTCGCACACGCTACCGGACGCGACCGGTGCAGGTCAGGTAGAGACCAGTTCGGTGACGAACTTCGTGGTGACGTACTCCAGCAGGTCCAGCACGTCTGCGATGCCTGCCTGCTCGGAGACGACCGCCGGAA
This sequence comes from Haloarchaeobius sp. HME9146, assembly GCF_025399835.1. Classification (NCBI taxonomy): domain Archaea; kingdom Methanobacteriati; phylum Methanobacteriota; class Halobacteria; order Halobacteriales; family Halorubellaceae; genus Haloarchaeobius; species Haloarchaeobius sp. HME9146. The sequence goes on from NZ_JAODVR010000001.1 coordinate 2,188,030, forward strand.
TCCCGATATCGCCGGAGAGTAGTCGCCCGGACTCAGCCTCGAGGAGTAGTCGCCCGGACTCGGACTCCAGGGCGGTCTACAGCAGCGACAGCGTCAGCATCAGCATCAGCGGTTTTCGTCACCCTCGTCGGAGCTCCCGCCGTCGGGTGAGTCGTCGGTATCTGTGGTGTCGCCCCCGTCGGCGTCGTTGTTTTGGGCTGCGTCGTCAGGATGGACTGCGTCGTCGGGGTGGGAGGAACTGTCGGCTCCGGTGTCCTCCCCATCGGCGGTCGCTTCGTCGTCGTCGTTCCCGTACCGTTCTTTCAGCGTCTCGAGTTCGGCGTCGACGTCTATCTCGATAGGTTCGTCCGTCTCGTCTGTGTCAGCGTCCTTCGCCTCGTCTTCACCGGCGGATTCCGTCCCGTCGTGGACGTCGGCTGCGTCCGTGGAGTCACCGCCGTCCCTGCGCGAATCGTACTCGTCGAGCGAGTGGTCCTCGCGTCGAGCCCCGCTAATCTCGCGCTGTATCTCCTCACGCAGCGACCGGGCTTCTTCGAGGATGCCCGCGGCCGTCTCGTTCTCGGGGAGTTCGGTGCCTTCGAGGACGGACTGGAGCTCGGTCAGGGCGTCGCTGACCCGGCTCAGGGTCTCGCGGCTGACGGATTCCGCGCGGGAGCGTGCAGAGTCACCGGCTTTCCGGCCGCGCTCGCTGGCCCGGCGACCGCCCTCTGCGAGCCGGATGGCCCGCTGGAGCGCCTCGAGGAGCTTGATGTTGGTCTCGAGGATGGCGATGGTAGCAGGGATGGCGACCTCGTCCGCGAACTCCATGAACTCCCGCGGTGTGGGGGGCCGAGGGATACCGAGCGGGCCGCGGGGAGGACGTGGGCCGCGGCGGTCGAGTTCGGCACGTAACTCGCGGAGTTCTCGGGCGAGCGCTGCAGCGTCGTCTGCCAGCTCGCGGTCGTCCGGGGAATCGCTCATACCCTCCCGTTCTCGCGTAAGCGACAAAAACTGCACGACAGGCGACCCCGGCCCACGGAGTACCGCGTTTCGCGCAGTGACATCGGCGAGACAGGTCGAACGGGCCGATTCGTCGCAGAAGATGACACTGGTCCAACATTGTTGGAAGTCCGGATAGCATCTAGAAACGCGGGGGTTCGGACGATGACGGGTTATTATCCTAAACCGCCAGCCACAATATTTATTATATACTATTTCGTCTTTTGTGAAAGAATGAGGACCGAGCACGGTGGGGGCGTCCCGGAGTCCACGGCGTTCGCCCAGACACTGTCGGCGCTCAAGGAGGACGGGAGCAGCATCCTCCTGGTCGGTCGCACGAGTTCGCAGGCACACAAGGGTGCCTGCCGCCGACTCATGGGCGACGACGGCGACGAGCCACGCCAGCGCCTCTACGTGTATACCCTCGACAACGAGAGCTGCGGCCACGGGCCGGACGCCACCACCGTCGGCAGCACGAAACTCGTCAGCCAGGTGACCGAGGACGGCACCTCGTCCAGCCCTGCAGTCGGCCCGGACGTGGACGAGACCATCGTCCGCCCGGAGCTCCTGAGTACGCTCGGCACCGAGGTCATCGATGCCATCGACGACCTCGCCGAGGACGACCCCACACCGGGGGAGTTGCGACTCTGTTTCGACTCGGTCACACCGCTCCTTCGCGAACACAAATCACAGAACGTCTTCCGCCTTCTCCACATGGTCACGTCCCGAATCAGGCAGGAGCAAGGGATGGGTCACTTCCACCTGCCACTCGACCGTGACAGCGACTACGTCAGGTTACTCGAACCCCTGTTCGATGCCGTCGTCGAGGTCCGCCGCGACGAGGAGACCGAGACGCTCGAACAACGCTGGCACCTCCGGGACCGCGACGCCGACAGCGGCTGGATTCCACTCTGAGCCGGCGAAGTTGCACGGGGGGCCGGGAGCTGCTTACGCGTTCGCTTCGATGAGGTCGACGAGCGCCGACTTCTCCTGCACGCCGACGAGTCGCTCGACGAGTTCGCCGTCAGCGTAGAGGAACAGCGTCGGAACGCCGCGGATACCCTCTCCCTGGGCGAGCGACTGGAGTTCGTCGATGTCGACCTTGGCGACCACACCGGCGGTCTCCTCGGCGATCTCGGCGACGATCGGCTCCAGCATCTTGCACGGGCCACACCAGTCGGCGTAGAAGTCCACGAGGACCACGTCGTGCTCGGCGACCAGCTCCTGCAGGTGGCTCTCGCTCTCGACGTGAACCGGTTCCGACGGCGACCCGACGTCACGCGACTCCTCGGTATTTCCGGCTTGAACGTCTTCGTGGCCATCAGATTCACTCATACCCCGTGCTAAGCAGAGTCGTGGTATAACCGTTTCTCGCGGTGTCGGTGGGGTCGCACGACCGTTCGCAGGTGTCCTTTATGTACGTTACAGCGCTCGATATCGAGCGAACCACTATGTCGAGACTCCTCGTACGCGTGATAAGAAGTACCTATGGTCGAAGCCTCGGTGGAGCTGTTGGCGAGTATCGCCGTCACCGTCCTCCTCATGCTGGTCTTCCTCGGCGTCGTGGTAGCCTGGGACATCGCCCTGGCCCTGCGTGACGTCGCAGAGAAGATCGATTCGCTGGAAGACGACGTGGACGAAGACCTCGGAAAGGTGGACGGGACACTCACCCGCATCCACGACCGGATGAGCGAGGTCGCCGCCGCCCAGCAGAAGCAGTTCGAGGGGGCGCGGAGTGCCCAGTCGGAGTACCCGCAGGGGGCTGAGTACCCACAGGGCGACCTCCGCGGTGTCGCGGGCCGGCAGAACGCCCAGCAGAACACTCCGCACGGGCAGACGATGAACCCACAGTCTCCGTTCGGGGCTCGGTCGAACACTCGGGCTTCCGGCTCGGGCAGAACCCACAACCCAATCGGGGTCGGAGCCCCCAGCCGACGATCGGCCGGTGCCTCAGTGGGTCGGACTGGGAAGTCACAGTGGTCACCGGACGGCCCCATCGGCAGCTTCCAGATAGCCGACCGAACCATGACGCGGAAGGAAGCGGACTCTCACGGTCTCGACGCGTCGACGGTGGGCGACGTGAGTTCTGAAGACGGGGCAGACGAAGCCGAGGACGACGCGGAGGAGGCAGACGATGCGGAGGAAGCAGACGACGCAGCCACCGAGGCCGACACCGACGGCGAGGAGGACGACGATTCGGTCTCGACCGAGGACAGGTCTGGCGAGGATGACGGCCCTGCCGAGGATGGGTCTGTAGCTGGTAATTCCGACGACGAAGGTGCCGCGAATGACTCTGCAATCGAGAACCCTGCGGAGGTCTCCGACGGTGAATCCAGTGAGGCCCCCGGTGCCGACGTGACCGACCGAGCCGAGGGAGCAGTCAGCGGGCTCGAAGCGGGCAGCGATGCGGCCGAAGCAGGAGAAGACAGCGGCGAGACTGCGGTCGCGACCGACGGGGACGTCGCTGCCAGTGACGCCGGTGACGCCAGTGACGCCGGTGACGCTGAGGTCGATGCGGTAGTCGGTGACGCTGGTGACACGGAAGAAGCCGACGACGACGGCGAAACCCAGCGAGACTCGTCGGAGGGAGAGGCAGCAGGAGAAGGGCCAGCAGAGGACGGCGATGCCGTGGCCGACACCGACGACGATTCTCCCGAAGAGATACAGCCCGACCGTTCGGCCGCCAGAGCAGTCCAGAACTTCGGCCAAGATGCACGGACGAACCGGCGGTTCGGTCGTGAGCAGACCGGAGCACAGGCTGTCCAGTCCGGCAGGCAGGACACGCCAGACGGAGTAGACTCCGCAGAGACCGACGCACCGACTGCTGGTGAGGACCCCACCGACGACACCGACGACGTAGAAACGCAACTCGACTCGCAGGAGCCTCCAGCCACTCCATCCGACGACGATTCGAACGTCGGTCGCTTCGAAACCGACGCCGAGGAACCGTGGTACCGGACCACGCTGACCCATCTAGGGACGGCTGACACGGACGAGGAAACGCGAGTGGAGGACGGTGGCGACACCGAACCGGAGGAGTCAGTCGACGCAGCCGACGATTCCGGGACGACGCGTGCGTCGTCCGACGGCGGGACCGTGGCAGCAAGCGATGGTGTCGAATCGGTCGAGGCCGCCGCAGCGACGGTACTGACGGAGGCCGACACGGGCGAGAGCGATGAGACTGACGTGCCCACCGAGACCGATTCGACTCCCGATTCGGAACCCGAGGAAACGACCGACGACGCGGGCGACCGGGGCATCGCAGACCTCGTCAACCAGGAGCTCACCTCGTTGACCCAGGAGGTCGGGGGGACCAGCATCTCACCGGACGTGAGCGAGCTGCCCCTCCAGCAGGCGACAGCGGAACTCGACGACACCAGCTACGCCTTCCCGCTCTCTGGGCAGGCGTTCGGGGTCACCGCCACGGCCGAGCGAGAGGTCGTGACCCTCCGGTTCACGCCCGAGGACGAGCTGGAAGTCGAGGGTGCGCGAGAGCGACTCCTTCGGTACCAGCTCCGGAACTACCTCGATGATGCGGACACCGGGCACGCCGAGGTGCTCGTGGACGACGGCGACCTGGTACTAGAGATACCCGGTGCGACCCCGGAATCGCTGGATAGCTGGGTCGACGCGATGATACAGATCGTCGACCGGACGCTGTACCTGACCGGCAGCGACGACTGAACGGCATGTCGCGGTCGTCCGGTTCCGAAAGGCCGAGGTACCCTGACGGCGGAGGGCCGGTATGCGCGAGGACCCCTTCGTCGTCGATATCGATATGCGGTACAACGACGTGGACCTGCTGGGCCACGTGAACAACGCTATCTACGTGAGCTATCTCGAGGAGGCGCGGGTGGAGTACCTCCCCGAAGTACTGGGCGACACCGACGCGCTCGACGGTGTCATCGCCAACCTGGAGATCGACTACCACCGGCCCATCACGCTGGAGGACGACGTCGAGGTCGCCATCGCCATCACCGAGGTCGGCAACTCGACGCTGCACTTCGAGTACGAGGTCCGTGCGTCGGGCAAGGTCGCCGCGACCGCGACGACGGTGCAGGTCGCCTACGACGCCGAGGCCGAGGAATCCCGTGAACTTCCCGAGGCGTGGAAGCAGCGCGTCCGCGAGTTCGAGGGACTCTGAGCAGGGGCAAGGGTCGGTCAGCTGCCACACGGAACGACAGGTTTTCGGCGGCCCCAGCCGAGGTTCGCCTGTGCGAATCGAGAACAGTTTCATCCCGGTTCGGGGTGTGGGCGAGCAGACGGAGCGAAAGCTGTGGCGGTCGGGCGTGACCCACTGGGACGACTTCGACGGGTCGGTCGTCGGGCCGACGACGGCGGACCGAATCGAGGCGTTCATCGACGAGGCGAGGGACCGGCTGGCACGCGAGGACACCCGTTTCTTCGGGGAGGCGTTCCCCAACCAGGAGAGCTGGCGGCTCTACGAGAACTTCCGTGACCGGACCTGCTTCTTCGACATCGAGACCACCGGCCTGTCGAAGGAACGCGACCGTGTGACGACCGTCTCGTTCCACCAGGGCGACGAGACCACGACGCTGGTCCAGGGCGACGACCTGACCGCCGAGACCCTCAGTGAGCAGTTCGAAGACGCCGCGCTGATGGCGACGTTCAACGGCGCGCGCTTCGACGTGCCGTTCCTCGAGACCTCCTTCGACGTGGACCTCGACCTGCCCCACATCGACCTCATGTACCCGTGTAAGCGCATCGGGCTCGATGGCGGGCTGAAGACCATCGAGAAGGACGTGGGAATCGCCCGTGACGGCCCGGACATCTCGGGACGCGATGCGGTCCGGCTCTGGAACGAGTACGAGCGCGGGAGCCAGGAGGCGCTCGACACGCTCGTCGAGTACAACCGCGACGACACCCGGAACCTCCAGACGCTGATGGACATCGTCTCGGACTCGCTCCACGCGGACGTGTTCGAGGCGGAGCAGTAGAAGAGAGCGATTACCGGTTCGATTCGACGTACGCGACCGCTTCTTCGGCCGTCTCAACCTCGTCGAGGCCCGGGACATCGTGCGTGTTCAGGCCGACGACCGGACGGTCGTACACCTTCGAGAGGGCGATCTCCGAGAGGGTCCCCCACGCCCCGTCGATGGCGATGACGGCGTCACCGTTCATCGCGACCAGCGAGTTCCGGGCGTGGCCCATCCCGGTCGCGATGGGGATGTCGATGTAGGCGTTCGCGCCGTCGTAGTTCTCGCCGGGCAGGATGCCGATGGTCGTGCCGCCGCCGTTGTTCGCACCCTCGGCGACGGCGCGCATCACACCGGTCAGCCCGCCACAGATGACCGTGTGGCCCCGCTGGCCGAGGCGGTAGCCGACCTCCTCGGCGATGTCGTACGATTCGTCCGCGACAGAACTCCCACCGATGACGCTGACTCGCATACCCGAGACGCTGCGGTGGAGTACTACGACTGTTACGAAAGACAGGCGCAGTCGACCGATTCTGGGTCACAGACCGCGGCACTGGAGTTCGATTCACACGCATCGCCGTCCCGGCACGCGTCCGTGGGACACTCGACCTGCTCCGTCGCGGCTTCCAGGCTCCGGAGCGCGGTTGCCACGTGTTCCCCGCCCGTGGTGAGTCGATACGACGTCGATGGCGGCGAGGTGGCCTGGACACGACGTTCCACCAGCCCCGAGCACTGCAGTTCGTCGAGCCGCCGCGAGAGCATGGTCGCGGTCATCCCCTCGAGTTCGGATTCCAGCTCGGAGAACCCGCGCGGGCCGTCGTCCAGCAGGCGGACCACGTGGAACGACCACTTGCGCCCGAGCAGCTGTCGGATGGCGTGCCAGCGCGTCTCCCAGTCGACACCGATCGGCGGCGACTCGTCCCGGGAGACCGCCGGTTCGCCGTCTCTGTCGTCCATGTCTCCCCTGTACGCTTCGTGCCCACAAAATGGGTGGTGCCGACTTTCGGCGGCGATAGTTCGGACCAGATTGGGGAGTCTGCAGCCCTGTTTACGCCGATTCGGCGCCATCGTCGAACTGTATGGTACGACCCAACTGTAACTGCTGTTGCGAGACAGTGTCGAACTGCTGTTCGACATCGACCGACGACTGCTGTTCCCCGACCATCGTGGTGATTCCAGCGGGGTGCTGTCGGCCTGCCGACGCCGACGCCACCGCCTGCTGCTGTCGCAGTACCGACTGACGAAAGCATCGTTGACTTTATCTGTTTTCTTTCAAACCGTAATCATATGGGAGCTATCGCAGCTGCGAAACACGCCGGACAGTCGTTGATACGGAATCCGGTCATCTTCGTGGCGACGCTCGGTCTCGCGCTCGTCCAGGTCCCCCAGCAGGTCCTCCAGTACAGTGGGCTCACCATCGCCGGGTCGCTGTACAGCTTCGCGACGCTTGCGATCGCACCGCTGTTCACCGCCGGCATCCTCTCGATGGCGTACGAGGGGATGGACGACAGCACCTCGCTTGGGACGTTCGTCGATGGTGTCAGGGAGCACTATCTGACGCTGTTTCTCTCGACGGTGCTGTACTCGGCCATCTTCGTCGCGGTCGGTATCGCGGCGATGTTCCTCGCGCTGTTCGTCGGCGTGTTCGCGTTCGGCGTGAGTGCCGCGGCCGGGAGTGCAGGGCTCGTCGGCCTGGGTCTCTTCGTCGTGTTCGTCGCCGTCATCGCCCTCGCCATAATCGCCCTCTCGATGGTGCTCCAGTTCTACGCGCCGGCGGTCGTCGTCGACGACGCCGATATCGGCGAGTCGTTCAAACGAAGCTATCGGTTCGCGACGGACAACCTGGCCAGTGTCGTCGGGTTCTCCATCATCAAGGCGATTCCCGGCCTGTTCGCAGGGGGTGCGGCCGTCGCGCTGGTGCTCACCCGCTACTACGAACAGCTGGCTGGCGAGGGATTCGCCGGTGCCCCTGCCACGACGGGGGCGACGATGGGGGCGGGGGCGCTCTACAGTGGGCTCTCGGTCACGACGTTCGTGGCCATCGTGGTGTTGGGTATCGCCTCGACCGTCCTGCTCAGTGCGTTCACCCAGACGTATCTGGTGACCTTCTACGTCGAACAGACCGACAGGGAGCAGCGTGGTGTTCGCGGGTACGAGGAGGAGTACGACCTGCCGTCCGGCTACTGAGCAGCGTTTCCCGGACGATTCAGGCCGCGGCTTCGACCGCGGCGACGAGTTCGCTCTTGTCCTTCAGGCCGACGAGGCGCTGGACCGGTTCGCCGTCTTTGAACACGAGCATGTTGGGGATGCTCTGGACGCCGAACTGTCCGGCGAGCTGTTGCTGCTGGTCGACGTTCACCTTGAGCACCGCGGCGTCGGTCTCGGCGGCGACCTCTCCGATGAACTCGCCGAGCGCGATACACGGGCCACACCAGTCGGCGTAGAAGTCCACGAGGGCCACGTCGTACGTGTCGACGAGTTCCTGGAAGTGGTCAGGGCTGTCGACCTGCACCGGTTCGTCCGGGGACTCTGCGCCGTCCTGCTCGGAGATGAGCTGTTCTCGTTTCGATTCGCGGATATCATCGAGTTCGTCGGTGGACGTCATTACAGACTGAAGTACGACCCGAGGGTACAAAACGGTTTTGGGAATTTGAAACAATACTACCCTACCGAGACAGTCCGAAGAAGGCTAACGGGCACGAAAAAGAAATTGGTTGTGCCCATCTCTAGCAATACTTTTGGTGCTCTCGGGCGTACAGTCACGCATGGGTAGACGATACACTGGTGGTCTGGGATGACGGCAGCCGCCGACGCGGTGGTCGCAGCGGCCACCGACACCGACCCGCTGGTCGACCGTGCGCTCGACCTGCTGGCGTTCGAGACACAGAATCCGCCCGGGGAGACCGCCGCACTGGTCGACCATCTCGAGGAGTTCTTTGCAGACCTGGGCTACCGGACGACACAAGTCGTCGCCGACCCCGCGAAGCCGAACCTGCTCGCGACCCTGCCCGGCGCGACCGACACGACGCTCTGCTACATGGGCCACGTCGACACCGTCCCGTTCGACCCCCACGACTGGACCCGGGACCCGCTCGGCGAGTACGACGACGTGGAGCAGCGTATCTACGGCCGCGGCGCGACCGACATGAAGGGGCCGCTCGCGGCCATGCTGGAGACTGCTCGGGCCTTCGCCGAGGCCGACGCGGACCCACCCGTCACGCTCCAGTTCGCCGTGGTCAGCGACGAGGAGACCGGCGGTCACGCCGGGGTTCGCGCAATGGTCGAACGTGACGCCATCGCGGCCGACGGCTGCATCATCGGCGAGACGACCTGCGAGAACGGCCGGCACTCCGTCACGGTCGCCGACAAGGGGAGCATCTGGCTCACGCTCGCCGCCTCCGGCGACGCGGCCCACGGCTCGCGCCCGATGTTCGGAACCAACGCCATCGATCGGCTCTACAGCGCCATCACCGACCTGCGACGCTATCTCTGTACCGTCACCTTCGAGACCGACCCCGAAGTCACAGACGTGGTCGAGGAGTCGGTCGAGTACTACACGCCGAGCCTCGGTGCTGATACCGCCGCGAACCTGTTCGCCCATCCGACCTGCAACCTCGGGACCATCGAGGGCGGCGAAGCCATCAACACGGTACCCGAGAACGCCCGGGCGAAACTCGACGTGCGACTCTCACCCGGTGTCGATACCTCGGCCGTCATCGAGACCATACGGGCCCGGCTGGACGACCACGAGGGCGTCGTGGTCGCCGACTGCGACTGGAGCGTCGGGAGCTTCACGCCGACCTCGGACCCGCTGGTTCCCGCGGTCGCCGAGACCGCCGAAGCCGTGACCCAAACCCGCGTGTTCCGGCGCTCGGCGACGGGTGGCGGCGACGCGAAGAAGCTCCGCAACGCGGGGATTCCCACGCTCGAGTTCGCCCTCGGGACCGACACGGTCCACGGCGTCGACGAGTTCACGACCGTCGCGGCGTTGCGGGGGAACGCAGAGATCTACGCTCGGGCGGCCTTTGCATTCGCCGAACGGCTGTAGTCGCGGAACGAGTGTAGCCTCAGAACGGTTCTAGCTCTGGCTCTCGCCTTCGGCGTCGGTGCCGATGGCCTGATCGCTGTCGCCGCGCACAGCTTCCCAGAGGAACAGCCCCGAGACGATAGCGAAGACGAAGCCGACCGTCTGGAGGAGGTACGTCCAGGGGCCACCCGCCGTCACGCCGAGGACGAGCAGCGATAGCAGGAACGTGATGGCGATGAGCCACCGTCGAATCGAGTAGAGGAGGGCGTCGGTTTGCACAGGTCGAGTTTCGGACACTAGCGTGTCAATGTTTTGCCTCCAGGTCGTGGCAACCGTTGGCATCTGACAGCCTCATTTTCCTGTGAGGGCCCAGACATCACCGTCCCGTGTCCCGACTAGCACCGTCCCGTCGACCACGGTCGGTGTGTTCGTCCAGGACGAGAAGACCTGTGTCCAGCGCTGTTTTCCATCGCTGGCACGGATGCAGTGGACAGTACTGCTTCGCCCACCCAGATACACGGAGCCATCAGCGACCGTCGGGGGAGAAACGACCCACCCTGCCGTCTCGTATCGCCACTGCTCGCTGCCGTCGTCGGTCGACAGTGCGTGGATTGCTTGCGTCTCTCTGGGAGCGACGTAGACACTGCCGTCGGCGACGACGGGTGCCTGGGTCGAACTGACCCGGCCCGGAAGGCTCCGTCGCCATTGCTGTGTCCCATCGGCTGCATCGATGGCGTAGAGCGTCGGGTCACCGCTCCCGCCTGCCAGACCGGACATCGCATAGACGGTCCCATCCGCATACGACGGATGGCCGGTTGGACCATCGAACGTCCACTTCGTCCCGCCGGTCACCTTGTCGAGCGCGACGATCCGGGCCTCCATCATACTGCCAGCGAACAGGGTATCATCGTTGGCTGCGAGTGCAGGAGCCGCAATCTTTCGAGACCAGCTGACGGAACCGTCCGTCCTGTTGACGGCGAATACCGTCCCACGTCCGAGATACACCGTGTCTTCGTCGACTACTGGTGTCGTATGGATATTTCGGCTAGCCTGCTGGAATACCCATTCTTCTTCGCCGGTCTCTGCGTTCAGGGCGTATAGAAACCCACCTGAGCCCTCAGCAAAAACCGTCCCGTCAGCCACCGTCGGGGTGCACTTTCGCCGGGGATCTGACACTGTCGCGGTTGCGTCGTCATTAGAGAACCGCCACTGCTCCTTGCCAGTACTGGCGTCCAACCCGTAGACACGACCGTCCTGACTGGAACAATAGACCATCCCATCAGCAACGACAGGGTTGAAATTCGACCACTCCTGTTTCTCGCTCTCCGCCGTCGAGAACCGCCAGGCTGGTTTCACACCAGCTGTCGGGCCAGTCGTGGACTGGTGGTAGCCGTCGTTGCCGTTGTTGTACTGGAACTGTGGCCATCCTCCGTCGATGGAGAGCGACTGGTACGTCTTCGTCGACGTATCGGAGGTACCGGAGTCGGGACTGTCGGTCTCCTTCGACTCGGTGGCTGTCGCACTCTCGGTTGTCGTCTCAGAGATTGTCTGCGTTGACTCGGTCGCTGTCCTGCTGGTCGTGGTTTCGGACCCACCGGATCGAAGTCGAAGACACCCTGTCGAAAGCCCCATCGCACCCACAGTCAAGAATCGTCTCCTTCGCATTGTGTCAATACTCTTGAAACAGATACAATAAACTACTGGGGGCGGAACGGTGTCGTCTTGCCACCGAATCAGGCACTGCTCGGGCGTTCGGTCTCACCCTCGGCCTCGCCTCCTGCCTCGTCCCCGATTCGCAGCGCCTCGTGGTACGCGTCCTGGTACCGTGAGAGCTTCCGGAACAGCACCGTCAACAGGACGCCGTCGTACACCAAGATGAACGCGACGAACACCGGCAAACCGAACGGGATGACCCGCGGGAGGTACGACACCAGCGTGTTGTAGAGGCCGTGGACGAGCGCGGCGATGAGCAGGCCCTTCACCACGATCGGACCGCGGTTCTCCGGGTTGAACTTCGCCAGCCCGAGGTAGTACCCGGCGAACGCCGAGTAGATGACGTGGCCCGGCCCGGCGAGCAGGCGGACGCTCGCGATGTTGATGGTCGACGGGACGACGTTCACCCCGACCGACGCCACCTCCAGGTACACACGCGTGATGTAGATGGCGTTCTCGATGGTCGCGAACCCGAGGCCGGCGACCGCACCGTACACTGCACCATCGATGACCGCGTGAAACTCGATGCTCCGGAAGGCGTACAGCCGGACCGCGAGCCACTTCACCAGCTCCTCGACCGGACCGACCACGAGGAAGAAGTAGAGTGCGAGTCCGACGACCGGAATCAGCCCGAACAGTCCGCTGAGAGCCGTGTTGACGATGGCTGCGAACCCGGCGAACAATACCCCGAGGACGAACGTCATCACCAGCGAGCGCAGCGATTGTCTGAGTGTCGGGTCGTCGTACCAGATGTACCCGACGAGCAAGGCCGCCGGCACGACCGACAGGAGCGTCAACCCGCCCAGCAGGGGGTTCCGGACGACGGCGAACCCGGTGAGTGCGAGCTGTGCGACGATGATGAGCACCGCCGTGAACACGAGCAAGAGCCGCGAACTCATCTTCAACAGGCCGGTGAGCCGAACCGAGACCGTATCGAGCAGTGTCCGTTCGTCCCAGGTCGCGATGTCGTAGAGGTCGCGACTGCGCCCCATGACCCGTTCGATGGGGTCTTGTCCCTCAGTCATACCCACGAATTCTGCGACCGGTCGTATAATAGTGTGTGACGGCTCCACATTCGCCGGATGGTGTGACCGTCAACTCTTCGCCCTAAGGAGGCCTCGGAGTGATGAGCCAGGAGTGGGAGTTCGAACCACGGTCGCTGCGCTTGCGCTTCGTTCACGGCTTCGCCGTTCACACACGCGGTTCTCGCGCTGCTCGAACCGCGCTATCGCTCCCTGATTCGAATCCCACCGTCAGCTCTTCGTTCTCACTAGCGTTCGAACAGAAGAGCCAGGAGTGGGATTCGAACCCACGAAGTCTCGATTACAAGTCGAGTGCATGAACCGCCCATGCTCTCCTGGCAGGCGTTCCGTACGTCAGTCGTGGCCCTTCGGGTTAGTATCACTTTCGACTCCGACTCGCTTTTCCATGACGACGCGGTGGTCGTGATAGCCTGCCCGCTCGTAGAATTCGCGGGCCTCGGTGTTCTTCGCCATCACCTCAAGTTGGACGACGTCCGCGCCGCGCTCGCGGAGTTGTTCTTCGGCGGCGTCGAGCAACGCCGACCCGCGCCCTGCCCCGCGGTACTCGGGGACGACGTAGAGGTTCTGGATGACCCCGCGAGTCACATCGACCTCGAGGTCAGCGCTGGTTCGCTCGAACATCACGAAACCGACGATGCGGTCGTCGACCCGGTCGACCAGTACGTCGCCGTCGACGATGTGGTGGGCGAAGTGCTGGGAGAGGAGGTCGCGGTTCGCATCGGGGAGAATGGCGCTCCCGTGGGGCCGTTGTTCGGTCGCGAGGGCGACCCACTGGTCGGTGAGGGTGTCGAGGTCGGTGAGCGTCGCGGGCTCAATCGTCATGCGAACGCCGGAGGGCCTCGACGGCCGGGAGTTCCCCGTCCGTGAGCATCCGGAGACACGCACCGCCACCGGTCGAGAAGTGGCCGAAACGTTCCTCGAGCCCGAACTTGCGGATGGCGGCTGCGGTGTCGCCACCGCCGACGATACTGTCCGGCACGCCCCCGGCGGCCGCGTACAGCTCACGGGTCCCGTACTCGAACAGGGGTTCCTCGAACACGCCCGCGGGCCCGTTCAGGATGACCGTTTCGGCGTCCTCGAGGATGGAACGGTACACCTTGAGCGTCCCCTCGCCGATGTCCATGGCCGCTTCACCGGGATTGCCCGGGAGGGCGTTCATGCCTATCTCGCGGCGCTCTCCGTCCCGTTCGACGGCCACGTCCTGTGGGAACCGGATGCGGTCGCCGTGGGCGTCGAGCAGGTCGGCGGCACGGTCGATCTCGTCCCAGTAGCCCTGGTCCATGATGAACTCCATGCTGGTGTCGCCGAGGTCGACGCCGTCGGCCGCGAGGAAGACGTTACCGACGACACCGGCGGTCAGCACGGTGTCTGCGAGGTCGTTCTCCAGGACGGACCAGGCCACGTCGATGGAATCGGGGACCTTCGCGCCCCCGAGCACGTACACGCGTGGGCGGTCAGTCGATTCGATGTCACCGAGCACGTCGAGTTCGCGCTCCATCACGCGCCCGGCGTAGCTCGGGAGTCGTTCAGGGAACCCGACGAGCGACGGCTGCGAGCGGTGTGCGGCCGCGAACGCGTCGTTGACGTAGGCGTCGAGGACCGGGACCAGCCCCTCGACGAGGTGGGTCTGGCTCGCTTTCGCGGGGTCGAACTCCATGTACTCCTCGGCGTAGAAACGGGTGTTCTCGAGGACCACGGCCTCGCCCGAATCGAGGGCGGTGACGGCGTCGCGAGCCGCCGACGAGAAGGTGGCGTCGACGTACGAAACGGGGTAGTCGAGCATCTCGTCCAGGCGCTCGGCGTGCGCCGCGAGCGTCTCGAAGTCGTCCCCACCGGGGCGACCCTGGTGGGCGAGGATGGCGAGACGAGCGCCGCGCTCGAGGAGCTCCGACAGCGTCTCTTCGTGGGCCTGGAGCCGCGCGTCGTCGGCCAGGCCACCGTCGGACAGCGGACTATTGATATCGACCCGTACCCCGACCCGACGGTCGGCGACCGTGAGGTCATCGAGGGTCCCTACCGGCATGTGTCGGGATGTGCGGGGGCCGGTGAAAGAGTTTTCTTTGTCGGCCGAATCACGTCGCCCCTTGTGATTCATACTAACATTTGCCACACGTACAGGAACACCCAATATCGACCGACAACGGTGACTCCTGCGGTCATTATGTACGCGTATGAACGGGTGGGCGAAGGTGAAAGGTTTAATAGCTACTGGGAGAGCCTCTTTAGCGTGTTGAGGGGTATCAATGACCGAGTCTAACTCAAATATTACCCGTGGATGGCGCTTCATCGCCGACCGTCCCGCAGCCATGATTGCGCTGCTGGTCGGGGTCCTTCTGTTCGTAGACCTCCTGATGAAGCTCGTCACTGCGGGTGATGACGTAACAATCGCGCTGTTTCTGACGTTCGTGTGGCAGGGCATCGTGATTGGGTTGGTGTACGGCCTCGCCGGCATCGGCCTCTCCATGACGTACAGTATCTTGAACTTCGCCAACTTCGCACACGGCGACTACATCACGAGTGGCGCGTTCGGCGGGTGGGCCGCGACGTTCGTCGTCGCAGGCCTCGGCAGCCACGCCTTCGGCGACCTCGTCCTCGTGGGTGCGAACCGGATTCCCGGGACGGCGATCGGTATCGACATCGTCCAGACCCCGCTCGCCATCCTCATCGGGCTGGTGTTCGCGGGCCTACTGACGGTGGCACTGGCGCTGGTCATCGACCGCATCGTCTACAAGCCGATGCGTGGCCAGGAGGGAATCGCCCTGCTCATCGCGAGCGTCGGTGTGGCGTTCGCGCTGCGCAACCTGCTCCTGTTCGTCTTCGGTGAGGCCAACCTCTCCGTCGCGAACAACACGCCGGGCAAGATCGCAGTCGCGGTCCCCGGCGGCACCATCAACGCGAACTACCACGAGATCGTCCTCGTGGTGGCAGCCATCATCCTCATGCTGACGGTCCACTACCTGCTCCAGAGCACGAAGCTCGGGAAGGCGATGCGTGCGATGTCCGACAACGAGGACCTCGCCCGCGTCACCGGTATCCCGACCGAGCGGGTCGTCAAGTTCACGTGGATAATCGGCGCGGCGCTGGCAGGGATGGCTGGCTTCCTCTTGACGCTGGAGTCGACCACGCTGGTCTACACGCGCGGGTGGACGCTGCTCCTGTTCATCTTCGCGGCCGTCATCCTCGGTGGTATCGGTTCGACGTACGGGGCCATCTTCGGCGGCCTCATCATCGGCCTGACCGAGAAGATGTCGCTCATCTGGTTGGGTGCAGAGCTGAGTGACATGTCTCGGGCAGCCGCGTTCGTCCTGATGATTCTCATCCTGCTCTACCGCCCGCAGGGACTGTTCTCCGGGAGGTCGACCGCATGAGCGACGACAATCCACATCCGGACGCCATGACGACCGAGCAGGCCGCAGAGGCCGAGGAGAACCGCGAAGCCGGCAACATCTTCGACAAGCACTTCGACTCCGACCTGACGATGGTCGTGTCGACGGTCGTCGCACTGTACGCCGTCTTCATCTTCTTCGGCATCCTGCTCGGCAACGACATCAACGGGCAGTTCAACGCGCTCCAGCAGCTGACGTTCCTCATCACGGTGTACGTCATGCTCTCGCTGGCGCTGAACCTGCACTGGGGCTACACTGGCCTGTTCAACATCGGTATCGCGGGCTTCATGGCCGTCGGCGCGTACACGTTCGCCATCGCCACGGCGTCGCCGACGCCGGCGAACGCGTCCGACATCCCCGGCCTCGGCCTGCCGTTCTTCGTCGGTATCATCCTGGCACTCGCCGTGTCGGGACTCGTCGGATTCATCGCCGCGCTCCCGGCGCTGCGACTCCGCGCCGACTACCTCGCCATCGTGACCATCGCACTCTCCGAGATCATCCGCTTCGGACTCAAGTCCAAGGCGCTCTCGCAGTTCAGCATCCTCGGTATCGAGATGGGGACCGGTGGTGCTGGTGGCATCAGTGTCGACAAGCCACCGTCCCGCGTGCTCATCACTGACGGCATCGGGGCCATCCCCGGACTGAGTGCCCTGGTGGACGCGTTCATCTCCATCGGGACGTCCATCGGCGTCAACCGCTCCGTGATGGTCTCCATGCTGTACACGGGTGTGCTCATCCTCGTCGCGGCCGGCTTCTACTGGCTGCTCGTCCGCATCGGCTTCTCGCCGTTCGGCCGGGTCCTGAAGGCCATCCGTGAGGACGAGGACGTCGCGAACGCGCTCGGCAAGGACACGGCCAACTTCAAGATCAAGGCGTTCGTCGTCGGCTGCGCCCTCATGGGGCTCGTCGGCGTCCTCTGGTGGGCAAACGCCGGCTTCATCAACACGGAGCCGTTCAAGCCGAAGACGACGTTCTTCATCTGGATCGCGCTCATCATCGGTGGCTCCGGGTCGACGACCGGCTCGGTCATGGGCGGTGTCTTGTTCATCGGGACGCTGTACCAGGGTCCCATCACCTTCGTCGGCATCGTCAAGGAGGCGTTCGGCATCCAGGGCAGCGGCCCCGGGACCATCGTCGATGCCTTCGCACTCGTCCTGCAGGGACAGGTGATGCCCCTGTTCGAGTACATCATGGCGAACATCGAACCACTCCGGCTGGTACTGATGGGGGCCGTCCTCATCTGGTTCATGCAGAACAAGCCGGACGGCTTACTGGGTGACCGCAAGGAGCTGGCGACATCGCTGGACCCGCGGAAGGTCACCCGCCCGCCGTCCAAGGCAGCCGCTACGGACGGTGGCGTCGACGGAGGTGAAGACAATGAGTGAGACCGAACCACCGGCCGACCAGAAGAGTCTCGGCCTCGACAAGGACATCGGCGACGACTTCGCCGACCTGCCGCTTCGCATCGACGGACTACAGAAGTCCTTCGGCGGGATTAACGCCGTCAACGGCGCAACGTTCGACGTCGAGAAAGGCACCCTGACGGGCCTCATCGGCCCGAACGGTGCCGGGAAGTCGACGACGTTCAACCTCATCACGGGGTTCATCGAACCCGACGACGGGACGGTCACGTTCAACGGCGAGGACGTCACGGGCGTCGCGCCCCACGAACTCGCGGACCGCGGGCTGGTCCGGACCTTCCAGATCGCCCGCGAGCTCTCGGACATGACCGTCCTCGAGAACATGATGCTCGGCCCGCAACACCAGTACGGTGAGGAGATGTGGCGGTCCGTCTTCCGGCGCAGCGAGACCATGCAACACGAGGAGGCGGTCCTCGAGCGTGCCTGGGAGATGCTCGACTTCTTCGAGATCGAGCACCTCGCCAACGAGTACGCGGGCAACCTCTCCGGCGGCCAGCGCAAGCTGCTCGAGATGGCGCGTGCGCTGATGACCGACCCGGACATGCTCCTGCTCGACGAGCCGTTCGCCGGGGTCAACCCCTCTCTCGAGAACCGGCTGTTGACACACATCCACGAGCTGCGCGAGCAGGGCTACACGTTCCTGCTCGTCGAACACGACATGGACCTCATCATGGAGAACTGCCGGCGGGTCATCGTGCTCCACCAGGGGCGCGTGCTCGCCGACGGGACGCCCGACGAGATCCGCTCGAACGAGCAGGTCATCGAGGCCTACCTCGGAGGTGACGTCTGATGTCGAAGCTACTGAACGTCGCCAACCTCGACGCGGGGTACGGCGACCTCCAGATCCTCACGGACGTGGACATGTTCGTCGAGGACGGCGAGTACGTCACCATCGTCGGCCCGAACGGGGCCGGGAAGTCCACCGTGATGAAGTCCGTCTTCGGGCTCACCACGTACATGGGCGGTGACATCGACTTCGCGGACGAGGATATCTCCGGGCTGAACCCCGAGGAGATCATCCACCACGGACTCGGCTACGTCCCACAGAACGACAACGTGTTCGCGAACCTCACCGTCGAGGAGAACCTCGAGATGGGGGCGTACATCCTCGACGAGGTGCCACAGGACGCGATGCGGGCGGTGTACGACCGCTTCCCCATCCTCGAGGAGCGCAAGGACCAGAAGGCCGGGACGATGTCCGGCGGCCAGCAGCAGATGCTGGCGATGGGTCGTGCGCTCATGCTCGAACCCGACCTGCTCATGCTCGACGAACCGTCGGCCGGGCTCGCGCCCGACCTCGTCGACGACATGTTCGACCGCATCGACGACATCAACGACGCCGGCACGGCCATCCTCATGGTCGAGCAGAACGCCAAGGAGGCGCTTCGCCGGTGTGACCGCGGCTACGTGCTGGTGCAGGGCCAGAATCGCTACATGGACGACGGCGACGTGCTGTTGAACGACGACGACGTCCGCCAGCAGTTCCTCGGCGGCTGAGTCGGCTCCCGAATCGACGACGTTCTTTTTCGTGGTCGCTCACACACTGAGCGGGTCGCTCGCGTCTCGTGAGAGGATAGAGGCTTACGTGAACTGCTCCGGAACTTCTTCCGAACCTCTCCGGAACTGCTCCGGAACTGCTGGCCTGCCTCGGCGACTCGGGAGATGCCTCTGGGCGGGAGTAGCGTCGCGAAAAAATCGTGGAACGTTTGCTCAGGCGCTGAAGTTGATCGTGTCCGTGACCTCGATGCCGGAGTCCGAGTCGGGTGCGAACTTCCAGACGGAGTAGGTCACGGCCTTCATGTCGCCGTTGTCGTCGTAGTCGACGGCGCTGGATGCGCCGGCGTACTGCACGTCGTCGCCATCCATCGCGGCCTGGACACCCTCCGCGAGGTTGCTCGCGGTGACCTCCATGCCGCCGGGGTTGGCGACTGCCTGCATGTTGTCGCGGACGACCGAGCCCGAGTTCTCGCCACCGGCGGCGTTCGCGAGGATGAGCGTCGCGGACGCGTCGTAGGCGTGCGCGTTGAAGATACCGGGTGCGCGGCCGTACTCCTCCTCGTAGAGGTTGGCGAACGCGTCTGCGGCCGGGCCGGACGGCTGCGGTGCCGTCCCGGTGACGTTCTCCATCGGGTTCCCGATCTTCTCCTGCATGGCGGGGTCCTGGAGACCGTCCGTCACGAGGATCTGCTCCTCGGAGCCGTCGCCGGCGAAGTCGGCGTAGTAGTCCTTGAACAGCTGGACACCGGAGGCCGGGTAGCCGATGACGACCAGGAGGTCCGGGCCGTCGGTGAGTGCCTGCCGGAGCTTCGAGCTGTAGGAGGACTGCTCCTTCTCGAAGGCGACCTGCTTCTGGACCGAGCCGCCCTCGTTCTTGAACGCGTCCGCGAAGGACTGCGAGAGGAGCTGGCCGTAGTCGTTGTTGACGTACAGCGTCGCGGCCGAGGAGGCACCGATCGAGCTGGTGCCGACCTGCGCCATGACCTGACCCTGCAGCGCGTCACTCGGCGCGGTGCGGAAGATGTAGCCGTCGTCCTCGAGCGTGGTGACGCTCGGTGAGGTGGACGAGGGCGAGCAGCCGACGACCTCGTTCGGGATGAACACCTGGTTCGACACCTGGATGTTCACACCGGACGACGCCGGGCCACACACGCCGGGGTAGCCGGCGTTGACGAGCGTGTTCGCCGCGTTGATACCCGTCTGCGGCGACGTCGCGGTGTCCTCGACCTGGAAGTCGATTGTCGTCCCGAAGTCGTCGTTGTTGTTGAGCTGCTTGCCCGGGAGCGTCGCCCCGTCACGGATCGGTTGCCCGACCGAGGAGAGGTCGCCCGTAACCGGCATCAGTACACCGTACTTGATTTCACGGCTGCCGCCGCCGCCACCACCGAGACCACCGACACATCCGGCGAGTCCAGCAATACCAGCGAGACCGGCACCCTTCAGTACATCCCGTCGTTGGATATTCCGTGCCATGGTAGCGGTGTACTTACTACTGTGTTATAAATATACCTGCCCGCCGGCGGCCGTGCTAACTCAGAAAAAAGCACACCGATGTGCGAACGATTACACCTGTCGACAGTTCTGGCAGACGAGCTGCCCGTTCGCGTCGTGAAGCGAATCCGCGAGCGACCCACACAGTTCACAGACGCCCTGTGAGCCGTACTCGTCGGTGTCTCCGCCGTTCGCCGCGACGGTCGCCTCGGTCGCGGTCGTGCCCGTGACGTCGTCCAGTGAGCGGGTTTCCCGCAAGGGGCCGGTGGCGTCGATGACGTCCCGTTCGCTCAGGACGCCGAGGATATCGTCCGAATCGGTGACCAGCAGGTTGCGTATCTCCTCGCGCGACATGCGGTCTGCGGCCGCCGCGAGCGATTCGTCCGCGCCGATGGACACCACCGGTTCCGACATCAGGTGGTCGACCGTCGTGGTCTCCGGGTCGAGGTTCTCTGCGACCATCCACAGCACGTCACGCTCGGTCATGATGCCGACGGGGTCGCTCCCCCGCATCACGAGCACGCTGCCTACTCCTTCGTCGCGCATGAGCCGAACCGTACTCAGGACGGTGTCGGACTCGCTGACGCCGACGTATTCGCGCGTCGTTACGTCGCGAATCGACACGTCTCGTTCCATATGGTAATAGTTAGCACTGTGCGTATAAAATCTACCCCCGCCAACCTTATCCCTCCGCCGAGCGAACGTCTCCGGTCAGTCGAACTCGACGCTCGTGCCGTGTGCGCGACACTCTTCGAGGGCGTGCTTGGCGGCGAAGCCGGCATCGTGAGCGTGCCGACCGGTCCCCACGCCGACCTGGAGGTCGACGCCGGTCTCTTCGAGGACGTGGTCGATGGCGTCCCGGTACTCGGCCTCCCCGAGGTCGGGACAGGTCGCGATGATGTTGTCCCCGCCGACGAAGAACGAGAGCGAGTCGTGTGCCTGGCGCATGTAGCGCATCAGCGAGGCGTACGCCTGCTCGATGTGGATGAACGAGTCGAACGCGTGGTGTTCGTCGGTGTACTTGCCGGTGGCGTCGATGACGTCGAAGTGGGCGATCTGGACGTCGTCGGGCGTGCGGAACTCCTCTTCGATGACGCGACCCTTCAGAATCTCCCGGCGGGACTTGTCCTGGGCGCTGCCGGCGTCCTGCAGGAGTTCGGTGGCGTCCGCGAGCGCCTGGGCCGGGTTCGTCCCGGTCGCCACGGCGAAGCTGATGCTGACGGGGTAGCGGTTACTCACCGATTCCTGGATGAGCGCGTGGTCGTCCATGTCGAGGCCGTTCGTGACCGCGACCATGTTGTCGAAGCGCGTGAAGAAGACGTAGCCGTCGCGGTTCCCGACGAGCTGGGAGAGGTCGGCGTAGAGGCGCGACTGGAGCGTCTGGAGGTCGACCTCGCGTCGTGGCTCGGGGGTGACCGTCCACGGCCCGTAGTTGTCGATCTGGATGAGACTGACCTGCGTGTTCGTCACTGTTGGACGGTCCTAGCGAGCGCGAGCGTATAAGTGAATCTGAACCGGACGAGTGCGGTTCGTGGTTGCTTCCGGCGCTCCGGTTACGCGTGCTTGATGTTCGATTCGCCCGCCTTGGGGTGGAACTCCCAGAAACCGCCCGAGCGCATGGCTTTGCCGACGCCCTTGTGGAACGAGACCATGTCCTCGTACTCGTCGTCGGTGACGTGCTCGAAGATGTCGGCGACGCTGACGACGCGCTTGGAGTTCAGTCGAACCGGCTCGTCACCGTGCTCGGAGACGTAGTCGGCGGTCTTCAGCGGGAAATCCTCCTCCTCGTCGAGCTTCTTCGCGAGGATCGCCATCCCGTACTTGCGCATTCCCTCGCTACCCTCCTCACCGTCGGGGTCGTGGGGCCACTGGTTGCTCATACCCGGTCCTGTGGACGGAACCCGCAAAAGGATTTCTGATGTGGTCGTCGGTCACAGGGGGCGGGCGGTCGCCGTCACGCTCGCGACAGCCGCGAGCAGTCGGGCTTTATGTCGCCGCCGTGATAACCGTCGGAGCGATGGACCTCCGTCGCGTCGTCGGCTGGCCGCTGGTCACGGCGGTCGTCGCTGCGGCCTGCTTCTTCCTCGGCATCAGACTGCTGAGCACGGCGACCGGAGTGCTCGCACCCGGTATCGAGCCGGTCCTCGGGCGGGCCATCCGCGGTGACCTCTCCGCGGTCGGGACGAGCTGGCTGGTCTCCTACGCCGTGTTGAACGGGTCGGTTGTCGCAGCCGTGTCGGTGACGCTCACCCACTCCGGGCTGCTCGGCGTCTCGGAACTGTTCGCGGCTATCGTCGGGAGCCGGCTCGGGGCGTCGGGGGTCGTCATCGTCCTCGGCGTGTTCGAGTACGTCCAGAAGGAGTCCTACTCGCTGCGGGATGCGACCTCACTCGGCGTGCTCTCGGCCATCGTGACGTTCGCCCTGTTCGTCCCCGTCACCGCCGGAGGGCTCCTCGGCTACTGGCTCGGGGACCCGACCGCCGCGTTCGTCGGGGCTGTCCCGTCCTTCGGCATCGGGCAAGACGGACCCGTGACGACGGCCGTCGAAGCGCTGGTCGCTCTGCTCGGGCCACACCTTGGTGCGCTGGTCGCGGTTGCACTCCTGTTCGGGAGCTTCCGGCTGTTCGACCGGGCGCTCTCTGCGGTCGAGACCGACCGGTTCCGGGAAGCAGTTGTCCCGCTCGCCCGGCGACCCTGGGCGACGATGCTCGTCGGGTTCGTCCTCACCTCGGTGACGACGAGCGTCGCCTTCTCCGTGGGGGTGTTCGTCCCGCTGTACAACCGGGACTTCTTCGAGCGCGACGAACTCGTCCCGTACCTGCTCGGGGCGAACGTCGGGACGATGAGCGACACGTTGCTGGTGGCGGTCGTGCTCGACTCGGCGGTCGGGGTGGTCACCGTCGTGCTGGTGATGGCCACCACCGGGCTGCTGGTGGTCCTGTTCGTGGCGACGGGTGGCCGGTTCACGTCGCTCGTCGAGGCTGCTGACGAGAGGGTGCGAGGTGACCCGCGGACCTACGCCTGGTTCGTCGCTGGACTGGTACTCCTGCCCGTGCTGCTGGTGCTGGTCGGGTGAGGACCGACTCAGCCGGCACAGGAGATGCTCGTCGTGGCGACGCTCGAGCCGTTCACCGTCACCGACAGTCGGTCGAGGCGGCCCGAGCAGGTGACGACACCCCAGGCCGCGAGCCGGTCCTGTTCGCCGATTCGCACCGCGAAGACGGCGGTTCTGGCGGCTTCCACGTCGAGTGCTTGCACCGACCACTCGGGCTGGCCCGAGAAGACGAGACGGTCAACCTGGTGGTCACGGTCGGGGACCGTCACCGCGCTGGCACCCGATTCCGGGCCGTAGGTTACCGAAGTTCCGTCCTCGGGAATCGAGCGGATCTCGGTGCTGCCGTTCACGTAGGTCACCCCGAAGTCCCCCGCTGGCTCCGAGAGCAGGTAGACGTTCGCGGCGACGCTCTGGGTGCTGTTTCCGGTGACGGCGACGGTCACGTCCTGTCCGTCGGTCGAGGGCGATGGGTCGCTGGCGGTGAAGCCGAGGCAGCCGGTGGAGAGCGAGACGACGAGCAGGAGGACGAGGGCGCGAGAGACATCTCGTCGGGGCGGGATGGCGCGGCGCATGCATCCAACGAACTCCAGTGCCGGACGTATGTATCCCGTCCTTCAGCAGTCCGGGTCAGAACAGAGGCGGGTGCGAGAAGTCGGTCAGTCGTCGCCGCGGGCCGTCGCCGCGCCGTCGCCGTTCTCCCCGCCGGTCCCGAGCAGTTCGTCGCGGTGTTCGTCGAGCAGGGGTGCGCGGCCCTGGGGGCCGGTCGGGGTCTCCGAAAACTTGATGGGGCAGCCAGCGACCGTCACGTCGCGGTCTGCGCCGGGCTGTTCGACGTCGGCGAGCATCTCGCGGGCGTGGATGTGCGGGTCGTCGAAGATGTCGGCGGTGTCCTGCACCGGCGCGACCGGGACCCGGCCTTCCAGCGCGTCGACGATGTCGTCTTCGGTGTGTTCGCGGGTCCAGGCCGCGATCTCCGCCCTGAGGCTGTCGCGGTTACGCAGGCGCGAGGCCGCGTCCGGGTAGTCCGCGACGAGGTCCGGGCGGTCCATCGCGTCACACAGGGCGCGCCAGTGGCCGTCGGAGAAGGCCGCAATAACGACGTGCCCGTCGGCCGCCTCGAACGAGTTGTAGGGGAACAGCGTCGGGTGGGAGTTCCCCTGTCTGGTCAGGACCTCGTCGGTGTAGGAGTAGTAGTAGGCGGTGCGCTCGCACATCGACACCATCGCGTCGTACATCGCGGTGTCGACGTACTGGCCCTCACCCGTGCGCTCGCGGTGGTGAATCGCCCCGAGGATGCCGACCGCGTTGAGCACGGCGGTGAAGAGGTCGCCGATGCCGGGCCCGACCTTCGTCGGCGGGCCGTCCTCCTGGCCGGTTATTTCCATCACGCCGCCGAGCGCCTGCGCGATGAGGTCGAAGCTCGGCTGGCCCTGGCGGTCGGTTTCGCCCGTGCGGGGGTCACCGAAGCCGCGGATGGAGGAGTAGACGAGTTCGGGGTTGTGTTCTTTGAGCGTCTCGTACCCCAGTCCGTACTTCTCCATCGTGCCAGCGCGGTAGTTCTCGACGACCACGTCGGCTTCCTCGACGAGCGAGAGGAAGTCCTGCCGGTCGCGCTCGTCGCCGAAGTCGAGTTCGAGCGAGCGCTTACCGCGGTTCACGGACTGGAAGTAGCCGCCGTAGGCCTCCTCGTCCGGCCCCTCGCAGAACGGGGGGTTCGACCGGATGAGGTCGCCGCCGGGTCGCTCGATCTTCACCACGTCCGCGCCCATATCGGCGAGGAGCATGGTACAGTACGGCCCGGCGAGGACCTGTGTGCAATCGACGATTCGAAGGTCCGAAAGCGCACCCATGACCGTCACGTCCACGCCTCCGGGGCTAAAACCTTCCGGATAAATCATGAAGGTGTGGTTAGTGTCTCCATGTCTGTATAAGGTGTTTAGGGAATATTATCATGAAAAACCATTATCTTTAACTATCGTTCATGCAACTCACTGAATACCACATGCCCCCGACAGTCATACTCGGTGTCATCGGCTCCGACGCACACGTCGTCGGTATCACCATCCTCGACCAGGCCCTCTCCGCAGCAGGGTTCGAGGTCGAGAACCTCGGCGTCCAGACCTCCCAGGAGGACTTCGCCGCAGCCGCGAAAACTCACGACGCCGATGCTGTACTCGTCTCCTCGCTCTACGGGCACGCCGAGCAGGACTGCCAGGGCTTCCACGAGCTGCTCGCCCGCGAGGGCATCGACGCCACCACGTACATCGGTGGTAACCTCGCCGTCGGGCAGGACGACTTCGAGCAGACACGCGAGACGTTCCGCGCACTCGGCTTCGACCGCGTCTTCGACTCGGAGACGACGCCGGAAGAGGCCATCCGCGCGCTCGAACGAGACCTCACATTCACGACACGCGACCGGGAGGCCGACACGGTCCAGGCTTGAGTTAGATGTTACGCGACGAACGCATTCCATCCGACGAGTTGCGACGAATCGACGACCGAATCCGGGACGACTGGCCCACCGGCCAGGCAGTCGACTTTCAGGAGGCCATCGCCTACCACGAGTCCCTGCCCGCGCACAAGCGCTTCGCCGATGTGCTGGAGTCCGCGGACCGCCCGCTGCTCCAGCCACGCGCCGGCGTCCCCCGGATCGACGACCAGGTCCACCTGCTCCGCCACCTCCACGAGGACGGGGCTGCCGACCTGCTCCCGACGACAATCGACTCCTACACCCGTGACAACCAGTACGCGAAGGCGGAGGAGGGCCTGGAGAAGGCCCGCGAGACCGACGAGGACACCCTGAACGGGTTCCCGGCGGTCAACCACGGGGTCGAGGGCTGTCGCGAGCTCATCGAGCGCGTCGACGCGCCCATCGAGGTCCGGCACGGGACACCCGACGCCCGGCTCCTGGCCGCCGTCACCTTCGCCGGCGGCTTCCAGAGCTTCGAGGGCGGCCCCATCTCGTACAACATCCCGTACACCAAGGAGGCCGGCCTCGCCGAGACCATCGAGCACTGGCAGTACGTCGACCGCCTGGCGGGCGCGTACACCGAGCGCGGGGTCACCATCAACCGCGAGCCGTTCGGGCCCCTGACCGGGACACTCGTCCCGCCGAGCATCGCCATCGCCATCGGACTGGTCGAAGGCAAGCTCGCGGCGACCCAGGGCGTCAAGAGCCTCACATTGGGCTACGGTCAGGTCGGCAACGTCGTCCAGGACGTCGCCGCCCTGCGTGCCCTGCGCAAGCTCGGGAACGAGTACCTGCCCGACGACGTGACGGTCACGACCGTCTTCCACGAGTGGATGGGTGGCTTCCCGCCGGACGAGGCCCGCGCCAACGGCGTCATCGGCCTCGGCGGGACCACGGCCGCCATCGCGCAGCCGGACAAGGTCATCACGAAGTCACCCCAGGAGTTCCAGGGCGTCCCGACCAAGGAGGCCAACGCGGCCGGCCTTCGCACCACTCGCCAGCTCATCGACATGGTCGTCGAGCAGGACCTCGTCCTCGACGGGGTCGACGAGGAACAGGACCTCATCGAGCGCGAGACCTGGTCGCTCATGGAGTCCATCGAGGAACACGGCGACGGCGACGTCGCCCGGGGCACCGTCGAGGCGTTCTCGACGGGTGCGCTGGACGTTCCCTTCGCCCCCAGCGACGCGGCCGATAGCGCGGTCCTCCCGGCCCGCGACGACGACGGCCGAGTCAGAATCTTCGAGTGGGGTAATCTCGCCATCGAGGACGACATCAAGGAGATCCACGCGGCCCGGCTCGACACGAGAGCCGAGACCGAGGGCAGACAGCAGTCGTTCCGGATGGTCGCCGACGACGTCGACGCCATCAGCGACGGGAAGCTCATCGGACGGCCGACGGGCGGGAAGCGTCGCAACGGCGGCGGGCCGAACGGAGGTGAGACCCGTGCGGATTGAACGGGTTCGCGCGATTCCGGCGGTCTCGGGGTTCTTCTTCGACGACCAGCGCGCCATCAAGCAGGGCGCGGAACACGACGGCTTCGCCTACACCGGCGAGCCCGTGACGCCCGGCTTCGACGAGGTCAGAGAAGCTGGCGAGGCGCTCGTCGTCGAACTCGAACTCTCCGATGGCACCGTCGCCACCGGGGACTGCTGTGCGGTCCAGTACTCCGGGGCCGGCGGGCGCGACCCGCTGTTCCGGGCAGACAGGTACAGGAACGTCGTCGAGGGAAGCGTCGCCCGCGAGTTGCGAGGGCGCGACCCGAGCGAGTTCGGGCCCAACGCGGCTGCCATCGAGGCGCTGCCAGGGGCCGCATCCGACGGCGACCAGCTCCACACGGCAGTCAGATACGGCGTTTCGCAGGCCCTGCTGGACGCGGCGGCCCGCGTCCGCGGGGAGACGATGACCGAGGTCATGGCCGACTCCCTGGGAACCACGCCCGCGACGGAGCCGATTCCGGTCTTCGGGCAGTCGGGCGACGACCGCCGGGTGAACGCCGAGAAGATGATGATAAAGGGCGTTCCCGTCCTGCCCCACGGCCTGTTCAACTCGGTCGAGAAGCTCGGGGAATCGGGCGAGAACCTGCGCGAGTACATCGAGTGGCTCGCGACCCGGGCACCGGAACTCGGCCCCGACGACTACGACCCGACCATCCACATCGACGTGTACGGCATCATCGGCGAGGTGTTCGAGGCACCGTTCGACCGCGCCGAGGTGACCGACTACTTCGCCTCCCTCGAAGCCGCCGCCGGCCCCTTCGATTTACAGATAGAGGGGCCGATGGACGAAGGGAGCCGCGAGGCGCAGATCCACGCGATGGCCGAACTTCGCGATGGGCTCCGCGACGCCGGAGTCGGCGTCGACATCGTCGCCGACGAGTGGTGCAACACCTTCGACGACGTGCGCGCGTTCGTCGACGCTGGCGCGGCCGACCTCGTGCAGGTGAAGACGCCCGATTTAGGTGGCATTCAGCGCTCCGGGCAGGCGGTCCGGTACTGCGAGGGCACCGACACCCGGGCGTACCTGGGCGGCACCTGCAACGAGACGGTGACCTCGGCGCGTGCCTGCGCGCACGTCGCCCTCGCCACCGACGCGGCCCAGACCCTCGCCAAGCCCGGGATGGGCTTCGACGAGGGCTTCATGGTCGTGACAAACGAGATGCGCCGGGCACTCGCCCGGATGCAACCCGCACCCGAGGCACCGGCGGACGACTGAGGACTTCGAAATCGCAGCAGACGCAGACGACAATGGATTACACGGACACAGAGACGTTCCAGACGATACTCGAACAGACGGAGACACGAGAGAAGGGCAACTGCTTCGACGACTTCACCGAAGGGCAGACCATCGAACACGCCCCCGGCCTCACCCTCTCGAACTACGCGAACGAACTGTGGGCGAGCCAGACGCTCAACCACGACCCCATCTACTGGCGGACCGACGCCGCACAGGCAGTCGGTTTCGAGGAACCGCCGGTCCACCCGGACTACCTCGTGGCGGCCGTGATGGGCCCCACCGTCGAGGACCTCTCCGAGAAGGGCGGCTACTTCCTCGGGCGCACGAACCTGCGGTACCACGAGCAGGACGTTGCCCCGGGGACCGAACTCCGGGTCTCCTCGACCGTGCAGAGCAAGAAGAGCTCCTCGTCCCGGCCCGAGTACGGCATCGTGACGTGGGAGACCGAGGGGACCGACGCCGAGACCGGCGAGACCCTGCTCAGCTACGAGCGCACCAACATGATTCCGCGCCGGGAGCCGATGGCGACCGACGGTGGCACGGCAACCGACGGTGGGACCGTCACGGAAGACCCGGAGAACGGCGACGATGACACGCCCAGCGAGTTCATCACGCCCGAGGGCCCCTACTTCGAGGACTTCCAGGCGGCCCTCGACGAGGCCGACGACCGCGACGCCGCGGTCGCCTACCGCCACGAGCGCGGCCGAACCATGGACGACGTGATGGTCGCCACGCTCCCGCTGATGACGCTCAACACGGCGAAACAGCACCACAACGTCGACGTGATGGCCGACTCGCCGTCGGGCGACATCGTCGCCTACGGGGACGTGACGCGGTCGGTCGCGCTCGGGCACGCCCGCTCGGACGAGGCCACCTACCGCGAGATCGGCTGTGACGACGAGCGCTTCCACACGTTCGTCACGCCCGGCGACACCGTCTACGGCTTCACCCGGGTACTCGACACGGGCGAATCCGACGCGACTGCCGGCACCGTCACGTTCGAACACATCGCTTTCAACCAGCGCGACGAGCCCGTCTACTCGGGTACCCGCCGCGCCCGCATCCAGACGAGGAACTAACCATGCCAGGACTCGCACGCACCTTCCAGACCGCACCGGCCGCCGTCCCCCGCGACAACACGGCGAAGTATCTCGACTCCGCACTCGGCGCGGAGGGCTTCGAAGCCCCCGACTGGCTCGTGCCAGACCTCGAAGACGGCACCGCGCCGGACATGAAGGCTGAGGCGCTGGAGAACGTCATCGACCGTCTCCCCGGGCACGCCGATTCGTTCCCCGGTGAAATCTGGCCCCGCGTGCAGTGGGCCTACGACTCTGAGGCCGCCCGCGAACAGGGCCGCGAGGAGATTCACCGGCTCGTCAGCGAGGTCGGCGAACACATCGACGGCGTGGTCGTCCCGAAGGTCGGCCGCCTGGAGGACGTGAAAGACGCCGCCGGTGTCGTCGCCGAGGCCGAGCGCGAGTTCGGGTTCGAGGACGGCGCTATCGGGCTCTCGGTCATCATCGAGACGGCCCAGGCGCGCTCGGACCTGCGGGAGATCTCCCTGTTCGGCCACGATTCCCGCCTCACCGGGCTCGTCTTCGGCCCGGTCGACTACACCGCCGAGCTGGGCGGGCGCGACATCGGTTCGGGTCGCCCGCGGTGGGACGGCCTGCTCGAAGCCATGTCGAACGAGGCGAGCGCGAACGACCTCGTCGCCATCGGCGGTCCCTTCGACCACCTGTTCAAGGAACGCGCCGGCATCACGTTCTACAACGCCGACGGCTACGCCGACCAGGTCGAACACGAGGCCCAGCTCGGCCTCGACGGCTCGTGGTCACTGTACCCCAAGCAGACGGCCCAGGCGAACCGCATCCACATGCCGACCACCGAGGAACTCGAACGGAACGTCCACAAGATAGAGGCGTTCCAGGAGGCCAAGGCCGGCGGAACCGGCGCGGTCACCGTCGACGGGCAGATGGTCGACGAGGCGACGTTCAAGAACTTCGTGAACACGGTCGAGACCGTCCGCGAGATCGACGAGGCACACCCCGACCAGACGAGCGAGATGTACGACGAGACGTTGCTCGAGCGGGCGCTGACCGTGGATACGTCGTGGGAGTGACCGTCAGGACTCCAGCGACTTCTTGAGCAACTCGACGTTCCGCTTGTTCCCCTTCCACATCGCGTCGAAGGCATCACCCACGACCGGAATCGCACCCACGCCCGCGTCGACACCCACGTTCCCGAGCATCCGCACCAGCGTCAGCTTCGGCACGCCGGCCCGGTACGCCTCGGCGACGATGTAGAGCGACACGGCGGCGCTGGCGGCGTCCCCGACACCCGGAACCAGCCCGACCAGCGGGTCGAGCCCGATGCGGATGTTCGTGCCAGGCACCCTGAAAGCGTCGTCGAGCAGGTCCGCGACCAGTTCGGTCCGTCGGACCGCCGGGTGAGACGAAGACGTGTCTGTCATGCTGTACTAGTCGTCGCCAGTCGATATATCTCTGTGGCTGGCCGGACCTGCCGGAGCGTGCTCAGGGCATCTCCACGCCCGTGAACTCGAAGCGCGCGCCGCCATCGGGGCTCTCCGCGATGGACACGTCCCAGCCGTGGGCCTCCGCGACGTTCTTGACGATGGTGAGCCCGAATCCCGTGCCACCGTTGGCGGTCGAGTACCCGGACTCGAACACCTTGTCACGGAGGTCGGGTGGGATACCCGGGCCGTCGTCCTCGATGAAGAACCCACCCTCCAGCGGGCCGACCCTGACGACGGCAACCTCGTCATCGGCGTCTCCGTCGCAGTCGTCGCCTCCATCGACCTCGGCGCCGTGTTCGAGCGCGTTCCGGTACAGGTTCTCGACGAGTTGGCCCAATCGCCCCTCGTCCGCCCGTATCGTCTGCTCGGTCTCGACCTGCAGGAGGGCCTCGTTCGTGCTCGCGCTGATGTTCTGCCAGCACCGCCGGGCGAGCGCGCCAAGGTCGACGTCGTCGGTCTCGTCGATGCTCTGTCCCTGCCTGGCGAGGGTGAGGAGGTCCTCGATGAGCGACTCCATGCGGTCGTGAGCCCGGTCGATGGCGGCCAGGTGTTCGGTGTCGCAATCGTCGCTCGCGAGTTCCGTATGCAGGGCGGCGACGGTCAGTGGTCCCCGGAGGTCGTGGCTGACCACGCTCGCGAACTCCTCGAGGTGCTCGTTCTTCCGTTCCAGCTCCCGCTGGCTGGCGAGTTCGCGGAGGGCCGTGGCGACGCTCTGCCCGAGGATGGTGACGAGCGTGACGTCGGCGTCGTCGAAGGTGCGCTCCTTGGCCGCGCCACAGGACAGCACGCCGAAGCGTGCCAGCGGAACGATGACGGTCGAATCGACGGGGATATCCGCGGCCAGTCGCTTCCGGTTGAGGCACTCGAAGACCTTCGTCTCGCCCGCC
The DNA here is from genome assembly GCF_025399835.1 of Haloarchaeobius sp. HME9146. Taxonomy (NCBI): domain Archaea; kingdom Methanobacteriati; phylum Methanobacteriota; class Halobacteria; order Halobacteriales; family Halorubellaceae; genus Haloarchaeobius; species Haloarchaeobius sp. HME9146. Next base: position 2,220,207 of record NZ_JAODVR010000001.1, read on the forward strand.
TCGAACAGGTCCCAGAGCCAATCCCCCCGGGGATGCGTCGGTTGCTCGGCCTCGACCTCCTCCAGCAGCTCCCGGTGTTCGTCCGTCTGGGCGACCAGCTCGAGGGCGGTCGCGTCGTCGTTCACGAACCAGACCGTCGGCATCGGATAGCCCAGCAGCCGCTCCGCGGCGTCGACGGCGATGTCGGCGATCTCCTGCTCCGTCTCCGCCTCGAGCAGGCGCTGGGTCGCCCCGTGCAGGGCTTCGACCTGTTCTGCCCGTCGCTCGCGCTCGGTCACGTCCAGTTTCGATGCGACGATGTGGGTGACCTCGCCGTCGACGACGACCGGCGCGAGCTTCGTCTGGTAGGTCCGCCTGCCGCCGGGAAGTTCCAGCGTTTCCCTGAACGTCAGCGGCTCCTGGCGCTCGTAGCACTCCCGGTAGTTCGCCTCGAGGGTCGTCCCGGGCTCGGGGCCGAGCACGTCGCGGGGCGTCTTTCCACAGGCGGCCTCGCTGCTCACGCCGAACATCGCCTCGACGACCGGGTTGAGCTGCTGGAACCGGAAGGCCCGTCCCTCGTCGCTGTCGATGAGTGCCAGCCCCGCCTGTGCGTTCCTGAACACCGTCTCGAACTCCTCTTTGAGTTCCTCCAGCTCGCGCTGCTGTCGCTTGCGGTCGGTGATGTCCGTGCTGAGACCGACCAGTCCTTGCAATTCCCCGTTCTCGTCGAAGTACGGGAACTTGTTGTCGAGGAAGACGTGCTCCTCACCGTCGATGTACTGGGTCGCCTCGCTGATGCGGTTCTCCTTACCAGCTAGCACCCGTTCGTCCATCGTCCGGATCTGTCGTGCACTCTCGGCGTCGAAGAGGTCGAAGTCGGTCTTCCCGATTATCTCGTCGGCAGCCATGTCGAAGTAGTCCGCGCCGTGCTCGTTGATGAAGCGGTACCTTCCCTCGACGTCCTTGACGTAGATGGCTTCGAGCGCGTTCGAAACGATGGCGTCCAGCCGTTGCTCCTGACGCTTCCGATTCGTCACGTCCCGTGTGCTGACAATCAGTTCGTCCGCCGACCTGTCGGCGGGACGTTCGGTCCGGACGGATTCGAGCCAGCGCCACGACCCGTCGCGATGCCGGAACCGGTACTCCACCGAGTCCACCGCTTCGGGTTCCTCCAGCGCTTCCTGCAACGCCTCTCTGACACGGTCCCGGTCGTCCGGATGCACGAACATCAGGGCGTTCTTCCCGATCAGCTCCTCCCTGTCGTAGCCGAGTATCCGCTCGACCGACGGGCTCTGGTATTTGACGATACCCGTCGAGTCGATGACCGTGACGATGTCGGTCGTGTGCTGTAAGATCAGTTCATCCTCCCGGGCCCAACTCATTACTCTACGGTAATATTGTAGACAAGAGAGCATAAACTGCGTGCAGGGAGAATAAGCTCGTTAGAGCGTTGCTATATACAGAATACAAACTTTTGTCTGCCTATAGACTATCCGACTTTCTCACTATCAGACCGTTTCGGTCCCCCGGTTTCTGGTGGTGTCGGTCACGGCTGGATGTGGGCACCAGTCCCGGGTTCCAGCACCTGAAATCTGGACCGCTGCCCGGGGGAGCCGGACTGGACTGGGAGCCGCCAGAATCTACGCATTGCTCCTCGTGAATCTTCGTGAGAATGCGGTGGGACTGGGATTCGAACCCAGGAGGCCGAAGGCCACCTGCTTTCAAGGCAGGCGCGTTAGTCCACTCCGCCATCCCACCACGGTCGGGAGTATCTGCGGAACCGTCTAAGACCTGTCGGTCTATTCGCGGACGAGTTCCAGGTCGCCGTCGTCCGCGACCACCGTCAGACCACGATCCTCGATGAACTCGGTGGTGTGGGGTGGGACGATTCGGCCCGCGCGCCGCCGGGCGCGGAGGATGGAGACGACCGAACAGAGGTCGTCGCCGGTCTCGACAGTCTCGTAGTTCGGGAGGAAGTCCACCTCGAGGTCGGCGTCGCGGGCGCGGGCGGTGAGCGTCTCGACCACCGGCGAGGCGAACGCGCCGTCGAAGTCGATGGGTTCGCAGAAGGCGCTCCCCCAGACGCGGCCGTCGCTGGCCGGGCCCAGCACGACATCGGAGCGCCGGAGCTTCATCGAGGCGTTGTCGATGTCCTTCCGGCCGGCCAGCGGGGCAGTCCCGTCGAGAACGAGGACGGAGGCGTGGTCCTCGCGGTCGAGGAGGTGCGTGACGGTGTTGCCGACGCGGCCGTCGTAGGTCGAGCCGACCTGCACCTCGAAGCGCGTCTCGTCGGCGCTGCCGAGGGCGTCCGCGGCGACGGCGCGAACCTCGGCTTCGGCCTCGCCGTCCGCTTTCGAGAACTCGTCCGGGAGGAGGTCCTCGTCGCGGTAGTTCACCAGGAGTTCGCCACCGCTCTCGGCGGCGGCGAATAGCGTGTCGGCGAGCATGGCCCGGTAGCAGTCGGCGGCGTCTTCGGCCGACAGGGGCGTCTCCTCGGCGAGTCGGGGCAGCACGAGGCCCTCGCGTGGGGGGTCGGCGAGGACGACCACGAGTGTCATACCACCATCTGCCGTCGCGGGAGCCTTGAACCCGCCGCTTCGGGCCGAGGGACACGCGGCGGAGCCGAGACCGACCGTGCGGACTTATGTGGGACCAGCCCGTTGGATATCGCATGAACTGGTTGAAAGTTCTCGGCGTGCTGGTGCCCCTGGGAATCCTCGCGGCGGGCCTCGGCTCGCTCGCGACACTCGGCACGAATCTCGAACCCCTGACCGACGTGCTGTCGCTTCCGGCCGTCGCGGTCGGCTTCCTCATCGTCGTCGCCGTCATGGGTGCGGTGTCCGTCGTCGGCGCTGGCTCGAAGGAGTGGCGCGCGAACACGTACTGGTAAGCGAGAAAACGCGGCTACCTGCTTCTGCGACCCTTGGTCTGGCGGTAATCGGAGGCCATCAGTTTCGCGAACGCCTCGACGAACGTCTGGGTCTCGTCCTCGTCCTGTTCGTCGGGGGCGATCATGGGGACCAGTTCGAAGCCACGACCCCGGAAGCGCTCCCCGTGGTCGTCGTACACGTCGAACTTCTCGGCCGCCGTGGTCGTGTACTCGGTCGCGATCTCGGCGAGAGCGCGCTCGCCCACCGGAACGATGACCTCCGGGTTTATCATCCGAATCTCCGCGTTGAGGTAGGGTTCACACGTCGCGATCTCCTCGTCGGTCGGGGCGCGTTCGGGGTCCCGACACCGGGTGAGGTACGTGACGAACACGTTCGCAAGTTCGGGCTCGTCGGGGTCGCTGTCGGCCCGGCAGAGCATGAGCCGCCGGAGGATGGAGAGGAAGGTCTCGTCGCGGGCGAAGGGAACACCGGCGTGCTCGGCGTCGGCCGACGGTCGCTCCCCCACGAACAGGAAGTCCGCACCCACGTCGCCGTAGCCGTGGACGACGCGCTCGCGGGGCCCGCAGAGGTCGCAGTTCTCGCAGTTCTCGTCCATCCCGAACGGGTTGGCGAGGTCGTCCTGGTTAGCGTCCACGTCGAGAGCCAGGGCAGGTGGGTGGGTAAGCGCTTCGGAGCGCAGGAGGCCGGAGCCCCGACCACGGAAGGTTTATGTCGGGTTGCTGCCAACTTCTGGCAGAGCGATGCTATCCGTCTCTCGTACAGCAGTCTGCTTCGTCGCTGGCTTCGCACACGTCGGCGGCAATACACCGTCGGAGGTGACCGGCCGATGAGCACGGCGACGGGCACCGACCGCGGCCTCGTGGTTCGGATGGTGCTGACGCTGGCCGTGGTCGCAGCCCTTCCCGTGGTGTTCCTCTATGGGCTGCTGACGGTCCCGTTCGCAGTCCTGTCACTGCTTGGGCGGCATCAGGGCGCGGTCGTCCCGGCCATCTCCCCGCTTGTCGTGGGCGGCGTCGCCGCGGCCGCCCTGGTGATACAGTACCTCGTCGGGCCGTCGCTGGCGTTGCGCCTCGGCCACGCGCGACCCGCCGACGAGGAGGAGTATCCGCGACTCCACGCCTCGGTGGGGCGCATCGCCCAGCAACTCGACATCCCGAAGCCAGCGGTCCGGGTCGTCGACTCCCGTGCCCCGAACGCCTTCGCGGTCGGTCGGACCCCCTCGAACGCCTCGATCGCTGTGACCGACGGGCTGCTCGACACCCTCGACGACGAGGAACTCGACGCCGCGGTTGCCCACGAACTCGCCCACGTCCGGAACCGCGACGCCGCGCTGATGAGCGTCGCGTTCCTCGTCCCGACGGTCGCGTTCTTCGTCGCGAAACTCGTGAGCACGGTGTTCAACGGGCTCGGCCACGTCTGGATAATCCCCGGCGACGACGACTCCGGTGGCGTCCTCGTCGCCATCGCCGCGATCATCCTCTCGCTCTTGCTCATGGGTGTCCTCGCGGTCGTCTTCTGGGCGGCCGGCTTCCTGAGCTACCGGCTGCTCTCGCGCTATCGGGAATATGCCGCCGACCGGGCCGCGGCCGAGGCGACCGGGAACCCGGGCGCGCTCGTGAGCGCCCTCACGACCATCGAGAACGGGATGGAGCGGGCCCCGGAGCGCGACCTCCGGGAACTCGACGGCGGTGAGAGTGCCCTGTACATCGTCCCGCTCTCGGCCGAGATGGTCGAGGAGAAGTCGCTGGTCAGTCCGAAGGTGTTCCCGTCGTCGCACCCGCCGACGAAGGAGCGAATCGAACGGTTGCGCGAACTGGTCTGATTTCCTGGCGCTATCGGCCGAGGCCGCCGCGTTCGATGACGTCGAGGATGAACTTCACGTTCCGCAGAATCTCTTCCGGAGAGGTGTCCTCGTTCTCGTCGTAGAGGTCGCTGGTCCGGTAGAGGATGTTCGCGAGCTGGTCCGACTCGGTGCTCTCGGCCCGAATCTCGTCCGCGATCTCGCGGAGGAACCGGACCTTCTCCGGGTCGGGTTCGAACTCGCGGTCGGGGCTGTCCTTGGAATCAGCCGGGTCGTCGCTCATCGGCTGTTGACGTGCTGCTGGCGCTTGACGAACCCGACGTTGTCCGCGACGGCCTCCGTGATGTCACGGAACGCCTGCCCCGTCTCGTTGTCGTGGTCGAGCACCACGGGCTTACCCTCGTCGCCGCCGGTCCTGACCGCGGGGTCGAGCGGGACCGACCCGAGGAACGGCATGTCGTGGGCGTCGGCGAACTTCTGGCCCCCGCCTTCGCCGAAGATGGCGTGCTCGCCGCCGCAGTCGGGGCACTTGAACGAGCCCATGTTCTCGGCGATGCCCAGCACGACGGTGTCGTGCTTGCCGAACATCTCCAGGCCCTTGCGGGCGTCGTCGAGTGCGACCTCCTGCGGGGTCGTGACGATGACGCTGCCGGTGACGGGGACGGTCTGGAGCAGCGTCAGCTGGGTGTCCCCGGTGCCCGGTGGCAGGTCGATGACCATGTAGTCGAGGTGGCCCCACTCCACGTCCTCCCAGAGCTGGGTGAGGACCTTGTGGACCATCGGGCCGCGCCAGATGACGGGGTCGTCCTCGCCGACCAGGAATGCCATCGACATGAGCTTCATCCCGTACTTCTCCGGGGGCACGAGCTTCTCGTCCTTGGTCGCGCCCGGCGGCTCGTCGGCGTCGACCATCCGCGGGACGTTCGGACCGTACACGTCGGCGTCGAACAGGCCGACGCGTGCGCCCATGTCAGAGAGGCCAGCGGCGATGTTCACGGCCATCGTCGACTTGCCGACGCCACCCTTGCCGGAGGCGACCGCGATGACGTTCTCCACGTTCGGGAACACCTGCTCGTCGCCGGAGAGGCCGGTGTCGGTCTTCGCCGAGAGGTCGATGTCGAGGCCGGTGTCTGCGAGGACCTCGCGGACCTCGTTGGCCAGGTCTGTCTCGATGGGAGAGTAGGGTGCGCCGAGGGCGAGCGAGATGTGTACCTCGTCGCCGTCGACCTCCACGTCGTTCACGAGTCCGAGCGAGACGATGTCGTCGCCCAAAGCCGGGTCCTCGACCTGCCGGAGCCGGTCGAGAATCGCGTCTGCGTCCATGGCCGGGTGTCGGGGCGAGCGAGCGAAAAGGATTGTGTTACACGGTCCCTTCGTTGCCACGACTGTGTGGGGTGTTACCACTGTTCAGTTAGTTTGATGTGAAATGGGTGATATGTACTGGTAGAGGCAGAAAGATGCGTACCCTCCACTTCGCACTCGCCTGATTCTCTCGGCCGCCCAGTCCGGGCGGCACGGGTCGCGCCCACCGTGGCCATAGCCGCAGCACCGCGGCTATCTCAGCCAAGCCACCACCTGACTGCCCGTTCACACCGACGAGCCGGTCGTATCGACTGCAGACCTCCACCCTGTACCACACCACAGGACACGAAACACGACGATGACAGATTCGACATACGGAGACGAAGACGACGACACATTCGACGAACAACGAGCCCGCGTCGACCGCCCGATGGTCCGCCTGTTCCGCGAGTACGGCCGCGAGCACTGGGTCGCTATCGTCGGCGGCATCCTCATGGGAATCGCCGCCCACACGATGGCCCTGCTGCCGACGTACGTCCTCGCCGAGACCATCGACGCGGTCTTCATGCAGACGAAGCCGCAGTACTCGCTCCCGCTGGTCCCCCAGTGGCTCGTCCCGGCGAGCCGGACCGGTCAGTTCTGGTTCTCGGTCGGTCTCGTGGGGTTGACCTACCTGAGCTCGACCGTGTTCACCTGGCTGATGGGGCTGGGACTGAACTCCTTCGCCCAGTCCGTCCAGCACAACGTCCGGGCCGATAGCTACGACGCCATGCAGCGACTCGACTACGAGTTCTTCGCCGACAAGCAGACTGGCGAGCTCATGAGCGTCCTGAACAACGACGTGAACCGCCTCGAGCAGTTCCTCAACGGCGGTCTCTTCATCGCCACGATGCTGCTGGTCAACGTCGGCGTGACGGCGGTACTGCTGGCGTACCTCCAGTGGCAACTCGCCCTGCTGACGATGGTCACGGTCCCGGTCATCGGGCTGTTCACCTACAAGTTCGTCCAGACCATCCAGCCGATGTACTCCGAGGTCCGCTCGACGGTCGGTCAGCTCAACTCCCGCCTGGAGAACAACCTCGGCGGTATCGAGGTCATCAAGGCGAGCACGACCGAGGACTTCGAGGCCGACCGCGTCACCGACGCCTCCCAGGAGTACTACGACAAGAACTGGAACGCCATCACGACGCGCGTGAAGTTCTTCCCTGGCCTCCGATTCACCGCCGGTATCGGCTTCGTGCTGACGTTCGCCGTCGGCGGCCACTGGGTCCTGACGGGACAGGCCCCGCCGCTGATGAGCGGGACGCTTCGCGTCGGTACCTTCGTGGCGTTCGTCTACCTCGGCCAGCGGTTCATCTGGCCGATGAGCCAGTTCGGTGAGCTGGTGAACCTCTACCAGAACGCCCGCGCCTCGGCCGAGCGCATCTTCGGCCTGATGGACGAACCCAGTACCCTCGGTGGCGGCGAGGACCTCCCCGAACTTACCGTCGAGGACGGCACCGTCGCGTACGACCACGTCACCTTCGGCTACGACGACGACGAGACCGTCCTCGAGGACGTCTCCTTCGACGTTTCCGGCGGGGAGATGCTGGCGCTGGTCGGCCCGACCGGGGCCGGCAAGTCCACCGTGCTGAAGCTGCTGCTCCGCCTCTACGACGTGAACGACGGCAGCATCAGCATCGACGGCCAGGACATCCGTGACGTTTCGCCCGAGAGCCTCCGCGATTCAGTCGGCTACGTCAGCCAGGACACCTACCTGTTCTACGGGAGTGTCCGGGACAACATCGCCTACGGCAAGTTCGACGCGACCGACGAGGAGATCGAGGCTGCCGCCAGGGCGGCCGACGCCCACGAGTTCATCAGCGACTTCGAAGACGGCTACGACACCGAGGTCGGTGAACGCGGCGTGAAACTGTCGGGTGGCCAGCGCCAGCGCATCGGCATCGCCCGGGTGCTGCTGCGCGACCCCGACATCCTCCTGCTCGACGAGGCGACCTCGGACGTGGACACCGAGACCGAACTCCGCATCCAGGAGAGCATCGAGAACCTGGTGGCCGACCGCACCGTCATCGCCATCGCGCACCGGCTCTCGACGGTGAAAGACGCCGACCAGATACTCGTACTGGAAGACGGTGCCGTCGAAGAGCGCGGCACCCACGAGGAACTGCTCGAGACGGACGGCACCTACGCCGACCTCTGGGGTGTGCAGGCCGGCGAGCTGGAGACGATTCCCGGCATGGCGTAACCGGCCACGCCGCGGCAACCGGGTAACCATATTCGATTACATTCTCCCTTGCCTGGACACCGAACTTAATAACATAGACTCACAAGGGTTGGTACATGCTGACAGACGAGTTCGGTCGCGAGGTCACCGGGGTCCGGGTCTCCCTCACCGACCGGTGCAACTTCGATTGCGTCTATTGTCACAACGAGGGGTTGGGTGACACGCGGGGGCCGATGGACCCGCAGGACGGCGAGATGAGCGCGGACGACGTGGTCCGGTTCCTCGAGGTGGTCGCGGAGTTCGGCGTGGACAGCGTGAAGTTCACCGGTGGCGAGCCGATGCTCCGCCAGGACCTGGAGGAGATAATCCGGCGGACACCCGACTCGATGGAGGTCTCGATGACGACCAACGGGACGTTCCTGCCCGGCCGTGCGGAGGACCTCGTCGACACCGGCCTCGAACGCGTCAACGTCTCGCAGGACGCGATGGAGCCCGAGGCGTTCGCCGAGGTGACCAAGTCCGGTGCCTACGACCGCGTCATGGAGGGCGTCGAGGCAGCTCTCGACGCCGGCCTCGACCCGGTGAAGCTCAACATGGTCGTGTTCGAGCGAACCGCCGGCTACGTCCCGCAGATGGTCGACCACGTCGCCGAGAACCGCGGGCTCCAGCTCCAGCTCATCGAGTACATGCCCGAACTCACCGGCAACCCCGAGTGGGCCATCGACATCCAGCGCGTCCACGACTGGCTGGCCGAGCAAGCCACGGAGATAGAGCACCGCGAGATGCACGACCGACGACGGTACTGGATCGGCGGCACCAAGGCCTCCGGTGAGGGCGGCATGGTCGAGATCGTCGACCCGGTCGAGAACCCGACGTTCTGTGCGAACTGCCACCGCGTTCGAGTCACCCACGACGGGTTCCTCAAGGGCTGTCTGAACCGCAACGACGACCTCAAGCCGATGGGTGAGATGACGAAACCCGAGATTCGCGAGGCGTTCCGGATGACGGTCGCCGAACGCGTCCCGTACTACGGCGAGTACATGGTCCGCAACGGTGACGGCGAGTGGGAAGTGAATGACAAGTACATCGACGCACCCCCGCAGACCGGCGACTGAGTGGCACTACAGGCGGCGTCGCTCGGTAATGAAGCCCGATTCGTTCTGCTTCGGTCGGCGGAGACTTTCTGGAGTAGCTGGCTGGTTGAATCCAACTGGCTGATTGAATGCTGCCTGAATATTCCAGTTCGCGCGTGCGCGAGCGAGGGAACTGCCGATGAGCAGTCGCCACACCCGGTCCCCGGCACCTGACACTCCGAAACCGGCCGACGAGGACCCCGTCTTCCCCACGCCATCCCCGATACTGTCACACCGTGCCACTCGAACTGCGTTCCGTTGCCCTTAAGTACTGTACGAGAATACGTGTGAACGCAATACGCTGCAGGGGCGCTGGGTCCCGAGTCCGAGAGGGCGAAGATAGACAATCGAGTTGTGGTAGCCAAGCCTGGCCCAAGGCGCAGGGTTGCTAACTCTGTGGCGTCAAGCCTCCGGGGTTCGAATCCCCGCCACAACGTCGGACCTTTCACACCGGCAATTGGGCACGGTGTGAGTCTTCCAACCAGACCGGAAGTGCATCGAGCACTTCCTCCACATATCACACATGAGTGCAGAAGAACCACAGGGCGAACAAGAGGACGAGGACCTTCGGTACTTCGTCCGCATCGGGCAGACAGACCTCGATGGGACGAAGACGGTCGAACGTTCGCTCATCGAGATGAACGGCATCGGCCGACGGACGGCACGAATCGTCGCCGAGGAAGCCGGCGTGGACCGTAAGGCCACGTTCGGTCTCCTCGACGAGGACGAGATCGACGCCGTCGTCGAAACCGTCGAGAACTACGCCGACCAGGTTCCCGAATGGCTCACCAACCGCCAGAAGGAGTTCTACAGCGGCGAGACCAACCACGAGGTCGGCAACGACCTCAACATGGCTCGTCGTCACGACATCAACCGGATGAAGATGATCGACTCCTACAAGGGCGTCCGTCACAAGAAGGGACAGAAGGTGCGCGGTCAGCGCACGAAGTCCACCGGACGTACGGAAGGGACCATCGGCGTCAACGTCGAAGAGATCCGCGAAGAACAGGCCGCTGAAGAAGCGGAGGGTGACGAATAATGGCACTCGGAAGCAACACCAAGCTCTACGAGACGCCGAACCACCCCTTCCAGGGCGAGCGTATCAGCGAGGAACACAGCCTCGTCGACCGCTACGGCCTGAAGAACAAGGAGGAGCTCTGGCGAGCACAGTCCGAACTGCGCGACTACCGCCGCGAGGCGCGAAAGCTGCTCGGACAGTCCCAGTCGCTCGAGGAGGCAGAGGAGAACGCAGTCGACTTCCTCAACCGCCTCAAGCGCATCGGCATTCTCAGCGAGGAGGACCAGCTGGACGCCGTCCTCGCACTCGAGATCTCGGACATCCTCGAGCGCCGGCTCCAGACTGTCGCCTACCGCAAGGGTCTCGCGAACACGACCCAGCAGGCGCGACAGTTCATCGTCCACGGGCACATCACCGTCGACGGCGCTCGCGTGAGCGTCCCCTCGTACACGGTCGACGTGTCCGAGGAGGATTCCATCGCCTTCGACGAGAACAGTCCGCTCGCAGACGAACTTCACCCCGAACGTGCGGAGGGTCAATAAATGGCAGAAGAAGCTAACGACAAGTGGGGAGTCGCCCACGTCCACGCATCGTTCAACAACACCGTCATGACCGTGACAGACCTCACGGGTGCGGAGACCATCGCGAAGTCCTCCGGCGGGACTGCTGTCAAGCAGAACCGTGACGAGGCGTCGCCCTATGCGGCGATGCAGATGGTCGAGTCCATCGCGGACGAGATCCGCGCAGCTGGCATCGAAGGCCTGCACGTCCGCGTGCGTGGCCCCGGTGGCAACCTGCAGAAGTCCCCCGGACCGGGTGCGCAGGCAGCGATTCGCGCACTCGCTCGCGAGGACTTCGAGATCGGCCGTATCGAGGACGTCACGCCGATCCCGCACGACGGCTCCCGAGCACCCAAAGGAAAAGGCGGGTTCTAAGCCATGGACGAGGACTACGAGGTCGAGTTCGTCGAACGCGGAGAACGCAAGGCACTGTTCCTGGTGCGTGGCGTTACGCCCGCGTTCGCCAACGGTATCCGTCGCGCGATGATCGCGGACGTGCCGACGCTGTCGATAGACGAGGTCCGTGTCATCGAGAACTCCTCGGTGATGTTCGACGAACAGATCGCACACCGGCTCGGGCTGATTCCGCTGACCACGCCGGAAGGCGAGTTCGACGAGGACGACGTCATCACCCTCTCCATCGACGTTGAGGGACCGGCGACGGCGTACTCGGGCGACCTGGTCAGCGCAGACGGGATGGTCCAACCGGCGGACCAGAACGTCCCTATCATCGACCTGAAGGACGACCAGCGGCTGGAACTCGAAGCCGACGCGGTCCTCGACACGGGTAAGGAACACGCCAAACACCAGGGCGGCGTCTCGGTCGGCTACCGACACCTCCAGCATGTGGAGGTCGTCGGCGACGCGGCCGAGTTCGAGGAGGAAGAGCCGAACATCATCCGCGGTGTCGTCGAGATCGACGGCGAGCTCGTCAACACCGCAGAGTTCGACAACGACCTCACCAAGAAGTTCCCCGGCAAGGAGCTGGAAGTCACCGACGTCGAGAAGGCATTCGTCTTCCACGTCGAGACGGACGGGTCCATGACGGTCGAGGAACTCGTTACCCGCGCCACCGACTCGATCGAGGCACGGGCGACGGAACTGCAGGACGCAGTAACGCTATAATAGACACGTGACCCTTTCCAACCACACCCTGACGGACGCAGACCCCGCACTCAGCGCTGGCTCCGGCCAGCGCGGAGTGGCGAGCGAAGTCGCTCGCGTCGGGCGAACGCGGTCGATAATCGAAAGTGGTTTGAAGGGGGGCACGGAACAAGGTAGTACCCGCAAGGGTGCGAGCAGGGATAGCCAAGTCTGGCCAACGGCGCAGCGTTCAGGGCGCTGTCCCATAGGGGTCCGCAGGTTCAAATCCTGCTCCCTGCATCACTTCTCTCACAACTATCAGGAGGAAAGCAATGAGTAAGACGAATCCGAGGCTCGGCAGTCTCATCGCCGAGCTGAAGTCGGTGTCTCGTACAGAAGACGCTGACGTCTGGAGCGACGTCGCAGATCGACTCGAGAAACCACGGCGGACACACGCCGAGGTCAATCTTGGTCGAATCGAGCGCTACGCACGCGAAGACGAGACGGTCATCGTCCCGGGGAAGGTCCTCGGGTCCGGTGCCCTACAGAAGTCCGTGACGGTTGCGGCCGTCGACTTCTCCTCGTCCGCGAAGACCAAAATCGAACAGGTCGGCGAAACGCTCGATTTAGAACAGGCAATCGAACAGAACCCCGAGGGTTCGAACGTCCGGGTGATCCGATGAGTCTCGCAGAATTCGACGCAGACGTCGTCGTGGACGCCCGTGACTGCATCATGGGTCGCGTCGCGTCCCAGGTCGCAGAGCGCGCACTCGACGGCGAGACGGTCGCCGTCGTCAACGCGGAACAGGCCGTCATCACCGGCTCGAAGGACGACATCATGTCGGTCTACGAGAAGCGGGTGGAGGTCGGCTCCGACCAGGGACCGTACTACCCCAAGCGGCCGGACCGCATCTTCAAGCGGTCCATCCGCGGGATGCTCCCGTACAAGCAGTCCTACGGCCGCGAGGCGTTCGAAGGCGTCCGCGTGTACGTCGGCAACCCGTACGAGGACCAGGACGCAGAGATCCTCGACGGTACGTCGCTGGACCGACTGTCGAACATCAAGTTCGTCCAGCTGGGCGAAATCTCGGAGAAACTGGGTGCTAACGTCACATGGTAACCAACACGTCCGGAAAGAAGAAGACGGCAATCGCCCGCGCGACCGTCAAGGACGGCAAGGGTCGCGTTCGAATCAACTCCAAGCCGGTCGAACTCGTCGACCCGGAGATCTCGCGACTGAAGATGCTGGAGCCGTTCCGCATCGTCGACGATGTCCGTGACGACATCGACGTCGACGTTCGCGTCTCCGGTGGTGGCATCAGCGGACAGGCAGACGCCGTCCGCACCGCCATCGCGCGTGGTATCGTCCAGCACACTGGCGACGCCGAACTCCGCGACGCGTACATGGAGTTCGACCGTTCGCTGCTCGTCAACGACGTGCGCCAGTCCGAACCCAAGAAGTGGGGCGGCCCCGGCGCTCGTGCCCGCTACCAGAAGTCCTACCGCTAAGGTGATCAAACCATGATGGTACCAGTCCGGTGTTTCACGTGCGGCAACGTCGTCGGTGAGCACTGGGAGGAGTTCAAAGCGCGAACGCGCGAAGGCGAGGAAGACCCGAAAGAGGTGCTCGACGAGCTGGGCGTGGACCGGTACTGCTGCCGGCGCATGCTCGTCTCGCACAAGGACCTGGTCGACATCGTCTCCCCCTACCAGTGATGCCACGACAACGTTACAATCGGTACGAGAAGGCTCGCATCCTCGGCGCTCGAGCGCTGCAGGTGTCGTACGGGGCACCAGTCCTCATCGATACCGACCAGACGGAACCGATCCTCATCGCTGCCGAGGAGTACGACGCGAACGTGCTACCCTTTACGGTCAAGCGCGGTGATGACGACACATGACACTCATCACGGATATCCGACTCCGACGCGTACTGGATTCGCGCGGTAACCCGACCGTCGAGGCGGACGTACTGACGGAGAGCGGTGGGTTCGGCCGTGCTGCTGCACCCTCGGGTGCCAGCACCGGCGAGTACGAGGCCATCGAGCTCCCGCCGGGCGAAGCCATCGCGAAGGCCCGCGAACACGCGGTTCCGCGTCTCGTCAACTCGGCGTACGCCGGAAACCAGCGCGAGGTCGACGCGGCACTGCACGCCGCAGACGGCACCGACGACTTCTCGGAGATCGGTGCGAACAGCGCGGTCGCCATCTCGATGGCAGCCGCGAAAGCCGGCGCAGACATGCTCGGTGCACCGCTGTACCAGCATCTCGGCGGCGCGTTCCGTGGCGAGAACTTCCCGATTCCGCTCGGGAACGTCGTGGGTGGTGGCGAGCACGCTGCCGACGCGACGCACATCCAGGAGTTCCTCTCCGCACCCGTCGGCGCGCCGAGCGTGTCCGACGCGGTGTTCGCCAACGCGGCCGTCCACGGCAAGGTTGCAGACATCCTCGACGAGCGCGACGAGCCCTGCGGCAAGGGCGACGAAGGTGCCTGGGCACCGTCCATCGACGATGCCGAGGCGTTCGAGATCGTCGAGCAGGCGACCGACGAGGTCGCAGACGAGTTCGGCTTCGAGATCGGCTTCGGCCTCGACATGGCCGGTGCCGAGCTGTACGACGCCGACGAGGAGGTCTACCGCTACGGTGACGACGAGAAGACGACGGCCGAGCAGGTCGACTACGTCGCAGAGCTCGTCGAGGAGTACGACCTCGTCTACGTCGAGGACCCGCTCGACGAGAACGACTACGAGGCATTCGCCGACCTGACCGACCGCGTCGGCGACCAGACGCTCATCTGCGGGGACGACCTGTTCGTAACGAACACGGCGCGTCTCCAGGACGGCATCGACCAGGGCGCGGCCAACAGCATCCTCATCAAGCCGAACCAGATCGGGACGCTGACGGACGCGTTCGACGCCGTCGAACTCGCCACCCGTAACGGGTACGACTCGGTCATCTCCCATCGGTCGGGCGAGACCGAGGACACGACCATCGCACACCTCGCCGTGGCGACCGACGCCCCGTTCATCAAGACGGGCGCGGTCGGTGGCGAGCGAACCGCAAAGCTCAACGAACTCATCCGAATCGCAGACGACGCACTATGACAGAGCAAGAGCAAGAACAGGAAGGGCTCGACGCCTCCGACGTCGACGTGGACCCCGAACCCGCCGAGGGTGCCGGTCCCGCGGCCGAGGCAGAGGACGCAGAGCCCGTCGACGCAGAGGACGCCGAGGCCGCCGCGGCCGAGGCTGAAGAAGCAGAGCCGACACTCGACGAGGACGTCATGTCCGACGAGGAGGCCGACCTCCTCATCCCGGTCGAGGACTACCTCGGCGCTGGTGTCCACATCGGTACCCAGCAGAAGACCAAGGACATGGAACGGTTCATCCACCGTGTCCGCACGGACGGGCTGTACGTGCTCGACGTGGGCAAGACGGACTCGCGGGTCCGCACGGCCGCGGACTTCCTGGCGAACTACGCGCCCGAGCAGATCCTCGTGACGAGCTCGCGCCAGTACGGTCGCTTCCCGGCGAAGAAGTTCGCCGACGCCATCGGGGCACGCGCCCGTACCGGCCGGTTCATCCCGGGCACGCTGACGAACCCGAAGTACGACGGCTACATCGAGCCGGACGTCGTGGTCGTCACCGACCCCATCGGTGACAGCCAGGCCGTCAAGGAGGCCATCACGGTCGGCATCCCGGTCATCGCGATGTGTGACTCGAACAACCAGACCAGCAACGTCGACCTCGTCATCCCGACGAACAACAAGGGTCGCAAGGCCCTGTCGGTCGTCTACTGGCTGCTGGCCAACGAGACGCTCGACCGCCGCGGTGCCGAGCCGAGCTACTCGCTCGACGACTTCGAGAGCGGGATTTAAACGGCTTTTCGAGGTTCGCGTTTCGTTTTCACCGACTCCTGCTCCCCAGTGGCGACGCCGTCCGGACGGTACTGGCCTGGGGGCGGGCCTATGCAGGTTAGGTCAGGGGTCGATACGGGTGGCGCTCCTCTGGTCGGGTAGTATGCCAACCGGCAGTCTCTCGCGGGCGGTCGCGGTGTTCTCGGTCGTACTTCTGGTCCTCTCGGTCGTGCCGGCGGGTGGTGCGGCGATGGCAACCGCATCGAACCTCCACGGCGGGCAGATCTCGCCCGGGACCGTCGACGACGACACGACGGTCCGCCACGAGGTGTCGTACCGGGTGGACGACCTGAGCGCGGACGGTGACACCGACGTGTTCTACGTGCGGTTCCCGGACGGCGTAGCGCTCGCGCCGGAGAACGTTCAGGTCGTGAACCGGGAGACGGGTGAGACGGTCGCGGTGTCTTCCAGTCCGACCGTCGTCGACGGAACCGACGGCGACGGCGTCCGGGACACGATACGGTTCGCGGTGAGCCCGGACGGCCAGGGGAGCGTCGACGTGGCGGTGAACCTGACGACGCTGGTTCGCTGGCCGGACGTTCAGGGAGACAGTGACGCGCTCGTGCTCGGGTCGGTCATCGACAGCAGTGGGAGCAACGTCCCGCCGAGTCGAATCGGGTCCGTGCTGGTGCGAGATACCGGCGGCAGTTCGACGACCACCACCACGGGCACCACGACGACGCAGCGGACCAGTGCGACGACACAGACCACGACGACGCAGCGAACCAGTGCGACGACGCAGACCACCACGGCGCAGACCACGACAGCGGCCGGAACGACCACGGAGGCCACGACGGCGGTGCCGACAACCGATGCCGGTGACGACGGTGGCGGTGGGACACTGCCGGACCAGGAGGGAATCGAGGGGACACCCGGGCTCGGCCTCGAGGTCGGGGGACTCGCCGTGTTGCTCGTGACGCTGGCGCTTCACCGCCGGCAGCGCTGACACCGCCTCGACCGGTCCCACGTCGATTCGACAACACTCTTTGTCACGGCCGGGCGAGAACGGGTATGCACACGGCAAGCGCTCCCGGCAAGGTCTACCTGTTCGGGGAGCACGCCGTCGTCTACGGCGAACCGGCGATTCCCTGCGCCGTGGAACGTCGGGCGACGGTGACGGTGGAGGAACGGTCGGACGGGCGACTCCGGGTCGACGCACAGGACCTGCATATCGAGGGGTTCACCGTCGAGTACGGCGAGACGGGGCCGGCGGTCGACGCGCCCAAGGCCGTCCTCGAGGCGGCGACGGAGTACGTCGACGGGGCCATCGCGCAGGTGCGGGACGCTGCGGACGCGCCCGGCGCTGGTTTCGACGTGACCATCGAGAGCGACATCCCGCTCGGTGCGGGGCTCGGCTCCTCGGCGGCCGTGGTCGTCGCCAGTATCGCGGCGGCGACGAGCGAACTCGGCGTCGAGCTGGACCCGCGCGAGGTCGCCGAGCGGGCGTACCAGGTCGAACTCAACGTCCAGGACGGGCAAGCCTCGCGGGCGGACACGTTCTGCTCGGCGATGGGTGGCGCAGTGAGAGTGGAAGGTGATGACTGCCGGACCATCGACGCCCCGGACCTGCCGTTCGTCATCGGATTCGACGGCGGGAGCGGCGACACCGGGAAGCTGGTCGCGGGCGTTCGCGAACTGCGCGAGCAGTACGACTTCGCCGCGGACACGGTGGCCGCAATCGGGGACGTGGTCCGCGAGGGCGAGACGCTGCTCGCCGAAAGCCAGGGTGGGGCGACCGTGGACGACGACGTGCTCACCGAACTCGGCCAGCTGATGAACTTCGACCACGGGCTGCTGGAGGCGCTCGGGGTCTCCTCGCGCTCGCTCGACGACATGGTGTGGACCGCCCGCGAGGCCGGGGCGCACGGGGCGAAGCTCACCGGAGCGGGTGGTGGCGGGTGCATCGTCGCGCTTGACCGCTCCGATGGCACGGAGACCGCACTCTCGTACGAGGCGGCCTGCCAGGAGGTCTTCCGGGCCGAACTCGCCCACGAGGGGGTGCGTCTCGAATGAGTGGCCCCACAGTGCTCAAGCTCGGCGGGTCGGTCATCACCGACAAGGACCGCGCCGAGACGGTCGACGGGCGGGCGCTGGACCGGGCGGCCGACGCGGTTGCGGGCCACGACGACATCGTGCTGGTCCACGGCGGCGGTTCCTTCGGCCATCACAACGCGAAGGAGTACGGCGTGAGCACCACCGACGGGACCCACGAGGTCGATGGCGTCCTCGACATCCACAACGCGATGAAGGCCCTGAACGGGCTGGTCCTCCGGCGGCTCCACGAGCGGGACGTGCCAGCCGTACCGGTCCACCCGTTCTCGGCGGCCAGCCGCGACGAATCGGGCGAATTGACCCTGCCCGCCCAGCAGATTCAGACCATGCTCGACGAGGGGTTCGTCCCGGTGCTCCACGGCGACGTCATCGCCCACGCTGGTGAGGGTGTGACGGTTCTTTCGGGGGACGAGATCGTCACGTCGCTCGCGGAATCCCTGGACGCCTCGCGGGTCGGGCTCTGTTCGACCGTGCCGGGTGTCCTGGACGCCGACGACGCCGTGATTCCCCGCATCGAGGCCTACGACGACGTGGCCGACGTGCTGGGCGGTGCAGAGACGACCGACGTCTCGGGCGGGATGGCCGGGAAGGTCCAGACCCTGCTGGCGCTCGGGATGCCCGCGTCTATCTTCGGGCTCGACGCGCTCGCTTCCTTCCTCGCGGGCGAGTCGCCCGGGACGACCATCGCGTAGTTAGCAGAAGTTCTGGGTGACGTAGACGGTCGTCATCCCGTCTTCTTCGACGACTGCCACGCCGATTCCTTCGTTCTGCCAGTAGTCCTGCAGGATGTTCTCCCGGTGGCCGTCGGAGTTCATCCAGCCATCGACGACGCGGTCGGCGAGCGCTGCCTCGGAGTACCCGGTCCCACCGAACTGCGTCTTGTAGATGTTCTCCGCGCCGGTCGCGTAGTAGCCGTCGCCCCGGTCGACGCGGCAGTCGTAGCCGAACCGGTCGTAGCGGTCGCCCATCGTCTCGCCGTCGGGGGCGGTGTGGGCGAAGTAGCCCTCACGGCTCATGTCGCGGCTGTGATAGCGAGCGATCTCTCGGAGGCCAGGCTGGTGGGTCAGCGGGGACAGCCCGCGGTCGGTTCGTCGGTCGTTGACCGCCTGGTGCACGAGGCGCTCGAGTTCGCCAGCGTCGACGCCGGACTCACCGGAGGTTGTGGTCTGGGTGGGTGTCGGGGCGGGGGTCGTCGTTGCCGTCGTCGTCTGGGTCGGCGGGCTGGTAGCGGTTGGAGTGCTGGTCGGTGCGTCGGTCGCGGGCTCGGCCGGTCGGTCGGGCGCGAGGTCGACGTACCCGGCGGCTTGGCCGCCGGCGACGACGATCAGGACGAGGACGAGCGAGAGGCCCAGATACCGACGGGGTGTGCTGGAGGGAGCCATCACCGGCCCGTGTCTCTACACGGCTAAAAGTCCGGTTATCCTGTCCGTGAACGGTTCAAAAGCCTGAATTTCGAAACCAGTGTCACCTCGGACCGAATCCCATCGTGTGACGCGGTCGCCGCCGGTTCAACAGAAGTTCTGGGTGACGTACACGTGGGTCCGCCCGTCCTCCTCCTTGACCCACACACCGATTCCCTCCTGCTCCCAGTACGGCCGGAGGAGGTTCTCGCGGTGGCTCGGCGACTCCATCCAGCCGGTGACGGTTCGCTCTGCTATCTCGGCCTCGGTGTAGGAGGTACCGCCGAAGCTGGTGTAGTAGATGTTCTCCCCGCCTTTCGTGTACGTCAGCGTCCCGGTGCTGATGTAGCAGTCGTAGCCGAACAGGCCGTAGCGGTCGCTGAGCGTCTCGCCCTCGGGCGAGGCGTGTGCGAAGTAGTCATCGCGGGCCATGTCGCGGCTGTGGTACCGGGCGACCACCGCGAGGTCCGGGTCGAAATCGACCCGCGAGAGCCCCTGCGCCTGGCGCTCTTCGTTGACCGCCTCGTGGACGAGTCGCTCGAGCAACGAGGGGGAGAGCGCTCTCGCCTCGGCATCCGGCTGGGACGTTCCCACATCGGGGGTCGTCTGTGGCGCGTCCGCAGCGTCCCGGCTGTCGAGGTCGAAGAAGTCGTCGCGGATCTCACTCGCCTCGGCTCCGAAGTCCACCACGCCACCGACCTGCAGAAGGACCAGTGAAAGGAGGAGAATCGTCAGCAGAGAGCGTGTGGTCCGTCTCATCGTCAGTTCGTATAGTTCCCCTGAGGAGAAAAACCGTCCACCTACGCGGTCTCTCAGCGTCGAAAGCGTCGAAACGGGCCGAGCAAGGAGTCGAGGGCACTCATGATGACGTTCCCGTCGCCGTGGGACCGGTCGGACTGGTTGTACGACTGGCCGATGAAGACCTGCTGGCCGGACTTGCGGTCGGCGACGCGCGCGAGGCCCTGGCAGTCGTGTCGTTCCGGTAATCGGTGTGTGCCACAGTGCAGTTCCTCGCACTCGTTGCACCGGTACGGGAAGCCCTCGGGCTCGGTCCCGCAGTATGCACACTCTCCCATGGCCGTGTCTAGTCCTACCGAGCATTAAGTCTGTGCACGTCCATGATGTGAGGGAAATTCGCACGTTCCGGTGTGGCACGAACCGGCAGTCGCCGCCGATTCTGCCCGTCGGGCGAGACACAACCCACGCGCTTTTAAGCCCGGGGCTTGAAAGAGCGAACAACAGACCCCGCGGGTAAGTGTGGTGGGGGTCACGGCTCACGCCGTCGGTCCTTTCCTGACCGCGTATCTCCACCACATAGCGGGATTCACGCCGACGTGCTGCAAGACGCCGGGGCGAGTGTCCCGACCAGTCGCGGGTCTTTACATACCGAGACGCGGCATTTCGGTGCTACCAACAATGGAAGTCGAAATCGCAACCATCGGCGGCTACGAAGAAGTCGGTCGGCAGATGACTGCCGTCCGCGCGGGCGACGACGTCGTGGTGTTCGACATGGGACTCAACCTGTCCCAGGTCCTCATCCACGACAACGTCGAGACAGAGAAGATGCACAGCCTGGACCTCATCGACATGGGGGCCATCCCGGACGACCGGGTCATGAGCGAACTGGAGGGCGACGTACAGGCCATCGTCCCCACACACGGCCACCTCGACCACATCGGGGCCATCTCGAAGCTGGCGCACCGCTACAACGCGCCGGTCGTCGCGACCCCGTTCACCATCGAGCTCGTCAAACAGCAGATCGAGGGTGAACAGAAGTTCGGCGTCGAGAACGACCTCATCAAGATGGACGCCGGCGAGACGATGTCCATCGGGGACTCCGGTCAGGTCGAACTCGAGTTCGTCAACGTCACACACTCCATCATCGACGCCATCAACCCGGTCCTCCACACGCCCGAGGGCGCGGTCGTCTACGGGCTCGACAAGCGTATGGACCACACGCCGGTCATCGGCGACCCCATCGACATGGACCGCTTCCGCGAGATCGGTCGCGAGGGCGACGGTGTGCTGTGTTACATCGAGGACTGTACCAACGCGAACAAGAAGGGCCGCACGCCCTCCGAGGCCGTCGCACGACGCCACCTCAAGGACGTGTTGTACTCCATGGAGGACTACTCGGGCGGTATCGTCGCCACGACGTTCTCCAGCCACATCGCGCGTGTGAAGTCCCTCGTCGAGTTCGCCCGCGATATCGGCCGCCAGCCGGTGCTGCTCGGGCGCTCGATGGAGAAGTACTCCGGCACGGCGGAACGACTCGGCTTCGTCGACTTCCCGGGCGACCTCGGGATGTTCGGCCACCGCAAGTCCGTCGACCGCACGTTCAAGCGGGTCATGAAGGAGGGCAAGGGCAACTTCCTGCCCATCGTGACGGGCCACCAGGGCGAGCCGCGCGCGATGCTCACCCGGATGGCACGCGGCGAGACGCCGTACCAGCTCGAAGACGGTGACAAGGTCGTCTTCTCCGCCCGCGTCATTCCGGAGCCGACCAACGAGGGCCAGCGCTACCAGGCCGAGAAGCTCCTGGGCATGCAGGGCGCTCGCATCTACGACGACATCCACGTCTCCGGTCACCTGAACAGCGAGGGCCACTACGAGATGCTCGACGCACTCCAGCCCCAGCACATCATCCCGGCACACCAGGACATGAAGGGCTTCTCCGGCTACGTCAACCTCGCAGAGAGCGAGGGGTACAAGCTGGGCCGTGACCTTCACGTGACCCGGAACGGGAACATGATACAGCTGACCGAATGATGACAGACCCCGAGACGCGAGAACAGACCGTGCTCGACGCGGTTGGCGAGCGACGCGAACTCGTCAACCAGGGCATCAAAGACGAGATGCCCATAAAGCGCCCGGAACGCCTCTGGGAAGCCTCGCGCTACCTGCTCGACGCGGGTGGCAAACGGCTCCGACCGACCGTGTTGCTGGTCGTCGGTGAGGCGCTGATGGACGTCGAGCCGCTGTCGACGGATTACCGCGAGTTCCCCTCGCTGGCGGACCAGCCGGTCGACCTCATGGCCGCCGCCGTGAGCGTGGAGGTCATCCAGACGTTCACGCTCATCCACGACGACATCATGGACGACGACGACCTCCGGCGCGGCGTGCCGGCGGTCCACAAGGAGTTCGACCTCGACACCGCCATCCTTGCCGGTGACACCCTGTACTCCTCGGCGTTCGAGATAATGCTCAACGCGAACGCGCCGAGTTCGCAGGTCGTCGCGGCGATGGACACGCTCGCATCGACCTGTACGAAGATCTGCGAGGGCCAGAGCCTCGACGTGGCCTTCGAGGAGCGCTCCGAAGTGCTCCCCGAGGAGTACCTCGAGATGGTCGAGCAGAAGACCGCGGTCCTGTACGCTGCCTCGGCGGCCATCGCCGCCGAACTGCTCTCGGCGGACGACGAGACCGTCGACGCCCTCTACGGCTACGGGCTCGACATCGGGCGCGCCTTCCAGATACAGGACGACGTGCTCGACCTCACCGTCCCGTCCGAGCAACTCGGCAAGCAACGGGGCTCCGACCTCGTCGAGAACAAGCAGACCCTCATCACGGTCCACGCCCGCGAGCAGGGCATCGACGTCGACGGGCTCGTCGACACCGACAGCGTCGAGGACGTGACCGAGGCCGAGATAGACGAGGCCGTCCAGGCACTCGAAGACTCGGGGAGTATCGCGTACGCCAACGACAAGGCGCGCGAACTCGTCGAGCGCGGAAAGGACCGGCTCGAATGCCTGCCGGACAACGAGGCTCGTGACCTGCTGTGTGACATCGCGGACTACCTCATCGAGCGCGGCTACTGACTCGTCTGGGTTCCGTCTCCGACTTTTCGGCACGACTCAGATGCTGAGTCGAGCGCTGAATCGGCGCTCGAAACCGTGCGCGGTTTTAGTGGGTCTCCCTCGCTACCGGTAGGTATGCCACAGGACCACACCAGCACGACGCGGCGACGGCTGCTCGCCGGTGGCGCGGCGGCCGTCTCGTTCGGTCTGGCAGGCTGTCTCGGCGGCGATTCCCAGATCGAACCGGAGCGCCCGAACGACGACGGTGAGGGCAGTCTCGGCGAGTTACGGTGGATACTCGAAGAGCAGTACGCGATGCAGGTGACGAGCATGACGTTCAGCGAGGGCCGGGTCGACCTGGAGTACAGTTCACAGGCGACCTCCCGCGCGGAGTCCCGCGAGGAGATCGGCGCGGTCATCTCGGCGTACGGCCTCATCGTGGCACACGACGGCCCCTCGGAGACGCTGCGGGCGACCATCGGTGACCGGTTCGCCGAGCAGGCGACCTCCTACCAGATCCAGGCATCGTGGGTGAAGCGGTGGCGAAACGGCGACATGTCGGACTCGCTGGTGGCACAGCGGGTGTTCAACACGCGGACCTTCCCGGAGTCCGCGACCCAGTAGAACGAGCGAGGACCGGTGTGTCCGTGGCGACTGCCAGTTGGCGCTGGCGCAACGAGTGTCGTACCATGGCGTATCCCGAGATGGTCGACAGGCAACGACGACGGCGACGATAGTGGCGAACGGCAACGACGACGGCGACGATAGTGGACGTAGGTTCGGCGGCGACGCGGCGAAACATCACGACTGTTTTGACGCCCCTCGGAGTACGTGGGGGTAATGGACGATGCACTCCGCGAGCAGGTCGAAGAGGAGGCAGAGAAACACGCCCTGTTCAACGCCATCAAGCACGAGAGCGAGGCGAACGTCGGGGCGGTCATGGGCCCCCTGATGGGCGACAACCCCGAGTTCCGCCAGCACGGCGACCAGATTCCCGGTATCGTCGGGCAGGTCTGTGGCCGGGTGAACGGCCTCGACCTCGAGGGCAAGCGAGAGCGACTGGGCGAGCTCTCGCCCGAGATGCTCGAGGAACTCGACGCGGAGGACGAGGAGGACGACCGCGTCCTCGGGGACCTTCCGAACGTCGACGAGTACGACCAGGTCCGCATGCGGTGTGCGCCGAACCCGAACGGCCCGTGGCACCTCGGGCACGCCCGGATGCCGGCCGTCATCGGGACGTACAAGGACCTCTACGACGGCTGGTTCTGCGTCCGATTCGACGACACTGACCCTGAGACGAAACGGCCCGACCTCGACGCCTACGAGGGTATCCTCGAGGACGTGGAGTACCTCGGGTTCGAACCCGACGAGGTGTTCAAGGCGAGCGACCGCGTCGAGACCTACTACGACCACGCCCGCGAGCTCATCGAGATGGGCGGGGCGTACACCTGCTCCTGTTCCGGCGAGGACTTCTCCGAGCTGAAGAACAACGGCAAGCCGTGCCCGCACCGCGACAAGGACGCCGAGACGACCATGGCCGAGTTCGAGGACATGGTGGCGGGCGAGTACTCCTCGGGCGAGATGGTCCTGCGCGTGAAGACCGACATCGAGCACAAGAACCCGGCCCTGCGTGACTGGGTTGCCTTCCGGATGATCGACACGCCCCACCCCCGCGAGGTGGCCGAAGACTACCGCTGCTGGCCGATGCTCGACTTCCAGTCCGGCGTCGACGACCATCTGGTCGGTATCACCCACATCATCCGCGGTATCGACCTTCAGGACTCCGCGAAGCGCCAGCGCTTCCTCTACGACTACTTCGACTGGGAGTACCCCGAGGTCGTCCACTGGGGCCACGTCCAGGTCGACGCCTACGACATCAAGATGTCCACGTCGACCATCAAGCAGTACATCGACGAGGGCAAGCTCGACGGCTGGGACGACCCGCGCGCCCCGACCATCAAGAGCCTGCGCCGGCGGGGCATCCGCGGCGACGCCATCGTCGAGTCGATGCTCGAACTCGGCACCTCCACGAGCGACGTGGACCTCGCGATGTCGACAGTGTACTCGAAGAACCGCGACCACATCGACGACACGGCCGACCGCCAGTTCCTCGTGCGTGAGGGGACCGAACTCGCCATCGTCGGCGGCGCGCCCGAGGCCGGCCACCCGCCGGTCCACCCGGACCACGAGGACCGCGGCGACCGCGACATCCCGGTCGGGGGCGCCGTCCTCCTCGAACCCGACGACCTGCCCGAGCGCGAGGAGCGCATCTGGCTGAAGGGCCTGGGCTGCTTCCGCTTCACCCGCGACGCCCTGCAGTACACCGGCGACGACATCGACGCGGTCCGCGAGGAGGGCGTCGACGTCATCCACTGGGTCCCCGCCGAGGACAACGTCCCGGTCGAGCTGTGGACCATGGACGGCGTCGTCTCCGGCCACGCCGAACCCGGGTTCGCCGACCAGCCCGTCGACGCGATGGTGCAGTTCGAGCGCGTCGGCTTCGCCCGTGTCGACGCCCACGAGGAAGACGGCTCTGTCGCGTACTTCGCGCACAAGTAACGGACCTGCTCAACTCTCGCGGAACTCGAACCGCGCCCCGCCGGACTCGCTTTCCGTGATCGACACCGACCAGCCGTGGGCTTCGGCGACCGTCTGGACGATGGAGAGCCCGAAGCCGGTCCCGTCGTCTGCGGTGGTGAACCCGGTCTCGAACACGCCGTCCCGGTCGGATTCGGGGATTCCGGGGCCGTCGTCGGCGACGTAGAAGCCCGCCTGCCCATCCAGCGACCCGACGCTGACGGCGACGGACTCGCCCCCGTGTTCCACACAATTTCGGAACAGGTTCTCGAACAGTTCGAGCAGCCGCGAGGGGTCGCTGTCGACGGTACCGAGGCCGTCGCCGATGGTGAGGGTCGCGTTCCCCGTGTCGGTCGTGGCCCAGGCGCGGTCGACGACCGTCGGCATGTACACTGGTTGCGGGTCGTCGATGTCTCGGCCCTCGCGGGCGAGCGTGAGCACGTCGTCGATTATCTGCTCGATGCGCCGGTGGGCCGTCCTGATGTGGTCGATGCTCTCCTGGGAGCCTGTCTCCTCGAGGAGGTCCAGGTGGCCGGACGCGACCATCAGGGGGTTGCGAAGGTCGTGGCTGACGATGCCGGCGAACTTGTCGAGGCGTTCGTTCTGCCGCCGGAGTTTGCGCTCGCGCTCCTTTCGCTCGGTCACGTCGGCGATGACGGCGACCACGCCGTGTATCTCGCCGGCGGTGTCCGAGACGGGCGCGACCGAGACGCTGGCGTCGATGCGCGAGCCGTCGGCGCGCTGGAGCCGGCGTTCGATGCCCGTGAGCGCCTCACCGCCGAGGACGCGCTCGCGGTCGGCGAGAACCTGTTCCCCTTCGGCAGCCGGCACGATGGGTAATCGGTCGCCGATGACCTCGTCGGCCGCCCAGCCGAACGTCTCCTCGGCGGCCTCGTTCCACACCTCGACCGTGCCATCGCGGGACGTCCCGACGATGGCGAGCGGGGACGCCTCGACCAGCGTCTGGAGCCGGTCGGTAGTCTCGGCGAGGCTCTGTTCGACCGCTTTACGCTCGGAGATGTCCCGGATAACGCCGACCGCGCCGGACTCGCCGCGGTCGAGCGATATCGGGGCGATCCGGGTCTCGCACGGGAGCGCCTCGCCGTTCCGGGTCTCGACGGTGAGTTCGACGACGCCGCCGTCGGGGGTCGCGGTGGACGTACTCGAGAGGGGCGATTCGCCCTCGGGGAGCACTGTCTCGAACGGTTCGCCGACGAGGTCGGCTGGCTCGTACCCCAGTAGCGACGCAAGCGGTTCGTTCACCATCGTGAACCGGTCGTCGCTGTCGAGGACGTACACGCGGTCCCGAACCGACTCGAAGACCGTCTTGTACCGGGTGAGCTGGTGCTCGCGGCGGGTCCGGTCGGTCACGTCCCGGATGACGACGAGTTCGCCGATAGCGCGGCCGTGGTGGTCGGAGAAGGGCGAGGTCTGCAGTTCGAGGAATCGCCGGTCGCCGTCGACGGTGACGGCGTGTTCGTACCACTCGTCCTCGCCGGTCTGCTCGATACGGTCCCATTTCGCGAACAGGTCCTGGATCGGTGTCCCGGTCAGGGAGTCATCTCCAGTGGCGAGGAGTCGCCGGGCCGTCGGATTCGCGTCGCCGATGCAGCCGTCGCGGTCGAGCATCAGTATCCCATCGCCCATGTCCTCGACGATGGCCGTGTGGGCGGTCGGGACGGGGTCGATGAGCCGGAACAGGTAGAGCGAGAGCGCCATCGCGCTGCCGGAGAACACCCAGCCGAACAGGCTCACGTCGACGTTGCCGGCGAACCCGAGCGAGCGTACGACGACCCCTCCCCAGGGGACCAGCGCGGCGATGAGGATGGCGGTCGCCTGTGCCCGGTAGAGGTGTCGCGCCCGGAGGAACAGCTGGACGAACAGCAACGTCGCGGCGAACATCGTGACCGTGATGTAGACGAAGTGGCCGATGAACAGGGGACCGATCTCGACGTTGGCCGAACTCAACGGGCCGACGGCGCTTTCGGCAGGAGCGGTGAAGACCAGCGGCTGGAGCCGTGGAACGAACATGGCGACGGTGAGGACGACCGGTTCGACCGCAAGCAACAACCTGGTCTGTCTGTTTGCCCACTGCTCGCGGCCGGTGTACTGCAGCGCGAAGTATATCCAGGCGGAGCCGGTGACCGCCATCGCGACCATCGCGATCCGCGTCCAGAAGAACTTGGCACCGGGTGTGACGAACGAGATGTCCAAAGCGTAGGCGATGCAGCCGACTCCGACCGCGACGAGGTACAGTGTGAGTGCCCTCGCACCGGGTTCCGACCGCTTCCACCAGGCCAGCACGGCCGCTATGGCCGCCACCCCAGCGGAGACGAACAGCGGAATCGTGTACGGCGTCAGTTCGAATCGCATCTGCTGTCTGGCGAACACCCACCCATCCCCCAGCAGGTTCGCCGGTGCCCAACGCACCGCCTGCTTGACCGTTCAGGGGTCGTTGTGACAGAGTGTGAATCAATCCTAATAGAGATATCGGCTACCGCAAAGGCGCGAACGGTGCGTTCCGTTGACGATTAGTGCCCGGTCACCGAGGCGGTCGCCGGGGCCCTACTCGTCGATGACGATGGTGTCGTGCGCCTTCCCGAGTAGCTCCGAGTGCTCGTGGGCGACCTCGAACACGTCCTCCAGGGTGAGCTGTCGGACGATGTCGAGTTTCGACAGCTCCTCGGCGAACGTTTCGGGGTCGTCCTCCCAGAGTTCGGTGAGCTTCTCGACCGCCTCCCTGGCCTTCTCGAGTTTGTCCTTGTGCTCGGGACTGAGCGCGAGACGGCCCACGATGTCGACGAGGACGCCCAGGATTCCAGCGAGTATCTGCCCGATCGAACCGCTGTCGTTGTCGAACAGCCCGACCTCGAAGTCGACGACCACCTTGCGCCGGGCCGGGTCCGGACAGCGACAGCCTTCGTCGACCTCGGCGACGAGCACGTCGGGCTTGAGCTCGGTTCCGCGCATCATGTCACCGAGTTCCTCGTGACTTATCCACCAGCGTTCGGTGGTCTTCGCCGCCCCACAGGTCATCGTGATGGACACGCGACTCGCGGCGAGCATGTCGCCCCAGCCGCTCTCGTCGCCGTCGGGGTCGTAGCCGTCGGGCCGGGTCGCGTCCGCGTGGATGCTGAGACGTGCGAGCCACACCTTGACGTTGGTCTTCCGGCAGGGGACGCGCTCGCCGGCGGTGACCTGCTCGCCGGGGGCGAACTGCCGGGTCCTGTCGGTGAAGGCGGCGGGGGTACCCGGCCCTGCACCGATACCGTACGCGATTCCCTGGCCGGGGGAGCCTCTGGGGTAGCGGGGTGCGGGGCCGAGGCCGGAATCGTCCGCGGGACGCCAACGTGGTCCGCCGGGGATGTAGCCGCCTTCAGTCGGGGCGGGCTCCCGCGGGTAGCGGTAGGTCTCACCGCGGTCCCGTGGCGATGGCGCGGGGTACCAGCGTGGCCCCTCCTGCGGGGTGCGCGGCGTCCGGGGCACGCGCCCGTACCGGCCACCGGGGCCGTACTCTGGCGGTTCAAACACGCCCGGGTCGCTCTCGGGGTAGTCGGTCCACTCGGGTCTGTGGGGTGGCCGACGGCGCGGCGGCCGTCCCCGAGACGGGGGGCGACGGCCCCGGATGCCGTCACCGAACCGTGGTCCGCCGGGCTCGGACGGCTCGTCGGGGCCCTCGAACTCGTCGGGGGTTCTCGGGGAACCGACGACGCAGGAGGTCTCTGCCTCGTCCGGGCACGGGCCGAGGTCGGTCATCTCGATGCGGAGGTCGACCTCGCCTATCTCGGAGCCCTGGAACACGAGTGGCCGGCGGACGAGCCGGGTCACGTCCGGCCGGAGGGCCGGACTGGCCGACCCGAACCGGCGGGTGGACGGACTCACGGCAGTCGATTCCGACAACGAGAACGCGGCGAGTCCGGCACCGACGCCCGCAGGGACGGACAGGGAAGGGACGGAAGACCCGGTTCTGGCCGGGACCGCCGTGGACCGCCCCCTGCGTCTCAGGCGCGCTCCCCGGGGCGTCCGGTCGACGGCCCGGCGGACGAAGTCGAGGTCGGTCTCGCGGAACTGCGCCTCCAGCTCGCGGGCGACCCGGAGCACCGTCCGGCGGCTGACGGGACGGCCCCGTCGGCGGGGTCCCATCGCACCGACCAGCCCGACAAGCGTACCCTGCCGCCAGACGACCATGTGGGCGTCAGCCGGGGTCGACCCGGTGGCGCTGTCACTGACGGCCATTCCACCGTCTCCGATTTCGAGGAGCGTCACCCCGAGGTCGGCGGCTTCGCCACCCAGTTCCCGCAGGAACGCGACGAGGTCGCGGTCGGTTCGCGGGAGAACGATACCGGCGAGTGCGACGCGTTCGTCCGTACTCCAGACGTGCATCGCGCCGGCCCCGACCGGCGGGGACCGTGGCAGTAGCTGGGTACCGGCCGGGACCGGAATCGCGGCGGGCTCGTCGAACCCGGGGAACTCGGCCGGGAGCAGGTCGAGCATGGCTCGTCCCGCGGTCGATTCGTGGCTCGACGCGGCCGGCGCGGCGGCCAGCAACGGTAGGAGCACCGTCGCCGACCCAGCACGCAAGAGGGCACGTCGAGTGAGATGGCCTCGTGGTGAGTCGGGACTGTTCATGCTAGAAGCTAGTTCGCCAGTGGGCAAGAGCAAAGTCGCGGAATCGCCTGACTGTCCGGGTTTCGGACCTGGGAATCGGCCGACCAGTCAGAGCAAGACGGCGAGGAGGAACCCGACGAGCATCGAGGCCGTCAGGAACACCTGGACGACGATGCTGGCCAGGATGCCGACCGTCGTGTAGGCGGCGGCACGCGCCGCGTGGTTGCGGTCGCCTTTCTGGTAGAGTTCGACCGCGAACACGGTCCCCGCGACGCCGAGGATGATGCCGATGGGACCGACGACGAACAGGAGCACGAAGCCGACGATGCCCGCGAGGGCGGTGGTCGTCCAGGAGGCACCGCTGGCCCGGGTCGAGACCACGTCCGCGAGCTGGTCCGCGGCCACCGCGAACAGCCCGACGAGGACGAGCGTGGCGGCGGCGACGGTCCCCAGCCCGTCGCCGAAGTACCAGTAGCCCGCGACGGCGGCGACCGAGACCAGCGGGCCGGGCAAGGAGGGGACGGCGCTACCGATGACGCCGACGACGAGGAGGACGATGGCGACGAGCAGGGCGACGTCGATGCCGCCGAGCGTGGACGCGATGACCATACCACCACTACTCGGTTCCGTCCCATGGTTCTTTCCGCCGGTGTGCCCGGGTGTTCTGGCATGCCGAGAGAGCGAGCGACCATGATATGTCATGGGGTTGTACAGTACCCGGTACAGGTCGTCCAGAGAGAGAATACTACACTCCACAACAGGGTGGAAAATGCAGGGTGGCGGTGAATTTCACGAACGTAGATTTAAGACAACACCGTCCCATGGCACTAGCTGACAATGGCCATTGACCCAAACTTCGAGGACAACCGCGAGGTAGTCGACGAGCACAGCGGACACGACGTGTGGGGACCTGTCGATGAACCGGAAACCCTGGGAATCCACGGGACCCACGTGGCCGTCGACTTCGACATCTGCCTGGCCGACGGTGCCTGCCTGGAAGACTGCCCGGTCGACGTGTTCGAATGGGTGGACACGCCCGGCCATCCGGAGTCGGAGATCAAGGCCGACCCGGCCAACGAGGCCCAGTGCATCGACTGCATGCTCTGTGTCGACGTCTGCCCGGTCGACGCCATCGACGTGGACGCCGGACGCCAGGGGCGCGCATAATCCAACATGAGCCTGAACATCGCTGTGATGACGAAGGGGGTGCCTGACTTCCGCGAGGGGCAAGTGTCGTTCGACGAGGACGGCCACCTCGAACGGGGGAAGACACCCACTGTGATGAACCCGAACGACAAGTTCGCGCTCCGAGCGGCCCTGCAGACCAAGGTCCGCCACGGCGGGAACGTGACACTGCTATCCATGGGCCCGCCAGGCTACGAGGGCATCCTCGAGGAGGGGATGCGCGACGTGTACGCCGACGACCTCGTCCTGGTGTCCGACCGCGAGTTCGCGGCCGCCGACACCTGGGCGACCTCCATCACGCTCGGGACCGCCATGGAGCACATGGACGAGATGCCGGACATCGTGTTCGCGGGCTTCAAGACCGCGGACGGGGAGACGGGCCACACCGGCCCGCAGACCTGCTGGTGTCTGGACTGGCCCATCGTGACCCACGTGGTCTCGCTCGACATCGACGAGGAGGAAGGCAAGCTCCGCGCGAAGCGACTCGTCGAGGGCGACGTCGACGAGATAGAGACCGTCGAGGCCCCGATGCCGTGTTTCGTCGTGACCGATCCGGACTTCGAACCGAGCTACCGCCGCGCCGAACACCGGCTCCGACTGAAAGACCTGCGCGAGCAGACGACGAAACGCGCTGAGAACTTCAAGGAGCATCTGACGATGTGGAACCACGAGGAGCTGAACCTCGACCCCGACTTCGTCGGGCTGGACGGTTCGCCGACCATCGTCTCCTCGGTCGACCCCATCCCGAAGGCCCCCGCGGAACGCGAGGCCACGATGGTGACACCGGAGGACGAGGAGGGTATGGAAGCGGTCATGGAAGAGCTGACGCCGTTCGTGGCGGGTGATTGACGATGCCTGAACTGGACCCCAACGATTACGACATCTCCGAACTCGGCCCCGCACTGAAAGACATCGAGGACGTCGACGAACTTCGCGAGATTCTCGCCGCCGAGGAGGCGGGCGAGGACCGCGTCGGTGCCAAGAAGCTCATCGAGAGCCGCATCGAGAAGTTCGAAGACGACGGCGAGGAGGTCGATGCGGACGCGCTCGACCCGACCGACATGACGGTCGCCGACATCGGGAACGCGGTGCGCGACATCGACGAGGTCGACCAGCTCGAATCCTTGCTCGAACGCGAGGAGGCGGGCGAGGACCGCTCCAGCGCGAAGAAGCTCATCCAGAAGCGCATCGACGACCTCTCCGAGAGCGACGAGGAAGAGGGCGAGGTCGAAGCCGACCTGCCGCCCGAGGAGAAGTACCCCGAACTGAACCACCCGACCGCGGACAAGCGCCACGTCCGTGCCATCGAGGACGGCACCTACCGCGACATGTGGGTGTACTGTGAGACCCAGCGTGGCGAACTGCTGGACGTCTCCCGGGAGATGCTCGGGAAGGCCCGGCAGCTGATGGACGACTACAACGACGACTACGACGAGGAGGAGCGCGTCGTCGCGGTCCTCATCGGTGACGACGTCGAGCGCCTCGCCGACGAGTGCATCGCGCTCGGGGCGGACGTGGTCGTCTACAAGGAGGACGAGCGCCTGCACCGGTTCCGGCACAAGGCGTTCACCGAGATATTCTGCGACATGGCTCGCTGGGGCGGCGACCCCGGCGTGGGCAATCCCGAGGAGAGCGACTGGCGGGACTACGACGAGCCCCGGTACGTCCTCTTCCCGGCGACGAACAACGGCCGCGACCTCTCCGCGCTGGTGCAGGGCGAACTCGACTCCGGGCTCGCCTCTGACTGTTCCGGCCTGTACATCGAGAGCGCCGAGATATCGAACCCGGTCAAGACCGGCAAGCCGGGGACGACGAAGACGTTCGAGCGCATCCTGCACATGAAGCGCCCGGACTTCTCCGGCTTCGAGTACTCGACCATCCTCTGCATCGACAACCCGCACCGGGACTTCCACCCGCAGGGCGGGTCGGTCATCCCGGGGAGCTTCGAGATTCCGGAGGCCGACGAGGCCCGCGAGGGCGAGGTCATCGAGCGCGACACCGACCTCTCCGACGACTGGTTCCGCGTCGACGTGCAGGAGGCCGACGTGCTCGACAGCGGTGTCGACCTCACCGGCCACGAGGTCATCGTGGCCATGGGCCGCGGTATCGGCGACGACCCGACCCTCGGGATGGAACTGGGCGTCGAACTCGCCGACTGCTTCGACGACGCCGACGTGGGCGTCACCCGTGGTATCGTCACGGGCTCGTACCAGTTCGACGGCCACGTCGAGCAGTACACCCACGAGGAGCGCCAGATCGGTGAGACCGGCCAGATAGTCGAGCCGAAGCTGTACATCGCCGCCGGCATCTCCGGGGCGGTCCAGCACAAGGTCGGCATGGACGAATCGGACACCATCATCGCCATCAACACGGACCCGGACGCCAGAATCCGGGACTTCTCTGATTACTTCATCGAAGGAGACCTGTTCGACGTGCTACCGAGACTCATCGAAGCCGCCAAGACCGGGGAGCTGAGTGCTGCAGTCGCGAACACCGCCGTCGCCGGTGCCGGAGGTGACGACGATGACTGAGCGAGAGCACTACGAGGCGGTCGTGGTCGGGGCCGGTCCCGGCGGGGCCGCCGCCGCTGCCAGGCTGGCCGACCACGGGGTCGAGACCCTGGTACTGGAACGCGGCGTCGACGCCGGCTCGAAGAACGTCTCCGGCGGGCTCATCTACGCCGAGCGCTCCGCGCCGTACACCATCGACGACCTGTTCCCGGGCTTCCGGGAGGAGGCGGCCGAGCGCGAGGTCACCGACTACTACATGGACAACCTCGCCGGGGACAAGGTCAAGACGTACGACCTGACGCCACTGCACGAGAACGATACGCTGTGGTGTGACGCGGTTCTCCGCAGGAAGATGGACTCCTGGCTCGCCGAGCAGGTCCACGAGAAGTGCCGCGAGACCGGTGGCGGCCTGCTGACCGAGGTGAAGGTCAACGGGTTGCTCCGCGAGAACGGCGAGATAATCGGCGTGGAATGCGAGGAACTCGACGACATCGAGGCGGACATCGTCATCGCGGCCGACGGCGTGAACTCTGAACTCGCCCGCGAGGCCGGCCTGATGGACTGGGAGGACCCCGACGAGTACTTCCAGGGCGTGAAGGCGGTCGTCGACCTGCCCGAGGGCCACATCGAGGACACCTTCGACATCGGCGAGGAGGAGGGCGTCGCCCGCCTGTTCTCCGGCGACCTGTTCCAGGGCGTCCGGGGTGGCGGGTTCATGTACACCAACGAGGACACGCTCTCCATCGGGACCGTGTTCCACCTCGACAGCATCGCGAGCGAGCGGGCCGAACCCCAGGAGCTGCTCGACGCCCTGCTCACGCACCCGCACCTCGGGCAGTGGCTGCCCGAGGAGTACGTGGAGCTTGAGTACTCCGCGAAGCTCGTGCCGGACTCGAAGAAGGCGGCGCTGAAGAACCCGCACCGGGACCGCATGCTGGTCGTCGGCGACGCCGCCGGCCAGATGCAGGCCCAGGGGCCCATCATCAAGGGGATGAACCACGCCGTCACCGCCGGGGCGCTCGCCGCCGACGCCTTCGTCACCGCGAAGGGGCGCTCCGGCGTCACGGCCGGACAGCGCTACACCCAGATGCTCGAACGCGAGGGCGTGATGGACAAGCTCCGCCCGACGGCGTACGAGTTGACCCGTCCGGTCACCGAGAACGGGGCGATGGCGAGCGTCATGGAGACGGTCGCGAAGTCGCCCGTCGGCAAGGCCGCGCTGGGCCTCGGAATCACCGAGTCGGTCGTCAAGCGGGCGTTCAACTCGCCCCGGATGATGTCGATACTACCCGACATCCGGCCGGCGTACGTCACCATCCCGACCCTGCTCGCGAAGACGCAGGGCGTCCAGGTCGAGGGTGAGAACCGGATCGAGCCGCCGACGCTGGAGGATCGCATCGGCGACCTGACCTACGACACCGACATCGGGAACCCACACATCGTCCTGAACGACGAGTCGGTCGAGGCCAGCGGCACCGCGGTCACAGCGTGCCCGGTCTCCGCCGAGGGCTTCGGTGGCGGCTGCTACCGGACCGAGACGGTGAAGACGAACGGTTCGGAGGAGGAACTCGTCAGCCTCGACACCCAGCCCTGCGTCGAATGCGGCACCTGTGCCGTGGTCGCGGACACGACGTGGGAGCACCCGAACGGCGGGAAGGGCGTCGAATACAGGCAGGGATGAGTACCACCGTGGCCCGAGGCGTCGCGGCACGCATCGACGAACTCGAAGCCGAGGTCGCCCTCGCCGAGCAGGCGTTCGAGCAGCCCGAGGACCCCGAGGCCAGGGCGAAGCGGTACTGCCGGGAGGGCGTCGGCCCGGTCGTCGTGCTGTACGTCGACTGCCGGACCGGCGGGCCGGACCTGCCGGCCGCACAGTGCAGTCGGCTCGAATCGGTGCTCAATCGCTGGCTCGACCTCTACGGCCGGTGTTACGGGGTCGACCTGGACTGCACGTTCGCGCTGCGGACGGCCGCGGAGATACTCATCGAGACGCACAACGCGGTCGACGTGGCCCAGCTGCTGACGACGGTGCCGGACCGGCACTGACTCCTTGCACCTTTCTACCGAGACATCAGGGCTCTGTTGATTCGTGCTGGTCCCGTCTAGCCGGCAATGACCGTCGTCGAGGCCATGGACCGACTTCGGGTGTTCTTCTTGCTGTTACTCGCGGTGGTGAGCTTCGGCTTCATCCTCTCGCTGCTCGTGACGGAGGGCTGGCTGGCCGTCCCCGGGAGCATCGGTCTCTCGTTCCTCGCCGTCTCCCTGTGGGAGCGCCGCCGGGTCAGCAAGCATCCCGAGTTGGCGCGACCGATGACGGCACAGGAGAGTCTGAACTACGTCGAGGAGGCGTTCGAGTCCGGCGCGACGCTGGTCTGGCTGGCCGTGCTGTTCCTCGGCTACACCGTCGTCCTCATGCAGGTCACCTTCCACGGGTTCTGGGTGTTCGGCGGGGCACTGGTGCTGTCGCTCGGGACCGTCTACTTCTGGCTCCGGCGGAAGGCGATTCGGGCCGTGACAGGGGCGTGAGGTGCGCTTCGGTCGGTGGTCTGCGGGAGATTCACCCAAACAACCATTAAGTATCGCGGCGTGGTATCAGTACCCATGAAACTCACTGACAAACTGAGCTTCGACCACGAGGACCGCCGCGACCTCTACGAGTACGTCGAAAGCCACGGGACGGTGAAGCGAAAGGAGGTCGAACAGGCCCTCAAGATGGACCCCAGGGCGGTACGACACCACGTCGCCATCCTCAAGCGGGACGGCTATCTGACCGACGACGACGGCATCCTGAAGGTCGCTTTCGAGGACGAGGGCGCTGCCGAGGAGCACGTCAGTGACGAGGTCGAGTTCGTCATCCGACAGGCCCACCAGTCCGACCTCTCCGGGCTCATCGGGGCCATCCGCCACGTCGCCGACGAGGGCACCTACATCGAGGCCGAGGAGGTCGCCGACATCCTCGACCACGAGGAGGTACTGCTCCGGCACAACGAACTCGAATCACGCATGTTCTTCGTCGCGACCGTCGACGAGGACGTCGTCGGCTGGGTCCACATCCGGGTTCCCGAACTGGAGAAACTCCACCACACCGCCGAGTTGACCGTCGGGGTGCTCGCGGAGTACCGTGACCACGATGTCGGGAGCCACCTGCTCGAACGTGGCGTCAACTGGGCCAAGCAGAACGGGTACGAGAAGCTCTACAACAGCGTTCCGGCGACGAACGAGGGTGCCATCAAGTTCCTCGAGAAGCACGGCTGGGAGACCGAAGCGGTGCGCGAGGACCACTACAAGATCGACGAGGACTACGTCGACGAAGTGATGATGGCAGTGTCGCTCTGAGCAGTTCGCCGACTCAGGGCCACTCGCTCTCTTTTCCGTCGAGGGGTTCGGTGACGACCCCATCTTGCTGTCCGAGCCCGCGAGCGTGGGCCACGCAGACGTCCCGGTCCGCGGCCCACGGGATGTGCAGTCGCACCGCTGCCTCGCGGTCACAGCCCGTCTCGGCGCAGGTCATACCCGTTCTTCGAGGCCACCCATCACGAAACTATCCCTCCGCGCGGGGGAACGACAGCCGGACTGCCAGGCCGCCGAGGCTGCTCTCGTCGAACTCGAACTGGCCACCCGCCGCGGTGACCAGCCAGTAGACGAACCAGAGGCCGAGGCCGCTGGAGTGTGCGAGCGGCTTCTCTTCGCCGGAGATGATGGCTCGCTGCTCGGCGTCCGGCATGCCTGGCCCGTCGTCTTCGACGACGAGGGTGACCTGTGAAAGCCGGTTCTCCACGCTGACGCGCACGTTCGGTGCGTCGCTGTCGGTGTGTTCGACCGCATTCGAGAGCAGCTCCTCCAGTGCGAGCCCGAGGTGGATGGTCGCCCTGGCGGGGGCCGTCGCAGGGAGTGAGCGCTCGACGTCGACCGTGGGATGTGCGGTTTCGAACGCCTCGAGCGTCCGGTCGGCGAGTGCCGCCACGTCGATGCTCTTGTCCGCGTCTTCGAGCGCGTGCTGGACGTTCCGTGCCTTCTCACTGGTCTCGACGAGTTCCTCGCTCTGTGCCACGATGTGGTCGAGGGCATCGGTGAGCTCCGGATCGTCGACGCCGTCGGCGACGTGGCGGGCGTAGGTCACGATGACGCTGAGCCGGTTCCGGAGGTCGTGCCTGAGGACCCGGTTCAGCACCTGAATCTGCTGTTCGCGGTTGCGCTCTTCGGTCACGTCGCTCGCGACCGCGATGGCCTGCTGGACCGTGCCGTTCTCCGTGACCGGATGGACCTGCACGTGGTAGATGCCGCCCTCCACGTCGACAGTGACCGAACTCGGGGTCCCATCCAGGGCGTCGTGACACGTCTCCACCAGTTCGGGATACGCGCCGAACCGGTCCTCGACGCGGTCGCCGATGGCGTCGACGAGGGCGAACGTCCCCTCCGGCGTCCGGCCCTGCACGTCCTCGAACCGGCCGTCGGGGGCCACGACGAACAGCACGACGGGGAGGTTGGCGAGCAGGCGCTGCAACTGGAGTTTGCGTTGCTCGGCGTGGCCGCGGGCGGTCTCGAGCGCCGCGATGCGGGACTGGAGGGCGTCACGCATCTGGCGCATCTGGGCCGCGAGGGTGCCCAGTTCGTCCGCCCGGTCGAGTGACGGCTCCGCGTCGTAGTCCCCGGAGGCGTACGCCTGGGCGGTCTCGGTGAGGTCGCTGACGGCTCGCGTCGTGGTGCGCCCGAACGTCAGTGCAACGGCGAGCACGCCGGCAAGCGCGAGGGCGACGAACGCGACGATACCCACGACGATGCGGTCGAGCACCGCGTAGGCGGACGCGGTCGGGGCCTGCATGATGACGACCCAGTCCGTGCCCGCGACGGGCGCGTACGCCGTGACGACGTCGTGGTCGAGTTCGCGTTCTTTCAGGGAGTCCTGCTGGAAGCCGGACTCGCCGTCGACGGCCCGCACCAGTGCCTCGGGAATGGCGCTCTCGTCGGCCAGGTACGGCTGGAGGCGCTCGTCGGGGTC
The DNA here is from genome assembly GCF_025399835.1 of Haloarchaeobius sp. HME9146. NCBI lineage: Archaea > Methanobacteriati > Methanobacteriota > Halobacteria > Halobacteriales > Halorubellaceae > Haloarchaeobius > Haloarchaeobius sp. HME9146. Next base: position 2,259,241 of record NZ_JAODVR010000001.1, read on the forward strand.
CTCCGAGAAGACGACGATGCCCCGGGAGTCGATGACCCGGGTGACGGTGCCGGCGATGGGCGAGCGGAAGGACTCCCCGATCTCGCTCACGTCGACGACGGCGACGAGCGCCCCGTTGACGTCCCCGGTCGGGCTGACGAAGGCGACGACCGCCTCGCCCCGCGGGGTGGTGTACGGTTCCGAGACGTACACGTCCTGGAAGTCCTGGAACCGGAGCCGCGAGGTCCACGGGCGGTCCGCGATGCTCTCGTTCTCGGCGGCGGCGACGGTCGAGACGAGGACGCGGTTCTCGCGCATGTCCACGTAGTGCAGGGCGAGTACTTCGAAGTCCTCGGTGGACACCTGCCGCTGGAGGTAGTCCCGAATCTCGGGGTCAGAGCCCTGCTGGAACACGTCGTCGTCGGAGAGGAGACGGACGAACAGCCGGTTGCTGTCGAACCACTCGGTGAGGCCGTTCGCCTCGGCTTCTGACTGCGAGACGAGTTTGACCTGGACGTCCTCCCGGACCGCGTCCGCGGTGACGAGCCACGTTCCGGCCCCGATGACCGCCAGCAACAGGACGACAACGAGCAGGGCGACCCCCAGTTGCAGCGAGAACGACTCCCTGACCCGCCGGAGTAGCGTCACGGGACGATACCTCCCTCCCGGAGCACCGAGAGCGCGACCTGCTGGGGCTGTTCACCGTCGATCACGACCCTGGCGTTGAGTTCTCGCATCTGTTCGGCGGACTGGATGAGTGGGCCGAGCTGGTCGAGCAACGGCCCGAGGCCGTCGATGCGGTCGAGTACCTCGGTCCGGACGACCGGGCAAGGGTTGTACGGGGGGAAGAAGTCACGGTCGTCTTCGAGCACCACGAGGTCGTTGATGGCGATGTGCGGGTCCGTCCCGAACCCCATGCCGACGTCGATGCGCTCGCGGACGAGGAACTCGTAGGCGAGGAAGAGGTTGACCACTTCGAGGTTCGGGGCCCACGCCGCCCTGGTGTCGGCGTCGACCTCGTAGTGATTTAGCAGCCCGGGCCAGCCGTCGGTCCGGTGGTAGAACTCCGGGCCGACCGCTGTCGGGACGGTGTTGCCGTCGGCTGCGTACTCGAACAGGCCGGAGAGGGTCGTGATACCCGTCTCCTCGGCCCATTCTGGGCGCGTACAGAGGACGTACGGGTTGTCGAATGGCGCGGGCGAGAAGCACTCGAGGTCGTACGTCTCACGCAGACCGGTCCGGACGCGCTGGAACAGTTTGAGGGGGTCCTCGATGCGTTCCTGCGTGACGTCGGGGGGGAGGTGGACGTACCAGAGGGTGCCGGTGTACTCCCAGTAGGTGTCGACGGCTCCCTCGACGAGTGCCGACCAGATGGTGCTGGTGCGGCCGTAGCCGATCTCGTGGACGGGCTGGACACCGAGAACCTGGTTGACCGCCTCGAAGGTGAGGAAGCCGAGGATGCGGTTCTCGGTGAAGTGCTTCGAGCCGACGCTGATTCGCTGGTCAAGGGCAGGGGTGGGCCCGGTGCCGCGGCTCAGACAGCCACTCGCGGCCGTCGCGGCGCAGAGTCCCGTCCCCACACGGGCCAGAAACCGCCGTCTGGAACCCCTCTCCATCCCCAAACCCTACGATTCGAGGACGTAAGAGCCTCCTGAGAGATGCAAGACGGTTGTCGGGTCCGGCTCGGTCCAGTCCGTCAGCTCATCGATGGCGGTCCCCTTCCGTCAGCTCATCGATGCCGGTCCCGCTCCGCCAGGGCAGCCTCGTCGCCGTAGTGGTCGACGAGTGGACGGAGGCCCTCGCCGACGGCCCGCATCGCCATTCGCCCCGAGTGATACCCCAGGGCGTCGGCGACGGTGTCGGCGTCCTGGGCCTGCAGGAGTCGGGTGATGAGCACGCGCTCGTGCTCGGCGTCGATGGTGGGCGCACCCGGCTCCGGGTCGACCAGATGCTTGACGACGAGTTCGCGAAACGGCCCCGGGGCGACGTCGTACAGACCGGGGCCGTAGGCGGTTCCGGCGACGGCGCGCCAGGCCAGTTCGTCGAGGTCGAGACGCACGTCAGCGGCACACGTCGAGAGCGCGGCCCGGACCTCGTCGGGGTCCATGTCCCGCAGGGCGTCGGTGAGCACGCCGTCGATGCGCCGGGCGAACCAGCCCGCGTGGCGGTCGTGGAGTGCTTCGCCGGCGGGCGAGCACGGCGAGAGCATCACGGCGGAGTACTCGCCGGAGACGTCGTTCCGGGTGGTCGAGAGGTGGACCGTGTGGTAGTCGTTGTCGCCCCAGAACCGCAGGAGCTCGGGGGTCGCGCCGTAGCCGACGCCGAGCCAGTCCACCTCGTCTGCGAACTCCTCGCGGACCTGCGAGAGGAGCTGGGAGCCGAGTCCCCTGCCGCGGGCGGCGTGGTGGGTCGCGATCCGGACCACGCGCTGGCCGACCGGGCCGGCGGCGGCTTCGTCGCGCAACTGGCTTGTGAGCACGTCCGGAATCATGTTCCCGTTGATGCGCCCGCCCTCGTAGATGCGTGCTCGCGTCTCCTCGTCCAGGCCACCTTCGCGCGCGAGCAGGGCGACGCTGACGACGTGGCCGTCGTGGGTCAGGGTCCGGACCGTGAGGTTCGGCGCGTCGAGCAGGCGGGCGAGGTCGTCGGGCTGGGTCTGGTAGTGCGCGAGGACGAGCAGCCCGAAGGTCTCCCGGAGGAGCGTGGGGTCCGCGAGCAGGGCTTCGGGGTCGGGTCGCCCGTACTCGACCGAGTCCGGCGTCGCGCCCGTGACGAGTTGGTCGACCGGCGGGCGGGCGTCGAGGCCGAGGGCGTTGAACGACCAGACCTCGACCGGGTCGCCGGCTGCGTAGCGAATCGGCGTCGAGAGCCGGGCCTCGCGGACCTCGTGGTCGCTGTCGTCGAGGTGCTCCCTGAAACGGACCGAGAACCCACGGCCTGCACCCTCGTAGCCGTGGATGGTCGAGGCGTAGGCGACGCGGTCGGCCGCCAGGGTCGCATCCAGCAGTCGGACCGAGATGGCCGCGGCCTCATCGACGACGAGCAAATCGGGCTCGCTGGCCTGCTCGGCGGCTGCTGGTGGCGGTTCGTACCTGATTGCACCGCCGGTCGTGGTGACGAGGTGAGTGTTGTCGTCGGGGTGGTCACCGGCGATGTCGAGCGCGTCGAACAGTTCCCGCGCCCGGTCGAACGCCTCGGCCGCGTTCTGGTAGCTCGGGGCGGTGACGAGCACGTCCTGTCCGTCGGCGGCGAACGCCCCCGCGGCGATGCCGGCGGCGCTCGACTTCCCCCGGCCGCGGTCGGCTTCGAGGACCAGCGCCCGGTTCGCGTGTTCCAGGAACTCGAAGTCGTGGACTGCCTCGACCTGGTCGGCGGTCCGGCACGACTCGTAGGCCACCGCAGGGAAGTCGAACTCGGCGGGCGAACCGAACGGTGGGTCGGGCCGGCGCGGGGCCGGCTGGGTCAGCCCATCGTCTTCCACCGTATCCGAATCAACGTCGTAGATGGCGATGCCGCGGTGCGCCCGGAGCGTCTCGACGAAACGCTCGCGGAAGTGTCCGGTCACGTCCGCCCGGCTGAACGGGAGCACGGCCATCCCCGCGTCGAAGTCGTCCCGCTGGGCCGGCCACTCGTCGAGTGGCGGCGCGAGGAGGACGAGGAGGCCCCCGCCGTCGACCGCGCCGACGACCTGCCCGAGTGTGTTCGGGCGCAACTGGTCGTGGGCGTCGACCACGATGCACTCGTGCGTGGTGCCGAGGATGGCCCCCGTCTGGCGTGGTTCGACCTGGCGACAGCGAAGGAAGTCACGGTCGCTCACGAGCGCCGTCGCGGTGATGGGAATCGCGAGTTCGTCGAGCACCTGGCCGACGACTGTCTCACACCGGTCGCGGGAACCTGTCAGGACGAGAACTCGTCGCTCGTTCACCGACCGGGCTTCCGCTCGGAGCGCGGTCGCCACCTCGACTGCATCCATGCAACGTCGTTGGTGAGGAGACAGGAAGTGCGTTGTCGTTCCCGCCGAGACGAGTATTGTCTCGACGACACATCATGCGGTCAACTATAAGTCTACGCGCGACTACTCTCACCCATGCCTGGGGGGCAAGAACATCTGACCAGCACCGAATACGAACGCATCACCCGCTGTCTCGTCGAGGACGGCCACGACCGTGGGGACCCGACCGTGTTCTACGAGCACTTCTCGAAGAACTGCGTCCTCATGTCCGACCCGACCAGATCGTTCGGGCCGAGCGAACTCGCCGACCGCATCCTCCGGTTCCACGACGCGGTTCCGGACGTCAGCGAGACGGTCGATAGCATCCACGTCGACGGCGACGTCGTCGTCGTCCGGACGACCCGGACGGGGACGTTCGAGAACGAATGGCGGCTGTCCATCGACGGGGAGGAACTCGTGTTCGAACCGACCGGCGAACAGTTCAGCTGCGAACTCCTCTACACCGCCCGGTTCGAGGACGACCAGATAGTGGAGATCGACGGATACGGCCACAACGACCTGTGGTTCGCGATGGGAATCATCCCGGACCCCTTCTCGTTCGCACGCTGACCGTCTTCTTCTCCGGTATCTCTCGCATGCAACCAGGGACGACCATCCCCCGGTGAGCGCCTGCCGTCGACCGCTGGATGCGCCTCTCCCGTATGCGGCGTTTTCGCACGCCTGCGGACGTTTGAACACCCTTATAAGGGGTGGCCCAGTACAAACGAGATACGCCCTACGCGGGGTTGATGATGCTCCTAGCCACACAGGAATCCGGCCGCCGACTTCCCAGCCGGCGGTCAGTGGGGGTTCTCCCTCACGAAGGCAGGGGAGCGCGAGCCCACGCGTGGGAGTAGGTGAACAACCATGCCAGTCTACGTCAACAAAGAGATCCCAGCCGACCTCCAAGAGGACGCCCTCGAGGCCCTCGAGGTCGCACGAGACACAGGTAGCGTAAAGAAAGGAACCAACGAGACCACCAAGGCCGTCGAGCGCGGCAACGCCTCGGTCGTCTACGTCGCAGAGGACGTCTCCCCCGAGGAGATCGTCATGCACCTTCCCGAGCTCGCCAACGAGAAGGGCATCCCGGTCGTCTTCATCGAGACCCAGGACGACGTCGGCCACGCGGCCGGCCTCGAAGTCGGCAGCGCGGCCGCCGCCATCGTCGACGCTGGTGACGCCTCGAGCGACGTCGAGGACATCGCCACCAAGGTCGAGGACCTGTAGAGGTAATCCATGAGTGCCGAAGAGTCTACAGACGGCTCCACCTCCGCGGAAGTCATCGAGATCGTCGGTAAGACCGGCATGCACGGCGAAGCCATGCAGGTCAAGTGCCGCATCCGCGAGGGGGAAAACCAGGGTCGCATCATCACGCGAAACTGCCTCGGCCCCGTCCGTGAGGGCGACGTCTTGCAGCTGCGCGAGACCGCCCGCGAGGCCGACTCCATCGGAGGACAATAATGGTTCGAACACGTGACTGCGAGTACTGCGGTGACGATATCGTCCCTGGCACGGGCACGATGTTCGTCCACGTGGACGGCACGACCGTCCACTACTGCTCCGCGAAGTGCGAGAAGAACGCGGACCTCGGTCGCGAGCCCCGCGACCTGGAGTGGACGAAAGAAGGCGGTGCCCCCCAGGAAACAGTCGAGGAGGAATCTGAAGAATGAGCGACGACCACGAGCGGACGTTCGTCATGGTCAAGCCGGACGGCGTCCAGCGCGGCCTCATCGGCGAGATCATCTCTCGCTTCGAGGACCGCGGTCTGAAGCTGGTCGGCGCGAAGTTCATGCAGATCGACCAGGAGCTCGCCGAGGAACACTACGGCGAGCACGCTGACAAGCCGTTCTTCGACGGCCTCGTCGACTTCATCACGTCCGGTCCCGTGATGGCGATGGTCTGGGAGGGCCAGGACGCCATCCGCCAGGTCCGCGGCATGATGGGCGAGACCGACCCGGCCGACTCCGCGCCGGGCACCATCCGCGGTGACTTCGGTCTCGACCTCGGTCGGAACGTCATCCACGGCTCCGACCACGAGGACCCGGGCTCCAACGAGCGCGAGATCGACCTCTTCTTCGACGAAGCGGAACTCGTCGAGTACGAGCAGGTCGACGCGACCTGGCTCTACGAATAACGCGTTGCGGTTCTTCCGTTTTCTCCACCCGAGTAGCAGCAGGACTCGTGTCGTCGTGACGGCGCGGAAACAAACTATAAATATTCGCCTCGTTTGTGTGTGGCTAGTGAACACGGAGACGACCCGCCGTGCCCTCCTGACCGCGGTCCTCGGGGCGGGCGTCGGCGGCATGACGCTCACGGAGGCCCGGAGCTACCTCGACCGGTTCGCGCCGGGGTCAGGGTCGGTGTGGGGGGCAGCGGGGTCCGGCGTCGACGGGACCGTCGAGAGTCCCTACGGCCCTGCCGAAGTCACCTACGACGACGACCACGTCCCCCACGTCGAGGCCGACACCGAGCGGGCGGCGTACTTCGCGGTCGGCTACTGCCACGGCGCGGACCGGCTTTTCCAACTGGACCTCTACCGCAGACTGATGGAGGGTCGGCTCTCGGCGGTGTTCGGCGACCGGGCGGTCGACTCGGACGTCTTCCACCGCCAGATGGACTTCGCGGCGGCGGCGGACGCCACCTGGGAGCGGACGAAGGAGACGGAGACGGGCGAGGTGGTCCAGGCGTACGTCGACGGGGTGAACGCGGCTCGCGAGCAGGAGTCGAAACCGCTGGAGTACCGGCTGCTGGAGTACGAACCGGACGAGTGGACCCCACAGGCGTCGCTGCTCATCTCGAAGCAGATCTCCTGGGGACTCACGGGGACCTTCCGGACGCTTCGGAAGGCACTCGCCAGGGAGAAACTCGGTGCCGAGACCACCGAGGAGCTGTACCCGCGGCTCATGGGACACGACGACCCCATCATCCGTGGCGGTGAGCCACCGGAATCCACCCAGCACACGGATGCCGCGGTTCCCGAGGCGGGCATGGTCTCCTGGCTGGCCGAGTTCGAGACGCGACCGGGCATCGGCTCGAACTCCTGGGTGGTCTCCGGCGAGCAGACCGCCTCGGGCGACCCGATACTCGCCAACGACCCGCACCTGAACCTGACCGTGCCGCCGGTGTGGTACGAACAGCACGTCGTCGGGCCGGACCCACTCGACGTCCGCGGGGTGTGCTTCCCGGGTGTCCCGTTCGTCATCATCGGCCAGAACCACGCCGGGGCGTGGGGCTTTACGAACACCGGTGCGGACGTCATCGACTTCTACAGTTACGAGACGACCCAAAACGGCGGCTACCGGTACGGCGACGAGACGCGCGAGTTCGAGTCGCGGACCGAGACCGTCGAGGTTGCGGACGGCGAGGACCGCGAGGTGACGGTGAAACGGTCGGTCCACGGCGCGGTCCTCTCGCAGTTTCCCGATGGCGACGAACTGGCCGTCGCGGACGGACTCGGGGTCGCCTGGACCGGGCTCTCGGCGACCCGGACCGTCGAGGCGGTCCGACGATTGAACTTCGCCGACGGCATGGCCGACGCGAGAGAAGCCATCCGGCTGTTCGACGAACCCACGCAGAACTTCGTCTACGCCGACCGCGACGGGAACACCTACTACTGGGTCACGGGCCAGATTCCCATCCGAACCACCGACGGCGAGGTCGTCCAGGGCACGCGCATCTTCGACGGCTCCGCGAGGGAGGGCGAGTGGGGCGACGGCTACACACCCTACGGCACCTCGTCGTGGGAGGGGTTCGTCCCCTTCGAGGAGAAGCCGGGTGTCGAGAACCCCGACTACCTCGCGACCGCAAATCAACGCCTCACGAACGAGCCCGACCACTACCTCTCGGAGGGGTACGCCCCGCCGTTCCGCGGTGGGCGCATCTACGACCTGCTGGACGAGCGTGCCGAGAGCGACCAGCCGATGGACCCCGAGTTCTTGCGCGAGGTGCAACTGGACACGTACGACCCGCGGTGGGACCTGTTCAGGCCAATCATCGAGGCTGGCAAGAGCAAGGACGGGAAAGACTACACGCGCCTCGGCTACGACCCTTACGAGGTGCTGGCGGACTGGGACGGCAAGATGACACCGGATTCGGTCGGTGCACTGGTGTTCGAGCGCTGGCTGCGCGTCTTTCGGAGACGCTTCGGCGAGGAGCACCTGGCCGACGCCGGGCTCCCCGAAGACTTCCCGGAGCCGAACGACTGGGTACTCGGCACGCTCTCACTGAACGATTCGGACGGCCGGTGGTTCGACGGAGACGACGGATTACAGGTCGCCGCCGCGTTCGCGATGCGACGGGCGACCGAGGAGATAATCGACGAGGGCTGGGACGACTACGGCGACTGGAACCGCGTCCAGTTCACCCATCCCTTCGACCAGGACTTCCTCAACTACCAGAATCTGCGGACTGCAGGCTCGCCCGGCACGGTCCGGAACTTCCACAGCGAGGAGTCTACGGGTGCGAGCTGGCGGATGGTCTCCACCTTCGACGGCGAGTCCAGGGCAGTCCTCCCCGGGGGGAACTCGGGCGACTACTTCTCGGACAGCTACGCCGACCAGTTGCGACTGTGGGCCGACGGCGAGTACAAACCGATGCCCCGAACGACACCCGAGGGCACCGACCTGCGGTTCGAGGAGAGGTCACGATGAGCGGCCGATACTCGCTCGCTGCCCTGCGTGAGGACGACCGTCGGCGGCGACTCGCCACGGTGGCGGCCGTCGTCGTCGGGGTGAGTCTCACCTGGTTCCACTGGCTCGGGCTGCTCGTCGCCGGGGCGCTCGTGGCGCTTCCACAGCGCACGACCCGTCGGGGCGTCGGGGTCAGCGTCGCCTTCGGGGGCCTGGTCGTCCTCGGGTTCCTCGCGGAGCTGGGGCTCGACCAGGCGCTCGACAGCTTTGCAGGGCTCGGCCCACTCGCCCTGCTACCGGTCGCACTCGGCATCGCCCTGCCCGTGTTCGGCGCGCTCGCGAGAGCTATCATCTGAGCGGCAAATAGAGCCAAGTAGCCGTACTGAAATATCCTCACAACGACAGCTATCGAGGCTGTCCGTCCAGCTTCGATGTTCCTCGCAAATCCATTCACGGCGATGTTGCTCGCCATCGCCACCGTGATGGTCACGCTCGCGGCGTACGCCCTCCGAGAGCGTGCGGTACCCGGGGCGCTCCCGTTCGCCGGGATGACGCTTGGAATCGCCAGCTGGACGGGCATCCACGGACTCCGCATCGCGGCGACCGACCTGGAGACCTACGTCCTGCTGGCGAACGTCGAGTGGGTCGGAATCCTGCTCGTCACGCCAGCGTGGTTGCTGTTCACCCTCGGGTACACGGGGCGACACGACCGTCTCTCCAGTCGGCTGGTCGGCCTGCTCGCGGTCCAGCCCCTCGTCACGCTCTTCCTCATCTTCACCAACGACCTCCACGGGTGGTTCCGGACCGTCGAATCGTTCCAGCCGGCGGGTCCTGGCCTGGCGACGTGGGAACTCGCCCACGGGCCCGCCTACTGGGCGACGGTCGGCTACGTCTACCTGGTGGTGCTCCTCGGTTCGGCCATCCTCCTTCGGCTCGCGGTCGGCGTCCCACAGCTCTACCGGGGCCGCACCAGTGCCGTGCTCGTCGGGGTGGCCGTGCCCTGGCTCGGAACGGTCTCGACGTTGTTCGACGTCCGTCTGGTCGACGGACTGAACACCGGGCCCATCGCGTTCGCCGTCTCGATGGTCGCGTTCAGCACGGCCCTGTTCGGTCACAGATTGTTCGCCGTCCTGCCCGTCTCGCCGACGGTCGCGGCCGACGCGGTCGTCGAGCGCATGGCCGCCGGCGTCATCGTCCTCGATTCCGAGGGACGCATCACCGAGACCAACCAGGCCGCAGACGAGGTGCTCGATGTCGCCGACCCGGTCGGCAGCCGACTGACGGCCATCGACGAGGACCTGGCGACGGTCGCCGAGGCCGACGAGACGCGCAAGCTCCTCCTGGAGGACGACGGCGGACGCGAGCGCTACTTCACCGTCGAATCCGAGCCGATGTACCGCGCCGGCGACCTGCTCGTCGGCCGGCTGCTCACCCTCCACGACGTGACCGAGCGGGTGCTGCGCGAACAGCGGCTCAACGTGCTCAATCGAGTGCTCCGGCACAACGTCCGCCACGAGACGAACCTCATCATCGGCCACGGTGACCTCCTCGAACCGACCGTCTCCGACGCGGGCATCCCCCATCTCACCGCGTTGCTCGACGCGGCAGACCAGCTCGTCGACTGGTCCGACCGGGCCCGGTACGTCGAGCGCGCCCTCGACGACGTTGAGGTCGAACGCTGCGATATCGACGTCAGCACGACCATCGGCCGTGCGGTCGAACGCCTCGAGGAGCGCTATCCCGACGCGTCCGTCTCCACCCCGACGAGCACGTCCGAGGCGGTCCTCGCGCACACGACACTCGAGTGGGCACTGTTCGAACTCGTCGAGAACGCGGTCGAACACAACGACGACCCGCATCCGTCGGTCGCGGTGGGTGTCGAATCAGCCGGCCAGTCGGTGACGATCACGGTCACGGACACCGGCCCAGGTATCCCCCCGACGAACTCCGGGTCCTCGAGAGCGGGGAGGAGACGCCGCTGGAACACGGTTCCGGGCTCGGGCTCTGGCTGGTCAACTGGACGATTCGCTCCGCCGGCGGCGACATCGAGTTCGCGGAGAACGACCCGCAGGGGACCGTGGTTCGAATCACCCTCCCGCGGGCGACCTGAGGCCGCCCCGCCCGCTCCCGTGACAAGACCTTTGTCCGCGGCGCATGGGATTCCGATATGGACGACTACCAGGAGGCGAACCGACGCAACTGGGACGAACGCGCCGCGGTCCACCCCGAGACCGAGTACTACGACGTCGATGGCTTCCTCGCGGGCGAGTCCTCGCTCTGGCCGCTCGAGCGCGAGGAACTCGGCGAGGACGTCGGCGACGGCACCTCGTTGCTCCATCTCCAGTGTCACTTCGGCATGGACACGCTCTCGTGGGCCCGCGAGGGGGCGGAGGTTGTCGGCGTGGATTTCTCGACGCAAGCGGTCGAGACGGCCCGTGAACTCGCAGATGAGGCGGGCCTGGCCGACCGCGCCGAGTTCGTGCAGGCCAACGTGCTGGCCCTCGACCTCGAGCGCGAGTTCGACGTCGTGTTCACGTCCTACGGCGTGCTCTGCTGGCTTGACGACCTCGACGCGTGGGCAGACACCGTCGAGCGTCACCTCGCCCCTGGGGGCACCTTCTACATCGCCGACGGCCACCCGGTCGCCGGCATGCTGGAGAACGTTTCCGGCGACACGGCCGAACTCGCGTTCCCGTACTTCCCGGGCGAGGCGGTCCGGTTCGACGTGCAGGGGAGTTACGCGAGCGACGCCGAGTTCGAGCACACCGAGCAGTTCGAGTGGGCACACCCCCTCGGCGAGGTGGTCACCGCGCTGGCGAGCCGCGGCCTCCGGATCGAGTTCCTCCACGAGCACCCGTGGACGACCTGGCGGCGGTACGAGGACATGGAGCAGGACGAAGCGGGTCGGTGGTGGCTCCCGGAGGACGCGGCGGTGGAGCTACCGCTCCAGTTCTCGCTGAAGGCGACGAAGGAATAGGGAGACTCCCGCTCAGTCGTCGGCCTGGGCGGTCGGCTCCGCCGCGGGCACGTCGATTTCGCCGGCGTCGAGTTCGGCTTCGATCTCTCGCGTGGCCTTCACGAGGTTGACCATCTTCTCGTAGGCGACCTCGCGGGGCAGGAGCTTCAGGCCGCAGTCGGGCGAGACGATAAGGCGCTCCGGCGGAACCACTTCGAGGCCCTTGCGGATGTTGCGCTTGATCTCCTCGACGGACTCGACCTCGGCGACGTGGGCGTCGACCACGCCCAGGGCGAGGTCCTTCGTGAACTCGTCGTCGGTGAAGACGTCGAGCTGGTCGTAGTCGCCGTTGCAGAGTTCGAGGTCGAACTCCTCGACGGGGTAGTCCAGAATCTCGGGGTAGATGCGCGAGTAGTCACCGTAGCAGACGTGCAGGCCGATGCGCACGTCCTCGGGGATGTTGTCGGCGATGCGTTCGAGACACTCGCCGACGATGGCGTGGTCGTCCGGCGTAGTCGCGAGCGCGGGCTCGTCTATCTGGATGTAGCGCGCGCCAGCGTCGACCAGCTTCTCGATCTCCTCGTTCACGAGATCGGCGAGGTCGTACGCGAGCGCCTCGTCGTCGTCGTAGGCCTCGTTGAACGACCAGTTGGCGAGCGTGTACGGGCCGGTGATGGGTACCTTGACCGGCGCGTCGGACACCTCGGCGGTGAACTCGTACTCGTCGACCAGCCAGGACTCGTCGTACTCGACCTCGGAGACGACAGAGGGCTTGTCGAAGTAGTTGTGGCCCCACACCTTGACGGGGCCGTTGAACTCGTAGCCCTCGATGCGGTGGGCGAAGAACTCGACCATCTCGGTGCGGCGCATCTCGCCGTCGACGACGACGTCGAGGCCGGCGCGCTCGTGCTCGTCGGTGATGAGGCGGGAGGCGTCGTCCTTGGCCTCCTGCCAGTCGTCCTCGTCGAACTTCGAGTCGGGGTCCTCGTACTGCTCTTTCGCGCGGTTGAGCCACTTGGGCTTGGCGTAGGAGCCGACGACGGTCGTCAGGATGAAGTGGTCGTTCGGGTGGTCCTCGGGCTTGAACTGGTCTCTGTTGGGGTTCTGGCTCATGCTGTCACCTCCACGTCGGCGAGGGCAACGGCCTCGGCGACGGCGTCGAGTTTGTCTTCGTACTTCGCGTAGGGCAGGTAGAACAGTTCGGTGTTCGGCGTCACGTAGGTGGTGTCGAACTCGGCGACGGGCAGGTTGTCGTACACCCAGTCGACGCGCTCGGTGACGGCCTCCGGCTCTTCGACGAGCGTGTTCTGGCCGTCGAGCAGGCCGAGCGAGATGTCCGACTTCGTGCCGTACTCCTGCAGGTTGTAGATGTTCTGCTCGTGGTCGCTGACGAAGTCGTAGCCGATGGCGTCGACCTCGGCGTCCAGCAGGTGCGCATGGACCTTCTCCTCCAGCGCGCCCCAGTAGGGCTGGACGACGACCTCCGCATCCACGGCGTTCGCGACGGTCGTCACGGCGTCGGGGACCTCCGCGTCGAGGCCCTCACCGGGTGCGTTCTCGACGAGCGAGGGTTCGAGCAGGAACAACGTCTCGACGTCTGGGAAGGCGTCGGCCTCGCCGGCGAGGAAGTCCGCGACGGCGTGGAGGAACTCCGTCTCGTCGTTGTAGTACTCGTCGGTCGCGAGGTCTGCGAGCGAGTACGGGCCGGGGAGGACGGCCTGGAGGTCGCCGTCGACGAGTTTGGACGTTGCTTCGAGTTCGGCGGCCACGTCGCCGTCGAACGTGAGTTCGTCCTGGACGACCGGCTCGCGGTAGAAGTTGTTGTTGTCGTAGTAGCGGACGATGCCGCGCGTCTCGACGCTGTCGTGTACCGTCAGCGGGTGCGCGAGCATGTCGTCCCAGCGGAGCTGCCCCTCGCCGACGAGGTCGAGGCCGGCGTCGACCTGCGCCGAGACGACCTCCTCGCGAGCGGTGTCGTACACGCCCTGGATCTCCGCGCCTTCGTCGCCGGAGATGAGGTCGTGCTTCTGATGGCCCTTGAGGTCGGAAAGGTCCGCTTTCGCCCAGTCTGGGAGCGGGAACAGTCCCAGTGTCGTAGAGACGAGTTCTGTCATTCGTACCTGCTGCTTGGAAATGCGGTGCTTTAATATTTTCGAACTCCGCAAATGCGCAGCGGTTATAGAACGAGCTTCAACACGGTGAGCGTCTCGAACGGGAACGACTCGTCGCGTAGGGCGACGGCGCTGAACCCATTGTCCGCGGCCCGGTCGACGACCTCGTCGACGCCGGTCAAACTCGAGACGAGCAGGTACACCGCGCCGCCGGGAGCAAGCACCCGCCCGACGGAATCGAGGAACGGGTCGATGATCGCGCGCCCGTCCTTACCGCCGGTCAGTGCGACCTCCATCCAGTCGTCGCGGGCGGCTGCCGCGTCCTCGGGCAGGTACGGCGGGTTGAACACCACCGCGTCGAAGGCACCGTCACGGAAGGGGGAGACGAGGTCGGCCTGCACGACCGCGACCCCGTGTTCCGACCGCTCGCGCGCTTGCTCGCACGCGTGTGGGTTCAGGTCCGAGGCCACCACGTCGGCCCCGGTCTCGGCCGCGATGCGCTCGGCGACGTAGCCGGACCCCGTGCCGACCTCCAGCACACGCTCACCCTCGATATCGGCACAGGCTGACTCCGCCAGCAGGTGCGAGTCCTCCGCGGGCTGGTACACCTCGGTCTCGACACCCCGGCGCTCCGCGAGGTCCTTCGGCATCTACGAGCCACCTCCGTCCGAGCCGTCCCCGCCATCGGCCGCGGCTTCTGCGGGGTCCCCGACCTCGGCCGTCTCGCCGGTGACCTGGAAGCCACCGGCCTCTGCCCGCCCGGAGAGTTCGCGCTGCGGGAAGGGAATCTTGATCTCTTCGGCCTCGAACGCCCGCTTCAGCCCGGTGACGACCGCGGTCCGTGCACGCCACTTCCGGCGGGCACTCGGTTTGTCGATCCAGAAGCGGGCACCGAGAATCACCGCGGAGTCCGCGAACCGCTTCACGATGACCTGTGGCGTCGGGACCGTCAGGATCTCGTCCTCGTCGCGAAGCGACTCCTTCGCCACCTCGACGGCGTGCTCGACGTCGCTATCGTAATCGACACCGACCTCGACTTCGAGCCGGAGCCGGCCCTTCCGGGACCGGTTCACCACGCGCTCGCCGCTGACGATGTCGTTGGGTATCATCACGTATTCGCCGTCGAACGTCTGGACGCGCGTGTTGAAGATGGAGATGTCGGTGACGATTCCTTCGCTGTCCCCGATCTGGACCCAGTCACCGATCTCGAACGGGCGGGCCAGCATCAACACGAAGCCAGCGAGCACCGCACCGAGGGTCTGGCGAGCCGCCATCCCGACGACGATACCGGCGAACCCGGCCCCGACGAGTAGCCCGGTCAACTCGACGTTCCAGACGCCGAGGATGACGATGAGCCCGACCGTCCAGAGGACGACCTGGGCAACCCGGTAGGTCATCCGCCGCTGGTGGTCCGACAGGGCCCTGGTCGAGCCGAGGAAGTCCTGGAGCACCCGTTTCAGCACCCGTGAGAGGATGTGGATGGTCAGGGCGACGACGACCGTGATGGCGATGCGCGGGCCGTCGCTCTGGTTGATGGGAAGCCCACGCATCGCGATGATCACTTCGTCCGCCGACCCCCACAGCCCGACGACGACGGTCGCGGCCCCGCCGAACGTCACCGTGATGACGAGCACCGTCAGCACGTCCGCGACCGCGTCGCCGAAATCGTCCCGGAGGCGGTCCTGCACCCGGTTCGTGACGTACCCGATGCCCGCCATCAGGCCGACCGCGGCGATGGTCACCAGCAGCTTCAGGAGCGTACTGTCGACCATGCCGGACAGCGAGTTCACCTGCTTCGCCGCCGCGTCCCAGAAGCCCGGCTCAGCCATCGGTCACATCACGGCCGACGTCGGCCGCCAGTGTTGCGAGCGCCGCGAACGTCGCCGGGTCGAGGTTCCCGGCGCGCTTGCTCATGAGCTCCTCGTCGGCGGCGTCGACCACCGCGTCCGCGTCGTCCAGCCCCGAGATGTGGGCCGTGTTGCGGATGGCGTTGCGCATGGTCTTCCGACGCTGCGTGAACACCGCCTTCACGAAGTCGAGGAAGAACTGCTCGTCCTCGACCTCGTAGTCGGGGTCCCGGGGGAGACAGCGGACGACCGCGCTCTCGACCGCTGGCGGCGGCGAGAACGCCTCTTTCGGGATGGTCTCGACGATCTCGACGTCGGCGTAGTGCTGGGTCGAGACCGAGAGCCGCCCGTAGTCGTCGCTGCCGGCCTCGGCGACCATCCGCTCGGCGAACTCCTTCTGGAACATCAACACGAGCGGTTTGCCGAGCGGGAGCAGGCGGAAGGTTATCTGGCTGGACACCCCGTAGGGCAGGTTCGAGACGCAGGCCGTGAAATCGGGCAGTTCGACCTGCAGGGCGTCGCCGTCGACCACGTCGAGGCGTCCCTCGGCGATCTCGTCGGCGAACTCGCCCTCGAGGAACTCCACGAGGTGGTGGTCGCGCTCGATGGCGGTGACGTGCTCGCCGCGCTCGAGCAGGCGGTCGGTCAGCGCGCCGTTCCCGGCACCGATCTCCAGCAGGTGGCTCGCGTCCACGTCGTCGGGCAGGTACGAGGGGAGCCGGTCGAGGACGCGGTCGTCTACGAGGAAGTGCTGGTCGCGGTTCGGGTCGCCTCGCACGCCGGCGCGCGACAGCAGTCCGTCGGGGTCTCTCATCGATTAGCGCCGGCTACGAGTCCGAACAGGGTAAAACTGCCTACTCGTCTCTCCGCCCGACGAACGTCTTGTACTTCAGGTCGTCGTCCCGGAGTTCCTCGATGATACGCTCGACCAGTACCTCCTTCGGGTTGTGGAGACCGGCCACGCGGTCCTCGAGGTCCTCGAAGCTCTGGAACGGCTCTCGTTTGCGCTGGTCCAGGATGGAGTTGCGCAGTTTCTTCCCGATACCCGGCAGCAGGTTCAGCTGATGGAGACGGAGCGTGATGGGTTGGGCGTCGTTGTAGAAGTTCACGAAGCGCTCTTCGTTCTCGTCGACGACCTCGGCGACGACGTACTCCAGCTCGGACTTCGCGCCGCTCGAGATGTCGTCGTACTCGACGTTTCGTATCCGCTTGATGTTCTCGGCCGGCGGGTCCACGTCGACGTAGTCGTCGATGCTGACGTCCGGCGTGGACTCGAAGGTCATCTCGAACAGGCGGAAATCACGCGTTCCGAGGGCGTACGCGAGGGGGTCGTTGCCGTACCCTCCTCGCCCACCACTCGACCGGCCGTTCGGATAGATGTCCAGAACGACGGCTTGGACCGGCGGCTCCTCGTCGCGTTCGGAATCGGTCATTCTAGCTCTATGATAGGGGGACCGCGTATTTAAAAGATGGGCGTCGGGCAGCACGGTGAGAATCGTCGCCGGGCGGAGCGGACGCTCGCCGGTCGGTGACGGGCCACGATTTCACAGGAGAGATGAACTGGGTCCGACGCGACTCGCTCAGACGTACTGCGCGACGACGTTCAGAATCTCGTCGAGCTCGTCGCCGGAGAGCGAGTACCGCTCCTGCGCGTACAGGGACCGGAGCTCGGTGCGGTCCTGGGGGAGCAGGTTGGTGATCTTGTAGGCGGTCGCCTCGTCGACCTTCTCGAGTTCCTGGAGGTCCTCGACGAGCGCCTGGGAGTCCTCGACGCTCAGCACGGTGAAGCGGTTGACGTGCTCGATGGCACGCGCCAGCTCGTAGCGCATCTCGCGGTCCTCGTCGAGCGCCCGGTCGGCTTCGATATCGGCGAGGAGTTCCTTCGTCTCGGAGACGGTGAGATACTCCTCGTCGAGCTTCTCCTTGAATATCGTCATGGGGGTTACTTCTGGGCCTTCAGGTGCGCCGGGGCGGAGATGAGCTTCTTTTTCTTGCCGCCGTCCGTGATCTCGACGAGGAACGCCGAGCCCTGTTTCCCGACGACCTCACCGGTCTGGCCGGAGAAGCGCGGGTGGAAACGACCCTTCGCGACCGAGGGGTCGATCTTGAGGTGGACCTTCTGGCCCTCCTCGAAATCCTGAATCGCACGCTGCGGCGGCGAGGTACCGCGCTCTCGGGGGTGGTTCTTCAGTTTGTTCCGTGTCTTCTTGAGGGGTCCGTGCGAGTTCGGCATAGTCGTACGCCCCTCTTGTCCCGTCGCCATTATAAAACGCACGTTGTTCGGTCGCGCCCACAGGTGGCTGTCTGCCCGTCAGTCACGACAGGAGTGGGTCAGTCGGCGGTCTCCAATGTCCCGGGTACACCTATTACAGAATAGTATTTTCGACTAGCAAGTTCTTTATACAGTGGACAGTCAGTTGCCATCAGAGACAAAACATGGATATTCGTAGCCAAAAATCCGAAGTAACTTCCGGAGATGCGGAAAATTCTGTCACGGCGACCCCCGGCTGGGCCGACGAGACGCCCGATCGGGACTCGGTGGTCCGTGACAGCTTCGGCCGGACCATCACGCTCGACCGGTGTCCGACCCTGTCAGCGCCCATCGTCGACGACCTCGTCGAGATGTACGAGGAGTTCGACCCGCCAGGGATTGCACACGGCCTTCCACCGGTGGGCGAGTCGCGGATTCGCGACTGGCTCGACGTCCTCTCCGCGGGCTTCCACGCCGTCGCCCGCTACCGTGGTCGCATCGTGGGCCACGCCGTCCTCGTCCCGACCGAGGAGGCCGCACACGAACTCGCCATCTTCGTCCACCAGGACTACCGGAACGCGGGCATCGGCACCACCGCCCTCACCGAGGTGCTCACGATGGCCCGGCGTCGTGACGTGCCGACGGTCCGGCTCTACGTCGAGCGCTCGAACGAGCCCGCCATCGGACTCTACCGGTCGTTCGGGTTCGAGGCCGAGCCGTCCGGCCCCGGCGAGCTGGAGATGCGGCTCGCACTCGATGGTGCGTCGACCGACGCGCTCGGTTCGGACGGTTCCAGCCCGTGAGAAGTGACGGTTCAGTGAATGCGACGGCCACCACTTCCCTTCGCTGCAGTCCTTCGTCGCCCGCTCTTGCGCCGGATGCTCCGGCCGGTCGCCGCCTTCGTCGCGGTCGTCTTCCTCGGGGTCACCGGGTTCGGTACACTGGGTGGCGTCGGCGTCGTCGACGCGCTGTTCTGGCTCCTCGACCCGTCGAGCATCGAACTCTACTTCATGCAACACGATGGGCCGGCACAGGCTGTCAAACTGTACGCCGTCGTTGTGGTCTCCGCGCTCATCGTCGTCGGACTCTGGATCGGCGAGACGTTCCTCTCGGCCGCGTTCGGCGGGCAGATGCGAGACGAACTCCAGCAGTTACAGATGGAGCGTAGCATCGACGCACTCGAGGACCACGTCGTCGTCTGCGGGTACGGGACGTTCGGGAAGACGGTCGCGGCCAGTCTGACCGAGGGCGAGCGCGAGGTGGTCGTGGTCGAATCGCAAGACGAGCAAGCCCGACTGGCGAGAGACGACGGGTTCCTCACGATCGAGGGCGACGCCCGCCACGAGGCGACACTCCGCGACGCTGGCATCGAGCGAGCCGAAAGCGCCATCGGGGCCATCGACGACTCGCACGTCAACGTCCAGATCGTCATCACGGCGAGCGACCTCGCCCCGTCGGTCGACCTGGTGGTCCGGGTTGGCGACCGGATGGACGAACCGCTCGCCCGGCGGGCGGGTGCGGACGAGGTCATCATCCCCGAGGTCGTCAGCGGGAAGCAGGTCGGGGTCCTGCTGGCGGGACCCGACGCCGACTGACCGACAGCGTCGGTCTGGCCTCGCAACGCAAGAGTAACCCCGGTGGCGGTCGTCGTCCCGACCATGACAGACGAGGACTTCCGCATCGAGACGCGCTCGATCCACGCTGGCCAGGAACCTGACGAGGAGACGGGGGCACTCATGACGCCCATCTACGCGAACTCCACCTACAAGCAGGACGGTCCGGGCGAGCACCGCGGCTACGAGTACTCCCGCACTGGAAACCCGACGCGGACCGACCTCGAAGCCAACCTCGCCAGCCTCGAATCCGGCGAGTACGGGCGTTGTTTCTCCTCCGGCATGGGCGCTATCAACACCGTCCTCAACCTGCTCGAAGCGGGCGACCACGTCGTCACCGGCGAGGACGTCTACGGCGGCACCCACCGCATCTTCACCCAGGTGTACGAGCAGTACGACCTGGAGTTCTCGTTCGTGGATATGACCGACCTCGACGCCATCGCGGACGCCATGCAGGAGAACACGGAACTCCTCTGGCTGGAGACCCCCACGAACCCGCTCATGTCCATCGTCGACATCGAGGCCGCGGCCGAGGTCGCCCACGACAACGACGCCCTCTGTGCTATCGACAACACGTTCGCGACTCCGTACCTCCAGCGCCCCCTCGAACTCGGGGCCGACATCGTGAGCCACTCGCTCACCAAGTACCTCGGCGGCCACTCCGACGTGGTCGGCGGCGCACTCATCACCGACGACGAGGACCTCGACGAGCGAATCGGCTTCTACCAGAACTCGGTGGGCGCGACGCCCGGCCCGCACGACTGCTTCCTGGTCCTTCGCGGGACCAAGACGCTCCCAGTCCGGATGGACCGCCACTGTGACAACGCCCGCGACATCGCCGCGTGGCTCGACGACCACCCTGCCGTCTCCGAGGTGTTCTACCCCGGACTCGAGGACCACCCCGGCCACGACATCGCCGCCGAGCAGATGGACGACTTCGGTGGGATGCTCAGCTTCGAGGTCGACGGCACGCTCGAACAGGCCAGCACCGTCGTCTCCGAGACGCAGGTGTTCACCCTCGCAGAGTCCCTCGGTGGCGTCGAGAGCCTCATCGAGCAGCCGGCCGCGATGACCCACGCCGCCATCCCGCGCGAGGAGCGCCTCGAAGCAGGGCTCACCGACGGGCTCATCCGCGTCTCCGTGGGCATCGAGCACGTCGACGACCTCACGGCCGACCTGGACCAGGCGTTCGACGCGGCCGGGCTGTAGCCCGAACCCACTGACGCCGCAATCGTTTTTCTCCCGGGAACCACACCTTGTGACATGACACCAGATGGCATCCACCCGCTCGCACTGGAGTTCAGCGTCGGCGGCCGTGACCTCACGATTCACCCGACCGCGGTCGAGACCGACCACGGCGTCCTGCTCGTCGACGTGGGGCTCCCCGGCGCGACAGACCAGATTCGCGCCCAACTCGACGAGGTCGGAATCGCCCTCGACGACGTGTCCATGGTCCTGCTCACCCACCACGACGGCGACCACGCGGGGGGCCTCGCAGAACTGGAAGCCGAGACCGACCTCATCGTCGTCGCCCACGAGGACGAGGCGCCATTCATCGACGGCCGCGAATGGCCAGTCAAGACCCCTGAAGACGGCGACCGCTACCCGCCGGTCCCGGTCGACCTCGAACTCGTCGGCGGTGAGACGTTCCGGACCGCCGCCGGGCCGATGCAGGTCGTCGCGACGCCCGGACACACGCCCGGGCACAGCTCGCTGTACTTCCCCGACCAGCGGTTCCTGCTCGCAGGCGACGCCCTGAACAACGACGACGGGTTCACCGGTCCGAAGCCGCAGTACACGCAGGATATGGAGACGGCAATCGAGTCGGTGGGCCGGCTCGCCGAACTCGCGGTCGACACGACGCACTGTCACCACGGTGGCACCGCCGACGCCGGCACCGCCGCTATCGCGGAGCTGTACGAGTCGCTATCGGAGTCTCGCCAGTGAGGAATCGGAAACGCAGGAGTGGTTCGGCCAGCTCAGATGCGGCCGACGTTCTCGACAGCGACGGACTCGACGCCTTCGACGTCCGCGAAGGCCTCTTCGACGGCTTCCGTGCCACCCGCGTCGTCGGGAACGATGACGGTCGGGTACAGGGCGACGAGACCGAAGGCGACGTCGTCACGCTCGACGCCGTTGATCTTCGCACCCTCGGGGAGCGAGCTCTCCAGACGCTCCTGGAGCGCGTCGAGGTCGATGTCGGGGCTGTTCGGCATTACCTTCATCTTGGCGGCGACTTTCCCCATTGTTACGGCCCCTCGAACGTGCACTTCGGACAGTTGTACAGGTTGCTCTGCTTGCGGCACTTCGCGCATCGGTAGATCTGTGTCCCACAGTCGGGGCACTTGAACGCAGCCGCGTTCGTCCCGGAGATGTTGATCCCACAGGAGACGCACTTGCGTCGGGTACGCTGTTCGGATTCGCTCATACCGTTGGTTTCCGTCCGGGCGGTTTTAACGATTGTCTTTCGGGTCACGCAGCGAGGGGCACGAGCAACACCCCCATGCAGTACACCCGCCGGGTCCCGAGCCGCGGTGGGACACAGCCTATCGCGGTCGCGACGACGAACACGAGCACGCCCACGGTCCCCGCGAACAGCCACGAGAGCCCCGAGAGAAGCCCGAGCGCGGCCACCGAGAGCCGCTGCGGGTCGAGTCGGCCCACCACGTCGAGGTAGCGGTCACCGACGGTCAGGACGAGCCCGGTCGCGACCGCGCCCGCGAGCACGACGACCAGCAGTGCGGTGGCGAGCGCGGGCACCCCACCGACGCTGTCGACCGCGACGAGCACCCCGGTCCGGGGCGTCCCGAGGGCGACGAGCGCGAAGAGCGCGAAGACCGAGTTCGCCGTGTTCACGCCACTGGTGGCGACCACGTACCCGCGGTCACCGGCGTCCCCGGGAAGGACTGCGAGGGCCGCGGTGGCTGCGATGGCACTGGACACCCCGGGCAGGTAGCCGACCGCGCCGCCCGCGAGCGCACCGGCACCGGTCGCTAGCGCCACCGAGCGGGGCGCGAGGAGTAGCCCGGTTCCGTCCTGGGGCGGGATGCCACCTCCCTCGAGCGCATCGAGCAGCACCGGCGCGCCGAATAGCCCCGCGAACAGGGGCGTCAGGATACTCGTCGGGAGCGGGGCGGCGGGTTCCAGCGGGAGTGTCACGATGCCGAGTCCGCCCGCCAGGGCGAGCACGACGAGCCCACCTGCTCGCGCGCGCCAGGTCCGCTCGGTCGCCAGTGTGAGTGCCACCACCGCCACCAGGACGAGCGAGAGGTGTGCCCGGATGGTCGGATAGGCCGCCGTCATCGCAGCCGTCGCCGGCACCGCGACGGGCACCGACACGACCAGCGCGCCGGCACTCCCCAGCACCGACAACCGGAGGGCCTCACGCCCCCTGCCAGCGAGCACCAGTTTGTGCCCCGGCAGTGCCGAGGCCGCCATCGCCGCATCGGGAACCCCGAGCGCCAGCGCCGGCACCGCGTCGAGGAAGGTGTGCGTGACACCTGCCGCGAGCATCGCACCGACCACGACCGACGGCGGAGCCGGGACGGCCGGGGCCACCGCGGCGAGCAACAGCGCGAAGTTGTTCGCGTGGAGCCCCGGTGTGAGCCCGCTCGCCGTCCCCAGAGCGATACCCGCGAGTACCGACGCCAGCAGGACCAGGTCGGACTCGAGGGGGAGCATCGCCGACTCTGGCCGCGGGCTCGTATATAAACTACTGCGTCGGTAGCGATGCCACTCGGGACGGTGTCGCTACTCCGCGACTGGTTCGAAAGAATATGCGGTCTGTCGTGTGACGTTCGTGAGCGAGTTCAGCCGAAGAGGTTGCCCAGGCCCTCGCCCGAGGCTTCCTCTTCCTCGTCGTCGTCTTCGTCTTCCGTCGTGTCCGGCACGTCGGAGACTTCCTCTTCCTCGCTCTCGTCGTCGCCACCCTCGTCGGCACTGGAGGCACCGCCAGCGGCTGCGCCGCCCGCGGGGACGGCAGCGGCCTCTGCGACGGCCTCCTCGATGTCGACGTCCTCGAGTGCGGCGACAAGCGCCTTCACACGGGACTCCTCCACGTCGACGCCAGCGGCGTCGAGCACGGCGGTCAGGTTGTCTTCGTTGATCTCCTCGCCCGATTCGTTCAGGATGAGTGCTGCGTAAACGTACTCCATTGTTGTTATCCGAACATGTTGCCGAGACCGGCTGCACCGTCGTCGTCGTCGCCGTCGTCGTCGTCTTCCTCGTCGGCGGCGTCGGCTTCGGTGTCCGTCTCGGTCGTGTCTTGGTCGTCAGTCGATTCGTCTTCGTCGGCCTCCTCGGCGGCGGCTGCCGGGGCGGAAGCGCCCTGGAGCTCCTCCGGGAGTGCCTCCTCGTCGTCGATGTTAGCCGCGAGCGCGCGAAGCTGCGCGTCCGCCTTGCGGATAAGGTCGTCCGCGAGGTCCGGGCTCTCGATCGCTGCGTACAGGCCGAGGCTCTTGGCTTCGCCCGTCGCCTTCGCGATGAGGGTGGATGCCGTCTGAGCCGTCGGGTACACCGCGTTCACGGACAGGTTCCGTGCACGAGCGGCCGCGGTCTGGACGTCGCTGCGGTAGGCGTCCACGTCGATGTCGAGGTCTGCGGGGTCGAACACCACGCCGTCGGAATAGACAGCGCGGAGGTCGAGACCCACTTCCTTCGGCTCGATGCCGAGTTCGCTCAGGACGTTGGAGAGCTGTTCGGAAACTTCCTCTCCAGCGCTGAGGACGTTGGAGTCCTCGGTGACGTGGATGGAGCCATCCATGATGCGAGCTGCTGCACCGACTTGCTGGAGCTCGCCGACGAACGGACCCGGGTCGACACCGGTGTCGCCTTCCGGAATGACGATGTCATTCGGGGCGACCTCCCCGGCGTTGATGGGTGCGGGCGTCTTCGACTCCTCCAGGATCTTGAACAGTGCGAACGGGTTGTCGTCGGTCCCGATGAGGCCGACCTGGCCTTCGATGTGCTCGGTGAGCACCTCGATGCCGTCGTCGACGTCGTCGAGTGCACGCGTCAGCAGCGTGTTCCGACTCATTCGCAGCTGCGTGTCAGGGTAGAGGTCCGCACGCATGGCCTGCAGCTGGCGGCTCGGAATGCCAGCCACGTTGACGATGCCGACGGACTCATAGGACTCGATGATCTCTACGAGTTCGGCGACCTCGTCTTTCTTCCACTGCGGAAGGTTCTCGGTCTTGCGTTCGGCTTCTGCGCTCATCAGGCGTTCACCTCCACCGAGGGGCCCATCGTGGTCTTCACGTAGATGGAGTCCACGTTGAGTGGGCCCTTCTCGAGGTTCGCGTGCAGGCGACGGATGATGACGTCGATGTTGTCGGCGATGTCGTCCGCACTCATGTCTTCTGCACCGACACGGGTGTGGAACGTGCGCCGGTCTCGACTCCGGAGCTGCACTGTGTTCTTCATGCGATTCACCGTCTCAACGACGTCTTCGTCAAGGCCGAGCGGGGTCGGCATCTTACCACGAGGACCGAGAATCGTACCGAGATGACGAGCGACGTCTTGCATCATGTTCTCCTCTGCGATGAAGAAGTCTGTCTCGTCGGCAAGGTCCTTCGCGTGGTCGTCGTCGTCGCCCAGATCGGCCAGTTCGTCGCCGCTGAAAACCTCGTCAGCGACGTCTTCCGCTCGAAGGCCGGTTTCGCCTTCGGCGAAGACCACAATTTGGGTCTCCTGGCCGGTTCCGGACGGCAGGACGACGGACTCGTCGACACGCTGTGACGGATCGTTAAGGTCGAGGTCTCTCAGGTTGATCGCGAGGTCCACCGTTTCGCGGAAGTTCCGCTCGGGTGCATCCTCGAGAGCTCGAGAGACTGCGTCTACTATGTCCTGGTCTGCCATCGTTCACCTCCGTAGTACGCGTAGTGCTTCTACGGGTCAGTGAAACAGGCAAAAGCCTGTCTCGTCCGGACGGTGGCCCAGTGGAAACTTAAAGCCGTCGAAGCGGACGTATACACAGCTCGGGAACCGGCGGCTACCGCTCACCTGACGGCTGAGACGTGGTACTACGTGTCGTGGGCGACGCGAAAGAAGTCGTGCGTTCGGTTGGTCCGTGTGCCTCAGGCCGCGACTTCGGCCTCGGGCTCGGGTTCGGTCGGGGCCGCACCGGTGGCGTCCTCGAGGATGGACCGGCTGCCGAGCAGCACCATCCCGAAGCCGACCTTCGCGCTCAGGTCGAGGACCATGAACGCCGCGGTCTCCCAGTACAGCGGGAGGATGCCGAGGGTCCCCTCGGTCCCGATGAGCCAGACGACGGGGTACAGCAGCCAGAGGCCCATGATGATGTTGCGCAGCTGGCTGAACAGGGTCTGGACCTGCGTCGATTTCGACTTTGCCTGCTTCGAGAGCGTGCCGACGAGGAAGTACAGCAACACGAGCAGCGCACCGGAGCTGACGCCCCACCACACGATGCGGTACGCGGGCGTGGTCTCGAGTGCCGCGATGAGGCCGGTCCCGATCATGAACACGTCGAGGCCGACGAGCGTGAAGATGGTGTTCCGGCTCGCGCCAGCGAGGAGCGCGAGGTCGAGCAGCAACAGCGGCGTGGTGAACAGCCAGTCAGCGTAGCGTGCCCAGTAGATGGTGAGCTCCTCCCCGCCCGCGGTGACGGTGGTTACCCCGAACCCCGTATACATCAGGAAGTACATCGCCGCGGCGATGGCCGTGATGAATATGGTAACGATGTAGAACTCCTGCATCTTCTTGTCGGTGACACCCCGCCCTCTGCCGACGAAGTAGAGTGTCCCGATGGTCATCCCGATGGTACCGATCAGCAACCAGAGTGATTCCGCTCCGACTTGAGCCATTACACCCTCCCTATGGAACGTACAGGGATAGCTAACAGTTCGCTAACTGATACGAAATGGGACTGTCTCGGGGGATGGTTAGAGAACTCGACAGGAACTCGTCAACGAGGAATCACACGACTGACCAGTGAATTTTTGTCCATGGGCGGTCTCCTGACGACAATCCCCACGAGGGTGAGAACACCGGGTGAGAACGGACAGATGGAAGACAATAACGACGCCGTAGACGATTATATCACACATTCGATAGTAAATGGGACCACCTACGAACGGCTTCGGGCAAGTCGATACAGCTTCTTCTCGGGACCCCTCCCACGCAAGTTGACTCACCAGGGCGTGATTACCGCCCTGTTGGTAGCTATCCTGCCGTTGGCCCTCGCGGTCCCGCCGGAACTGGCGTTTCCCCATCCGTCGGTAGCATCGCCGAAGGTCGTCTTGCTCGGGCTGTTCGGGCTGGGCGTCGAGGTACTGGCTGGCACAGGGCTGGTCGCCGTCGCACTCGTCCGGTTGCGACGCGACAACATCGACGAACGGGCCGCACATCGGCTCCTCAACGTCGAAGACGTGGCATCGATGCTCGGACTCGGGACCGGCGGCATCGCGATACTCGTGACGGTGAGCTACTTCGGCGTGGCGACGGTGGCCCCGGACGTGCTTCCGTCGCTCGAACCGGCACACGGGGGCGGTGCGTTCGCCGCGTCCGGCACCGGCCTCACGGTGACGATGCTCGCCCTGCTGGCGCTCGTTGTCGCGGGGATGCTCACACTCACGGGCCGTGCCCTCGCCGGGCGTCTGGACTGAGCGGGTCGTTTCGACGCCGAGCGAGCACCACCGCTGTTCGCTCGGAGAAAGGGGAGAGAACGTCGCTTATTCGTCGGTGAACTGGTCGTCGTACTCGCCGCCGTCGAGACGCTCCTTGAACTCGCGCGGGTTCTCACCTTCGATGGTGACACCCAGCGAGGTGCAGGTCCCGACGACCTCCTTCGCGGCGTTCTTGAGGTCGTACGAGAGCAGGTCCGTCTGCTTCTGCTTGGCGACCTTCTTGACCTGGTCGACGGTCATGTTGGCGACGAAGTTCTCCTGGGGTTCACCGCTGCCCGTCTCGAATCCGGCCTCGTCCTTGATGAGTGCGGCCGTCGGCGGGACACCGACCTCGATGGTGAAGCTGCCGTCGTCCTCGTATTCGACGGTAACCGGGACCTCCATGCCGTCGAACGCGGCGGTCTGTTCGTTGATCTCGCTGACGACTTCCTGCACGTCGACAGGTGTCGGACCGAGCTCGGGGCCGAGCGGCGGGCCAGGGTTGGCCTGGCCACCCGGGACGAGCGCTTCGATAGTTCCAGCCATATGTGACAGGTGCCTCGCGGCGTTTTTAACCCTTACTTTTCGACGGAGACCATGGAATCCTCAGGAGTGGTGTGCCGGTCTCACACGCCACAGGGTGTTTCCTGAGTGGAAAGTCTTTTGTTGGACCAACTGTTGAGGGAGTGGAAAGGTGATTCTCGATGGATTTAGCAACCGACAGAGACGCGAGGAAACGAGACGCAGCCATCAGCACACAGTCCGGCGGGTCGTTCAGGCCGTTCGACCCGGCACCCGACCAGGTCCGGCTCGCTGACATCGCCCACGGGACCGCGAACGTCTGTCGGGCGGCCGGGCAGTCCCGGTTCTTCTACAGTGTCGCCCTCCACTCGGTGTACGTGAGCCAGGAGCTGGCGGCGATGGGTGAATCCCCGCAGGTCCAGCTGTACGGACTGCTCCACGACGCCTCCGAGGCGTACATGGCAGACGTGCCGGGGCCGCTGAAGCCACACCTCCCGAACTACCGCCGTGCAGAACAGGGCGTCCAGGCCGCTGTCTGGGAGGCCTTCGACCTGCCCGACCCATCGGAGACGGCGTGGAAGGCGGTCAAACACGCCGACGACCGACTCCAGCGCTACGAACTCCCCGAACTCATCCCGTCACAGGACTGGGAAGGCGAGCGCCCCGACCTCGGGTACGACCTCCGGCGCGACGCGCGGGAGAACGTTCCAGCACTGTTCACGGAACGCGCCGCGGCGCTCATCGGTGAGACGGCCGCCTCGCTGCCCTGATTCTACGGCGACCCGACCGAGTCGGTGAGCCACTTACCGAACGCATCGGTCACGTCGTCCTCGTCGAACCGCTCGATGCAGGGCACGTCGTAGGGATGGAGTTCCTCGACACGCTCGACCAGTGCGTCGTAGCCCTCGTCGGTGGTCTTCGCCAGCAGTATCTCCTCGTCGTCGCGATGTACCTCGTCCTCCCAGCGGTAGGTCGAGCGACAGCGAACGCGGTTGACACAGGCGGCGAGTCGCTCCTCGACCAGCGTCGTCGCGATGTGGCCCGCCTCGTCAGGTGGGGCCGTGATGTAGACGGTCGGCATGACCGGCGGTTCGGATGCGGCGATGAAAAAGGTGGAGTCGCTCCCTTCGGACGGCTTCCTCCCTACTGCTCGCGGGTCACTTCGTTCCCCGCTCGGTGTCCGAGGAAACCTCCCTTCGGTCGGCTTCCTCGCTACTCCTCTATCGGGTTGAACGTCCCGTCGATGTCCCACTCGTGGATACACTGGGGATTCCCTATCTCGTCGTCGACGATGCGCCACGATTCCACGTCGTCGTTCCACGCCTCCTTTCGCCCGCATCGTTCGCAGTTCCGGGCGGTGGGTTTGCGAAGCTTCGTCATATCCTGTAGATACGGTGTGAGATATATAAGCCCCTACGCTCATGGCGACACCTACCGTAACTCTGGTATGGCGACGAGGCGCGCGACGCTCCACACGCTGGGTGGCGGAGTCGTCGCCGTCGCAGGGTGTCTCGGGGGGAGTCCGGGGACACGAACGAAGACCCGGCGGACCGCCGAGAGAACGCCCACCACGAAAGCGACCAATATGTCATCCAAAGCCACGAGCGAGTTCGCCATCGAAGCGAGAGCATTCTCCGACGGGGAGACGATTCCAGCCCGGTTCACCTGCGATGGGGCGGACGTCTCGCCCGAGCTGTCCATCGGTGGGGCCCCACCAGAAGCCGAGACGCTGGCGCTGGTCGTCGACGACCCGGACGCACCCGGCGGCACGTTCGACCACTGGCTGCTGTGGAACGTCCCCGCTGACACCATCTCCATCCCGGAGGACGTGCCGCGCGGCGGAACCGTCGCGTCCCTCGACGGGGCTCGACAGGGCACGAACGGGTTCGACGCGGTCGGCTACCGCGGGCCATGCCCGCCGAAGAGCCACGGCGCACACAGCTACCGGTTCACCCTGTACGCCTGCGACAGCGAACTCGACGTGCCGGGCGGTGCGAGCGGGTCCGAGGTCCGCTCGGCCATCCAGAACGCCGAGGTCGCCCAGACGCGCCTCATGGGAATGTACGAACGGACCTGACGGGTCAGGTTCGAGCGTCGTATTCCCATCGAATCGCCCCCCCGAAGCCGGTGGCACCGGTACAACCAAGAGACCGCCGCCCGTCGGTTTTACTGTCATGATTAAATTGGTGAACCTGCTGGTACGCGCGGACGACCTGACCCACGAGGAGTTCGCCGAGTACTGGTACGAGGAACACGTCCCGCTCGCGAAGGACCTCCCCCACGCGAAGAAGTACGTCACGAGCGTCCCGAACAGCCCGGAACACAGCGAGTACGACGGCATCGTCGAACTGTACTTCGAGGACATGGGCGACCTGAAGGCGGCGTTCGACTCCGACGTCGGCAAGGAGGTCATGGCGGACCTAGAGAAGTTCGCCAAGCCCGACGAGGGGCCGACGATGTACGTCGAGGAGACAGTCCAGTTCGACGAAGACGCATGAAGACGGCAGCGCGTGTGGTCGAGGGACTCGCAAATCTCGACACGGAGTTCGTCTTCGGCTACCCCGGCGGCCGAGTCATCGAGGTGTTCGAGACGCTGGCGGAGCACCCCGAGATACAGGTCGTTCGCCCGCGCGACGAGCGCGAGGCGAGCGTCATGGCCGAGTCCTACGGCCGCATGACCGGGAAGCCGGGCGTGCTCGCCGGGCAGGGCCCCTGGATCGGGAGTTTAGGAAACATCGGCCAGATGGAGGCTCGGCTCGCCTCCTCGCCGATGGTCGCCATCACCGAGGCATCCGAGCGCGGCGACTACTCCACGCTCGCGCCCTACCAACAGTCCCGCGGTGACTACGGTGGGCTATCGCTCCCGAAGATCCTCGACGGCGTCACCAAGGAATGGTGGTTCCCGCGCACGCCCACGGAGACGGTTCGGTCGCTCCAGCTGGCGTTCAAGCACGCGACTGCCGGCCGACCCGGTCCCACCGCGGTCATCCTCGACGGCGACGCCGTCTCCGACGAGTTCCCCGAGGATTCGATTCCATCGGTCTGGGACGAGGACCGACAGGTGAAGAACTGGGAGTCACAGCCCACCGACCGCGACGTTGCCGACGCGGTCACGGCCCTGCAGAAGGCCGACCGACCCGTCATCCTCGCCGGGAACGGCGTCCACGCGGCCAACGCCTACGACGAACTCGTCGCCTGCGCCGAGGCGTACGACGCGGTCGTCGCGACCTCCTATCTGGGGAAGTCCACGATTCCGGAGACCCACGAGCGCGCCGCCGGCGTCATCGGCTCCTTCGGCCACGAGGGCGCGAACCAGGTCGTCTCCGAGGCCGACACCCTCCTGGTGGTCGGCTGCCGGATGAACCCGATGGACACCAACTGGCAGGCCGAGTCGTTCATCCGGCCCGACGAGCAGACCATCATCCACGCCGACATCGACACCCGAAACGCGGGCTGGGTGTACCCGGCAGACGTCGGTCTCATCGGCGATGCAGCACAGTCGCTGGCCGCGCTCGTGACCGAGGGTGGTGCAGAGAACGGGTGGGCGCTCGACCGCGCCGCCGAGGCCCGCGAGGACTTCTCGGTGCCCGAGTGCGAGGACGACTCGACGCCCATCAAGCCCCAGCGCGCCTGCAAGGCTATCCAGCAGGTCGTCGACTCGGATACCGTCGTCACCGCGGATTCAGGGAACAACCGATTCTGGCTCCTGAACTACCTCCAGACGCCCGACACGGAGACGTACTTCGGCTCCGGCGGCGTCGGCGGCATGGGCTGGGCGGCCCCCGCCGCAGTGACGGCCGCACTCCTCGGCAAGGACGCCATCTGCGTTGCCGGGGACGGCGGCTTCACGATGACGATGACCGCCGTCGAGACCGCGGTCGATCACGACGTGGCCCCGACGTTCGTCGTGCTCAACGACACGAGTCTGGGGATGGTCCGCCAGATGGACGACTCCATTCCGGGCGTCGAGTTCCACGACACGAACTTCGTCAAGGTCGCCGAAGCCCTCGGCGGCCAGGGCCAGCACGTCACCGACCCCGACGACCTCGTGCCCGCACTCGAGGACGCGAAGGCCGCGGACGTGCCGACCGTCATCGACGTGCGCATTGACCGCGAGGAGGACATGGCCGAGACGCTGCAGTCGTCGTTCTACGCCGAGGTCGGCGGCCTGCACGAGTAGGCTCGAACCGGGCAGTAGCTTCTTTTCGCGGCTCGTCGACGAAGGGGTATGAACGGCCGGGCAGTCTTCGGCGTGCTCCTCGCCCTCGCCGGCACCGGCTGGGTCCTGCTCTGGATCGCCGCGCCGCCGGAGCCCTACCAGCCCGTCCTCCGGGTCGTCGCCGGGTCGGTGGTCTTCGACGGCTTCGGGACCTCGCTTCCGGGGACCGTCGCCCTGCTCGGGTTCGGTCCGGTCGCTATCGGCGGTGTCCTGTTCGTGACGGGCTGGATAGAGTCGACGACGAACCGGATCTGAGGCGAGTTCCCGGCTCCGAGTTAGTCGAGCGTAGCTGCTGGCATAGAAGTCAATAGAGCAACACTATTGTTTGGGTCGGACGTAAAAAACACTCACACAGCCGGGGTTGATTATACAGGCCAATGGTAATTCAATGAGAATATGGCAGACACTGACAGCCATGGAAGGGGGAGCGTGTTACGACGAGACCTGCTGCGAACCGGAACCGGTCTGGCCGCGGCCGCAGTCGCCAGCAAGACGACGCTGGCCTACGGTGGGGAGTCGAGCGACCCGACGACGGTCACCATCAGGCGCGACGACTACGGGGTCCCACACATCTACGCCCGGAACGCCGACGACCGAACACCCGTCTTCTTCGGGTTCGGGTACGCGGTCGCCACGGACCGCCTGTTCCAGCTCGAACTCTACCGGCGGTACTACCACGGGACGGTCGCCGAGGTGTTCGGTGAGGAGTGGGTCGCCTTCGACGCTGCGGCCCGCCAGAACACCTTCACCGAGACGACGCTGCCCGAGCAACTGGAGAACATGGACCCGGACAACCGGGCCATCCTCCAGGCGTTCGCGTCGGGCATCAACCGTTACATCGAGTCGGTCCGCGAGGGAGACCGCGAGTTCCACAAGGGGTTCGTCGAGAACGGGTTCGAGCCCGAGCCGTTCACCGAGGAGGACGTCGCCGGGATGTACGTCGCCAGCATGGCCTTCTTCAGCGGCTTCCAGCTGGAGACCCTCGGCGCGCTGGTCGTCGACATCCTCGAGGGGCAGGTCGGCGAGGAGGGCGCGATGGAACTGTTCCACGACCTCAACTGGGGGAACGACCCCGGGTCGCCGACCTCCAGCGTCCAGCCCGATGACGCCTACGTGCCGCCGTACACCCCGGCAGGCGACGACGCCGGTGCTGGTGCGACAGCCGCAGAAGGCACCGAGCGCGGCGTGACGGGCGAACAGAACCAGCCGACCAACCGGGTGACAGGCGGGGACGCTCGCGTTCCAACCGACGCGCGAGGCGTCCACGAGGCAGAGATGGAGCGAGTCCGGACCCTCGCCCGAGGCCTCGACGACCTCGGCCTACCCATCAAGTACGGCAGCAATGCGCTCGCCGTCCAGGGCGACGCGACCGACAGCGGCGACGCGATACTCATGGGTGGCCCGCAGATGGGCTTCTCGACGCCCTCGGTGATGTACGAGGCCGGACTTCACGGCCCGGACTTCGACGTCGCTGGCATCACGGTCGCCGGGTATCCATTCATCATGTTCGGACGGAACCGCAACGGGGCGTTCACCTCGACCGCGGGCATCGACAACTGCATCCAGACGTTCGTCGAGTCCATCGAGACCAACGACGACGGCCCCGACACCTACGAGTTCCGCGGCGAGGAGCGCGAGGTGTACGCCGAGGAACAGACGATTCCGGTCGCGGGCGGCGAGGACCAGACGGTGATGCTTCGGCGGACTCACCACGGCGTCGTCACCCAGTGGAATCCCGACGCGGGCGAGGCTATCGCCCAGACGAAGTCCTACGCCGGTCGAGACATGAACTCCTGGGCCGCGTTCTTCGAGTCGCAGTTCGCCGAGAGCGTCGAGGAGTACGGCGAGGCGGCCCGCCAGTGCGACTACGCGCTGAACTTCATGTGGGCCGGCGATGACGGCGACATCGGCTACTTCCACCTCGGTCGCTACCCCGACGCCGAGTCGGCCCCCTGGGACACCCGGCTCCCTGCTGACGGCACGCAGTACGAACTCACCGAGGAGGACTACCTGCGGGCCGCAGACGGGGACGTCCCCTACAGCATCAACCCGCCGCGGGGCTACTCGGCGCAGTGGAACAACAAGCCTGCGCCGGGCTGGAACAACGGCGACCTCAGCTACTCGTGGGGGACAGACCACCGGGTGCAACGCATCATCAACCTCGTCGAACACGAACTCGACACCGCCGGCTCGGTCGGCTACGACGACCTCAAGGACGTCGTCTACGACATCTCGTTCATCGACCTCCGGAGCATCCGGTACCGCGACGCACTGCTCGACGCCCTCGCGGACGCAGAACTCACGGAAACCGAGCAGGCTGCCCGCGACGCCGTCGCCGACTGGGACCACTACCGGCAGGGCGCTGGCGAGGACTTCACGGGTGAGTATCCGGTCGGCTACACCGTCTGGAACGCCACGTTCCCGAAGGCGCTCGAGAACGTCTTCGCCGATGCGTTCGGGCCGGCGTACGGCCCCGCCTCGTTCTTCCTCACCTACCGGTACGGTCGCGGGACGCTGATGCGGGTCCTCAACCCATCCGAGACCGAGATGGACCTCGCAGCCGACTACGCGGGCGACGTGAAACAGGCCTTCGTCGATGCGTTCCGCGCGGCCTGTGCTGAACTCGAAGCGGAGTACGGCGAAGACGTCGAGTCGTGGCGCACGTCGGCCCGAATCGACGAACTCGACAACCTGGCGCTGTTCGGCATGCCCATCGGGGTCGGCGATGCCGGCGACATGCCCTGGGTCAACCGCGGGACGGAGAACCACTTCGTCCGCCTCGGCGACGACCCCGTCGCGGAGAACGTCCTGCCACCGGGGAACTCCGGCTACGTCGCGCCCGACGGGACCGAAAGCGACCACTACGACGACCAGCTGGACATGTTCGTCGACTTCGAGTACAAGCAGTTGCTGTTCGAGCACCGTGACGTCCACCGGGAGACGTCGACCTCCAGGGTCCTCCAGCTCGGTGAGCGGGGCAACGGTGGGCCGAACGACCGGTCGAAGGAGCGCGGCGGGAGATAGGGACCAGCGTTCCTGTGGTCAGTCGGCCTGCTGCGGCCGCGCCTCTCCGACCGCCTGCTTCCCGTTTCCGGGTGCGCGCTTGCGGAGCAACCAGACGACGCCGGTCATCGGAATCGTCGTCAGCAGGGTCGTCAGCCCCACCACACCCCAATCGGCGAGGGTCAGGGGCACGACCTCGAACGCACGCTGGAGCGGGCCGAAATACAATACGGCGAGTTGCAACAGCAGCGAGGTCGCGACGGCGACGGCGAGCCAGCGGTTCGGCTCCGGGTGGCCCGGAATCCACCGAACGACGTAGAGCTTCGCGAACTCGACGACGACGAACGCGGTGAACACCATCGAGACGATGTACTCGGTCGAACTCCCGCTGGTCACCAGCCAGTAGACGAGCCCGAGCATGACGACGGTCGAGGACGCCCCGAGACCGCCGATGGTCCGCAGCATCTGCGGGTCGAGGATGCCGAGGCTCCGGTCCCGCGGGGGTCGGTCCATCACGTCGCCGCTCTCGGGGTCGACGCCGAGGGCGACCGCCGGGAGGCCGTCGGTGAGGAGGTTGATCCAGAGCAGTTGCGCCGGCGGGAGGACGAGCAGGCCGAACAGCGAGGCGATGAACACCAGCATCACCTCGGTGAAGTTCGCCGACAGCAGGTAGGCGACGAACTTCCAGATGTTGTCGAAGATGGTCCGCCCGTTCCGGATCGCGGTCGCGATGGTCGCGTAGTTGTCGTCGAGCAGCACGAGGTCGGAGGCCTGCTTTGCGACCTCCGTACCGCGCTCGCCCATCGAGATGCCCACGTCGGCGTGTTTCAGCGCAGGAGCGTCGTTGACGCCGTCGCCGGTCATCGCGACGGTGTGTCCGTTGGCCTGCAGGGCGCGACAGATGGCGACCTTGTGCTCGGGGAGGACCCGGGCGAACACGTCGTGCGTCTCAACCGCGTCTTTCAGTTCTCCGTCCTCCATCGCGTCCACGTCGTTGCCGGTGACGACCTCGCCGGAGAGGCCGACCTGTTCGCCGATGACGGCCGCGGTCCGCCGGTTGTCGCCCGTGATGAGCTTCACCGCGATACCGGCGTCTTTCGTCTGTGCGATGGCGTCCCGGACCTCCGGCCGCGGCGGGTCCTGCATGCCCTGGAGGCCGACGAACACGAGGTCGGATTCCGGAGCCGCGGGGTCGCCGTAGGCGAATCCGAGGACCCGGAGTGCCTGGTCGGCGAACCCGTCCGCCGTCGTCTGGATCTGCTCGCGGGTCTCGTCGTCGAGGGCGACCGGTCCGTCCGCGGTGAGGACCTGCGTGGACTGTTCGAGGACGGTCTCGGGCGCGCCCTTCACGAAACTCCGTTCGTCGTGGACGGTCGCCATCCGGCGGCGCTCCGAGGAGAACGGCACCTCGTCGGTTCGGGGGCGGTCCTCGCGGAGGGCTTTCGGGTCCAGTCCGACCGCGCTCGCCGACTCGACCAGTGCGACCTCGGTGGGGTCGCCGTTCTCGCCGGCCGCGTCGTTGCAGACCGCGCCGATCTCGAACAGCAGTCGCTGGCGTTCGTCGTCGATGTCGGCCTCGTCGGGCGTGAACTCGTTCTCGTGAACCCACGCCTTCGTGACGGTCATCTGGCCCTCGGTGACGGTCCCCGTCTTGTCGGTGGCGACGACGTCGACCGACCCGAGGGACTCGACCGCGGGGAGTTTCCGGACCAGCGCGTTCTGGTCGGCCATCCGACGCACCCCGAGTGCCAGCGTGAGCGTGACGACGGCCGGGAGACCCTCGGGGACCGCCGCGACCGCCAGCGAGATGGCCGTCAGGCCCGCACGGATGAGGCTGGCACCACCAGTGACGAGTACACCTCCGATGATTGCTGCGAGGACGAGCACGCCCAGCCCGACCCGCCGACCGAACTTGTCGAGGTCGCGCTGGAGGGGCGTCTCCCGCTCCTCGACGGTCCCGAGTTCGGCCGCGATGGCCCCGACCTGGGTGTCCATCCCGGTCGCGTACACCACCGCCCGCCCGGAGCCGCGGACCACCGTCGTCTGCTTGTATACGAGGTTGTCACGGTCCGCAACGGCGGTGTCCGTCGGGAGAACCGCGGCTTCTTTCGACTGGGGCAGGCTCTCCCCGGTGAGCGCGGCTTCGTCGGCCGCGAGGTCAGTCGCCTTCAGGAGCCGTGCATCGGCCGACACCGCGTCGCCCGCGGTCAGGACGAGCACGTCGCCGGGGACGACTTCGGGGGAGGGAATCTCGACTTGCTCACCGTCGCGAAGGACGGTCGCGGTCGGCGCGGCGAGCTCTCGCAAGGCACGCAGACTCTCCTCGGCGCGGTAGTCCTGGACGAACCCGAAGATGCCGTTCAGTATCACGATGCCCATGATGAGGGCGGCGTCGACCCCGTGTCCGACCACTGCGGCGACGACAGCCGCGGCTATCAACACCCAGATGAGCGCGCTCTGGAACTGGGCGACGAAGATGTCGACGAGGCGACGCCGTTCGCCCTCGACGAACTCGTTCCGGCCGTGTTCCTCGAGTCGGCGGGCAGCCTCCTCGCTCGACAGCCCCGATTCGTCGGCGTCGAGGTCCCCGAGCAGCGTCGCGAGTTCGACGTTGTGTTCAGCCACGGGTGGAGGTTCGACGGTCACCCTCTTGATAATTCGTGCTACGAGCGCAGGTTCAGCCCCATCCCTCCGGGCGCAGGCAGTTATTTCCCGGCGGAAGTAATAGAAATTTATTTATTTCGGTGATGTGTTGCGTGGAACGTGGCGGCCCGGACGGGTTTCGGCAGGTGATACCGGCACCTTGTCTCCCCCACCCCAGCCGGTGTCGACCAGCCGACCCTGACCGACTCGTCGATACCCACACCCCGAGACTCCGATTCGACGTCGGCGTCTCCCCCGTGGTACCCCACCCTCGACGACTCGGGCGTGGCCGCCACCCGGTGTCAGCGTCACCCGTGCCGACCGCTGACACCGGTGATTCTCCCCGCTGCCGGCCCTTAGCGATGGAACACGCCCTTGAATGTCCAGACGAGTCCCTGCACGACGTTCCCGACGAAACCCGCGAGTCCGCTGCTCGGTTCGCGGACCAGGTCGAACCCGGCCAGCTCCTCGTGCGAGACGGAGACGACCTCACCGGTCACGGCGCGACGTTCGGCTGCGTCACCGACCCGCAGTAGCGTGACCCGGTCGTCGTCCTGTCCGACGACTCGATACACGCCTGCTTCGAGGTCGGACTCGGGCGGTGGGCGGTAGTGTTCGGCAACTGCTACCATGGTCCTCACTCGCGGTGCCATGGCCTCAATCTTGGGGTGCCGTGCGAGCCGGCCACCCGGCACGGGCCGACGAGAACCTTTTTGCAGACCGTGGCAGAACTTGCGAACATGGCAGACAGCACGGTACTCGTCACTGGTGGCACCGGATTCATCGGGTCGTACGTCGCGAAGGACCTGGTCGACCACGGCCACGACGTGGTCGCCTACGACCTCTCGACAGACCCGCGAATCCTCGAGAAGCTCGACATCGCCGACGAGGTCGAGGTCCGCCGCGGCGACGTGAGCGACTCCACCGACGTGATTCGCGCGGTCAAGGAGACCGGCACGACCCACATCGTCCACCTGGCGGCCCTGCTGACCAACACGGCGCGTGACAACCCCCGCGCCGCGATGCAGGTCAACATCGAGGGCACGAACAACATCTTCGAGGCCGCGCGCACCCTCGACGACCAGGTCGAACGCGTCGCCTGGGCCTCTTCCGCCGCGGTGTACGCCCCGCCGCACAACTACGACGACGGGTCGGACTGGTGGGTCTCCGAGGACGACCTCGTCTACCCGGACACCCTCTACGGCGCGACCAAGGAGTACAACGAGCACCAGGCCCGCGTCTACTACGAGGACCACGACGTCTCCCACGTCGCCATCCGGCCGACCGTCGCCTACGGTCCGTACCGCGAAACCGGCGGCTCCGCCTTCCTCGCGAACATCATCGAGAAGCCCGCAGTGGGTGAATCGTTCTCCGTGGAGTACGGTGACCAGGAGATAGACTGGCAGCACGTCGAGGACATCGCGCAGGCGTTCCGCCTCGCCGCCTTCACGCCGGACGAGGACCTCAGCCAGCGCGTCTACAACGTCCGCGGCGAACTCGCCTCGATTCGCGAGGCCGCCGAGACCGTCGAGAAGATCATGCCCGACGCCGACATCGAGGTCTCTGACGAGGGCGAACTGCCCTGGACCCAGCGCCTGGACATGACGAAGTTCCAGGAGGACACCGGGTACGAGGTGCAGTACGACCTCGAATCCGGCTTCCGCAAGTACATCAAGGTGCTGCGGGAGGAAGCGGGACTGGACCCGGTCTGAGACGGTAGAGTCGCCCCCTTCCACGGCGACGAGAATTATTCCTCCCGGGTGGGGCGTGCCGACTCGCGTGCTGAAAGCCGCGAGTCATCTGCTCGAAAGCGGTACTATCGCTGGGAACGTTCGAACTGGAACAGCAACAGCCACGTGCGTTTCCACCCCCTCTCATTCCGAATCACCGACACAAACACCAAGACAGATGCCCGACAACCGGCGTACGATTACTCTGACATGGTGGCTGGACTCGACATCGGGACGGAGACACTGACGGCGGCACGAGGCGAGGGCGGGGACGCGACACTTGCCACGAGTGTGGCATCGGTCGTCGAGGTCCCGCATGGGACACTCACTGACGCCGGGTTCGACCCGGCCGACCTCTGCTGTCTCGAACGCGGCGACACCGTATCGATACTCGGCGACGACGCGGCCGAGGTCGCCGACGCGACCGGAACAGACACGGAACCCCTCTTCTCGAACGACGTGGTGATTCCCCGCGAGGACGACGCGGCACTGGTGGGCGCGCTCGCGGACGACCTGCTGGCGGGCGACGACGAGGAATCCGTCTGTTTCACGACACCGGGCCGCTTCCTCGACGCGGACGAACCGACGACGGACCACCGCAAGGCCGTCTCGGAGGGTCTCTCCGGGGAAGGCTACGAGCCGACCCCGCTGAACACCGGCCTCGCGGTCCTCTACGACGCACTCTCGGACGGGAACTACACCGGCCTCGGGGTGGCGGTCCGCCCCGCCGTCACCACCGTCTGTCTGGCCTTCTACGGCGTCCCAGTCCTCGGGTTCTCGCTGGCGAGGGGACGTGACTGGCTGGTCGAGCAGGCGGCCGACGCGAGTGGGGAATCGGTCGAGACGGTCGCCGCGGCCCGCGACGAGTTCACGCTGGGGCTGGACACGAGTTCCGAGGGCGTCGACGGCGCACTCGCCGACGCCTACAACGAACTCCTCGGGGACGTTGCCGAAGCGGTCCAGCGCGAGGCCGACGAGAGCGACCTGCAGTCGGGCATCGCCGCGACGGTCGTCGTCGCCGGCAGCGGGAGCGTCCCGGGCATGGAGATGCTCCTCGGCGCACAGCTCGACGCTGCTCCCCTCCCGTTCTCGGTCGGCGACGTCAGGATGGCCGACGACCCGGCGAACAGCGCAGCACTCGGCGCGCTCGCGGCCGCCGAGTCCGGCATCGACGGCTACGAAGGAATCGCAGCGAGCGAGGAGGACGAGTCCGGCGACGACGGCCGTGGCGACGACGAGGGCCTCGCACAGCAGACCCTGTCGGGGGCGGCCGCGACAGCGGGCAGTGCCGGTGCTGGCACCCAGCACTCCGGCAGTGCCAGCCCGCCTGCCCGCGGCGACCCCGACGATGACTCATCGAACCGCGCCATCGAGCAGATGTTCGAGCGCCTCGGGAACCGCGAGGACGAGATCGCCAGCATCCGCGAGGACCTCGATGCGGCCGCAGCCGACCTCGACGCACTCTCGGAGTCGGCCGCCCGCGAGGACGACCTCGAATCCCTCTCGGCGACGGTCGAAGCCCTCGACGAGGCGCTCGACGACCTGGACGACGCGCTGAGCGACCTCGATAGCCGGGCCGCGGCGGCGACCGACCTCGACGCGCTGGCGGACGACCTGTCCTCACTCCGTGACGACCTCGGCGAACTGGCCGAGGAAGCCGCGACTGACGCCGAGCTCTCCGCGGCCGAAGACACGCTGGCGACCGTCGAGGACGACCTCGAATCGCTGCAGGAGACCACCGCGACACGGGAGTCGGTCGACTCGCTGGGCGACACGGTCACCCACCTCGAGACCGCGCTTGACGACCTCTCCGAAAGCCTCTCCGCGCTCTCGGACCGGGCGGCCGATGCCGAGACGGTCGAAGGACTGGACGAGACGGTATCGACTCTCGAGGGGACCGTCGAGACGCTGGACGCCGAGGTCGCCGCCCTCCGCGACGACCTGGCCGCCCTCGACGAGGCGAGTGCCACCGTGGACGACCTGGCCGCCCTCGACGCGACGGTGGACGACCTCTCGGCCGACTTGGCCGAACTCGACGAACGCGCCGCCAGCGAGTCGGCCCTCTCCACGGTCGCGGACGACCTGTCGGACGTGAGCACGGCGGTCGACGAGGTGGCCGACGACCTCGACGCACTCGATTCTGCAACCGAGGACCTGAGTGCCCGACTCGACGAGGGAGATACCGAGCGCGCGTCGAACGCCGCCGACATCGAGACGCTATCTGGCGACATCGAGACGCTGACCACCGGCCTCGATTCCGTGGAGGACACGGTCGGAACCCTGTCGGGAGACCTCGAATCGCTCGACGACGACGTGACTGCAGTTCGTGCGGACGT
Source organism: Haloarchaeobius sp. HME9146 (assembly GCF_025399835.1). Classification (NCBI taxonomy): domain Archaea; kingdom Methanobacteriati; phylum Methanobacteriota; class Halobacteria; order Halobacteriales; family Halorubellaceae; genus Haloarchaeobius; species Haloarchaeobius sp. HME9146. Next base: position 2,300,692 of record NZ_JAODVR010000001.1, read on the forward strand.
CGATACCGTCTCTGCGGCCCTCGACGAGGCTGAAGGCCGACTCGACCAGCTCGACGACACGGCGGCCACCACGGACGAGGTCGCCTCTGTCTCGCAGGACCTCGCGGCACTCGCCGAGCGAGTGGAGGCGCTCGCTGCCGACGGCGCGACCGACGACGACCTGCAGGCGCTCCGGTCCGACGTGCTGGAGGCCGACATGGCCCTGGCAGACCTGCAGGAGACGGTCTCCCGACTCGAGACCGACGGTGCAGACGCGGCGACGGTCGACGCCCTCGAGGACCGTGTTTCGGGTATCGAGGCGTCTATCGAGGCAGTCGAGTCGGAGCTGTCGACCGTGGATTCGGCGGTTTCCGACGTCGACTCGGCCGTCACCGACCTGGACTCGGACGTCTCGGAACTCGATACCCGGCTGGCCGACCTCGACTCGACGGTGGCCACGGTGGACGAGGAGGTCGCGGCGGTCGACACGCGGGTCTCTGAGATGGCGTCGGAGATGACCGCGGTAGAGAACGCGGCTGCCGACGCCGAGACCGTCGACGAACTCGAGGCGACCGTACGCGAGACCCGTGCCACCGCGAGCGACCTCGAAGCCGAACTCGACTCGGTCCGTGACCGACTCGACACGCAGGCGGACGCCGGCCCGTCTTCCGACGACCTCGACGACCTCGCTGCCGACCTGTCCTCGCTGACGGAGGACCTCTCGACACTCCAGGCGACCGTCGAGGAACTCGAAGCGGCGGTGGACTCGACTGACGAGGAGCCCGCAAGCACCGAGGAGGTGGCCGCGCTGGCGACCCGGCTGGAAGACGCGACGGGCGACGATGTCCTCGCTGCCGAGGTCGAAGGGCTGGAGGACTCCCTCTCGACACTCTCGGAGCGCCTCGACGACCTCGAAGACGAGGCGACGGGCCGGGCCGACCTCGAAGCGACGGTCGCAGACCTTGAGGACGAACTCTCCACACTCGAATCGTCGGTCGTGACGGCGGAGGACCTCGACAGCCTCGAAGAGAAGATGGTCACGCAGGGCGCGCTGGATTCCAGGGATTCGGACGTCGTGACAGCCGACGAATTCGACGAGTTCCGGTCGTCGGTCGCGACGGCGGACGACCTCGCGGCCCTCCAGCGGTCGGTAGACGAACTGCGTGAGTCCTCGCGTGACCGGTCGGCAGAGCCCGCGGTCGAGGCGGGCGACACCACCGGCTTCTTCGACCGCTTCGGCGTCGGGTTGGGCGGCGGCGCTGTCATCGCGGGTATCCTCACCATCGCCAACTCGGTCACCGGTGACGCGATAGCGATGGCTGTCGGTGCGGGTGCTCTCGTCCTCGGCCTCGCCCTCGTCGGCCTCGTCTACCGGGGCACCGACAGGAGCATGCCAGCAAAAGAGTAAGCGAACGGACTGTCGTTACTCGCGGGGAAGCGAGACGTTCCGGAGTTCACCACCGCACTTCGGGCATTCCTTCTCGTCGGCGTCCTCGGTCCGGAGACCGCAGCTCAGACACTCGTATTCTGTCGAACTTGTCATGATACCCTCTGTAGGGGATTCGGTATGATAAGGATTGCCGCGTTACTGAGTAACGCAGTAACCGGGGCGAACGTGGGTTCTCGCGAGCGGGGAAGGTAGCGCAGCGGCGCTACTGCTGTGTCGAAGCAGCGCTACTCCTGCGTCTGGCTGTACTGTGCGACCCACTCCTTGAGCGTGATGCCCATGGCGGACTGGGTGATGGCGTTCGAGGACGCCGAGTTCGCGCTCTTGACGAGTTCTGCCTCGAGCGTCCGTTTGGGCACCTCGCCGAGGAAGTGCGGAATCGCCCGCTGGACCGAGAGCGGGACGCCGACCTCGTGGGCGAGGGCGTACCCCGAGATGGAGTGGGGAATCTCCTCGCTGGCGTAGTGCTCGCGGTCCGGTTCCCCGAGCAGTTCGGCGTCGACGAAGTCGACGTACTCGTAGCACTTACCCACGTCGTGGAGCAGGCAGGCCGCCACGATAGTGTCGAGGTCGGGGTCAGCACCGTGGAACTCGCGCTGTATCTCCGCAGACTCGATGGCGATCTTCGTCACCCCCCGGACGTGTTCGACGTTGGTCACCTCGTGGATGTTCCAGGCGTAGGGGATGTCCTCGATGTGCTGCCAGCCGCCGCGGTCGAGTCCCAGGACCCATGCCTCGACGACCTGCTCGCGCAACTCGACGTTCTCGATACGGTCGAGTTCGGGGTACGCCTCCCGGACCTGGGCGGTGTAGTCCGGGTCGGCCATCTAGTACCCCTCGACGTCGCCGAGGTCGTTCTTGACGAGTCGTTCCTTGCCGATGAAGCGCGGGCGCTTCTCGACCGCGAGGAAGTTGTCCACGTCCGCGCGGGCCTTCGCGGCGACCTCGCGTGTGGGGTCGTAGTCTCTGGAGCCCTCACTCCCGAGTGCCTCGTGGAGGTCGTCGAGCGTCTCGAAGTAGAGCTCGGCGACGCCGTCGAACTCGGCGTTCTCCGGGTCCGTCGGATAGACGGTCTGGTAGCGAACCACGCCTTCGATATCCTTGGCGAGGGGCGAGTGGTTGTTCTCCCAGTAGTCGCGGAACTCCTCGTGGGTCATGCCGTCCTTGCGGACGAGGAAGGCCGAATGTTTGTAGAGGCCGTCTGTGTCGCCGGCTACCTCGTCCTTCCAGATCTTCTCCTCCCCGATGAACCGGGGTCGTCGCTCGATGTCGAGGAAGTTGTTCACGTCCTCGCGGGCCTTGGCAGCGACCTCGCGTGTGGGGTCGTAGTCTCTGGAGCCTTCACTCCCGAGTGCCTCGTGGAGGTCGTCCAGTGTCTCGAAGTAGAGTTCGGCCAGTCCATCGAACTCGGCGTTCTCCGGGTCCGTGGGGAGGACCGTCTGGTAGCGGACCACGCCCTCGATATCTCTCGCGATGGGCGTGTGGTTGTTCTGCCAGTAGTCGACGAACTCCTCGTGGGTCATATCGTCCTGTCTGACCAGCAGCGCGATGTGTTTGAACATACGTGAAGAACGTCGCCTCGTCCGGGCATAAAACCCGATGCGTCACCCCCTCGCACGTCTGTGGAATCCGGACACGACCGTGCCACTGAGAGCACCTGCGTCGAAGCGCACGCCCGCCGACCTCTCGTTCTGTCGAACGGAAACTTCAAGCCTTCTATTAGGTGTTTTCGCAAGACGCAAGCGTTGCAGGGAATTGATGTGAAGCCCTACGCACTGATAAACCCAGTCTATACGGGGGCGAACTGCTTTACCCTATTTTTAATAATGAAACATCCATGGCACGGGGAAACAATGACCGCGCAGTCACGTCCGGAAATAAAGGTAGCTCTATCGGGTCTCGGCGGGACTTCCTGAAACTCGCAGCGGGTGGGAGTGCACTGAGTGTTGCAGGGTGTCTCGGGAACATCGGTGGGTCGGGAGGGTCCAGCGACACACTGACCTACGGTGTCGTGAGCCCGATGTCGGGCCCGTACAGCGGGCTCGCACCGGGGCAGCGAAACGGCGCGAAGCTCGCCATCAAGACGCTCCAGGAGTCGGACGACTTCGACTTCGAGATAGAGGGTGTCTACAAGGACGGCAAGACCGAAGACACGGCCTCCGTGCAGGAGGCCCGCCGCGCCGTCGAACAGGACGGTGCGAACTTCATCATGGGTGCTATCTCCAGTTCTGTCGCACTCGCACTGAACGAGCTCGCCGCTGAAGAACAGGTGATCTACAACCCGGGTGGGGCCGCGGTACCGGTCACGGGCAGTGGATGTAACGAGTACGTCTTCCGGGCGGAGACGAACACGGCACAGATCGCCGAGGCGGTATCCGACTACACCGTCAATAACCTCGGGACGAACGTCTGGTTCCACATCGCGGACTACGCGTACGGGACCTCCGTGCAGAACCGCGTCCAGATGCGGATGGAGGAAGCCGAGCCGAACCTCAACGTCGTCGGCACCTCGAAGTCCGAGCTCGGCGCGAGCAACTTCGACTCCTACATCAGCCAGATCAACAACTCCGACGCGGAGGTCGTCGTCCTCGGGATGACCGGTGGCGACCTCATCACGTTCGTGAGCCAGGCCGTCGACAGCGGCCTGACCGAGAACGTCGACATCATGGCACCGACGATGACCTTCCAGGTCGTCCGTGGCGCGCTCGGCGCGAAGGCGTACGGCACCTACGGTGGCGTCCGCTACATCCCGGGCATCGACAACCCGCAGAACAACTCCTTCGTCGAGGCCTACCAGAGCGAGTACGACGCGATGCCCGACAACTTCGCTCGCGTCGGCTACCAGTCCATCATGATGACCGCCGAAGGCGTGAAGGAGGCAGGGTCGACCAACGTCGACGACGTCATCGACGCCCTGGCCGGGCTGGAGATGGACAGTATCCTCGGCCCGAACCAGTTCCGGAGCTGCGACCACCAGGCGCTCAACCCGACCTGGATGGGCAAGTGTGTCGAACCGGAGTCTGGTGAGATGGCGGACGTCGAGCTGCTCTCGAAGGTCGAGGGTCCCGACGCGATGATACCCTGCGACGAAACCGACTGCTCGCTCTAAGATGTCCGCACTACCACTGGTCTCAGGTGCAGCCATCCTCGAACAGCTCGTCAACGGGCTGACCGTCGGGATGGTGTACGTCCTCCTCGCCGCCGGACTGTCGATCATCTTCGGCGTGATGGACGTCATCAACTTCGCGCACGGGGAGCTGTTAGCCCTGGGCGCGTACCTCGCGGTCGCCCTCTCGACGGCCGGCATCGGCAACTTCTGGGTCGCGTTGCTCGTCGCACCGCTCGCGGTCGCCGTCCTGGGTGGCGCGATGGAGCGGCTGACCATCCGCCCGCTGTACGGCCGGAACCCGCTGTACCACATCCTGTTGACGTTCGGGCTGGTGCTCATCTTCGTCGACGCCATCGAGTTCGTCTGGGGGCCACAGCCACTGAGTCCGCTCGACACCGGCTCGCTGGCTGGTCCCGTGACGATACTCGGCGCGACGAACACGCTCTACAGCTACTTCGTCATCGCCGCCGGCGCGCTCGTCGCGGCCGGTACGTGGCTCATCCTCGAGAAGACGCGGTTCGGGCTCGTCGTCCGTGCCGGGTCGATGGACCGCGGCATGGTCCGTCACCTCGGCATCGACATCGACCGCTACTACACGCTCGTGTTCGCGTTCGGTGCGTTCCTGGCCGCCGTCGGCGGGGTCGTCCTCGCCGGGCGGCAGCCGGTCGGTCCCGGGATGGGTGGCTCGGTCATCATCCCGGCGTTCATCGTCGTCGTGCTCGGCGGCCTCGGCAGCTTCCGCGGGGCGGTCGCGGGTGGCCTGCTCGTCGGCGTCGTCCAGACGCTGGTGCGCTGGCAGCTCCCGTTCCTCGAGGGACTGGTCGTCTTCCTGCTGATGATCGGCGTCCTGCTGGTCCGTCCGCAGGGACTGTTCGGCAGCCCGGAGTGGCACGACCCCGGCGAATCTGGGGGTGAACTACTCACCGGTGCTGGCGGTGGCGTCCTGACACCGGAGCAACGCAAGTACCTCGGCCTGGGACTCGTGGGCTTGCTCGCGCTCGCGCCACTCGGTATCGGCGTCGTGTGGGGGTCGTTCTTCGTGAACACCTTCCTCGTGGAGATCCTCATCTGGGCGCTGTTCGCGCTCAGTCTCGACCTCGTCATGGGCTACACCGGACTGGTGTCGCTCGGCCACGTGCTGTTCTATGGGGTCGGCGCGTACGCGACGGTCCTGTTCGCGCTGTACCTCATCCCGTCGTTCTGGCTGGCGCTGCTGGCCGGCATCGTGGTCGCGGGGCTCATCGCCTGGCTGGTCGGGTACCTGTCCATCCGGGTCTCCGGCGTGTACTTCTCGATGATCACGCTGGCGTTCGCGGAACTGTTCGCCAGTCTCGCCGTGAAGATGCCGGGCCTGCGTGCGGAGTTCAACCCGTTCCTCGCGTCCATCGGCCTCCCGACCATCCCGCCCCTGACCAACGGGGAGGACGGTATCGGGGCCGAGGCGCTGTACTACGGCCTGACCTCCGGCCCGGAGTTCGGTGACGTCTCGCTGCTCGGTGAGATCACCCTGAACTACTACGTCATCCTCGCGCTGGTCGTCGGTTCGTACTTCGTCGCGCGGCGGCTCATCGACGCCCCCTTCGGGAGCGTCCTGCAGGCCATCCGCGAGTCCGAACAGCGTGCGTCGTTCCTCGGCTACGACACGACCGCGTACAAGCGCCGGGCGTTCGTCGTCAGTGGCGCGCTCGGCGGGCTGGCCGGCGGGCTGCGCGCGACCCAGACCCTGGGTCGGTCGTCCCCCGGCTTCCTCGACTGGCTCCTCTCCGGCGAGGTCATCGTCATGACCCTGCTGGGCGGGATGGGGACCCTCTACGGCCCGATGATCGGGGCTGCCGGGTTCATCTCGCTGGAGGAACTGCTGCTCGAACAGGGAATCGACTACTGGCAGGGCGTCCTCGGCGTCGTGTTCGTCCTGTTCGTCGTCTTCGTCCCGCGCGGACTCGTCTCGGTGCCGTCGCTGCTCAAGCAACGCCAGCAGACGATGTCCTCGGGCGGTGAAGGCGGCTCTCCCGACGCGGAACCCACGGAGGTGAGTGACTGATGGCGACCAGCGAACAGGAGACGAAATCGTTCGACTCGGGCGACCCCGTGCTCGAGACGAAGAACCTGACCCGCCGGTTCGGCGAACTCGTCGCGACCGACGACCTCACGCTGGAGGTCCAGGCGGGCGAGTTCCGGAGCATCATCGGCCCGAACGGGGCGGGGAAGACCACCCTGTTCAACCTCATCTCGGGCGCACTGCTCCCGAGTGACGGGTCGATACTGTTCCAGGGTGAGGACGTCTCACAGCTCCCGCCGAACCAGCGCGTCCGCAAGGGAATCGGGCGGTCGTTCCAGATAACGAACGTCTTCGGCGGACTCACGGTGCGAGAGAACGTCCGCCTGGCCGCACAGGCGACCCTTCGTGAGCGCTCTGTCGTGGAGAACTTCTTCGGTAACAAGGACTCCTTCGACGACCTGAACGAGCGGACCGACGACGTGCTCGGTCGCATCGGCCTCGACGGCCGTGGCGACGAGCGCGCGTCGACGCTCGCGTACGGTGACCGTCGCCGGCTGGAGATCGGCCTCGTGCTGGCGACCGACCCCGACCTCGTCATGCTCGACGAGCCCACCGCGGGCATGAGCGCCGAGGAGACGCGTGCGACGATGGAACTCATCAGCGACGTCCTCGCCGACAAAACCGTGTTGCTCATCGAACACGACATCGAACTCGTCATGAACGCATCGGACCGAATCACCGTCCTCAACCGTGGGTCGGAACTCGCGACCGGCGTGCCGGAGGCGGTCGCCGCGAACGACGAGGTCCAGCAGGCCTACCTCGGTGGTGGTGTGCTGTGAGCTTCCTCGAACTCGAGAACGTCCACGGTGGCTACGGCGAGACGGAGGTCCTCTCGGGCGTCACGCTCGACGTCGAAGAGGGCGAGGTCGTCTCGCTCGTCGGCCGGAACGGCGTCGGCAAGACGACGACCCTGCGAAGCGTCGTCGGCGTCGTCGACCCGGTCAAGGGGTCGATCCACTACCAGGGCGAGGACATCACGGGTGCCTCCTCGGAGGACGTGGCCCGGAAAGGCATCGGCTTCGTTCCGGAGGAACGTCGCGTGTTCCCGGGACTGACCGTCACGGAGAACCTCCGGATGGGCAACTTCGGCGGCAGCGACACGGCACACCGTCGCTCCGTCGAGGACATCTGGGAGCTCGACGCCTTCGAGAACCTCCGCGAACGCAAGGACAGCCGCGGTGCCGACCTCTCCGGCGGGGAGCAACAGATGCTCTCCATCGCCCGGGCGATGGTCGCCGGTGCGGACCTGCTGTTGCTCGACGAACCGACCGAGGGGCTCGCCCCCATCATCGTCGAGCGCGTCGCCGACCTGGTGACCGAACTCAACGAGGAGGGCATCTCGGTCCTGCTCGTCGAGCAGAACGTCGCCGTGGCGAGCAAGCTCGCCGACCGGGTGTTCATCCTCGACAAAGGCGAGATCGTCTACGAGGGCACTCCCGAAGAACTGGACGAGAACGACTCCGTGCGCGACAGGCACCTCGGGGTGAGCATCTGACAGGGCCGCCTGTCGGCACCTGAATCGATTTACAGACACGAAACACTGGTTCAACACATGGTCTACAACGACATCGAAACCGCAGCACGAGAGGAAGTCACAGCAGTGCAGAACGAACGCCTTCGCGAGACCGTCGAGCACGTCTACGAGAACGTGCCGTGGTACCGCGAGCAGTTCGAGGAGGCGGGCATCACGCCCGACGACATCGAGTCGCTCGACGACATCACGAAGCTCCCCTTCACCACGAAGGAGGACATCCGCGACAACTACCCGACCGACCTGTTCGCGGTCGACCGGAGCGAACTGCGTCGCATCCACGCCTCCTCGGGCACCACGGGCAAGCCGAAGATCGTCGGCTACACCGAGGACGACCTCGGCGTCTGGCGCGAGGTCATGGCGCGCTCGCTCAAGGCGGGCGGTGTCGACCCGGGCATGATGGTCCAGAACGCCTACGGCTACGGGCTGTTCACGGGCGGTCTCGGCTTCCACGACGGCATCCAGGAGCTCGGCGCGTCCGTCATCCCGACCGGCGGTGGCAACACGGCCCGCCAGCTCGACATGCTGCAGGACCTCGAATCGGACGTGCTCTGTTGCACGCCGTCGTACTGCCTCTACCTCGCCGAGCAGGCCGAGGAACGCGGGATGGACCTCCGCGACCTGCCCCTCTCGCGGGTCGTCATCGGGGCCGAACCGTTCACCGACCCCATGCGCGAGGAGATCGAGGAAGCCCTCGGCGTGACCGCGGTCGACGTGTACGGCCTCTCCGAGATCATCGGCCCGGGCGTCTCCATCGAGTGCGCCGAGGCCCAGGACGGCCTGCACCTCTGGGAGGACCACTTCTACCCCGAGGTCCTCGACCCCGAGACGGGCGAACCCGTCGAGGAAGGCGAGGAGGGTGAGCTGGTCATCACCTCGCTCACGAAGCAGGCCCTGCCCATGATCCGCTACCGCACCGGCGACATGACCCGACTGAACTACGACACCTGCGAGTGTGGCCGCACGATGGTCCGGATGGACAACATCACCGGCCGCTCGGACGACCTGCTCATCATCCGTGGTGTCAACGTCTACCCGAGCCAGATCGAGGAGGTCATGCTCGACATGGAGGACGTGGCGCCGTACTACCGCATCGACCTCTACCGCAAGGGCAACCTCGACACCCTGGAGCTGACCGTCGAGCACCACGAGGACTACAACGGTACGCACGAGGAACTCGAAGCGGACATCGAGAGCAAGCTCAAGGACGTCCTCGACGTGAAGCCCGACGAGATCGAGGTCGTCGGCCCCGGCGTCATCGAGCGCACCGAGGTCGGCAAGGTCAAGCGCGTCTTCGACCACCGCGAGGAGTAAACTCCTCACGAGCCCTCGTTCACTGCGTTCACGAGGACACCGCGAAGACTAGCGTCTTCGCGAGCCTCCGTTCGCTTCGCTCACGGAGACACCGAGACGAGTAAACTCGTCTCAAGCCCCCGCTCACTGCGTTCGCGGGGACACAGCGAAGAACAAATTCTTCGCGAACCCACTTTTCCCCACCTGCATGCCCTGGCATGCTCCATCTACTTCCCGGCGTAGCGAAGCGTCTCTTACGTGACCTTCAGCATCTGCGTCAGGGAATCCTGCGGCGACCACGACCGCTTCGGCGTTGCGGTCACGACGCGGATGCCCGGCATCGGCGACCTCTCGCCGTTCGTCTCCCAGGACGGGGCGGTCGCGATACAGGGCCACGTCACCGGCGCGCTCGGCCCGCAAATCATCGAGTTGCTCGCTGACGACTACCATCTCGACGACGTGGTCAGGACCGTCCTCAACCCCGAGGTGGACCCCGAGAACCGCCAGATTCACGGGGTAGACCGGCACGGCACGACGACCTACACGGGTGAGGCGTGCAACGACTGGAGCGGCCATCTGGCAGGTGCGGACTACTCCGTCGCGGGGAACCTGCTCGAATCGGGGGAGGTCCTCGACGCGATGGCCGACTCCTACGAGGACAGTGACCGCAGGGAACGGCTCGCGAAGCGACTCATCGACGCGCTGGAAGCGGGCGAGGAAGCTGGCGGCGACCACCGCGACCTCGACATCCAGTCGGCGGCACTGCGCGTGTTCGACCCGGAGGCACCGCTCGGGGATTCCTACTACAACGACCTCCGGACCAATGCGACGTGGACGCCCCTCGCGGACCTGCGGGAACAATACGAACTCGGCGTGCGGGGACGAAAGATAGTCGCCGAGCGGTACGACTGGGACTGAGAGCGGTCGCCTCCCGTCAGCCCGACGACGACCGGGGACCGACGTCACCACCGCGGCCTGTTCTGGCCACGATGAAGCCGATGACGCCTGCGACGAGCAGTGCAGCCGGTACGCCGAACAGCAGGACGGTGAGACCGACCGAGAGGCCCGCGACGATGTACAGCGCCAGACCGACTGCGATGGTCCCGACGAGTGCCACGATGGCCGCAGCCCCGGCCCACAGCCCGCGGGTCACACCCTCGGTGGGGTCGCCAACCGCGGCCTGGTCACGGTACCAGAGCGCGAGGAAACTCCCGAACAGGAGTGTCAGCCCGGCGTACACGCCGACCGGCAGTCCGACCAGCAGCGAGAACTCGATACGGGACGCGAGCAGTGCTGTCGTTCCCACGGTGGCGATGACGAACCCGGCGAGACCGGCCAGCAGGGCCGCGATAGCTCTGATTACGGTGTTCATGAGATACCTACGTCGGCCGAGAAGATAGCGAGCGATGCCGACTCTCGCCCGGTGGGAACGACCTGCGGGGTGGTGCCAGCCAGCCTCTGGTCGCTCAGTCCACGAACCGATACACGCGACCCCGGAAGGTCGCCACCCGGTCCTCCCCCGCGACGATGTCGATGCTGTACTCGGCGGTCCGGCCGGCCATGTGGCTCTCCTCGGCCTCGGCGCGGAGGGTCGTCCCGGTCTCGACCGCCTCGAGGTAGGACATGTTCGTCTCCAGGGCGACCGCCGTCGTCCCGTGGGAGTTCGAGGCGGCCGCGAAGGCGGCGTCGGCCAGCGAGTAGATGGCGCCGCCGTGGGGCGTCCCGTGGAAGTTCAGCATGTCTTCGGTCACGGTGAGCTCCATCGTCGCGGTTCCCTCGCCCAGCTCGACGAGTTCGATGCCGAGCATCGCGCAGTACGGGTCCGATTCGATGCGCTCGCGGGTCTCCTCGGGAAGTTCGCTCATGCCTGCACCTCCTCGACGCGCCCACCGTTGACGAACAGTTCCTCGGGGGGCAGCCGGTTCTCCGTGTAGTCCTCGTGGTACTCCATGAGCTGGAACAGTGTGCCGGTCGGGTTCCGCGGGGAGACGAACACTTCGGTCCAGGTGTCGAACTCGGCACGGTCGACCACCCGCAGGTCGGCATCGGCGGCTTCGAGCCCGTCGATGACCGCGTCGATGTCCGCGACCTCGAGCGTGACGTGGTGGAGGCCGGGGCCGTTCGATTCCAGGAAGTCGGTCAGGAACGACTCCTCCTCGATGGGTTCGATGAGTTCGATGCGGGACGCGTCGCCCAGCCGGTAGTACACCCATCGAAACCGGTCCTCGACGGTCTCGTCGGAGAGCTTCTCGCAGCCGAGTGCGAGCAGGACGGGTTCGGCGTCGGCCACGGACTCGACGGCGAGGCCGACGTGGTCCACCCGGATCGGTGTGTCGTGTGTCATCGGAACACACCACGACCGGCCGCCCCTTAGCCCTTCAGGTGCGTACAGCGCCGGCCGGTATCGGTAGCGATGTAGCCTCAGGTGTGCTCGGAGAGCACGTCGTCGAGCGTGTCCTCGACGGTGGCCGCGTCGGGGTCCGTGATGGAGAACTTGCTCGACTGGTCGGCGAACTCCTCGAAGTCGTCGACGCCCCCTTCGGGTTCGACCTGCACGACCGCGGTGACCCCATCGTCCGACGGGACGAACACGGCTTCGAGGTCGCCCGAATCAACGTACGGTCCCCACTCGGGGACGAAGTCGAACTCCTGGACGAACGGGCGGGCGGGGTCGACGGCGTGGGTCGCCTTGCAGTCGGCCTCGTCGAAGACGTAGCCGAGCGACTCCGCGGCGTCGAAGAAGGCCTGCCGAATCGGGTCCGGGTCGACCCTGATGGTGTCCCTGTCGGTCGGGTCGATGGCCCAGTCGATGTCGAGACCGGTCTTCAGCCAGACGTTCGTGCTCCCGACGGTCACCGGCGTCGCCGGCGGGACGGTCACCTCGACCTCGATGGTCCGGCGCGAGCCCGCCTCGATGGTGAAGTCCTCGGCGACCGTGACCGAGTCGATGACCGCGGTGTCGTGGCTGGTCCCGGACCAGTACTGCGTGGCGAACGCGAAGTAGATGCCGTCTACCTGCTGGTCGGCGTCGCCGCCCTCGATCTCCACGTCGACCGTCAGCTCCTCGCTAGGGGTCAACTCGTTCCGTGGGAGGACGGTGTCGACCGTGGCTGCACCGATGCCCACGCTAGAGAGTACGCGTCGCATTGGGCGGAGAATATACTGGCGGGAAGTTAACCGTTCTGTCGTCTGGAAGAAACCGGCTCCGGTGAGTGGTCGGGCCCGTTCAGGCGTGCTGGCGGACGATGGTCTCCAGTTGGTCGCGGATACCGTCGCGGTCGGGCTCGCTGAACGTGAACCTCGCCTTCGACTCGTCGGTGTCGGCCCACTCCGAGAGCACGCCGCCGCGGCGGTCGATCTCGAGCATGACCGTCACCGAGTCCGCACTGGGCGCACAGATGACCTCCAGTTCGTCGAGCTTGCCGCGGAACTCGCCGCCCTGGGGTTTGAACTCGAACTCCTGGGCGTAGGGCTGTCCGCGACCGAACGGGGCCTTCTCGACCTCGGCGCTGTAGAAGCTGAAGCCGAGGTCCTCGACGGCGTCGAACAGCGCCTGCATGCGCTCGTCGGGGCGCACCTCGATGTGGTCGGTGTCCTTGGGGTCGACCGCCCAGTCGATGTCGAGGCCGGTCTTCAGCCACACCTTCACGTTGCCCATCGTCAGCGGGGTGCCGTAGGGGACGGTGATGTCGACGGTCTCCTCGCGGCGCTCGCCCTCGCCGATGGTGAAGTTCTGGCCGACCCGGAACTTGTCGATGACGGCCTGGGAATAGCCGTCCTCGGTCCGGTAGCGCGTCATCAGCGCGAAGTACATGTTCTCGATCTCCTGCTCGGCCGACCCACCCTCGATCTCGACGGTGGCTTCGACGGTCTCCCCCGGTGTGAGGGATGTCTTCGGGAGGATGGTGTCGACGTTGGCGGAACCGATTCCGACGCTGGAGAGCACTCGTTTCATCTCGCCCCAAACTACTCCGAAACGTATCATAAGCCTTTGGTGAGTATCCAAACACCTCCGCGCCGTGTGGAGGTCTGTCACCGTAGTTTGATATGGATTACCCGGGTAGTCCTGTGTATGTACGACCGAACCTTCATGGAAGGGACGCGGGGCACCCAGGCGGTCGACTGGGAAGAGCGAATCGACGTGAAGCGACTGCGTGAAGAACGGTACGCGAAGGCGCTCGCCCGCCTCGAAGACTCCGACCTCGGCTCGATGCTGCTGGTCTCGGACCCGAACATCCGGTACGTGACTGGACTCGCCATGACCGGCGGCTCCGGCGCGGACCACTACACCCTGCTCACGGAGGAGGGCGACATCGTCCACTGGGACACGGCCGACCACGCCAGCAACCAGCGGTTCAACTGCCCCTGGCTGCACGACATCCGGTACGCGTGTCCGGGTCTCGGGAACGTCCCGCGGGCGTCCGGCAGCGACTCGGCTCGCGGCTTCCTCAAGCAGAAGATGGCCGACCTCGTCTACGAGGCGATGGAGGAGTACGGCGTCCACAAGGAGCCGATGGGGCTCGACGTCGGGAACGCGGGCCTCATCTCCGCGTTCGAGAACAACGACGTCGAGGTCAAGACCAAGGAGTGCGTCGACCTGATGCACGACGCCCGGAAGATCAAGACGAAGGACGAGATCGAGTGCCTGCGCCAGGTCGCGGCCATCTGTGAGGCTGGCTTCCAGCAGGTCGTCGAGAACGCCCGCCCGGGCAAGCGCGAGTCCGAGGTCTGGGGCGACGTGACGAAGGAACTCTGGCGCCACGGCGCGTTCGTCGGCGGCGGCTACCTGACTTCGGGCCCGAACACGTGGCCGAAGCACCAGGCCAACACCACCGACCGGATGATTCGCCCCGGTGACATCGTCTACGCCGACATGTACAACATCGGCTACCTCGGCTACCGCTCCTGCTACTACCGGACCTTCTCCATGGGCGAACCCACCGAGAAGCAGAAGGAAGCCTACCAGACCGCCCGCGACAACCTCTACGACGTGCTCGACCGCATCGAGCCCGGCGCGACCACCGACGAGATCTGCAAGGGCTTCCCCGACATGGAGGGCGAGCACGCCGACTGGTACGGCGCGACCGACCACTGGCAGATGACCACCAACCACTGGGCGCACGGGCTGGGTCTCCAGCTCTACGAGGTCCCGCTCATCTGGCGCGGCCTCTCGCCCGACCACCCCATCGAGATCGAGGAGGGCATGACCATGGCAGTCGAGACGATGGAGCCCGCCGACCGCCAGGGCGTCCGCGTCGAGGAGATGGTCGTCGTCCGCGAGAACGGCGTCGAAGTCCTCAGCCAGTGGCCCGTCGACGAGATCACCCGAATCGACTACTGAAGCCAGCTTCGTAGCCACCGCCGCGGGTTCACCGCGTCACGGGGCAACGCAGCAACTCAGGATTCCACTTCGTACGTTTTGAAGTAGTGCAGTCCCCGTCGCCGTGCCCAGACGTCGTAACTGTTCGTGAGCGTCTCTGTCGGCTCTTCCGCCGGTGGGCTCCCGCGTGCGAACGAGTCACCGCCCCGGTACAGGTACGCCGTCGTCCCCGGCTCCAGTGGCTCCTCGAGCCTGTAGTCGATGACACCCCCGTCTTTCGCGCGGTCGAACACCTGGAACACCGACCCCGCAGCGATCGCCCTGCCGGACTCGATACGAAGCTTCACGAACGAATCGTCGTCGGTGACGGAGACCGATAGCGTCGGGGCCTGCTCGCTCGCCGTCGCTACCCAGGACGGCGGTGAGACGGAGACCGACCCGAGCGAGTCGACGGTGTACGTCGCCTCGAGGACCTGTTCTCCCCCGTCTCGAAGGTCTTCCGCGATTCGCGCCGTCAGGCTCCTGATGATGCCGTCCTCGTCGACCGTCAGCTCACCGGAGGCGACGTCCGTGATGGTCCCGCCGGTTCCGGGGTCCACCACCCCCTCTTCGTCCAGCGAGTCGGCCTGGACTCGCCAGATGGTGGTCGGACCCTCCTGGACGACCTCGGGCGATCCCCAGTTCCCGGCCTTCAGGAAGGCGCTCAGTTCCCGTATCCAGAGCGTCCATTCGTATCGCTTGTTGTTCCTGTGTTTGTCGTTCCCGTAGGTGTAGGACCCGCCGAGGTTCTCCCGCCAGTAGGCGTCCTCGCTGGTGCGGAAGATATCCACTCTCGAGCCGTCCCGTCCCAGCAACGACCCGAGTATCTCCCCGCCTTCGCTCCGATACTCGCGGTCCCGGTACACCTCGGTCTTCGAGAGGTTGCGTTTCTTCTCGGCCACCCGGAAGCTCGTCTGCCTGAGCGCCTGCGTGTGGCTGGGCAGCAGGAACAGGTTCGGGCCCTCCTCGTCGAGGCCCGTCGGGTACGGGGCGGGGCCAGCGCTGGTCGTTTCGGTGTTCGTCTGCGTGTCGGTCGCCGTCTGCGTGCTCACCGTCTCTGTGGGGTCCGGTTCGGTCGAGGTGGTGCGGGCTGTCTGTGGACTCGCGGAGTCAAGTCGAAGACAGCCCGAGACGCCCACCAGTCCCAGTGCTGCGAGCAACTCCCGCCGATGCATGGCTCAACCGTATCCGACGGACGATGTAAAGCTACTGGCAAGAAGGTGGAACGCGGCTCGCTGCGCCAGCGGGCCGGACTACTGCGACCCGGCCGCGACCGCCTCGCTTTTCTCCGGCTCAGTGGATTCCCGCTGGTGGAGCCACACCGCACAGCCCAGCGCGATGAGTCCGTTCAGCGTCGCGATACCGAACGCGACGCGGTAGCCGAACAGCGAATAGACCCGGGAGCCAGCGACCAGCTCGCCAGTCCAGAAGGCGTCGAGCGCCGCACCGAGGATGGCCGGGAACACTGCGCCCCCGAAGAACCCGAGGGCGTTGACCGCCCCCGTTGCGGTCCCGCTGACCGCGCCGTCGAACCGCTCCCGGACGACGGTGTAGGCGAGCGTGAACCCCCCGAGGAGGAACATCATGATGAAGAACGCAGCGCCGACGACCACGAGCGGGGGCGTCCCGAGGGCCGCGATGACCCCGTAGGCGAGGGTGTAGACGACCGCGGCGACGACGATGAGCTCGGTCCGGCGGCCGAGCCAGTCCGAGAGCCAGCCCATCACGGGCGACCCGACCACGAGCCCGGTGTTCCCGAGCAGGGTGAACACGGACGCCTCCGAGACCGAGAGGCCGTAGGCCTGGACGAGGTAGGGGATACCCCAGAGGCCCATGACGGTGAAGTTCGTCCCGATGACGAAGAAGAGCATCCCGCCGAGGACCCACGTCTCGCGCTCGGAGAGGACGAGTTTCGCGTTCTGGATCGTCTCACGGGGCGTGATATCGGGTGGGTCGGCCGCGCCCTCGATGGGATCCATCCCGGCGTCTGCGGGGTCGTCACGGACCGCGACGTAGATTGCGAGGGTCCCGACGAGGCCGACTGCGCCGACGGTGAGGAACGCCGAGCGCCAGCCGTACTCCGCGACGAACAGGGCCAACGGGGTGGTCGCGATGATGCCCCCGACCGCGGACGCCGAGAGGGTCATGCCGGCGACGGTCGCGAACTCCCCCGTCTCGAACCAGTTCGCACAGAACCGCAGGGTGGCGATGTAGATGACGCTGGCTCCCACGCCGATGAGCGCCCGGCTGGCGAACCCGGCGAGGTAGGTGTCGCTCATCGCGAACCCGAACACGCCGATGGCCATCACGAGCGAGCCGATGGTCGCCACGCGCCGGGTCCCGGTCTGGTCGGCGAGCATCCCGGCCACGAGTTGCATCGGCGCGTAGATGTAGAAGAACGACGCGTGGAGCAGTCCCAGTTCCGCGGCGCTGGTGTCGAACACCTGGGTCAGGTCGTCGGCGAGCACGCCCGTCGAGACCCGGTGGAAGTTGACGAGCACGAAGGCCGCGGCGAGCGTGAACCACGCCAGCCACCGTCGTCTGGTGGGGTCGCGCCAGAGGGACATGACTATCTCGAACGTCTCGCCGAGACGAGAAAGAACTGTGGGACGCAGGTAAGATGGGGTCACTTCTCCCGGACGGGTCAGCCGTCGAGATGCGTGCCATCTCCTCCCACACCTCCCAAAGCTTGAACCGCTATCCGTCAGAATCCGATGTCAATGGTCGAGAAGGACGCCGTCCGGCAGGGGTACGACGAGGTCGCCGTGGTCCACGACGAGGAGCGAGACGAAGACGGTCCCGGGTCGGCCATCCTCGACACGTTCCTCGACTCGCTGGACGACCCGACCCGCATCCTCGACGCCGGTTGCGGGAGCGGCCGACCAGTCCTCCGACGGCTCACCGACGTCTCGGACGCAGTCGGGCTCGACATCTCCGCGGGACAGTTGCGCCTCGCCCGGGAGAACGCCCCCGCCGCGGGACTGCTGCAGGGAGACATGACGACCCTCCCGTTCCCGGACGACAGCTTCGACGCCGTCGTCGCGTTCTGGTCGCTTATCCACGTCCCCGAGGCCGACCACCAGGCGGTCCTCGACGAGTTCGCGCGGGTGCTCCGACCGGGGGGTCGAGCCCTCGTCTGCGAGGCGGCCGAGGCGTGGAACGGCGAGAACCCTGACTGGCTCGACGAGGGCGTCGAGATGCAGTGGAACATGGCCGGCGCGCAAGCCACGCGCGACCAACTGGAGACTGCCGGGTTCGACGTCGAGGAGGTGTGGGGTGCGCCGACTGCACTCGACTGGGACCGGCGAACCCACAGCGACGACGAGGCCGCGGACGTGGAGGACGAACCAGAAGACGACGCAGAGGACGACTCCCCGTGGACGTTCTTCGCGGCCCGACTCGGGAGTCAGTGAGGGCCCGAGAGGTACCGATATGCCTGAATCCGCCACACCTATCGACACGACCGCGCTCGAAGCGTTCCTCGCGGACGAACTCGGAACCACCGTCACCAGTACCGAGGTCCTCGCGGATGGGCTGAACCTCGTCATCGCAGTCGAGACCGAGCAGGACCGGTACGTGGTCCGCCGGCCGAACAAGTTGCGCGAGACGAGCTACATCAACGACCTCCGGACCGAGTACGAGGTGATGGAGCGACTCCGGGACACGCCGGTCCCGGCCCCGACCCCGGTCCTGTTCTACGAGGACGACGCGATACTCGGCGACTCGTTCCTCGTGTTGACGGCACTCGACGGCGACCCCGTTCCGCTGGGGTCGGACCTGCCGAACCGATTCCAGAACCCCTCGGCACGCCGCCGCGTCGGCGAGACCCTGATAGACTCGCTCACCGAGATTCACGCCGTCGAGACCGCCCCCTTCGAGGGGGTGTGTGACCACCTGCGCCCACGAGACCAGGTCGACCGTTGCATCCGCCACCTCGAAGCGGCGACGGCGGCGACCGGCCACGAGATTCCGGGCGTCTGGGACGTGGCGGCGTGGCTCCAGGACCACGCGCCCGAGACTGGCGAGACGACGTTGATCCACGGCGATTTCAGGCCAGGGAACGTCCTCTTCTCGGGCACCGATGAGCCCGAGATAACCGGCGTCCTCGACTGGGAGACGGCGATGCTCGGGGACCCACTGGTCGAACTCGGCTACCTCCTCTTGCGCTGGCGGGACGAGGGCGACCCGACACCGCCGCTCGACGATCTGGCGGCGAGATACCCCGACCACGACGCGATAGCACACTTGCGGGACGTGAACGAGAACGGACTGAGCCCCTTCACGGCGGAGCCGGGCAGTCCGACCCGGCGGGAGCTGGTCGCCCGATACGAGGACCGGACCGGGTATGCGTTCGAGAACCAGCGGTTCTACCGGGCGCTCGCCCCGTTCATGCTGGTGACGGTGTGGGAGGACCTCCATCGTCACCGGGTCGAAGCCGGGGCGGACTCGGACTGGGCACCACACATCGAGCACATGACCATGCTCGCCGAGCAGGTCGTCGACGGGTCACTCGGCCTGTAGGTCGCGAATGCTGCTGGCGGGGAAACTGCCTTGGGTAGTGCGGCCGATTGTCTCTCCATGAGTTCAGCCGACAGACCGACCGTCGAAGACGTGATGTCCACGCCACTGGAGACGATATCGAAGGACGCGACCGTGATGGAAGCCACCCAGCGGATGCGCGAGCTGGACATCAGCGCACTCGTCGTCCAGACCAACCCGCGGGCCATCATCAGCAGCACCGACGTCCTCGACGCCGTCGCAAACGGCCAGGACGTGACGGAATTGAAGGTGTCTGATGTGATGACGCGCGACGTCGAGACCGCCTCTCCCGACCTCTACATGGAGGAGGTCGCGGCGATGATGACCACCTACGGCATCAAGCACCTGCCGGTCGTCGACGACGACTACGTCGGAATGATCTCCTCGACCGACGTGACCGCGCACATGTCGTAACTCCCCCCGAGAAACAGCTTACTGCCCGGCCAGCACGGCCCGCTCGCTTCCGTCGGTCCCGGTGACGACGGCGGCGACCTTCCGGCCCGTCGTGGCCTCGGCCGGCACGCGAACCAGCAGCGTCGACAGCTGCACCTGCTGGGTGCACATCTCGTCCTTCTCCTCGACGGCAGCCCGGAGCCGGAGCCGGCGACCCTGTTCGACGCTCTCTGCAGCCAGCGACTCACAGGGGCTCGGGACCTGCTTCTCCAGGGCGAGGATGGCCTGCGTCGAGAAGTCGGTCCCTTCGACGAACGCGGCGGCCTCGGCCTGCCCGTCGAGCGTGAAGGCGTCCGCCGAGGTCAGCGTTCTCACGCGGAACTGCGGCCCCGACCCGTCGGAGACGGTCAGGCCGTCCTGGTAGAGCGCGCCGGTGTGATGGAGGTGCATCGAGCCGTGTTCGACCGGCTCGGGGGACTCGACCGCGTAGGTCTCCGGCGAGCCGCCGCCGACGCTGAGCGAGACCTGTTCGGGGGCCGACGACCCGGAGTCGACGCGGGCCAGCACCGTCTCGTAGGTGATCGCCTGTGCGCCCATCTCGGCCTCGTCGACGGTCGCGCTCACGCGCAGTTCTGTCCCCGCGCGCTGGACCGAATCCAGGGTGAACTCGGTCGAGATGCTGTCGAGGTACGTCTGGACGACGAGCAGGTCCTCGGAGGCGAGGTCCGTCTCGTCGATGAAGGCACGGGTCGCGTCGTCGAGCGCGCCCGAGACGAACTCCCTGGCGGCGGTCTCGTCGGTGACGACGGTCGCGTAGCGCTCGCCGACCGAGTCCGGCCCGATGCCGTCCACGACGACGAGGTCGTTCGCCCGGTAGCTGTGGGTCTCGAACGAGAGGTCCTGGGGGTCGGACCCGCCGGGGGAGTCGTCGGGGACGGTCGTCGCTTCTGTCAGGCAGCCCGCGGCACCCGCGATGGCGGCGGTACCGAGGGCACGGAGGAAGTTTCGGCGGTTCGTTCGCATACCTGGTGCAACGACACCTGTATATGAATCCTTTCGGCTAGCTCAGAGAGCTATTTCACCGAAATCGACTGTCACGACGCTCGTAGTGAAGGTTTAGCGAATTGATGGCTCGGCTGAACGAAGGCTCAGAGATATGCTGGTTCACCCCCAACGGCAGGTATGTCTGGTGAATCGAACACCGGTGAGGAGAGCACGAACGAGGCGGAGAGTCGGGGCTGGGCGGACCTGGCCGTCGGTCTGCTGGCGGCGGTCACCTACCTCGTCGCGTCCCAGTCGCTGGGAACGGTCGAGTCGGTTCTGGCGGCTGCTGCAGTCGGCATCGCCGTCGCCGTCGCGCTGAACTACACCAGTTTCAGGTAGATGTTCTCCTCGTAGCTCTCGCCGCCGATGGTCGTGGTCGCCCGCTGGACCTGCTCGAAGCCGAGGCTCCGGTAGAACTCGTTCCCGGGTTCGTTGTCGGTGAGCACCATCGCCTCGACGCGGTCGGCCCCTCTGGTGGCGAAGTCGTCCGTCGCGAACTCGACGAGCGCGCGCCCGATGCCGTCACCGCGGTGGTCGGGGTCGACGTACACGCGCATCAGCGTCCCCGTGTCGTCGGCGAGGACGCCGTGTGCGAACCCGGCGATGTCCCCCTCCGAGAGCGCGACGAGCACCATCGTATCGGCGGCCGCGATGTCCTCCCGCAGGCGGTCGTCCCCGTACCACTCGTGGACGCCGTCGAGGATGCTCTCCCGGCTGATGATGTCCGGATAGTCCTGTTCCCACGAGCGCTCGGCGACTCGCTGTATCGACTCGATGTCGTCGACGGTGGCGTGCCGGTAGTCCATGCTAGACGATAACGTGCGCGTGCCGGATGACTGTTACTCCGGGCGTCGTCCACGCACCGCCCACCTACGCGCCGTCTTTCTCGTCTTCCGTCGCGCGCCGGCGGGTGATGGTGTCGTCGTCGACGTAGTAGACGAACCACTGGGTGAACCAGTCGGCGTGGACCTCGGTCGCGGTCTGGTTGCCGTCCGACTCACCGCCGGTGTTCGAGTAGCCGGTACAGCTGACGAGTACCTCGTACCCCTCGCCGACCTGCTCGACCGAGTGGACCTCACAGGAGAGTTCGACCTCGGAGTACTCGCTGTACCAGAGCTGGTTGTACGCCAGGTTGTGCTCGTGCTCGTGGACGAACTCGCGGGCCGTCTCGCGGGTCCACTCGTCGGGGCGCTCGGGCCGAGATTTCGGTCCATCGGGGAACTCGACCTCGGTGTCGGGATAGCTGGTCCGGGTCGTTGACGAGGTGGTGGGCTCGGTTCCGGTCGTCGGCGCGACGGTCGTGTCGGTGCCGGTGCGACTGCCGAGCGAACCGTCGAGACAGCCAGCCAGGGCGACGGGGCTTGCTCCGGCGAGGCCGGTGAGGAGGGCGCGTCGGGTTCGGGCCATACTGTCAGATTGCTGTCTGACAGGTAAGTGCTTTGTCGAGGGTGAAACCCACGTTTCAGTCGGCTTCCGTGCTGACGACCCAGATACCCACGGCCATCACGGTCCCACCCGCGAGGAACTCCGACCCGACCGACTCACCGAGCAATAGCACGCCCAGCACGGTCCCCACGACCGGCTGGGCGAAGAAGAACACCGCGACGGTGCCAGCGTCCAC
The DNA here is from genome assembly GCF_025399835.1 of Haloarchaeobius sp. HME9146. Taxonomy (NCBI): domain Archaea; kingdom Methanobacteriati; phylum Methanobacteriota; class Halobacteria; order Halobacteriales; family Halorubellaceae; genus Haloarchaeobius; species Haloarchaeobius sp. HME9146. The sequence goes on from NZ_JAODVR010000001.1 coordinate 2,323,066, forward strand.
CGTCTCGATGCCGCGGTACCACAGGTACCACGCGGCGGCCGTGGCCGCGATACCGAGGTAGCCGACGGCCGCGAGGACGCCGAGGCCCGGGAGCGCGGGGAGACCGACCACGGCGAGTTCACCGGCGGCGAGCACCGCCATCATGGGGACCGACGCGGCCACCGAGTAGGCGGTCGTCGTCAGCGCCGAGTACTCGCGGACCAGTGGCGTCCCGTAGACGGTGTAGGCCGCCCAGGCGACGCTCGCAACGACCAGTCCCACGATACCGAGGAGGCTCCCGCCCGCCAGCGACGAGAGGTCGTACTGCCCGGCGAGGACGACGACGGTCCCGACGACCGCGAGGGCGACGCCCGTGGTTCGCCGGCGCGAGACGGTCTCACCGAGGACGAGTGCGCCGAGCGCGACGGTCGCGACCGGCGTCAGGATGGTGACCAGCGAGCCCTGGCTCGCGTTCGTCAGGTCGGTGCCGACGAACTGCGCCGCCATCGTGAGGGACACCCAGCCGGCGAGGCCGGCGACGGTGCGCCACTCCGAGCGTGGCAGTCGCTCACCACGGAACCGGACCACCGGAAGCAACACGGCCGCACCGAGTGCGACGCGGAAGAACGCGAGGGTCAGCGGTGGGAGACTGTCGAAACTCCACTCGCTGACGACGAACATGCCGCCCCAGAGGGCGGCGGCGGTGAGCGGGGCGAGCGCGAACGCGAGTTCGCGCAACCCCGACCGCATTCACCCACCGAGGTAGAGACGCGAGACTTCGGGGTTGTCGAGCAGGTCGCCGGCGCGGTCCTCGAACTCGACCGACCCCTGGTCGAGGACGTAGCCGCGGTCGGAGATGCCAAGGCCCTCCTTGGCGTTCTGCTCGACCATCAGGATCGACGTCCCGAGTTCGTTGACCTTCTTGACGTTCTGGAAGACGTCCTGCACGATGTTCGGCGCGAGCCCGGCGCTCGGCTCGTCGATGAGCAACACCTCCGGCTCCATCACGAGCGCCCGGGCGAGCGCCAGCACCTGTCGCTGGCCACCCGAGAGCGTCCGTGCCTTCGCCTGTCGCTTCTCGTCGAGGATGGGGAAGCGCTCGTACAGGCTGTCGATGGTCGACTCCAGCCCGCTCTCCTTCGCGACGCCACCCATGCGCAGGTTCTCGTCGATGGTGAGCGAGCCGAAGACGTTCTCGACCTGCGGGACGTAGCCGACGCCCTCGCGGACGAGGTCCTCGGGGGCGGTGTGGGTGATGTCCCGGTCGCCGACCGTGACCTGGCCCTCCCACGGGTCGAGCAGGCCGAAGACGGTCTTCAGCACGGTCGACTTGCCGGCCCCGTTCGGGCCGATGATACAGACAATCTCGTCCTCGTTGACGTGCAAGGACAGGTCGTAGAGGACCTGTGCCTCCCCGTAGCCCGAATCGACGTTCTGGACGTCGAGTGCGCGCTGGGTCATTCGCCACCTCCGAGGTACGCCTCGATGACACGCGGGTCGTTCCGGACCTCGTCGGGCGTGCCCTCCATGAGGACACGGCCCTGGTCGAGGACGATGATGGGGTCCGCGAGGTCCATGATGAACGGCATGTCGTGCTCGATGATGCAGAACGTCTGGCCCTCCTCGTTGAGCTCCTTGACGAACCGCTTGATGTCGTTCGCCAGCGTCGGGTTGACCCCGGCGACCGGCTCGTCGAGCAACAGCACGTCCGGGTCGGTCGTGATGGCACGCGCCAACTCGACCAGCTTGAGCTGGCCGCCCGAGAGTTCCGTCGAGGGCTGGTCGATGAGGTGGTCGATCTCGAACCGTTCGAGCAGCTCGATGGCCTGGTCGATGTTGGCCGACTCCTCCTGGGTGACCTTGCTCGGCGAGGTGAACAGCGACATGACGGACTCACCCACCTGCGGGCGCGGTCCGACCAGCATCGCCTCGCGCACGGTCATCCCTTCGAGCCGACGTGGCGTCTGGAACGTCCGGACGAGTCCGGCACGAGAGACCTCGTGGGGCGACGCCTCCGTGACCTCCTGATCGTTGACGAACACCTGTCCGTCGTCGAGGTCGTAGAACCCCGAGACGAGGTTGAACAGGGTCGACTTGCCGGCCCCGTTCGGGCCGATGAGGCCCGTGATGGAGCCGCGTTCGACCTCCAGCGTCACGTCGTCGGTCGCCGTGAGGCCACCGAAGGACTTCTTCAGACCCTCTGTCCGCATGACCGGGTCGTCCTTGTTCAACTCGGCACCGGAGTAGTCGAGTTCGTTCAGGCTCACTGGGAATCACCCTCGTTCGACGGGCGTGCCCCGCTGCGCTGCGCCCCGGGCCAGATGAGCTCCGACCGCGGGGGAAGCAGGCCGGCCGGCTTGTAGCGGACGACCAGGATGATGAGCAGGCCCACGAGCAGCAGGCGCAGCGACGCGACGTCGATACCCTGGAACAGGTCCAACAGCACGGGGAGCCCCAGGGTTTCGGACGTCCACTCGACGACGGACGGGAAGAACCGCGTCCCTTCCAGGATGGCGATGATGGTCATGCCACCCAGGATGGAGCCACGGTTGCTCGCTGTCCCGCCCAGGATGACGGCGACCCAGATGTAGAACGTGGTCAGTGGGACCAGGTCCGTCGGGTCGATGTACAGGTTCAGGTGGACGTAGAACGCCCCGGCGATCGCCATGATGACGCTCCCGAGGACGAACGCCTGCATCTTCAGGTTGAACGTGTTCTTGCCCAGTGCCTTCGCGAGGTCCTCGTCGGACCGGATGGTCCGGAGGACCCGCCCCCACGGCGAACGTTGCATCCGCCGCAGCAGCAGGTAGACGGCCCCGATGAGCACCGCGACGACCGCCAGATTGGTCGCCTCCTGGGTCAGCGGGAGCCCCTCGAACAGCCGGGGGATGCGGCTGATACCGGAGCTGCCCGCCGTCCACTGGTCCTCGTTCCGGATGACGAGCCGGATGACCTCCGCCAGCCCCAGGCTCGCGATGGCGAGGTAGTCCTCGCGCAGCTTGAGCGTGGGGATGCCGATGAGGACCGCGATGAACGCGCTCACCACGATGGCGGTGAGGAATCCGAAGACCGGGTGGAGTTCGAGCCCCAGCGGCGAGTTCGGCGAGGTCAGCAACGCCACCGAGTAGGCACCGACGCCCCAGAAGGCGGCGACGCTGAAGTTGATGAGGCCGGTGTAGCCCCACTGCACGTTCAGGCCCATGGTCAGCAGGACCCACGCACCACCGAACGCGAGCGTGCGAAGCACGTACGGGAGCTTCAGCACGCCGAGCGCGAGCAACAGGAGCACCGCGGCAGCTGCGACCGCGATACCGGCGACGGCCGTGCTGTCGTCCGCGACGGACTCCTTCATCGAATCGACGACACTCATGGTAGACCACCCGTCACGTCGAATCACCCATGATACCGCTCGGTCTGGTCAGCAGGATGGCGACCATCAGCAGGAACGCCACCGCCGGCGCGTAGTCGTAGCTGACCGGCAGGCCGTACTGGGCGAACAACGGGACCATCTCGTGGACCATCCCGATGACGAATCCACCGAGCATCGCGCCGTAGACGCTCCCGATGCCGCCCAGGATGACGGCCGCGAAGACGAGCAACAGGAGGTCGAAGCCCATGCGCGGGCGGACGAGCGCTTCAAGCCCGAGGAAGACGCCGCCGGCTGCCGCGAGGGCGGCCCCGATGACCCACATCGCGATGGTGACCTCACGGGTCCGGATACCGCTCACCCGAGCCAGCGAGGGGTTGTCGGCGGTCGCACGCATCTTCCGCCCCAGCGTCGTGTACTGGAGGAGGAGGTGTAACGCACCGACGAGCAGCATCGCGATGACCACGATGGATATCTTCCGCGGGGTGATCGCGATACCGAGTGTGTCCTGCAGGGCCGGAATCGGCCCGGTCCGGGTCACGCCGAAGCGGGCACCGCCCGTCTCCAGCGGACTCAGGTACACCAGCGCACGATAGGAGAGTGCGACCCCGATACTCGTGATGAGCAACTCGATGGAGCCGGCGTCGGTGTTCTTCAGTGGTTCGTAGACGAGACGGTCGGTCACGATCGCCACGACGGCGGAGAGGACCATCCCGACGAGCAGCGCCGCGAAGAACCACACCGGAAGCCCGAAGACACCCGCGTCGCCCAGCATCGGCTGGAGGACGCCGGCGGTCCCGAGCGCGCCGAACGCACCCACGGTCATCAGGTCACCGTGTGCGAAGTTCGCGAAGTCGGCGATGCTGTACACGAGCGAGAGGCCGATGGCCCCCAGCACGATGATGCTGCTGTACACCACGCCGTTGACGACGTACTGGAACGGGTTGACACTTACCTGCAGGACGAGGCTCACGCTACCGACCCCCGTTGCAGTGTAGCCGACACCGAAGCCGTGTCCGTCACCATCTTAGCTGGTGATGTAGTCGCCGTAGTCGTACTCGTGGTCCGCGACACTGTAGACCTGGTAGAAGCCCGGCGGGTCGCCGTTCTCGTCGAGGTCGACAGGGCCACTGACTCCCTGGTAGTTCACGTCGCTCGGACTGCCACCGTCCTGGAGGATGGCGGCTGCCTCCTCGTAGGTGAACGCTTCCTGGCCCTCGGGACGGGTCACGTCGCGGACGACCTCCTCGATGGCCGGCCCGGTGAACTCGTCCGCTGCGGTGACCGCGATCGCCGCGACGGTGACCGCGTCGTACGCGTATGCGGACCAGACGGTCGGCGTCGTGTCGTACTCGCTCTCGAACTCCGAAACGAAGTTCTTGTAGTTCTCCTGGTCGGCCGGGGCGCTCTCGGTGATACCCTTCATGCCGTCGAGGCTGCCCTCGGGGGTGTTCCCGAGGATCTCCTCGGCGACGGTCGACTCTGCACCGAAGTAGTCGACCTGCTCGTTGTAGCCCTGGTCGAACGCGTTGTTGGCCATGACCGTGAACTCGTTCGCGTAGGTGAGGAACAGCCACGCGCTCGCGTCCGTGCCGGCCATCTCCGTCAGCAGGCTGCTGTAGGACGACTGGCCCTGGTCGTGGGGCTTGTTGTACGCGACCTCTCCGGGGAACGCCTCGGAGAAGACGCCCTGCAGACCCTGTCCGTAGTCGTTGTTGATCCACGTGACTGCGACCGAGTCGTGCCCCTCGTCGGCGACGAACTGCGCGAGCGCCTTCCCCTTGGCAGCGCCACTCGGGCTCATCCGGTTGAGGCCCGCGCGGGTCGTGAGCTCGGGGCTCGTGGAGTTCTGGCTGATCTGAACCACGTCGGTCCCCTGGACGACGCTGTCGTAGATCGCGATGGACACACCACTACCGACGGAGCCCAGGAGCAGCGGGACGCCGTCCTGGTTGACGAGCTTGGACGCCGCGTTCAGGCCCGCCTGGTTGGTACTCTCGTCGTCTTCGACTGTAATCTCGAGGGTGCCCTCACCGTTCGGGCCGACGCCGGCGTCGTTGATCTTCGAGAGTGCGAGTTCCTTTCCGCGCTTGTTACGCTTGCCGTACGGTGCCAGCGAGCCGGTGAGCGAGTCCACCATCCCGATGGTGTACGTGCTCATTCCACCGTCGCCGCCGGAGCCGCCGTCGCTGTCATCGCTGTCGCCGCCCCCGCCGCCGCCTCCGCCGCCTCCGCCGGAGCCGCCGTCGGTGTCACCGCCGCTGCTTTCGAAACAGCCAGCGCTGAGAGTTGCGATTGAGACGCCCGTTCCCGCCAGAATCTTTCTCCGCGACAATCTCCGGTTTCTATCTGATTGCATGACGAACTGTACCACGCTACCACGAGACGGTGGTTAAGGTCGCTGCCGACCATGGTCGGGAGTCATTTTCATTCATGATACAGGCCCTGTAACGTATGGTCGGGTGGTGATTTAGGGGGGTACTAACCCGAGTATCGTGCTATGATACCGCCTATCGCGTCCAACTTCGTCGCGGGTGAGTCACCTGCGGCCGCGATCGAACACGCCGAACAGACCTCGACACGGGACGTCGGTTGCATCCTGAACCTTCTCGGCGAACACTACGAGGAGCGCCCACCCGCGGATGCGGACGCGGACGAGTACATCGAGGTCGTCGAGGCCATCGCCGACAGCCCCGCAACGGCGTGCATCTCGGTCAAGCCCTCCCAGATCGGGCTCGACCTCGGCGACGACGTGTTCGCGGAGAACCTCGAACGCATCGTGACCGCCGCCACCGAGCACGACGTGTTCGTCTGGGTCGACATGGAGGACCACACGACCACGGACGCGACGCTCGACGCAGTCGAAGAGCTGGGACGTGCGACCGACGGGAACGTCGGCGTCTGCGTGCAGGCGAACCTCAAACGGACCCCCAACGACCTCGAACGGCTCGCAGCGGTCCCGGGGAAGGTCCGCCTCGTCAAGGGTGCCTACGACGAACCGAAGGAGGTCGCCTACAAGAAGAAGGCCCGCGTCGACGAGCAGTACCGCGAGCTGCTCGAATACATGTTCCAGGAGTTCGACGACGGCATCGCGGTCGGCAGCCACGACCCCGAGATGATCGCCCACGCCCGCGACCTGCACGCGGAGTACGGGACGCCGTACGAGGTCCAGATGCTCATGGGTGTCCGCGAGAGCGCACAGTTCGACCTCGCCAGCGAGGACGTTGAGGTCTGGCAGTACGTCCCCTACGGCGACAAGTGGTTCCAGTACTTCTACCGGCGGGTCCGCGAGCGCAAGTCGAACGCGCTGTTCGCGCTGCGCGCCGTCCTGACCGGGTAGGAGCGTTCGGGCGGGACCGACGAGTCCCGGCAGTCGATGGGTCCGCGATTTCTCTAACCGTATCGCTCAGGAGGGGCAGTCGTTGTAGCCGATTCCCGAGACCTGGAGTTGTCTCGCCTGTGTGCGTCGTCCAGTGATTCTGACACAGGAATCGCCGTCGGCGGCGAAGAGGGAGATGTCCTGTCTCGCGTTCTGGCCCCCGGTCGTCAGTGTTATCGTGTAGTCTCCCGGTTCCGCGACTGGGTGGTCGAGTGCGACGGCAGCGTTCCCTGCAACCGGCTGTGCCGTTTCGAACACCGTCTCCCCGGCAGTGTCCACGACTGCCACGTCGAAGACGACCTCCTCGTCCGACAGGTTCTCCAGTTCGAGCACCGCTATCGTCAGCGCCTCCCCCCCGGATTCGCGGGAGCTACAGCCAGCAACAGTCGTGAGGAGGGCTGGCACCGAGAACGCGAGGAAGCGACGACGCTTCATACGTCGCACGCAGCGACGCGCTACTGATTACCTTTTATACTCGCCGAAGGGCGACCGGTTTCGGCACGATCTGGCTCCAGCTACCGCTCCTTCGTGTAGTGACAAAAGCACCGGTGAGCGCGTGGGCCCACCGACTCGCTCAGTTCGATTCGGGGTCGAGCAGTTTCGATTCTGCCTTCCGCAGGTGTTCGAGCAGCGTGGTCTTCGAGACCTCGAGCTCCGAGGCGAGTTCGCGGGTCGAGACGCCGCGGGGCCACTGGTAGTAGCCGCGCTCGCGGGCGTGCTCGAACACTTCACGCTGGGTGTCCGTCAGCGAGTCCATCCGCCAGCGTTTGTCGTTCAGCGGCGTGTCGAAGGAGGTGATGCTCGCCACCTCGATATCCGCGCCCGCTTCCTCACGGACGGCGTCGAGTTCGGGTTCGACCTGGTCGCGGGTTCCCGAGAACACCACCTGCCAGGACTCTCGCCCGTCCTCGATGCGACACGGGGCGTTGTGGACGAACCCGTGCGAGAGCAGTGTCGGACACACCATATCACCCGGGTCGTAGTCCAGGAAGAACTCGCGGGCGACGTTCCCCGGTGTCGTCGATTGCCCGGCGTAGTCGAAGCGTTCCTGTAACTCCTTGACCTCCCCTGTCAATCTGGAGTCCTGGATGATCGCGAGCAGGTCCTCCACCTCGCCTGTCGTCTCCCCATACGCGGTGAACAGTCCGCGGACGGTCTGGTCGACCGACCCATCCGGGCCGTCGTAGATGGCGTGTGCGATGACGCCACCGTCCACATCTTCCGTCGATTCACATGCCCAGCAGTTCGGGTGCCACAGGTCGAGCGTCAGCCGCGTTCCCATAAACCGCCCACCCTCGTTCGTCTGCGATGCGCCTGTCATGGGGGAGTAACTTGCGTCAAGCTATATGAAGCTAGTGCCAACAATTCCCATACTTTAATAAACAAGCTGTCAGGACTTCTCTCCGATACGTTCACCGCCGCTTGCCCCGCCTCAGAGCGATTCCCAGGTCCGCGGCGAGTGGTTCAGGCGCTCGCAGCCGTCGTCGGTGACGACCACGAGGTCCTCGATACGGACGCCGAACCGTCCGTCGAGGTAGATGCCGGGCTCGACCGAGAACACCATCCCGGGTTCGAGCACCTGGTCGTTCCCCTCGACGATGTACGGTGGCTCGTGGACCTCGAGGCCCACACCGTGGCCGGTCCGGTGGATGAACTCGTCGCCGTAGCCAGCGTCCTCGATGACACGCCGGGTGGCCCGGTCGACTGCCTGTGCCTCGACCCCGGGCTCGACGGCGGCGACGCCGGCTTCCAGTGCCTCCAGGACGACCCGGTGGACCTCCTCGAACCCTTCGGGTGGGTCCCCCGCGAACACCACGGTCCGGGTCTGGTCACCGGGATAATGGTCGACGAACGCCCCGAAGTCGAGGACCACGGGGTCACCGCGCTGGATCTCCCTGTCGCCGTGGCTGTGGTGCGGTTTCGCCCCGTTGGGGCCCGAGCCGACGATGACGTCGAAGGCCAGGCCGCCGCCACCCGCGCCTGCCAGGGTGGACTCTATCTCCTCTGCGAGTTCGCGCTCTGTCAGGCCGACCGCCGCGCCGCCGAGCTTGCGAATCTCTTCGCTGGCCTGGTCTGACACCTCGGCCGCCCGCCGGAGTGCATCGAGTTCGGTGTCGTCCTTGCGCAGACGCAGGTCGTCGAACACCTCGCTGGCGAGCCCGAAGGTCGCGTCGGGCAGCGCGGCTTCGAGGTCCTGCGTGAACCTGGCCCACATGGTGTCGTCGACGAGGAGATGGCCCCCGGCGAGGTCGAGGTCGTCTGCGATGGTCTTCACAGCCTCGACGGGGTCGTCGCCGTCGGCCCACGTCCGGACGTCGGAGACCCACGATTCGTCGCGAATCTGTGAGGCGTACAGCTTCGGGACGAGGAAGACCGGGTCCCCCGTCTCGGGCACGAACAGGAACAGGTGGCGCTCGGCTGGTTCCTCGTGGAAGCCACTCGCGTAGTACAGGTTCGGACTGGGGAACAGCACCGCGGCGTCCGCGTCGACGGCTTCGAGTCGCTCTTGACAGGCGCGGGCCCGTCGCTCGAAATCGTTCATGTCGGTCTAGTTGGTGCGCCACCGTCAAGTAGTTCCCGTGTATCGGTTTCGGTGATGCGTAGCCGGGCCGTGGGTTCGGTGGCTCGGGTGTCCGCGAGTCTATGATGTGCGACGAGAACGCGATGCACTCCTCGACTCCCCCTCGGTTTGATATAACTGAACCTACATCATCCGGTCGATGCGACGGCGTTCGAGAGACCCCGGCGACAAGCTACCGAGAGAGGAGATAGTAGGCCAGTTCGCCGCTATCGGGTTCTTCGTCGGTGTGTTCACGTTCGCAGCGGGCGCACCACGAAGACGGGGCGTGCAGGGGCTGATTCCACCGAAGGTCAAAGGCGTCCTGTTCTTCGGCGGAATCGCACTCTGTCTCCTCTCTGTCGTCGTCGGGTTCCGGTACGGAACCTTCGCTCGCTTCAACGTGCACTACAACGAGGAGACTGGTCGAATCGAAGGGCACTGGATGGGCCGCATACAGGACCTCGTCGACCCGCCCGACTCGAAGGGGTCGGACGGCCCGAGCGACCGCGAAGACTGACCACCGAAACGTACGCCTCTCTGCCGATGGGGGAACGACTTTCAGGTATCCCGGCAAATTTCACGAGTATGAAACTCGGTACGGGACTGTTCACCTGCCAGCGACGTCCGGACGACGACCGGACCACGACGGAGATCTACGACGAGATGCTCGAACTCGGCCGGACCATCGACGAGGCCGGCCTCGACAGCATGTGGGTGTCCGAGCACCACTTCACCGAGGACGAGTACCTCCCGGGGACGATGCCCTCGCTGTCGGCGCTCGCGGCCCAGACCGAGAACGTCGAGCTGGGGACCTGTATCGCGCTCGCGCCGCTGTACGACGGGGTCCGCCTCGCCGAGGACGCGGCGACGGTCGACCACGTCTCGCACGACCGATTGACCCTCGGGCTGGCCATCGGCTCGAACCCGAGCGAGTTCGAGGCGTTCGGCGTCCCCATCGAGGAGCGCGCCGACCGGCTGGCCGACCAGGTGAAGCTCCTGCGAGCGGCGTGGTCCGAGGGTCCGCTGGACTACGACTCCGAGTTCCACGACATCGACCCGAGCGTCAACGTCACGCCGAAGCCCGTGGACGAGGACGTGCCCATCATGCTCGGCGGGGCGGCGAAGCCCGCGGTTCGCCGGGCAGCACGGGAGGCCGACGCGTGGTGTGCACCCTCGAAGCTCTCCATCGGCGGCCTGAAGAAGCGCGTCGAGGACATCCGGAACGTCCGCGACGAGGAGGACGTAGACGGCGACTTCGAGGTCTACATCATCAAGCACGGGTTCGTCGCCGACTCCAAGGAGGAGGCGTGGAACAAAATGAAGCCGGGCTACTTCTACATCCAGCGTCGCTACGCGGAACTGTTCTCCGGCGAGGACGTCGACGAACTCCCCGAAGAGCGCAAGGAAGAGCTGAAGAAACAGGCCATCTACGGGACGCCCGAGCAGGTGGTCGAGCGCCTCGAGAAGTACCGCGACGCGCTGGGCGACGACGTCCACGTCATCTTCCGCACCTACCACCCCGGCATCGGGACGGAGACGATGAAAGAGTGCATCCAGCGCCTCGGGAGCGAGGTCGCCCCGGAACTGCGGTAGGGTAGCCGTCTCACTCCTCGTTCTGCTCGCGCCACTCCTCTTCCAGTAGCCCCCAGCTCAGCAGGTCGTGGTACGTGCCGTCGACGAACGCGGTCTTCCTGGCGGTCCCTTCGTGCTCGAAGCCAGCTTTCTGGAGCACCTGCTGGGACGCCGCGTTCTGGCCGACCGTCTTCGCCTGCACGCGGTGCAGTCCCAGCGAGTCGAAGGCGTACTCGAGCCCGAGTTCGACCGCCGCCGTGGCGTAGCCGTTGCCCCCCTCGCCGGGGAGCACGAAGTACGAGAAGTCACAGATGCGGGATTGCCAGTGGATGCGCTTGACCTGCAAGAGGCCGACCAGCCCGTCGGAGTCGATGGCGAACGGGACGTGTCGGTCGTCGTCGTGCCACCCCCGGACCAGCTCCTCGAACGGGCCTTCCGGCTGGGGTTCGACCGTATCGAGCATCCGCCAGACGTCGGGGTCGTTCCAGGCGGCCCGGAGTGCCGGCAGGTCCTCGGTCTCGATGGGACGGAGCGACACCCGCCCGTCGGAGAGGAAGGCGTGTTCGGTCATGGGTAGTGATAGCGTGCTGGCGAGAAAGAGGCGTCGGAGTCCATCGTCCCTGCGACCGGGCTGTCAGCTTCACTTGCGACGGTGGTGGGTGGCCGGTGCGTCGCCCTACGACGACCGGGAGGTTCTTTCCACCGCCCCGCGAACTCCCGCCATGGGATTCCACACGTTCCCGGTCGACCGCGCCGAGAAACTGGAAGACGAATCGCGGTATCGCTACTGTTCCCGCGAGGAGCTCGTCGCCGCACTCTCGCTCTCGGGAGCGGAGACGGTGGCTGACCTCGGGAGTGGCACCGGGTTCTACACCGACGACGTGGCCCCCTTTGCGGGCAAGACCTACGCCGTCGACGTCCAGAGCGAGATGCACGACATCTACCGCGAGAAGGGCCTCCCAGAGGGTGTCGAACTCGTCACAGCGAGCATCGGCGACCTCCCGTTCGGTGACGGCGAACTCGACGCCGCCTTCTCGACGATGACGTACCACGAGTACGCCGACGATGCCGCCCTCGCCGAACTCGCCCGCGTCCTCGGTTCCGGGGGACGCCTCGTGACGGTCGACTGGTCGGGCAACGGTGACGGCGAGTCCGGGCCGCCGACGGACGAGCGCTTCACGCTGGAGGAGGCCGTCGCGCACCACGAGGCAGCCGGGTTCAGCGTCGACGTGGCCAGCGAACGACCCGAGACGTTCCTGCTGGCCGCTCGCCTCGACTGACCACCTCCTCGACTGCCTACCCCTTCGACCGACCGCCCGCTCCGGGTTTCAGGGGAGTGTGACCAATCGTCCACTTCTCGTGTAGGTATGTGTATAATGACCTATGATGGGTTCTATCAGTATACCCTTGTTACAGGATAATCCTTAATGGTGCGAACGGTTCACATCCGAGTACGATGGTACGAACCGACCCTTACACGCCGACCCGATCCGAGTACGAGTGCGTCCGCTGTGGCTCGCGCGTCGAGTCTCCGAGCGCAACGTGCAACCACCCGCTCTGTGACGGCGAACTCCGAAACGTCGCCGTCTCGCGGGAGTAACGACCGACCGGCGAAACAGAACCCACCGCGCGACTCCAGTCGGGTCGCACACCTCGATTCTATCCGTTTTCCGCGCTCTCGCAGCTAGAAGTCCGGAAGGTCCTCCGGTGGCTCGTACTCCGCCTCCCAGTCGATGTACTCGTTCTTGAGCACGTCACAGACGACCTGCCCGAGTTCGGTCAGCGCGGCGTTGATACCCGAGACGGTCCCCCACGACTGCAGGTCCGGGTGGTAGTTCCGCTCCTTCCAGTCCTCGGGGATGCCGGGGGCGTGGTAGCCGACGCGGTCGGCGAAATCGTCCCAGAAGAAGTCGAAGCGCTCGAACAGGTTCATGTCGGCCGCGATCTCGAACTCCTCCTCGGTGAGGTCGGTGTGTTCGGCCCACTCGTTCCAGGACCGCTCCCACGCGCCCTCGTGGAGGAACTCCTCCAGCTCCTCCCGGCGGTAGTCCGCGTCGGCGGCGACCGTCGCGTCCTCGTACTCGTTCGGGTCGACGAACTCCAGCTCCGGCGGGGCCGGTGTCTCGACTGATAATCCCATACCACTTGATACGAACCGGGCGAGGATAAGGGTACGCGACTCGGGGTGCGGTAGGCCCCTAGAGGGTCCCGTCGGCACCCATCTCGCGGACCTCGGCGGCGCGTTCGCGGATGGCCGCGAGTTCGTCCGCGGACTTGCGGTCGACGTGGGAGTACAGCAGGCTCATCCGGTGGTTCGACCGGAGCGTGTCCTCGTGGCGGTCGAGGAACTCCCAGTAGAGGGCGTTGAAGGGACAGGCATCCTCCCCCGTTGTAGCGTCCTCGTCGTAGGGACAGTCCGCACAGTAGTCCGACATCTTGTCGACGTAGTTCGCCGAGGAGACGTACGGTTTGGTCGAGAGCACGTCGCTGGCGAAGCTGCCCATCCCGACGACGTTGGGCGTCGTCACCCAGTGGTAGGCGTCGGCGAAACCGAAGTGGAACCAGCGGTTGAGTTCCTGCGGGTCGGCACCGTACAGCGTCGCGAAGTTCGAGAGCACCATCAGGCGCTCGATGTGGTGGGCGTAGCCGTGGTCCCAGACGTGGCCGACGCACTCCGAGAGGCAACGCATGTCGGTTTCGCCGGTGTAGTACGCCTCGGGCAGGTCGTGCTCGTGGCCGAGCTGGTTGGCGTCTGCGAGGTCGGGCATCGCGTTGCGGTAGACGTGCCGGACGAACTCCCGCCAGCCGAGGACCTGCCGGACGAACCCCTCGACGCTCGGGAGGGGTGCGTCTCCGTTCTCGTACGCCTCGATGGCCGGCTCGACCAGTTCCTGGGGCGTGAGCAGCCCGAGGTTGAGGGCGGGCGCGAGCAGCGCGTGGTTCAGCGACCACGACCGCCGGAGCATCGCATCCTGGTAGGGGCCGAACTGGGGGAGCCGGTTCTCGATGAAGTCATCGCGTGCTGCCAGCGCCTGCGTTCTCGTGACCGGCCACGCGAACCCCTCGCCGTCACCCCACGTCTCGAACTCGTCGGCGACCCACGCCTGGACCTCCTGGGTGATTTCGTCGGGCTCGAAACTCGGTGGGTCCGGGAATCGGACCTCTGGCCGGGGGAACTCGCGGTTCTCGTCGTCGTAGTTCCACTCGCCGCCCTCGGGGTCGTCGCCGTCCATGAGGTACCCGGTCTCGCGGCGCATCATGCGATAGAAACCCTCGTGTTTGAACGACTCGCGGTCGCCCGCCCAGTCGTCGAACCGGGCCTTCGAGCACAGGAATAGTTCGTTCTTGACGACCTCGAGGTCGCCGCCAGCCTCGGCGACGAGTTCTCGGAAGCGGTCGGCCGCGCCGTGGCTCGCAGGTTCCATCAGGACGAGTTCATCGTCGGGGGACGCCGCGAAGTGCTCAGTGAGGCCCTTGCCGAACGTCTCCACCTGCCGGTAGTCCACCTCGTATCCCTGCGCTCGGAGCCGGTCGCGGACGTGCCGCATCGCGCTGAACACCAGCGTCAGCTTCTGCGCGTGGTAGGGCATGCGCCGGGCGAACCCGTGTGCCTCTATCATGAGCACGGAGTCCGCGCCCGGGTCGGTCGTCGCGAGTGGCCCAACCTCGGTGGTGAGCTGGTCGCCGAGCACCCAGATGGTCATACTGGAGATGGGGTCGGCAGGGAGAAAAGCACGGGGCCGAACGAGGGAGTCGGAGACCCGGGAGACTCACGAACCGGCCCGTTCCCGTTCGATTCACCACCAGTTCGAAATATTCTATCGCGAAAACTATCACACTAATTTTATTATGTGTCGAAATGACGGCCCAAACGCACATGCCCGCCATCGAAACGTCCGCCCTGACGAAACGCTTCGGCGACGACGTCGTCGCCGTCGACTCCCTCGACCTCCGGGTAGAGGAGGGGGAGATATTCGGCTTCCTCGGCCCGAACGGGGCCGGGAAGTCGACGACCATCAACATGCTGCTCGACTTCCACCGACCTACCTCCGGGTCGGCCCGCGTCCTCGGCTTCGATGCACAGGACGAGATCGACGAGATTCGCCAGCGCGTCGGCGTCCTCGCCGAGGGGCTGGAACTGTACGACCGGCTCACCGCCAGGGAGCACCTGAACCTCTGCGTCGACATGAAGAACGCGGACGACGACCCCGACGAGGTCCTCCATCGCGTCGGGCTCGACGACGCGAAAGACCGCAAGGTCGGCGGCTTCTCCAAGGGGATGCAACAGCGCCTCGCACTTGGGATGGCCCTCGTGGGCGACCCACAACTCGTCATCCTCGACGAGCCCTCCTCCGGGCTGGACCCGAACGGCATCCAGCACATGCGTGAGATCCTCCGCGAAGAGGCCGCGAACGGGACGACCGTCTTCTTCTCCAGCCACATCCTCTCAGAGGTCGAGGCGGTGTGTGACCGCGTCGGCATCATGTCCGAGGGTGAACTCGTCACCGTCGACACCATCGACAACCTGCGCTCGCAGTCGGGCGATTCGGGCGAGGTCGAACTCACCGTCGAGGTCGTTCCCGACGGCCTCCGCGGCGAACTCGAACGGCTCGACGGCGTCACGAACGTCCGCATCGAGGACGACGAGATCCGGGCGTACTGCAACTCCGGGACGGCGAAGATGGCGGCCATCCGGGCGGTCGACGATGCCGCGACCGTCACCGACGTGGTCGCCACGGAGACCTCCCTGGAGGAGCTGTTCAACCAGTACACCGGTGGGGGCCGCGATGGCAGCGCGGAGGAACGCGGTGAGACTGCCGAGAAGATGGAGGTCCCGGCATGAGTCTCCAGGGCGTCGTCAAGAAGGATATCCTGGACGTCCGCCGCGCCAAGCTCATCTGGGGTGTCGGTCTCCTGTACACCCTCTTTACGGTCCTGTTCTTCTACGGGACCGGCTCGACCAGCGAGAACGCCGGCGAACTCTCCAGCCAGCTGTTCTCGATGGCCGGCATCGCCGTGCTCGTCATCCCGCTGGTCGCGCTCGTCGCGGCCTACCTCTCGGTCGCTGGCGAACGCGAGTCGGGCAGCCTGAAGTTCCTGCTCTCGTATCCGAACAACCGGCTCGACGTGGTGCTCGGGAAGCTCGTCGCCCGATCGGCGGTCGTCGGTGCGTCCGTGCTGTTCGCCTTCGTCGTCGGCCTCGGGCTCGGCTTCTACTACTTCGACAGCGTCGACCTCGGCACGTACTTCGGCTTCGTGGGACTGACGCTGCTGTTCGCGCTCGTCTACGTGAGCATCGCGGTCGGCATCTCCGCGGCGACCAGTTCCCGGTCGCGCGCCATGGGTGCCGCCATCGGGACATGGTTCGTCCTCAACGTCTTCTGGAACTCGTTCCCGGTCACGCCCAGCGACATCATCAACTTCGTCGCCGACAAACTCGGCCTCGACATCTCCGAGTCGGTCCTGCATCTCATAACCGCGCTCAGCCCGTCGTACGCCTACTTCGTCGCACTGGACTTCGTGTTCGAGGTGAATCCGGCGACTGGGAAGGGGATGGTTGACCGTCCCCACCTGACCGATTGGTTCCTCGAACCCTGGTTCATGCTCGTCATCCTCGCGTTCTGGGCCGTCGTCCCCCTCGCGCTGGGCTACTGGCGGTTCGAGCGCGCCGACCTCGGGTAGAGCCGTTCTCCTCTTTTTGGTTCGCAGTCACACACCGGCCAGAAGATTAAGTGACTGACACGAGTCGGTTCGTGCATGCCCGACTTCGTCACGCCACCACCGGTCGAACGCGGTGATTCCGTCGCCGTCGTCGCACCGGCCTCCAACGTCCCCGAGGAGTTCTCCCACGTCTACGACCTCGGCCTGGAACGAATTCGCGAGGTGTTCGACCTCGAGCCGGTCGAGTACCCGACCGCGACCGCGGACCCCGACTGGTTGCTGGAGAACCCCGAGGCCCGCGCCCAGGACGTGATGGACGCCTTCGAGGACCCCGATATCGCTGCGGTCATCACCAACATCGGTGGGAACGACCAGCTCCGAATCCTGAAGCACCTCGACCCCGACGTGTTGCGAGAGAACCCGACCCGGTTCTACGGCTGGTCCGACAACACGAACCTGGCCCTGTTCCTCTGGAATCACGGCATCGTCTCGTACTACGGCGGCTCGACGCTCACCGAATACGCGATGGACGGTGAGATGTTCGACTACACCGTCGAGTACCTGGGGCGGGCGCTGTTCGACGAGCACATCGGCGAGTGGGAGGGAGCCGACTGTTTCACCGACCAGCCCGGCGACTGGGAGGAGCCGCGCTCGCTGCAGTACCACCGGGACATCGAACCCGCTGACGGCCGGACCTGGGTCGGCGGCGGGGAGGCCGTCGAGGGCCGCATCTGGGGCGGCTGCTTCGAGATACTCGACCAGTGGTTCATCCACGACGAGTGGCTGCCCGCACCCGCAGAACTCGAGGGCACCATCCTCGCCCTCGAGACCAGCGAGGAGGTTCCCGACCCCGGTCTCGTCACCGGCTGGCTGCGGGCCCTGGGTGAAGCCGGCTACCTCGAGGTCTTCGACGGCTTCCTCGTCGGGCGAGCCTGCGCCCGGAACCACACCGAGGCGGGCGACAACCCGGCTCACGAGCGCGAGGCGTACCGCGAGCAACAGCGTGAGGCCTTCGAGACCGTGATTCCGCGGTACAACCCCGACGCGCCGATCGTCCTCGACTGCGAGTTCGGGCACACCTATCCGACCTGCCCACTCCCCATCGGCGGCGTGGCTGCACTCGACCCCGGGAGCGAGACGATAGCACTGCGGTGACTCGGCCAGAACAGTTCTTCAGCTGTCATCTCTCGCTTCTGCGAATCGATTTTTGTGGTCTCGGCGCGTCTACTTTCCCATGACACCCGGCGGGACGGCACCCCTCCAGAGCCAGTTCACCGTCTATGCGACGTTCTGCCTGACGGGGCTGGTCGCCTTCGCCCTCGTCACGGAGATCGGCCTCGGCGGCTACGTCGGTGTCGTCGTCGCGTTCGCGGTCATGGGACTGCTCGCCGTCGGGCTGCTATTGCTCTACGGCCAGTACTTCGCCAGCCGGGTCGAGTCGGCCGAACCGCCGCTCGGCCCGAACGGTGGTGGCTCCTAGTCCTCTTTCCCGTTGACGGCCGCGTCGTACAGCTCGTGCCCGCGGTCGGACTCGATGGTCAACTCGGGAACCTCGACCGGCTCGCCGTTCTCGTCGATGGCGACGAACACCATGTACGACTCCGTCGTGAGCTGCGTCTCGTTCGACCGGATGTCCTCGCGGTACACCCGGACGCGGACCTTCACGCTGGTCCGACCCGAATCGTAGACGTAGGCACGGATGAGCGCGGCATCGCCCTGGGGAATCGGCCGCCGGAAGTTGGTCTGGTCCATCCGGGCCGTGACGCAGGTCTCGCCGGCGAAGCGCATCGCGGACATCGCACCCACCTCGTCCATCCACTTCATCACGTTGCCCCCGTGGGCCGACCCGAGGATGTTCGCGTCGTTCGGGTTGACGAGGGACCGGTTCTCGATGTAGGTGTCCATCAGGCTCGGCATGCAGGCGAGTTCCCGGCGGAAGCGGAATAGCCTACCGGGTTCGCCCGACTGCCACTTTCCTCCGACAACCGTTTACGGTGTGAGAAAGAAGCGACGTGCAATGAGCGAATCTGCCGACCCGCCGGCACCGGACCCACTGGGACCGCCGGGCGACGGCGACGGGTCCGTCACCGTGCTCGGGACGGCCCACGTCTCGGAACAGTCCGTCGAGGACGTACGTGACACCATCGCGGCCGAGCAGCCGGACGTCGTTGCGGTCGAACTCGACGAGGGACGGTACAACCAGCTGCGCGGGGAGACGCCGGAGGACATCGAGCCCCGCGACCTGCTGAAGGGCAACACCGTCTTCCAGTTCATCGCGTACTGGATGCTGTCGTACGTCCAGACGCGCCTCGGCGAGCAGTTCGACATCCAGCCGGGTGCGGACATGCTCGCGGCCATCGAGGCCGCCGAGGAGCACGAACTGGGCGTCGCGCTGGTCGACCGCGACATCCAGGTGACCATCCAGCGCTTCTGGCGGCGGATGTCCAGCAAGGAGAAGATACAGATGATGGCCGGCCTCATCTTCGGGGTCGCCGACGCGCTGGTCGTCGGGGTCACCATCGGTCTCATGGCCGGGCTCTTCCTCGGCCCGCTGTTCGGGCTCGCTTCCGGGCCGCTCTTCGGCGTCGAGGCGGCCACGATGCAGGGAATCGCCGGCGGTGGGGTCATCGGACTCCTCGCGGGCTACCTGCTCTGGGAGTTCGGCCTCCGGAGTCTCACGGACGACCAGGCCATCGCACTCGGCGCTGGCGGTGCGGTCGCCGTCGGGGGTGCGGTCGCCATCTCGGGCGTCGCGAACCCGTTCGTCGGAAGCCTGCTGGGAACCGGCCTCGGGCTTTCGCTCGTCGGTGGCCTCGTCGGCGGTGTCGTCGCCGGCGTCGGCTTCGGTGGCGTTCTTGGCGTCTTCATGCTCGCGCTCGGCTACGACGCCGCGCCCGAGGAGGACTACGAGGAGTTCGACATCGAGCGCATGACCGACGCCGACGTGGTGACGGCGATGATGGAGGAGTTCCGCCAGTTCTCTCCCGGTGGCGCCCAGGCGCTCATCGACGAGCGTGACGCCTACATCGCCCACAAGCTGCTCGCGCTGCGCGAGCAGGGCTACTCCGTCGTCGCGGTCGTCGGCGCGGGCCACCGGGCCGGCATCGAGAACTACCTGGAGAACCCGTCCGAACTCCCCTCACTCGACTCCATCTCCGGCACCGACCGGTCCCGACGGTTCTCGTTTCTGAAGGCGTTCGCCTACGCGCTCGCCATCGGCTACATCGCGTTCTTCTTCCTGCTCGTGATGGCCGGCGTCGGGAACCTGTTCCTGCTGAAGCTGTTCGCGGCGTGGTTCCTGTTCAACGGCGTCATCGCGTTCACGCTGGCGAAACTCGTCGGGGCGCGCTGGACCTCCGCCGCCGTCGGTGGGGCCATCGCGTGGCTGACGAGCCTCAACCCGCTGCTCGCGCCGGGCTGGTTCGCGGGCTACATGGAGTTGCGCCACGACCCGGTCAACGTCGGCGACATCAACACGCTCAACCAGATACTTTCGGACGAGGAGAGCCCGCTGCTGGACGTGGTCCGCCGGATGTTCGACGTCCCGCTGTTCCGGCTCATCATGGTCGTCGCCGCCACCAACATCGGGAGTACCATCGCCAGCGTGCTGTTCCCGGTCGCGGTGTTGCCCTGGCTCGCCCAGGGGCGCATCGAGAACGTCGAACAGCTCATGGACCTGCTCCTGCGCGGGGCACAGAACAGCGTGGACATCATCACGGGGGTGCTCTGATGGTCCAGTTCCGCTTCGCCGACGGCGAGTTGAAGGACCTCGGCATCGCGTGGGTGGCGCTGTCGGTCGCGTTCGGTATCCTCATCATCGGCCCGAGCGCCATCACCCGCATCGACCCGACTGCTGCGTTCCGGCTGCTCGGGTTCGCCGCGTTCACGGCCGGTATCGGCTTCCTGCTCCACGAACTCGCCCACAAGTTCACCGCGATGCACTTCGGCTACCCCGCCGAGTTCCGCGCCGACTACAACATGTTGCTGCTCGCCGTGTTCAGCGCGATGGTCGGGTTCCTGTTCGCGGCACCTGGCGCGGTGTACCACCCGCGGACGAGCAAGAAGGAGAGCGGCCTCATCGCCGTCGCCGGCCCGCTCACGAACGTCGCGTTGGTCGCGGTGTTCTTCCCACTGCTCGCGTTCGGTGGCACGCTGGGTCGGGTCGGGGCGTTCGGGGTCTTCATCAACGCCTTCCTCGCGGGGTTCAACATGATCCCGTACGGGCCCCTCGACGGGCGGAAGGTGCTCAACTGGAGCAAGCCGGCGTTCGCCCTGACGTTCCTGCTCTGTGGCGGCCTCGGGTTCGCGGCCTTCTTCGGGCTGCTCCCCACGCCGTTCTGACAGGTCCTGTACCTCGTGAGTATTGAGGTTTCTGTCGGGTGAGTGGTCAGTATTTCTACTCTCAGCCCCTTCTATTCTCCCATGAGTGTCAGTAGACGTACCGTGCTACAGGGGGGTGGCATCGCGGCGGTGCTCTCGCTGGCCGGCTGCCTCGAGGGGTTCGCCTTCGGGGGCGGCGGCAGTCCCAACGTTTCTGGACCGACGACCAACTTCGTGTACGACCACGGCGACCTGCTCGAGGGGAACCTGTCCTTTTTCATGCAACTCGACGGCTCGGCGCTGGGCACGACTCGTGTCCCACAGGAGACAGAGGAGAAGATCGAGGACTCGGTCGACGCGGTCGGATCGGTCGACGAGCTCCTCGCGGTCGGCTACGTGAAGACCGGCTCGAAACAGCAGGCCGGCGGGACCCTGATGGCCCGCGGATCTGTCGACTCGGGCGCGGTGGCGACCGACCTCGTCCGCAAGGGCCTCCGTGACGCGGGCGGCCACGCCGGATACGACATCTACCGGGCGGACGTGACGGGCGGCATCGACATCGCGACCGCGGTCGCGGGCAACGCCATCGTCTACGGGGTCGGCTCTCCGGCCGTCCCGGCGGTCGACGCGGTGACGACCATGATCGACGCCGGCAGTGGGAAGGCGACCCGCCGGCTGGACGAGAGTTCGGGTGCGCGGGCGCTCGTCAACCGGTACACCTCCCGGGAGACGCCCCCGACGGGCTACTTCGTCGTCGAACTCGACGACAAGGCCGTCGACGACATGTTCCCGTCGCTCGACGCGGGCGTCAGGGACCTGTTCCGGGGGGCGCGTGCGGCCGGCTTCGCCTTCGACGTGAACGGCGGCGGCACGAACGTGGAAGCACTCTTCCTCTACGACACGCCGAACGACGTGGCGGCGGGCATCAGCGCGGCCGAAGCGCTGTTCGCCCGGATGGCCAGTGACGACCCGAACCTCCCGGCACCACTCGTCGGTGCCTGGAACACCAAGGTCACGAACAGCGACTCGGCGGTCGCGGTCACCTTCGGGACCGAGACGGAGTCCCTCTGGGAACTGGTCGTCGGGCCGTTCCTCGGCCTCGCGACGGACCTGACCGACATCGACACCTCTGCGGCTCCCAACGTCGGGTTCTCGTACCGGTACCGCGACGACGCCAGGGTGACCATCACCCACGAGGCGGGTGACGCCTTCCAGAACGTGAAGGTCGTCTACACCAGCTTCGGCGAGCGGGTCACCGAGGACTGGAAAAAGAAGGGTGACGTGGTCGTCGGCGACAAGTACACCACCAAGAACGGGGTCAGCTTCGACGAACCGCTGCAGGTCATCTGGTACGGCGGGAACGTCCCCATCATCATCGGGCAGTACGACCCGACGGACGACGACGACGAGGAAGCGGCGGCGGAGAGCGAGACGGCCTGAGTACTCTTACTTCAGCGTGACCCAGGTCAGGAACACCAGTGCGACGAACTGCAGGCCGCGCAGGACCGCGACGGACTGCTGGACGGCAGCCGATTCTCCGTAGAACATCTCCATGCTGAAGAAGAAGTACAGCGCGGTGGCGTTCTCCAAGAGCAGTACGACGGCGAACGCGATGAGCCCGAGCGTCAGCGAGGTCTTGAACGTCCGGTAGTTCTTGACCCAGACCGCCGTCAGCACTGCCAGTAGTACCACGTTGATGCCCGCGAACGCGCTCGCGATTGCGAGTGTCTGTCCCATTGCCATAGTTACTCCATGTGTTGGATTATCTCCTCGAACGCCTCCCGGTGGTGTTCGAACTGGTCCGTGAGGAAGTACAGCGCGCCGTAGTCGTCGCCGCCTTTCTCCACGACGTTGTGGTCGAGCAGCATGTCGAGGTGGTGTCGAATCGTGTTGTAGTCCACCTCGAGGTGCTCGGAGAGCTGATTGGCGTTTCGCGGCCGCTCCGAGAGCGCCCGGATGATACGGACGCGGTTCGTGCCGCCGCGCGTGCCCACCAGCAGGTACCACAGCGCCTTCTCCATCTATTCCTGTCTGTTTCCTGCAACACCAGCGTACTTAGTGACACCGTTACGCTCCCTCGGTTCAACCGACGATTCACCCACCGACCGCTATGCTCGTCGGTCATCCCCCCACGCGCTTCTTGACCCAGCCGCTCGCGCCGCTGGGGTACGACTGTGAGAACTCCTCTGGCTGGACCGCGCCGGTCCCGTCGACGGCTCGCACGACGACCTCGGTCTCGCCCACGGGCGTGAACGCGTAGCGCCACATGCGCCAGACGTCCTCGCCGGGGAGCGGGGCCGACAGCTCCGCGTCGGTCCAGGTGTCGCCGCCGTCGGTCGACACCTCGACGCGGTCGACGCCGCGGGTGCCCGCGTAGGCGTGTCCCGCGACCTCGATGGAGCCGTCGTCCAGTTCGTTGGTGGCGTGGAGCTTCGCGACCGTGTTCACGGGGCCGGTCCCGTGCCAGCCGCGCTTCTCCCAGTAGCCGTCGACCGCCTCGTCGAGGAACTCCAGTTCGGTGATCCACTTCACGTTCACCTCGCCCCAGTGCCCGGGGACGAGCAACCGGACGGGCCGGCCGTGCTGTCTCGGGAGGCCCATCCCGTTCATCCCGTAGGCGAGGAAGCCCTTCTCGAGGGCGGCGTATGGGAACTGGACGAAGTAGCCGTCGGCCGCGTGGGCCATCACGCAGCCGCAGTCGCTCGACACGCCCGCTTCCTCGATGAGGTCGGCGATGGGGATGCCCGTCCAGAGCGCGTTGTCCATCTTGTGCCCGTTCAGGCTCTCGCCGACGCAGCGAAGCGTGACGAACCGATGTTCGGGCTCGCGCCCGGTCAGTTCGTCGTAGCTGAGCGAGACCTCCTGGTCGACCGCGCCGGTAACCGAGAGCGTCCACTTTTCGGGGTCAGGCGAGGGGTCAAACGAGTTGATGTCCGTCTCGTAGAACTCGCCGATGGGCGTGACGAGGCCACCGAGGTTGGCCACGGGGAGTGACTCTGCCTCGGCGTCGTTCAGCAACTGGTCCGTCTCGACCTTCGAGGCCAGTTCCTCGGTCGCCTCGCCCGTCCGCGGGGCGCTGCCGCCGAGGACCGAGCCGACGGCGGCGTATGCGGTGGTGCCGAGGAACACGCCGACCAGTCGTCGGCGCGCCGGGTCGGCCCGCGCATCGGGGTGCGTGGAGTCGCCGGCAGAGCCGGCTGGAAGGCCGAGCGTGCCTGCACCGATTACGGCGGCGGCCGAGAGCGCGCCGGCCGTCGATGGGCCAGGCGCGCCGGTCGTCGCGAGGAGCAGGACCGCGACGAGGACCGAAGTGAGGGCCGGTGCCAGCAGGGGACGGTCGAATCGGCGTGCGAGGGCGAGCGCCAGCAGGGACGGAACTGCGAGGCCGGCGACCGCGATGGCGATAGCCAGCGCGATGTGCAGGAGGTGCCCGGCCGAGCCGAGCCACAGGATGGCGTACCTGACGACGATGTCCGGGGTCGCGTTCACGACCGCGGCGTCTATCGGCGCGACGATGAACGACTGTCGCGACCAGCCCGCGAGGGCGTAGGACCCCACGACGGCGGCCACGCCGGCCAGCGCCGCGAGGGCCAGGTCGGTTCGGCTCGGCTTCGATGTTCGGTCTCGCATCTCCATCTGATGGGAGGCAACAGGTGTAGAAAGGGGTTTTTCGAACTGTCACCAGAATCCTTCTAGAATTCGTCCCGGACGGACACCGGTGGGCTTTTGCGCGTCCACGTGGCGCGAACTCGTATGACCGAGGACGAGGACGAACTCACCTACGCCGACGCCGGCGTGGACATCGAGGAGAGCGAGGCGGCGACGGCCGCGCTACTGAACGCGGTCGGCAACGTCGTCGACACCGAGTACGCGGGGCTGCTGGACATCGGCGACCAGTACCTGGGGCTGGCGACCGACGGGGTCGGGACGAAACTGCTCGTCGCCGAAGCACTGGGCGACTACTCCACCGTGGGCATCGACTGCATGGCGATGAACGCGAACGACCTCGTCGCGGCGGGCGTCAAGCCGGTCGCGTTCGTGGACTACCTCGCGGTCGACGAACCCACCGAGGAGTTCGCGGAGCAGGTCGGTGAGGGGCTCGCCGAAGCGGCCGAACGCGCCGACGTGGCGCTCCTGGGCGGCGAGACCGCAGTCATGCCCGAGGTCGTCTCCGGGCTCGACCTCGCGGGCACCTGCGCGGGACTGGCGAAGAAAGGAGCCGTCTTCGACGGCGAGGCACAGGTCGGCGACAAGCTCGTCGCGTGGCCGTCCTCGGGGATTCACTCGAACGGGCTCACCCTCGCGCGCAAGGCGGTCCAGCGCGAGTACGATTACGAGGACCCCTTCCCGGCCGCCGAGGACGACCGCACCATCGGTGAGGAGCTGCTGGAGCCGACCCGCATCTACACGGACCTGCTCGACCCGATGCACGAACACGGCGTCCACGCGGCCGCCCACGTCACCGGCGGCGGCTGGACGAACCTCCTCCGGATGGGCGAGTTCGAGTACGATATCGAGGACCCCTTCGGCGCTCAGGCGATTTTCGGCCTCGTGCAGGACCTCGGAAACGTCTCCCCCGAGGAGATGTACCGGACCTTCAATATGGGTACCGGCTTCGTGGCTGCTGTTCCCGCAGACGAGGCCGAGGCGCTGGCGGACGCGACCGAGGACGGGAAGGTCATCGGCGAGGTCACGGAAGGCGCGAGCGTCGAGATCCGCGGCCTCTCGCTGGACTAGTTCTTCGAGTCGCCGGGGAAGGCCCGCTTCAGGTAGGCCATCACGGCCCCGCCCCCGACGACCAGTGCGGCTCCCAGCCCGAACAGCGGCAGGACCGCGCCGACCAGCGTCGGCGTCAGGTCGCCCATCGCGGCCAGGGCGTAGAGCAGGACGAACGCCCCCCCGATGATGGTGATGCCGGCCGCGTCGCGGATGCGGTTCTCTGAGACCATATTTCGAATAACCATTGGAAATACAAAGAGTTTGGTGATAGGATTGTGGCACGGGACCGGTGGTGGATTGTCTGTTCCTCTTGGCGTGCGGCTTCGCTGGCAGCCGAATGGCAGTGAGGCAGGCCAGCGAGACACTCGCGCGAGGGATGAGGACCGCAGTGGAGCGGAGCGGAGCGAGGACCGCAATCGGCTGGGGAGGGTGTGGTTGCGGAGCGGTGCGGTTGCGGTCCCAGTTCCATCGGCACGAGTCGCCGTGCTGTCTCACGGGCATCCACCTCGAAGGCCCATCCAACCCCTCACTCGGCCCGCTCCGTCAGCCGAATCCCCGACGACAAAATCCGGTCTATACCCAGAAACGCCTCCCTACATCACGGACTCGGCGTAGAACCGCACCAGCCGACACTCCGGACAGACGTGTGCGACGACGGGATTTCCTTCCATGCTCAACGCGCCCATCAGGCCGCCGCCGGCCTCGACGCGGATGTCCTCTTCGCCTTCGCTTGTCCCGTACTCGGCCTCCACGAGTCCCACGTCACAGTCCGGGCAATAGTGACTCATGCAGGACGTTAGCACGCGAAGGATAAAAACTTCTCAGCGGAAACGAACCCCGCGAACCGCCTGAGGGGGACCCGGTGCTTGCAGTATCAGGACAGGTGCGTCGCGATGTCGGCCTCGGTGATGATGCCGACCATCTCGCCCTCCTCCTTGACGATGACGGCGTCGTGGAGTTCGAGCAGGTTGTCGATGCTGTCGAGGGTCGCGTCCCGCCCGACCGTACTGTAGCTCTCGTTCATGACCTCGGCGACCGGCAGCTCCTCGATGTCGCGGTCCTCGCGGTGGAGCCGGATGTCGCTGTTCGAGATGAGACCGACGGGGGTGCCGCGCTCGTCGACGACCGGGAGCTGGGAGTAGCCCTGCTCGCCCATGATGTCGATGGCGCGCCCGACGCTGTCGTCCATGCGGACGAACTCCAGTTCCTCGTGCATCACGTCCTCGGCGCGCTTGATCTCGCCCTCGGCCTCGTTCAGCGCCTCGACGATGCGTCGCAACGTCGAGAGCCGGGGGTCGACGTCGCCACCCTCGATTCGGGCGATGAGCGGCTGTGAGACGTCCGCCGCGTCGGCGAGTTCGCTCTGCGTGAGGTCCAGCCCTTTCCGTCGTTCCCGGAGGTCAGTCGGGGTGGGAAGTTCCATACGAACCGATAACCGGGGGTTATAAAATAAGCTTTCGGGGCGCGCCGGTCGACTTACTCGTCTTCGTCTTCCTCGTCGCGCTTGATGGTGTCGACGACCTTCAGGGGGACGTCCCGAAGCGCGCCGCCGACCTCGCTCTTTGCGATGCGCTTTGCGTGTTCCTCGCTGTCGGCGTTGAACACCTCCATCTCCAGGACGAGCCCGACGAGCGCCGTATCGGCTGCGATGTAGGCGGAGTCGAAGCCCTCGCCACAGGCGGGACAACCGGTGAGGCCGACGTTGACCTCGACGTAGTCCTTCCCCTCGCTGTTGAGGCGCTTGCCGGCCTCGCTCACCGCGACACC
The DNA here is from genome assembly GCF_025399835.1 of Haloarchaeobius sp. HME9146. NCBI lineage: Archaea > Methanobacteriati > Methanobacteriota > Halobacteria > Halobacteriales > Halorubellaceae > Haloarchaeobius > Haloarchaeobius sp. HME9146. The sequence goes on from NZ_JAODVR010000001.1 coordinate 2,350,390, forward strand.
GATTGCGTCGTCGATATTGCTCACGTCGCGTACCAACCAGGCTGCTTCCATCGCAACCAGATAATTGCTCATACACCGACCCATGGGTCCCAGCAAGGCTTGCTTTGTGGTTCGTCCTGCACCCGCTCGTGAACCCCGGCCGATGTGCGGCCCGAACAGGCGCGGACCGGCCGGCATCCCCCGGCGTATTATTCGCATAAGTTACGAGAATCCCGGGTGTGTCTGAGCGATGAGAGACCGAAATCCAGCCGAGATTCGCACTTCCAGTTGGATAGAAACAAAGTCGAATTGAATCGCAAGACTGCGTCGGGGTGACTCCGGATGGCACGGCCCCGTCGGGGAGTAATACTTATATACCACCTGCGCGCTGGACTCAACCGAAGCCAGATGATCAACCGGGCCACCCAAGCCGCCCTGTTCGCACTGTACCAGATGAGTATCGCGGTCGGCATCCTCCTGATGCCATTCGCACTCGCGATGCGCCGGTTCGGCGTGTCGCTGCCGGTGCACAGGGTCGTCGAGACGTTCGGCGGCGCGTACGAACAGACCGGGCGCAGATAGACGAACACCACTTCTCGTGTCCACCACCCGCCGAGCGCTAGCCGTCGGCAACGCCGCCCTTTTATACCGGGGCGCGTGTTAGTGCCGACCAATGCGAACGCCACGCGCCGACGACCCCCAGATTCCGGACGCACTCTCCCTCGAACCGGTCGACCCCTACGAACCACAGGTCGGGTCGCTCCCCCGGAGCGAGTACAGCGCGGAGCAGATGGAGAACGTCACCAAGACCGGGACGACCACCGTCGGCCTCACCACCGACGAGGGCGTCGTCATCGCGACCGACATGCGCGCCTCCCTCGGCGGGATGTTCGTCGCGAACAAGGACGTCCAGAAGGTCGAGCAGATCCACCCGACGGCCGCGCTCACCCTGGTCGGGAGCGTCGGCGGGGCCCAGTCGTTCATCCGGTCGCTTCGCGCCGAAGTGAACCTCTACGAGGCCCGCCGCGGGGAGGAGATGTCGATGCAGGCGCTCTCGACGCTCGCCGGGAACTTCGCCCGCGGCGGCCCGTTCTTCGCCATCAACCCCATCCTCGGTGGGGTCGACGACGACGGGCACCACGTCTACTCCATCGACCCGGCCGGCGGTGTCATGCGTGACGAGTACACCGTTACCGGCTCCGGGATGATGGTCGCTCACGGACTGCTCGAACAGGAGTACGAGTCCGGGCTGTCGAACGAGGAGGCCAAAACCGTCGCGGCGCGTGCGGTCCGGTCGGCCGCCGAACGCGACACCGGCTCCGGCAACGGCGTGTTCCTCGCCGAGGTGACCGGTGAGGGAGTCGACATTCGTGGACACAAGGACTTCGACGAGGTCTGTTGACGACAGTTGGTTGTCACCTCCCCGGTTCACGCTCCACAGAGACCGTTCGTAATCGTCCACGAGGCCAGGTTCGATACCCCCTACCGGTAGATTCCGGAGTCCCTAACAGTATTGTACGGCCCTCCTACCGCCGTGTAACCGCCGATTCCTGGAAGTAAGTCGGTGACTTCCACGAAACCGTTCTCGAGTAATCGATGTTTCTGACACGTTGAAGTTGCCCATAGGTAACCCCTCTTACAACTTACAATTGAGCATCACCCTCAGAAGGGGGTGGGGTACGTATGACGCAACAAAACAAACCACGATTTACCCGCCGGCAGGTGCTTGCGGGGCTCGGGACAATCGGTGTCGCGAGCGCGGGCGCCGGACTCGGCACGACCGCATTCTACAGTGACAGAGAAACGCTCGAGGGCTGGCTCGAAGCTGGCCGCGTCGACCTCAGACTTGACTACCGCTCGACCTACAAGCCGTGGGACCGCTACGACCTCCACGACGTGCCGCTCGAAGAGCGCCCGCCGCTCGTCGCGGGCACCGACGGCATGACCTACGAGATCGCAGCGGCACCCGCGATCCGTAATATCAACACGGGCGAGGCGCCCACGCACGAGCAGTGGGGCCGCCTGGTCACCGGCGGGACCGACGTTCCGACCGCGTGTGACATCGACGACGCGCGAGACATCTCGGACTTCCTCCCGGAGGGCTTCGAGACCGAGAACAGTTCGGGCGACCTGGAGAACCCGGGCCTGTACTACCCGGGCTACATCGACGGCCCGACGGGCATGTTCATCGACCTCGACGACATCAAGCCGTACGACGAGGGCGAGACGACGTTCAGTCTCCACCTCTGTGGCAACCCGTCGTTCCTCACTGCATCGCTTGGCGAGTGCGAGGACGAGGAGAACGAGGTCATCGAGCCGGAGTACATGGCTGGCGAACCGCTCGACCAGACGGGTATCTGGGAGGGTGGCGAGTTGTGTGACTACCTGTACGTCATCATCTCGCTCGACCAGGACTGCGACAACCTGACTGCGAACACCATCCTCACTGAGCCCGACATGGACGACTGGCAGAACGGCGCATCGGCCGATGCGGACTTCGACGTCATCAACGAGAACGTGCTCTACGCGGGTTCGCTCGCGGGATGGAAGCAGATACTCGAAGACGGCTTCGCACTGCCACCCTCGGGCCCCGGTGGGGCCGGTGGTGACGAGAACGGCGAGGCGAACGGCGACGCGACCGCGGCCTCCAGCAGCCAGGTCGAAGTACTGGAGACCGAGACGGTCTTCGCCGAGTTCGTCGAGAACTTCGAGGGCGGCCCACAGATCAACCAGTGTATCGGCGCGCTCCCGGACGAGTGTGAATCACCCGTCGTACTCGGCGCGATAGAAGAGGGCATGGACCCGGGATTCAACGGTATCTGTTACGACGGACCGATTCCAGAGGGGACGACCGATGTCGTCCTCAAGGCAGGCATCGGGTGCTACTACGCCGAGGTCGACGAGAACACCACCGAGATCTGTCTCGTCGACCCGATGATGGACCCGAACCAGTTCGGCGACATCAGCAACATCACGTTCTTCGAGTGCGATGGGAACGGTCCCGCACCGCCGCCGGCCGGTGGCCCCAACGGTGAGTGTCCGCTCCCGGGCGCACACTGCTACGTGCTGGAGTGGTACCTCCCGTGCAAGGAGAACGACGGCCCGGGCCGGCTGGGCTTTACCGACCTGCCGGTGTACAACGCCATCGACCAGAACGGCAACCCGGTCGAAGAGCAGGACGACGACATGGACGGTCAGGGTGGCGAGAGCCGCCTGAGCTTCAACGACGAACTGCGCCAGCGCGGCTTCGTCCAGAACGACACGACCATCGGTGTGAACGTCACGCAGACCGACTCGTGCCACCTGACCATCATCTTCGAGGCTGAACAGTGCCGCCACAACATGCGCCAGGACATCGACATCGAAGGCGAGTGTAAGAGCGACTTCGAGACCGACGCGGACGACTGGACCGCATTGTGTCCGTTCGATGGCCACGACGCGAAAGCGTCGTTCAACTCCAACGGGTTGCTCCAGTACAGCCCAACCGGCGGGAACCCCGGCGGCTACGTCTTCGTGAACCCGTTCAACTGCTTCGTCAGGAGTGAGTTACCGACGGTCGATGTCCAGAACATCGCGCCCATCGATAGCGCTATCTGGGCCGTCCAGAACGACCCCGAATCGTGCTTCCTCGGCGACAAGAGCGCGTTCGTCGGCGGGACGCTGGCGTACGACCTCCGGCGGACCGACTTCAACGGCATGGACCCCGGATTCACCGCGAACAACGAGGTCCAGGAGTACGACGTCATCATCGAGGGCAGTGCTGGAAGCCTGTTCTACAGCGGGTTCACGATGCCCAACGATTGGACCACGCACACGGTGGAACTGATCCCCGAGAACTGGTCGTTCCACCCGGTTGGACCCCACGCGCTGACGACCGGGTCCCAGCCGACCATCGAGCAATTCGTCGACGTCCTCAGCGACGTGACGGCACTGAACATCCGGCTCTGCTCGGTCTTCGAGTTCCTCCAGGTGATGAAGAACGAAGAAGTCAGCATCCAGACGCCGTCTATCCCGCAGTGCTGCCTGGACAACGTCTGCCTGAACCTCCCCACCAACGGGTGAGGTGCTGGCGGCATCCATCTGCACGCGACGACGGTCGATCCTGACCGGATTTCGGCTTGCCGGGTGAGCTGGAATCGTTCCGGCGACCCGTCGCCCAGGAACCGACGCCCCGCTCTATCGAAGCGCGGGGTCGAACGACCACGACCACTTTTTCGAATGCTGTCCTGAGGAGTGTGAAAGACAGGCAGCCCTGGTGACAGCGGCCGGGACAGATTCCGCGATGCTGGGACACCAGTATATATCGTTCACCCTGACAACTCTGGGTTCCTAACGTTCGACAAGCCCCCGAAACCGAGCGGGTGGGGCCACCCTCGCATGCCACCTCCCTCCCGTCAGCTAACGAGGGTTTTCTTTCACCCGATATCACTTAAGATTCACTTCTGTGCTGTCGGGGCTACGCTTAGGTAACCCCTCATACTGCCAATACAAAGCCAGACACCCCGTGGGGTATGGGGGTCACCTGACATCATGAAAACAAACCTTTCCCGCCGGCAGGTGCTGGCAGGGCTCGGAACGATCGGCGTCGCGAGCGCAGGTGCCGGACTCGGCACGACCGCGTTCTACAGCGACAGAGAAGCACTCGAAGGCTGGCTCGAGGCCGGCCGGGTCGACCTCAGACTCGACTACCGCTCCACGTACAAGCCGTGGGAACGCTACGACCTGCACAACGTGCCGCTCGAAGCGCGCCCACCCATCGTCGCGGGTACCGACGGTATGGCGTACGAGATCGCCGCCGCACCGGCGATCCGTAACGTCGACACGGGCGAAGCGCCCACGCACGAACAGTGGGGGAGACTCGTCTCTGGAGAGACCGACGTCCCGGCCGCCTGTGTCCCGGACGACGCACGCGACATCTCGCAGTACCTTCCGGAGGGCTTCCGGACGGAGAACAGCGGCACCCTCGAAGAACCGGGCGTGTACTATCCGGGCTACGTCGACGGCCCGACGGGCATGTTCGTCATGCTCGACGACATCAAGCCGTACGACGAGGGCGAGACGACGTTCAGTCTCCACCTCTGTGGCAACCCGTCGTACATCACCGCCTCGCTGGCCGATATGCTCGACCTCGAGGACGAAGACGGGACGGAGAACCCCATCGAGCCCGAGCTCGAAGCCGGTGAACCCGGGGCCGGTGACCGCTCCGAGGACGAGATGGCTGTCTGGGACGGCGGCGAACTCGCCGACTACCTGTACGTCGTCGTCTCGACCGACTCCGACTGTGACAACCTGACCGCGAACACCATCTTCGGGGCACCCGACGAGGACGACCTGAACTTCGAGGACGGCATCAGCCTCGACCCCGACTTCGACATCATCGACGAGAACATCCTCTACGCCGGCTCGCTCGCCGGCTGGAAGCAACTCCTCGAGGCGGGCTACGAACTCCCGCCCTCGGGCGCAGGTGGTGTGGGCACCAACGGCATGCAGCCGGGGGTCGTCACCCCGGTCATCCAGCCGGCGAACGGCTCTAGCGTCGAAGCCACCTACCAGGGTGACTTCACCGGTGGGCCGGGCGGCCAGATCAACCAGTGCATCAGCCACCTCCCCGAGGAGTGTGAGGACGCAGAGCTCACCGGATTGGTCTCCGGACTCAGCGGGTTCTGCTACGACGGCGAGATTCCCGAGGGAACGACCCACGTCGTGCTCAAGGCCGGCATCGGCTGCTACCTCGCGGAGGTCGACGAGGGCACGACCGAGATCTGTCTGGTCGACCCCGAGCTGAATCCGAACCAGTTCGGCGAGATCAGCAACGCGACGTTCTTCCAGTGCTTCGAAGACGAGTTCGACCCGGACCCGGAGGGCGACCCCGAACCCGGCGACTGCTTCGTCCCGGGCGCGCACTGCTACGCGATGGAATGGTACCTCCCGTGCAAGGAGAACGACCCGACCCGCCTCGGGTTCACCGACCTGCCGGTGTACAACGCCATCGACCAGGACGGTAACCCCATCGAGGAACAGGACATGGATACCGACGGCCAGGCCGGCGAGAGCCGCCTGAGCTTCAACGACGAACTGCGCCAGCGCGGCTTCGTCGACGGCGACGCGACCATCGACGTGAACGTCACGCAGACCGACTCGTGCCACTTCACCATCGAGTTCGAAGCGGTCCAGTGCCGCCACAACATGCGGCCCGTCGAGGAAGAAGAGGTCCCGGTCGAACCGATCGACATCGAGTGAGCACGTCTCGCGTCGAGACGTACCTCACCCCGGACCGGTAGACGGGTGGACTCGCCGTCCACCCCGCTGTGCTGTCCGCCCTTTTTTATACGAACCCGCCGAAATCCACGGCAATGAAGACCATCAAGGACAGCGTCCACGACCACATCGAGGTGGACGGTGTGGCGCGGGCGCTGCTCGATACGCCGGAGATGCAGCGACTCCGGCACATCACGCAGCTCGGCACCGCCTCGCTGGTCTACCCGTCGGCGAACCACACACGCTTCGAGCACTCGCTGGGGGTGTACCACAACGCCTGCGAGGCGCTCGACCACCTCGGCATCGAGGGCGAGAACGCGGAGAAGATTCGCGCGGCCGCCATCTTGCACGACGTGGGCCACGGCCCGTTCTCGCACAACCTGGAGCCGCTGACCCAGCGCCGGACCGGGAAGTACCACGACGACGTCCACGAGCTGTTCGAACGCGGGGCCGTCGGCGAGGTCCTGCGCGAGCACGACATCGCCCCCCACGAGATCGCCGACCTGGTCGCCGGCGACGGGAAGTACGGGCAGATCGTCTCGGGCGAACTCGACGTGGACCGGATGGACTACCTGGTGCGTGACGCCCATCACACGGGTGTCCCCTACGGGACCATCGACCACGCACGCCTGCTGCGCGAACTCACCTTCGCCGACGGCGAGCTGGTGCTCGACGAGGGGAACGTCCAGACCGCCGAGAGCCTGCTGGTGGCGCGAGCCCTGATGACGCCGACCGTGTACGGACACCACGTCGCGCGTATCTCGAAGGCGATGCTCCGACAGGCCGGCGAGCGCCTGCTCGATACGACCGACACCACGCCCGAGGAGTTCCGCCGGATGGACGACCACGACCTGCTCTACACGCTGCGCAACACCGAGAGCACGGCCGAACTCGCCCGGCGGTTCGACCACCGTGACCTGTTCAAGCGCGCGGTGTGGGCCGAGTACGAGGACGTGCCGGAGTCGCTGCTCGCGGCCGACCACGAGGACATCCGGGGCTGGGAACTCGAACTCGCGGACAGGGCCGGACTCTCGGCCGGGGAGGTCATCCTCGACGTCCCCGGTGAGCCGTCGATGACGGAGTCTTCGACCCGGGTCCTCGTCAACGGCGAGGCCCGGCGGCTCGACGAGCAGTCACCCCTGGTGCAGGCGCTCCAGTCCGCCCAGCAGGCGCAGTGGCGACTCGGTGTGTACGCGCCAGAAGAGGCGACCGACCAGGTGCGGAGTGCGGTCGTCAGGACGCTCGATATCGAAGAGAGCGCGCTCGTCTCGGAGGTCGGGGCGGGACTGCACGCGACGCTCGACCAGTTCGCGGAGGAACCATGATTCTGGAAGGAACCATCCTCGCCGGGGACGAGTTCGAGCCGGTCGAGGGCCGCGTCGTCGTCGAAGACGGCGAGATACAGGCCGTCGAAGAAGCGCCGGTCGAGAGCGACGATATCGTCCTTCCGGCGTTCGTCAACGCCCACACTCACATCGGGGACTCCATCGCGAAGGAGGCTGGCGGCGGTCTCTCGCTCGAAGAACTCGTCGCGCCACCGGACGGGCTCAAGCACCGGTTGCTCAGACAGACCAGCTACGAGGAGAAGGTCGCGGCGATGCGCCGGTCGCTCCAGTTCATGCAGTCGGGTGGAACCGCGACCTGCGTGGAGTTCCGCGAGGGCGGCGTCGAGGGCGTCCGGGCCATCCACGAGGCAGCGGATGGGCTCGACATCGACCCGGTCGTGCTCGGGCGGGAGACCATCGATGCGATGCGACTCGACGACGCCGATGGCTTCGGAGCCTCGGGCGCGAACGACGCCGAGTTCGGCGAGGAGCGGGCGGCGACCACCGACGCAGGGAAGCTGTTCGGTATCCACGCCGGGGAGGCCGACCCCTCCGACATCGACCCCGCGATGGACCTCGACCCGGACTTCCTCGTCCACATGTGCCATCCGGAGCCGCGCCACCTCGACCGCGTCGCCGAGGCGGGCACGCCCATCGCGGTCTGCCCGCGCTCGAACCTCGTCACCGACGTGGGGCTCCCCCCAATCAGGGAGTGGCTCGACCGCACCACGGTCGCGCTCGGCACAGACAACGTGATGCTCAACTCGCCGTCGATGTTCCGCGAGATGGAGTTCACCGCGAAACTGTGCGACGTGACCGCGACGGAGGTACTGCGGATGGCCACGCTCTCGGGGGCGGAACTGGCCGGCCTGAACTACGGCTGCATCGAGCCCGGGCGGGACGCGAAGCTGCTCGTCCTCGACGGCGACTCGGACAACCTGGCTGGTGTTCGCGACCCCGTTCGGGCGGTCGTGCGGCGTGCAGAGACCAGCGACGTGGCCCGGGTCGTGCTCTGAACAGTCCCCGTTCTGGGGGGTACAACTAAAGCCCCCGCCCAGCCTACGTGGTAGCATACCGCATGTACGACCGTATCCTCGTCCCGACCGACGGCTCACAGGGGGTCGAGCGTGCCATCCGGCACGCGGTAGACCTCGCGGCCGCCCACGGTTCGACACTCCACGCTGTGTACGTCCTGAACTCCGCGAGCTACGGCGGAGTCCCTATCGAGACATCGTGGGAGGGCCTGCACGACATGCTCCAGCAGGAGGGCGAGCACGCCATCGAGCGGGTGCGAGCCATCGCCGAACCCGAGGCGGTACCTGTGGTCGGGACCATCCTCGAAGGCTCCCCGAGCAAGGAGGTGGTCCGCTACGCCGAGGAGAACGACTGCGACCTCGTCGTGATGGGCACCCACGGCCGCGGGGGAATCGACCGGTTGCTCCTGGGGAGCGTCGCCGAGCGCGTCGTCCGGTCGTCGGCCGTGCCGGTGCTGACGGTGCAGGTCGGCGAACAGGAGTGACCCCCGTGTCCCGTTCGTTCCGACGCCGCAAGGTCCATACTCGTACACCGCGAGGGTAGTGCAATGATGGACATCGGCGACAAGGTGGTCGCACTGGCCGCCATCGCCTTCATCAACGCGATGTTCGCACTGGTCATCCCGTGGATGGCCATGTTCGCGGCCATCGTCTCGCTCCCGCTGGCGGCGGCCATCATCTTCCGGTAGGAGCGAGCGGTTTTGCTCGGTCGACCAGCTTATTCGGCCGGTCGCAGGTGTTCACAGTCGCCCGCACTGACGCGAGTGATGCCCTCGCCGGTGTCGACGAGGAGCGTCCCCGGGAACGCCACGTCGACCGCGTCGCCGACCACCTCGCCGCCGGGGGTCTCGACTCGCACCCGCTGGCCGAGCGTCAGCGACGCCTCGCGCCACGCCGGCAGCACGGAATCCGTGTCCGCCACGAGCTCGTGGAACGATTCGAGCACGCGCTGGAGGAAGCTTCGTCGGTCCACGTCGCCGACGAGCTCGCGAACCGTCGTCGCGGTCCCGGGGAGGTCCGACGCGTCGACGTTGACGTTGACGCCGATACCGACGACGACCCAGGAGACGCGGTCGGCCTCGCCCTCCATCTCGGTCAGGATGCCCGAGAGCTTGCGGGTCTCCCCCTCGTTCGCGACGCTCCCGTGAACACCGTCGGCCCCACCCGACGAGCCCTCGTTCGCGACGCTCACGAGGACGTCGTTCGGCCACTTGATACCCGCATCGACGCCGGCTTCACGTGCAGCACGGGTGACCGCGACCGCGGCGGCGAGCGTGAGAATCGGGACCTGCGCCGGGGGAATCTCCGGGCGGAGGACGACCGACGCCCAGACGCCACCGCTGGGGGCGCTCCACTCCCGGTCGAGTCGGCCTCGCCCGCCGGTCTGCTCGTCGGCGACGACCACGACGTTGGACTCGCCCTCGCCGGCGAGTTCGCGGGCGCGCCGATTGGTGGAGTCGATGCTGTCGTGGTACTCTATCTCGTAGGGGGCGTCGAGGCCGTACTCGATGGCCAGCCCGCCGTACTCGGGGACCCCAGTGAGGGCGTAGCCGCCGTCACCACTCTCGACGTCGAACCCGGCCTCGCGGAGGGCTTCGACGTGCTTCCAGACCGCCGCGCGGGAGACGCCGAGCGCGTCCGCGAGTGCGGGCCCAGAGATGGGGCCGTCCGCGAGCGCGTCGAGCACCGCGCGTCTCGTCTCGTTCATGCCCGGTGGTAGACCGGCCGCCGTCTTGAAACCGTCCGAAGGCGATTCCGAGCACTGTTGGTCGTCGCCGCCGGTGAAAAACGAAGACCGGGTCAGTTCCCGCGGATCTCGCGGAGCTTCTCACGGCCGTCCGCGATGAGTTCGTCGAGGTACTCCGCGAGCGTGTTCTTCGCGTCCGCCGGGTGGAGTTCGCCCGATTCGAGGTCGGCTTCGAGCGAGTCGTAGTCGTCGTAGACGAGGTTGCCGCCGTACTTCTCGGGGCGCTCGACCGTGACGGACTCGAAGCGCGGGAAGACGTGGTACCGGAACAGTTCGAGCACCGGGTTGTAGCGCTCGTTCCCGTCGTCGTCCGGTTCGGGCTCCGCGGTCGGCGGGCAGAACGCGGAGTTGACCTTGTCCTTGAGGTCCTCGGAGGAGTCCTCCATGGAGATGGTGACGCCCTTCGAGGAGGACATCTTGCCGACGCCCGTCTCGAGGTCGGCCAGGATGGGCGTGTGCAGGCACGGGCGGGTGTCGTACTCGAGGTTCGGCATCTCCTCGCGGTGGAGCATGTGGACCTTGCGCTGGTCCAGCCCGCCGACGGCGAGGTCGAGGTCGAGGTACTCGATGTCGAGCGCCTGCATCAGCGGGTAGACGACGTGGCTGACCTTCGCGGTCTCGCCCGACTGCAGTTCGGCCATCGCGCGCTGGGCGCGGTTCAGGCTCGTGCTGAGCTCGAGCTCGTGGAGGTCCAGCACGTAGTCCTCGTCGAGCTGGAACTCGCTCCCGTAGACGAACTCGGTCTGCTCCTCGTCGAGGCCGTACGCGAGGAACTGCGCGCGCATCTGCTCGGCGGTGTCACGGATTTCCTCGAAGGTGCCCTTCCCGTTGAGGTAGGCGTGCACGTCCGCGAGCAGGATGACGACCTCGAATCCGGCGTCCTGGAGGTCGATGAGCTTGTTCGCGGTGAGGAGGTGGCCGACGTGAAGCACGCCGGAGGGCTCGTAGCCGACGTAGACCCGCTTGCCTGTGGGGTCCTCGGCCAGTTCCTGAACCTCCTCCTCCGTGATGACCTCCTCGGTGTTCCGAGTGATCAACTCGTAGGTGTCCATACGGAGAGAATTTCGCCCGGAGGCTTTGAAGGTTTTCTACCTGTGTCACCGCTTCAGAACGGGGTGGTAACCGACTCAGAACGGCTTGAAGACGTTCTCGACCGAGTCGCGGACCGACCCGGCGATGTGGCCGCTCGCCGCGCCGAACCCCGCGCCGATACCGGACCCAACCGGCCCGAGCGGGCTTCCGATGGTCGCACCGATCTCTGCACCCTTCTTCGCGCCCTCTTTCGCGTGCTTGTTGTTGCGCATGCAGGGAGGCTTGAGTGGATTCATCGTGTCATCTCGCGGTACGACGGCCACTCATAAAAAATCCGAACCTGCCACAGTGGGTCGGTCGAGACACCGGTCTCCCCCGGTTCGTCTCACCGTACCCGATGACACCGATGCCACCGGGTTGCAGTCGACGCCATCTGGTTGCATTAGTGTCGCCTGAATTATAAGTCGGTTCGGCTCTGCACTAGGTAACGTGATGAAATCCCAATCGGCTTCGACCGACGACAGCATCGACGCAGCAATTACCGTTCTCGCCACGGAGGTGGCCTGAGATGGCGCTCGAACTAACCGGTTCCGGTGGCATCGCGCTCCTCCTCGCCCGCGTCCTCGTGGGTGGCGTGCTCGCCTTTATGGGGCTCAACCACTTCATGCAGACCGAAGACATGGCCGGGTATGCACAGATGAAGGGCGTGCCAGCACCGACGCTGGCGGTCACGTTCTCGGGCGGGATGCTCGTCTTCGGTGGTCTGAGCATCGTCCTCGGGGCGTACGCCGCCATCGGCGCGGGTGCACTGGCGCTGTTCCTGCTGGTGACGACGCCGATGATGCACGACTTCTGGACGATGGACGACCCCGAACAGCAACAGAGCGAGATGATAAACTTCCTGAAGAACGTCGGCCTGCTGGGCGCTGTCCTCGCGTTCCTGGTCCTCGCCGGGACCCAGTGGCCGTACGCCATCGGGGTGGGCCTCTAGGATGGAGATCGACCCTGCCGAGGTGGATGGCTCGCTCTACCGCACGCTCTCCGGGTCCGTGGTCCCCCGGCCCATCGCCTGGGTCAGCACGACCAGTGAGGACGGCGTCGACAACCTCGCGCCGTTCTCCTTCTTCACGGTCGCGGCCATCGACCCGCCCATCCTGGTGTTCGCACCGGTCGACGGCCCCGACGGCCTGAAGGACACCCCGCGGAACGTCCGCGACACCGGGGAACTCGTGGTCAACATCGTGACCGACGACACCGTCGAGGCGATGAACCAGACGGCCGCGACCCTGCCCGCCGACGAGAGCGAGTTCGACCAGTCGGGCGCGAGCCGTGCCGAATCGACGCGCGTCTCGCCCCCGCGAGTGGCGGAGTCGCCCATCGCGTTCGAGTGCGAACTGTACGACCTGCAGGACGTGGGCAGTTCGAGCCTGATACTCGCGGAGGTCGTTTACGTCCACGTCGCCGACGCGGTCACGACCGACAGCAAGGTGGACGTGGAGAAACTGGACGCCGTGGGCCGTATGGCGGGCTCGTGGTACGCGAGCACCGAGGACCGGTTCTCGCTGGAACGACCGCCGTAGCGACTCGTTATCGGACCTTCACTCCGGCCCGAGCAGGATGTCCTGGATGTTCGAGAGGGCTCGCTGGCAGACTGGCACGTAGCCCGCCGCCAGTAGCGGCACCTCGAAGACGACACGACAGCGCTCGGGCCCGAGGTACTCGATCCGATGGCCGGTCGCCGGGATTCCCGCCACGTCCCAGGTCCAGCGTTCGCCGTCCGAGGAGGTCACCTCGAAAGGGACCCAGAAACTGCCGACGACGCGCACCTTCCCCTCATCGCCGGGTGAGATGAACCGGTCCGGGGCCTCGACGTCGGTGACCGTCGGGCCCCAGTCCGGCCAGCGCCACGTGTCCGTGAGCAGTTCCCACGCGAGCATCCGGTCGACTGGCAGGTCGCGTCCGACCTCCAGCCGGCGGCCATCGGGGGTCTGCGCGAGCCGGACCTGTGGCTGTGATTGCATGTGGTAAGATTTGACACACTGCTGGTTAAGCCTACCGTCGGGTGATTTCGCGTCACCGGGTTGACGTACGGGGCCGGTATATTCAACTAGGCCGCGTTCTTGGCTCAGGACAACGAATGATAACCGTCGAGGACCTCCACAAATCGTACGACGGGTTCGTGGCCGTCGACGGCAGTTCCTTCACCGTCGACCGGGGCGAGGTCTTCGGCGTCGTCGGGCCGAACGGTGCGGGAAAGACGACGACGTTGAAGATGCTCGCCGGCCTCATCGAGCCGACGAGCGGCCACATCTCCATCGCCGGCCACCCCGCCGGAGACACCGACATGCGCCGGAATCTCGGCTTCCTCCCCGAGGAGTCGCCGCTCTACGAAGAGATGACGGCACACTCCTATCTCGAGTTCTTCGCCGACCTGTACGACGTCCCCAGCGACGTGGCAACAGAGCGTATCACGACCGCACTCGACCGGCTCGACCTCGAACACCGGGAGCGCCGAATCGGCGACATGTCCAAGGGCATGAAGCGCAAGGTCGCCATCGCCCGGTCCCTCGTCAACGACCCGGACGTGCTCATCTACGACGAGCCCGCATCCGGACTCGACCCTCTCACGACGAACTACATCATCGAGTTCACCGAACAGCTCGCCGCCCAGGGCAAGACGATTGTCTTCTCCGCACACAACCTCTACCACGTCGAGAGCATCTGCGACCGCGTCATCGTGATGAACCACGGCGACATCATCGCCCGTGGCAGCCTCGAAGAGATCCGCCAGGAGCACGGTCGGACCGCCTACCACGTGTTCACCGACGTTCGTGTCGAGGGCAGCGAACGCGTCGGTGACGGCCGGTTCGAGACGGTCGTCTCGGACATGGACGCCGTCGACCGACTCCGGTCGCAGGCGACGAGCCGGGGCGGCTCGGTCGTCGACCTGCAGACGAAGAACCCGAGCCTGGAGGACATCTTCCTCGACATCGCCGGCGAGACGCCCGAGGAGGCCCGTGAGGCGGAGCAGGACCGGACCGTCGGGGAGGCCGAGACGTGAGCAGGCGCGGCCTCGACCGCGTCCTCTCGCTCCGCAAGACCCTGCGTATCGCCCGCTGGGAGGTCGCCCGGAGCGCCGGCACCCTCGACCGCCAGACCGTCGCGCTCGCGCTCGTCCTCGTCGCGGTCGGGGCCATCGTCGGGCCGACCGTCGTCGCACAGGGACCGGGCCTCGACGACGGTATCTACCGGGTCGGCGTCGAGGAGGACTCGCCCTACCACGACGTGGTCACGAACACCAGCCAGTTCGTGGCCAGACCTGACGACGCCAGCGCGGCCGCCCTGAAATCGGGCGAGATAGACGTCCTGATTCCCGAACGGGGCGAGCCCATCCCCAGACCGACCCGGAAGGGCCAGGCCGCCTACGCGGAGTTCCGGACGGCGGTCCAGGAGTACAACGACCAGCTGATGGGCAACGAGTCGAACCAGAGCGCCGCGTTCCCGGTCGACGTCTCGCTCCAGTACGAGAGCCGCGCCGGAAGCGCCCTCACCGGCGGTGCCGGGAGCGGCGGCGGAACTGGAGATAACGGCGGGAGCGGTGGCGACGCCGGCACCGGCGGTGCAGCAGGTGGCGGAAGCGACGGCGGCCAGGCCGCCGTCGGGGGCGGCGACGACGGGCAGGTTCAGGCCCCACGACTGGGTGGCTCGGCAATCGTCAGTGGCTCGACCTCGGGCTCGCCGAGCAACATCAGCCCGCCGTTCCCGTTCGCCTCGCTGGTGCTCGCGTTCCTCTTCATCGTCCCGATGAACTTCATCATCCAGGCGTACGGGAGCACCATCATCAACGAGCGCATCAACCGTCGGGGCGAGTTGATGCTCGTCTCGCCGGTCTCGCGCCGGGACATCATCGCGGGCAAGACCCTGCCCTACCTCGCCGCGTTGCTCGTCATCACGGTCGCCATCGCCATCCTCATCGGCGGGACCGCTGTGTCGGTGGCAGCAGTCCTGCCCATCGCCCTGTTGTTCCTCTCGGCGACGTTCGTCGGCGGGATGTTCGCGCGGTCGTTCAAGGAGCTCACCTTCGTCACCATCACCGTCTCCGTGTTCATGACCTCCTACGTGTTCGTCCCGGCCATCTTCACGGACGTGACGCCCATCGCGCTCATCTCGCCGCTGACGCTGGTCGTGATGGACCTGCAGAACGAGGCCGTGACGCTCGGAGAGTACACCTTCTCGACGCTCCCGTTCTACCTGACCTCGCTGGCCCTGTTCACCTTCGGTGCGGGCACCTACCGCGAGGAGGACATGTTCAGCCAGCGCCCGGTCCACCAGAAGGCGCTCGACGCCATCGCGACCCGGGTCCGTAACAAGAAGACGGTCGCGCTGGTGACCGCGCTGTTCCTCCCGTTCGTCTTCGTCGCCGAGTTGCTCGCCATCGCGGTGCTGTTCATCGTCCCGCCCGCGCTGTCGGTACCGGTGCTGTTCGGTGCCATCGCCCTCATCGAGGAGACCGCGAAGAGCATCCACGTCTACGCCGGGTTCGAGTACGCCCGGTTCGAGCGCTCGCCGAAGACCGCGGTCGTGCTCGGGCTGGTGAGCGGGTTCGCGTTCTTCGTCGCGGAGAAGCTCACCCTGCTGGTCCAGCTGGTCCAGTTGCAAGAGCTCACGCTCGGCCAGCGGGCGTACCCCGAGGCCGCGGCGACCGACCCCGTGGTCGTCCTCGGTCTGCTGTTGCTCCCGCTCGGACTGCACACCGTGACGGCGACCATCTCCGCGCTCGGTGCACAGCGCTCGAAACGGGCGTACGCGGCCGCCTTCCTGCTGGCGGTCGTGGTCCACGTGGCGTACAACATGGGGGTGACCCAGCTTGTCCCGTGAGCCGCCCCGTCCCGAACACGGGAGTTCGGCGGCCGAGCGCGAGAGTGAGTCCCGGAACGGTGCCTCGTGGCGCGCCCGGCTCACCATCGCGCGCCGGGAGATCGGCTCGCTCCGGAGCGAGAAGACCATCGTCCTCGCGTTGCTCATCCAGCTGTTCGTGGCGACGTTCTCCTCGTTCCTCGTCGTCGGGCTGGTGTCGCTGTACGACCCCGGGTCGGTCGAGGGGTACGAACTCGACATGGCCGTGACCGGCAACGCCTCCGACGAGGTCATGCAGGCGGTCCGCCAGCAGAGCGGTATCTCCCCCACCAGATACGCCACGGTCGCGGACGCCCGGGCGGATTTCCAGGACCGGCGGGTCGACGCGGTGATGGTCGCCACACAGGGCGAGGACGGGACGGTGTTCGTCACGACCAGCGTGCCGAAGGAGAACCTGCGGACGACCATCATCGTCGTCCAAGTCCGGGACACGCTGGAGTCGATGGAGGAGAACCTCCGGCGCGAGTACCGCGGGTCGCTCGAACACACCGTCCTCGAGGTGCCCCAGAAACGCGGCTCCAGCCCGTACTTCGGGTTCACCTACACCGTGCTGGTGCCCCTGCTGATGTTCCTCCCGGTGTTCATCAGCGGCTCCATCGCGGTCGACTCGCTGACCGAGGAGATGCAACGCGGGACCCTCGAGCTGTTGCGGGTCGCCCCTGTCTCGCTGTCCGACATCGTCGACGCCAAACTGCTCGCGACCGCCGTGCTCGCCCCCCTGCAGGCCGCGGTCTGGCTCCTGTTGCTGTGGGTAAACGGGACCAATATCGCGAACTGGCCGATGCTGGTGGCGATGGTCGCCGGGCTGTCGTTCACCGTCGTCACGGTCGGGCTGACCATCGCACTGCTGTCCTCCGACCGGCGACAGGCGCAGTTCCTCTACTCGACGGGGGTCCTCGGGGCGATCACGCTCACCGGCCTGCTGCCGGAACACCCCGCGAACACCATCGCCAGGCTCGCCATCGGCAGCGCCGGACCGTTCACCTGGGGCTTCGCAGTGGGCTATGTCCTGCTCGGGGTGGTGACCTACCTCGGGATGCGCGTCGGGATGCGCTTCGTGGACGCCGAGTCGGTCTGACCGGGAGGATTCTTGCTCCGACGCAGCGTTCTGCAGCCATGGACCCACGCATGACCATCGTGACGCTCGGGGTCGACGACCTCGACGCCGCCATCGAGTTCTATCGTGACGGCCTCGGCTTCCCGATTCGAGACCGGGACCCGGACGACGACATCGCCTTCTTCACGCTCGACGGAACCTGGCTCGCGCTGTACCCGTGGGACGCGCTGGCCGAGGACGCGAACGTTCCTGTCGGGGACGCGGCTGAGGTGGGTGAAGACGCGGCCGCTCCGGCCGGAGGCAGCGGGTTCTCGGGCGTGACCCTCGCCACAACGTTCCCGACTCGGCCGAGGTCGACGCGGTACTGAGCGAAGCGGTTGCGGCCGGTGCTGACCTCGTCAAACCCGCACAGGACACGTTCTGGGGTGGCTACTCGGGATACTTCGCGGACCTGGATGGCCACCTCTGGGAGGTGGCGTCACCGGTACTCGATGGAATGTGACTACAGTTCCTGCATCAGCAGGGGGAGAGCGACCACCTTCAGCCCGACGATGAGCAGGACGAAGAACCCGACTGCCCCGAAGAATTTCAGTGCCGGAACCGGGTTCCAGGCACTCTCGTCGTCGAATCGGAGCACGGTGTAGGTCGCGCTCTCATTGAGCGTCTCGCCGTCGGTCGTCTCGACGACGACCGTGACGGTCCGGTTCCCCTCCTGCATGAAGCGGTAGCTGGCCTCGGTCCCCGTGGCCGTCGAGCCATCGGGGAACTGCCAGGTGACGGATTCGACGTCCGCCCCGGCCACGGCGATGCTGAAGTTCTCGGTGTAGTCGTAGACGGCCTTGTCGGGCCCGTAGATGGTGACTTCGGCACCACTGGACTCGTTCTCTGGGCTGGTGTTCTCCTGCAGCGCGAGCGTCCCCGGAGCTGGGTCGGAGGCGACGGAAGGGGTGGTGGCAGTGGAGGTGGGACCGGTAGCGGCGACAGTGGGGGCGACGGCGAGCGTCATCGTGGCGAACAACACCATCGTCGTCAGGGTGGCGACGGTTGCGGTGTGGAGGGCACGCATATTTCACACAGATAACGTCGGATAGTTTATCAATCTGGCGATGTTTTTCACCCCGGGGGCCGTCGCCCCGTCCATGGAGTACACTACACTGGGTGACACCGGTATGGAGGTCAGCCGAATCTGTCTCGGGTGCATGAGCTTCGGGACCTCGGACTGGCGCGACTGGGTCCTCGACGAGGAGGAGGGTATCGAGCTCGTGAACCGGGCGCTCGACCTCGGTGTCAACTTCTTCGACACCGCGAACATGTACTCGGACGGCGAGTCCGAGCGCGTCCTCGGGAAGGCCCTGGAGGGACAGCGCGACGAGGCCGTCGTCGCCACGAAGTGCTACTTCCAGATGGACGAGGACGACCCGAACTCGGGTGGACTCTCCCGGAAGGCCATCGAGCAGGCGCTGGAGGGGTCGCTTGACCGGTTGGGCATGGACACCATCGACCTCTACCAGATTCACCGCTGGGATTACGACACACCCATCGAGCAGACGATGCGCGCCCTCGATGACGCGGTGCGCCGCGGAAAGGTCCGGTATCTCGGTGCGTCCTCGATGTGGGCGCACCAGTTCGCCGAGGCGCTGCACACCAGCGACCACCTCGGGCTCGACCGCTTCATGACGATGCAGAACCACTACAACCTGCTCTACCGCGAGGAGGAGCGCGAGATGCTGCCCCTCTGTGAGAAAGAAGACGTCGGCGTCATCCCGTGGTCACCACTTGCCCGCGGCTACCTCGCCCGCCCGCACGAGGAGTTCGACGCGACCGCCCGCGGCAAAAGCGACGAACACGCGAAGGCCCACCCGTACTTCGAGGGTGGCGGCCGCGAGGTGAACGAACGGGTGCAGGAACTCGCCGAACAGGAGGGCGTCTCGATGGCCCAGATCGGCCTCGCGTGGCTGTTCTCGAAGGACACCGTCGACGCGCCTATCGTGGGCACGACGAGCATCGAACACCTCGAAGCCGCGGTCGAGGCACTGGACATCGACCTCTCTGATTCCGACATCGAGTGGCTCGAGGAACCGTACGAGCCGGTCCGGGTGTCGGGACACGACTGAGCTGCGACCCCTATCTGCGGCCCTATTCCTCGATTTCCGCCTGCGCGTGGGTGTGGTGGTAGAACCTGATGCGTGGCCCATCGACTGGCTCGACGCAGACCCGGCGGTAGCGCTCGTTGTCGAGCAGGTTTATCATGAGCCCGCGCTCGTGGTCCGAGACGGAATCGTACGCTTGCGCACAGACCGGGCAGGCATCGGGGGTGTCCGCAGGGACGTCCATGGTCCCTGCTCGGGACCGGACCGAGAAAGACGACTCGCCTACTGGAGCTCGCTCGCGGTCTCGCGGATCGTCTCGAACTCCTCGTCCGAGTAGGCGATGAACCGCACGTCGGTCAGCGCCGTGGGTTCGTAGTTCGCTATCTCCTCGCAGATGAGCCGTGCGCCTTCGGCAGTCTCGAAGCCGGCGACGCCACACCCGAGTGCCGGTATCACGAGCGACTCGCAGCCGCGTTCGTCGGCTGCAGCCAGCGCGTTCCGGGTCGCATCGCGGATGCTCTCGGCCGTGGCTTTCCCGTCGCCGTAGTGGGGCATCGCGGCGGCGTGGATGACGTAGTCGGCGTCGAGGTCGAAGGCGTCGGTCACCGCGACCGACCCGAGGTCGACGGGCCCTTTCGCCATCGCCGCCTCGTTGAGTCCTTCGCCCGCCCCGCGGCGGAGCGCGCCCGCGACCCCGCTCCCCATCCGGAGGCTGGTCCCGGCCGCGTTCACCAGTGCGTCTGCGGACTGCTGTGCGATGTCTCCCTGGACGACGGTGAACTGCATGGCCGACCGTGCTCGCGAGACGGGGATAAAACTGGGGCTGTAGTGCTACAGTGTGACACGATTTTGGCGGGGGCTGTCGAACCGCAACACTTAGATTTAGGTTTGCCTAAAGGGCTGCTATGAGCGACGGACGGATGGACGAACTGGAGTCACTGCCGCCAGTCCGTGCGAACGAGACCAGCCCCGGCCGCGTCGTCTTCTGCGAACACGACAACTCCGACGGCTGGATCGCGACGGACTTCACAGTCGACGCCGACCCATAAAAACCGGAAAACAGCTCGAGCGAGTTCTTACTGGACGAGCGTGTCGTCCTCGAGGTAGTGGTGGATGGAGTGGATGAACTCCTCCAGTTCGAGGAGCTGCTCGCGGAGCATGTGGGCGGTGGCGTGGTCGCCGAGGTTCGTGGCGACCTCGATGTGCTCGCGCATGGTCTCGATGATATCGCCGCCCATTTCCATGTCGTTGTGGAGCGAGGTGCGGATGTCGTAGACGTGGTCGTCCTCGGGCGTGACGGGCGAGGCGTCGGCCAGCGCCGTCATGCTGCCGTGGGGCGCACCGCCCAGCGCCTGGAGGCGCTCTGCCTGCGCGTCTGCTGCCTCTTCGAGTTCGTGCGCGAAATCGCCGAGGAAGATGTGGATGTCGCGGAACTCAGCACCCTCGACGTTCCAGTGGTGCTTGCGCACCTGGTGGTACAGCGTGTACGTCGCCGCGAGGTCTGTGTTGAGCGCGTCGATGACCTGCTTGGCCTTCTTCTCGTCGAGACGGAGCGGGTTCGATTTGACCGTGTTCGCCTGCTGGCGGACCGACTTCTGGGTACTCATCGTTCTACATACGTTGACTGACAGCTTAAGCGTATGTCTGCGTGCCAGTGTCTGGTCTGCGTCTCTCGCGCAGGCTTCAGTTACCGACCCGTAACCGACCTCGGTGCGCCTGTTCGTTCTCGTGTGTTTTGCCGGAAATCAACCGCCGTCCGTTAATTCGCTCATGAGTAAATTTTTAGTTCTGGCGCTCCCACGTACTTGTATGGCTACGAAGACGGCACAGCGGAAAGAGCGGCTACTCGTCGGCGGCGAGTGGGTCGACAGCGAATCGACGCTCCCGGTAACCGACCTGGCCGACGGTGGGCACTTCGCGGAGGTCGTGGCTGCCTCCCCGGAACAGGCAGAGGACGCCCTCGCATCGGCACACGCGATGAAGGAGACCCTGCGAGAGACGACGCTCGTCGAGCGCGCCGAGTGGATGCTCGAGATCGCAGACAAGCTCGAGGCACGCGAGGAGGAACTCGCGGAGGTCATCGTCCGCGAAGCGGGCAAGCCCATCTCCTCGGCCCGTGGCGAGGTCGGCAGCGCGGCCGAGCGCTTCCGGCGCGCCGCCGAAGAGATTCGCCACATCAAGGGGCAGTTCCGCGAGGGCACCACGGCAGGCCACGAGGGCTGGGAGGCCATCGTGAAGCACGAGCCCGTCGGGACCGTGCTCTGCATCACCCCGTACAACTACCCCCTCGCGACCACGGCGCTGCAGGTCGCCCCGGCGCTCGCCGCGGGCAACAGCGTCGTCCTCAAGCCCGCGACGAAGACGCCCGTCAGTGGCGCTATCCTCGCGGAGGTCGTGAACGAGGTCGTCCCCGACGGGACGCTCAACTTCGTCACCGGCAAAGGGTCCGAGATCGGTGACATCCTCGCCGGCGACGACCGCATCAACGCGGTCGCGATGACCGGTTCCTCGGGCGCGGGCAAGCACGTAGCCAAGGAGTCCGGCATGGTCAACCTGCACATGGAACTCGGCGGGAACGCCCCCGCCGTCGTCTTCCCCGACGCCGACCTCGACGAGGCCGCCGCGGCCGCCGCGAAGGGCTCGCTCAAGTACGCCGGCCAGCGCTGTTCCGCCGTCTCCCGCGTCCTCGCGCACGAGGACATCCACGACGAACTGGTCGAGACCATCGAGGAGAAGATGGGCGACTGGGTCAAGGGCGACCTCTTCGACGAGGACACCGACCTCGGCCCCCTCATCTCCGAGGACCAGGCGGAATGGGTCGAAGGACTCGTCCAGGACGCCCTCGACAAGGGCGCAACGCTCGTCACGGGTGGCGAACGCGACGGCCGCGACTTCGAGCCGACCCTGCTCGCGGACGTCCCCCACGACGCCCGCATCGTCCACGAGGAGCAGTTCGGCCCGGTCTGTGCCGTCACGAAGGTCGCCGACGAGGACGAGGCCGTCGCGCTGGCGAACGAGGGCGACCTCGCGCTCGACGCCGCCGTCTTCACCGCGGACTACGACCGCGCGATGAAGCTCGCGAACGTCATCGACGCCGGTGCGGTCCGCATCAACGGTGCCCCGAGCCACGGGCTCGGCGACATCCCGTTCGGCGGCAACAAGGACTCCGGTATCGGGCGTGAGGGCCTCGACGCCTCCATCCACGCCTTCCTCCGCAAGAAGAGCATCGTCCTCTGAGCGAGGACTTCCGACCGCCTCGATTCCGTCTTCGATTCTTCTCTCTCCGTTCTCGTCAGGGTATCTGGGACTCTGCGATGACGTAGCTCTGGTCGTCACCCGCCCAGATGATCCGGAGCGTCGAGTCGGCACTCGTCTCACTCAGGTCGACGGTGAGGCTGTCCCCGGCCGAGACCGTCTCGTAGTTCTGGCGCCACTGGGCAGCCGTCTCCTCACCGTCGAGGGTCACGGTGAGGTTCTTCGCCTGGACATCGTCTCCGCCCTCGTGCGTGATTTTGGCCGTTGACCCGTCGACAGAGTAGCCGAAACTGAAGCTCACCTGCGGTGGTGCCCGGTTCGTCTGGACCGAGGTTTTCTCCTCCGGCGTCCCCGCCTGCAGGACGTCGAAGTCCTCGGTCGGCTGGGTGCCCGTCTGGGTGACGACGTTTCCGTCGGTCTGTGGGTCGTCCCAGTCGTAATCCTCGAACCCACTCGTGGTCGAGGTGACCTCCGTCATCGTGCTCTCGTCGGTGCTCTCGGCGTCTTCGAACGCGAATGCGAGCGTGAGTTCGGTCGTCTCTGTCCCGAAGGACCACGACCAGGCGCTCAAAGTGGTTCCCTGTTCCTCGGGGTCTTCGGTGCCACTGAACAGTTCCAGCGAGCCACCGGAGACGACGTCGGCGAGGTCGATGTACGGGTCGGACTCGTCCTCGAGCCGCGGGGCGTCTCCGGCCTTCGCATCGAGGGCGGTCTCGACGTTCGACGAGGTGCCGAACAGCACGATTTCCCCGTCGACCGCGACGACCTGTCTGTCGTTCTCGTAGATAGTCGCACCCTGGTGTGTGCCGACTTCGCTGTACGCCTCCTCGGTCAGTTTCGCTCCGATGTCGTCGGTCGAGACCACGATGAGCTTCACGTTGTACGAGGATATCATGGCCTTGACCTCGGACTGCTCGACCGGTATGCCGGTCTCGGCTGGGTCGTAGAACGACGCGAGTCGCTCGCTGACGTCGCTGGTGAAACGGTCGTACATCGGCCGAAGGTTCGCGACGTCGAGGTACAACAGGTCGATGCGCGGGTTGCCTGCCTCGCCCGGCACGTCGGCGGAGATGTAGTCGGTGAGCGAGGAACGCGAGGGGCCGCCGCCATCGCTGCCGTCGCTGCCGTCGCTGCCGTCGCTGCCGTCGCTGCCGTCGCTGCTGTTGCTGCTGTTGCTGCTGTTGCTGCCGTCGCTACCGTCGCCGCCGTCCCCACCGGGCGTGGGAACAGAGTCGAGACAGCCAGCGAGAGAACCGAGTGCGAGTGTCGAACCGAGGCCAGCCAGGAACGTCCGTCTATCGGTCATGTTTGATTGCTACCGCCGCGTGACAAAAATCCTGTTGCCGTTTTGGTAGATGTGAAATCGTACCGCGCGCCAGGACGGATTCTCTAGAGCGTTCGTCTCTCTCAGGGAAGCGTGAACCGCGCCAGCATGGAACTCACGCTGTCCTCTGCCCAGATAATCCGGAGCGTCGCCCCCGATTCGGCCTCACTCACGTCGACGGTGAGGGCGTCACCGGCCTGGACGGACTCGTAGTTCTGGGCCCACTGCGCGGCGGTCTCCTCGCCGTCGAGCGTGACGGTGAGGTTCTCGGCGTTCGCCTCGTCACCGCCCTCGTGCCTGAGGCGGACCTCGGCCTCGTCGGGGTAGTACTCGAACCCGAACTGTATCTGTGGCGGGCGGGGCCCTCGAGTCGGCCGCTCGCCGGGGTCCCCATCGGCGAGGAGGTCGAAGTCCTCGGTCGGGATGGTACCCGTCGCGATCAGGACGCGCCCCTGCGTCTCGGCCGTGAACTCGCCGTAGTCACGGAGGCCGCGCTGGTCCGCGAGGTAGGACGTGAAGTCGCTCTCGGCCGGCACCTCCCCCTCGGGGTAGGCGACGGCGGCGACGATTGTGGTTTCCTCGGGGCCGAACGTCCAGGCGTAGCCGAAGCCGGTCCCCGATTCGACGACTCCGCTGCCGTTCAGGTCCCGCGCCGTCACGACGCCGAAGTGGCGGGCCGGGAGCGCGTTCCGGATGGTTGTGAGGTCGTCGCTCCTCTCGATGTAGCGCGGAATCTCGCCGTGCTTCGCGGATAGAACGGCCGCGATGGTCTCCGCCGGGGACTCGCTGTTGCGCGTGAGCACGATGACCCCGTCGACCGCCACGCAGACCAGTTGTGTGCCATCGACAGAGCCAGTGTACTTCGTCTGCCCCGACACCGTCCCGTCCTTCGTGAGGCCCGCATCCGTGAACGCGGTCTCAAGGTCGGCGTCGGCCGTGCTCGTCGCCGCGAGGACGAGCCGACCGGACTGTACCTGCACGACGGAGTCCACGGTCCCCGGCTCGGGCTCCAGTAGCGAGATGGGACCGAGGACGTTCCGCCGGAACGTCGGGTAGCCGTTGGGCTCGCCGCCGAAGGCGTCGCGGCGCTCGTAGATGGCGGCTGCATCGGCGGTAACGAGTTCGAAATCGCGGTCGACGCCCGGGAAGGAATCGGGGGCGGGCACCCACGAGAGCAATCTCGTGGACTCCGCCCCGGTCGAGGTCTCGGTCGTCGTCCGGGTTCCGGTCGCGGTGTCCGATTGCGACGACCTGCTCGTGTCTCCGACACCGGTCGACTCGTCGAGACAGCCGGCGAGGCCGACCAGCGATGCTGTACTCGTGAATCCGACCTGTAGTAATCGACGCCTGGAGGGCGATGGCATACCCGAATGTACTGGAATCAGACAGATAACTGCTGTGTGTGGTCTGGGGGCATGGGACGGTGTCGCAATGGCCGAACCGCCACCGTCGGCTGTGGACACCTGGGTCAGTTGCAGTTCTGGAGCGTCGCTTCCGCGATGAGCGACTCGGTTCCATCACCGTAGTCCCAGTACAGTTCTAACTGGATGGTCTCCGTCGTCACGTCACTCACGTCGACCGTGGCCGAGTCACCTGCTTCCAGCGTCTCGCTGGTCGCGGCTATCGACCTCGTCTCCCCGTCGACCCTCGGCACGAGGTGTTCCACGTGTACTGGCTCACCCTCTTCGACGGTCACCGTCACCTCTCCAGACCCTGCCTCGCAAGCGAACGAGAACGCCGCGTTCGGGGCGGACCGCATGGTCGTCTCGGAGCTGTCCTCACCGGGCGTGCCCTCCTGCAACAGGTCGAAGTCTGCCAGGGTCTGGGTGCCAACCTGTGAGACCACCCGGCCATCGGTCGACGGCTCGCCCCACTCGTAGTCCTCCATGCCTCTGGTCATCGAGGTCATATCCGAGAGGGTGCTCTGGTCGGTGCTGTCTGCGTCCGCGAAGGCGATAGCGAGCGTGAGTTCGGCCGTCTCCTCGCCGAAGGTCCACGAGAAGGCGGTCACGGTCGTTCCGTTGTCACCCGGCGTTTCCGACCCGCTGAACAGCTCCAGCGAACCGCCGGAGACCACCTCGGCGAGGTCGGCGTACGGGTCAGAAACGGCCGTCAGGCGTTCTGCCACCCCCGCGCTCGCGTCGAGGGCTTTCCGGACTGCGGCGTCGGGGCCGACCACGAGGGTCTTTCCGTCGACAGCGACGGTCTGGTCGCGGCCTTTGTACAGGGTCGCGCCGCGGTGTGCCCCCGATTCGGTGTAGTCACCGTCGGCCAGTTTCGAGCCAGCGTCGCCGCTGGAGAGGGCGACGACGCTTATCGTGCTGGCCTGGACCGTCCCATCGACCGACGAGGCCGGGAACGGGAGGTGTATCTCGCCGGGGTCGTACGCCGATGCGAGTTGACTCCCAACGTCGGCCGCGAGGTCGTCGACCATCGTCTCCAGCCGCGGGGCGTCGGTGTAGAGGACGTTGATTCGCCGGCTGCCGTCGTCGCCGTAGGCGGACGCAGGGATGTAGTTCGTGAGTTCAGAGCGCGAAGCACCACCACTGTCACCCATCCCAGGGACAGAGTCGAGACAGCCTGCGAGAGAACCGAGTGCGAGCGTCGAGCCGAGACCGGAGAGGACGGTCCGTCTGTCGTACATGACTGATTCCTCTCAGCAGTTTACATAAACCCATCGTCACGTCCGGTGGGGCCGTTCTACATTCCCGGTGCCGACGGCGGCTTTTTGACCACCGGCCACGAACCCGTCGCCGTGACCGACCCCGACGCTGCCGCCCGGACCGCGCTACTCGACACCCACGCCGACCTCCTCGTCGCGGTCGCCGACTGTGCCGACGAGGTAGCCGCGGCCTGGGACGGCCCGGCAACCGACCGCCGCCAGGTGGTCGAACCGCTGACCGCCCTGCTCCGCCAGCGCGGCATCCTGGCACAGCTCCCCGAGGTGCTCGCCTCGGCGGTCGACGCAGCAGGCTACGACCTCCGGGCGAACCCCGTCCCGGCACCCCCGTACGTCGTCGTGACGAGTACCGGCCCGGTTCTCCGGGCGACGGTGGGTGACGGCCGGCTCGTGGTCCGGGTCGAGTGCTTCGAGCTTGTGCCGGACGACGGCGGCGGGAAGCCCCGGTACGTCAGGCGCGACATTACACCCGAAGACGCACTGTCTGTGACCTTCGTCCAGTCGCGATAGCGCAAGCCATACCGGCGAACGTAGCTTTTTGTCCCCCGCCATGGTCACCGCGACCATGCACGAGAGCGCCGCCGAGTTCGTCGCCGAAGCCAGCGACCGCTACGGGTTCGACCCGGACGTGATGGAGTTCCCCGAGGGGACGAAGACCGCCGCCGACGCGGCCGACGCCATCGGCTGTGACGTCGCCCAGATCGGCAGCAGCATCGTCCTCGTCGCCGACGGCGAGATCGTCGTGAGCGTCACCTCCGGCGCGAACCGGGTGGACACCGACAAACTGGCCGGGCTGGTGGGTGCCGAATCAGCCCGGATGGCGAACGCCGACGAGGTGAAGGAAGCGACCGGCTGGAGCATCGGCGGGGTCCCGCCGTTCTGTCACGCGACCGACCTGCCGGTGTACCTCGACGAGACGCTGACGACGTTCGAGACGGTGTGGGTCGCCTCCGGGACGCCGACGACCGTCTTCCCCATCGCGCCCGACGAATTGCTCGAGTACTCGGGGGCGACGGTGGCCGACGTGGCGGAGTAGTCAGTCGAAACAGACCAGCTTCCCGTCCCCGTCGCCGACGAAGAGTCGGCCGCCCGCGACGGCGAGGGACCGGGGGCTCGGTGTGACGTGCTTCTCCCACTGCGTCTCTCCAGTCACGGCGTCCAGCGCCGTCACCCAGCCGCCGCCGTCGACCTCCGGCGCGAAGTAGCTCCCGACGTAGAGGGTGCCACCGGCAGCGTTGTCTTCGTCCTTGTCGGCGTCGGACCAGTCGAACCGGGGGACGCCAGCGAGGACGGGTCGGGCGCTGCCAAGGCGCTCTGCGAACTGGCGTTCCCAGCGTACCTCGCCGTCCATCCCCCGTCGCCGGACCACCATGTCGTTGTCACCGACGTTCGTCACGCCGTCGTCTCGGTCGACGTGGACCGACCCGACGCTCCAGAGCGACCGGCCGTCGGTCGCTGGCGGCACCGCAGTGGCGCTCTGGACGGCCGCCCACTCGACGCCGCCGTCGTTCAGGTCCAGTACGCGCAGCTGAGCGCTCCCGCTCCCGAACGCGTCGATGCCGGTCAGCACGTCGATTCCTCGAACCGTGGGGGCGTGCCAGCGGTCCCCGCCGGGATAGCGCTCCCGCCAGTCCGTCGCTGGTGGGCCAGCACCAAGACGACAGCCGAGGCCGCAGGTCGGCCCGATGGCGCGGACTGCCCCGTGCTCCGCGAGCGCGAGGACGCGGCCGTGGGCCACCGCCGGCGCGAACATCTCCATGCTCTCTACCTCGCTCGACCAGCGAACGCTGCCGTCGTGGCGGTCGAATGCGACGAGCCGTCGTGTTCGCCGTGTCACACCCAGCTGAACGTAGAGCGTGTCGTCCGCGACCACCGGTGGTCTGGCATCGGGGGACGGAACCGCGGTCGACCACTCCCACTGCACACGCCCGGCAGAGTCGAGTGCGCGGACGATCACCGACGCTTCGGTCGTTGTCACGGCATAGATGGTCCCATCGACGACTGCCTGTCCCGCACCGTTCTCCTCGCTGCCGACGTGCCAGCGCTCCCGGCCGGTCGCCGCGTCCAGTGCGACGACCCCATCGCCGTTGGCGTAGACCGTGCCATCTGCGATGACCGGGGTGGCGGCCGTCCGCTCACCCCCAAGGTGACGCTGCCAGGCGACCGACCCAGCAGACGGGCCATCGCTGGCGGTGCGGCCCGTGTGATGGGCGTCGTGGTTCGCCATCGGCCAGTCGGGAGAAGTCGTCCAGTGGTGCTCGGTCTCGAGTCGTCGCTCGAGGCAGCCGGCGGAGAAACCGGTCGCCCCGAGAGCGACACCAGTCCGGAGGAGGCGGCGGCGGGAGGGCATCGTGGTGAGGTGCGCCGGGCGGACCGAAATAGCTTCAGGGTCTGTTCCGTGGAAACGAACCGTGGGTCTGCGGGACAGCACACCACCATTGCGAGTGAAACTCTGACGCACGGCGTCGGGACGATACCCGCGAAATGGTAACCGTCGCGCACCTTTATCCCGAGTCGGCGAGACGTTCTAGGTGATGGGAACGTTGACAGGCTTGTTCGCGCCAGAGCGGGTCGCCGTGGTCGGGGCGACCGACCGCGAGGGCTCGGTCGGGCGTGCGATACTGGAGAACCTCCGCAGCTTCGACGGGGACGTCGTGGCCGTCAACCCGAGCCGGGACGAAGTGCTCGGGGAGACGTGTTACGACGACTTACAGGGCGTCCCCGACCCCGTCGACCTCGCGGTGGTCGTCGTCCCGGTGAGATTCGCCGTCGACGTCGTCCGCGACGCCGGTGAGGCCGGCGTCCAGAACGTCGTCGTCATCACCGCCGGCTTCGGTGAGACCGGCGGCGAGGGCGCGAGCCGGGAACAGGAACTCAAGGCGGCCGCCGAGGAGTACGACCTGAACCTCGTCGGCCCGAACTGCCTCGGCGTGATGAACACCGGGGTCAACATGAACGCGACGTTCGGCCCGGAGATGGCCCTGCCGGGGAACATCTCCTTCATGAGCCAGTCCGGCGCGTTCATCACCGCGGTGCTGGACTGGGCGAACGACCAGAACATCGGCTTCAAGGACGTGGTCTCGCTCGGGAACAAGGCCGTCCTCGACGAGACCGACTTCGTCCGCGCGTGGGGCGACGACCCCGACACCGACGTCGTCCTGGGATACCTCGAATCCATCCAGGACGGCCGCGAGTTCATCGAGGCGGCGCGCGACACCACGAAGGACACGCCGGTCGTCGCGGTCAAGTCCGGGCGCACCGACGCCGGGGCGAAGGCCGCATCGAGCCACACCGGGGCCATCGCCGGCAGCGAGGCCGCCTACGAGGCCGGCCTCGAACAGGCTGGCGTGCTCCGTGCCGAGTCGGTCCAGGAGCTGTTCGACTCGGCCCGCGCGCTCTCCGGGCAGCCACTGCCCGAGACCGACGAGGTCGCGGTCATCACGAACGCGGGCGGCCCCGGCGTGATGGCGACCGACGCCATCGGCGACAGCTCGCTGTCGCTCGCCTCCTTCACCGAGGAGACCCTCGACCGGCTCAAGGAGGAGATGCCCGACGAGGCGAACGTCTACAACCCGGTGGACGCCATCGGCGACGCCGACATCGACCGGTTCGAGCGGGCAATCGACATCGTGCTCGACGACCCGAACGTCGCGGCCGCGGTCGTCGTCAGCGCCCCGACCGCGGTGCTCGACTACGCCGACCTGGCCGACGTGGTCGTCGAGAAACAGGCGGCACACGAGAAACCGCTTCTGACCTGCCTGATGGGCGGGGAACGAACCGGGCCGGCCGCCGAGACGCTCCGCGAGGCCGGCATCCCGAACTACTTCGACCCGGCACGCGCCGTCGACAGCATCGACGCGCTGGCCCGGTACCGGCGCATCCGGGACACCGACTACCAGCCCGCGACCGAGTTCGACGTGGACCGCGAGGCTGCCCGCGAGGTGCTGGAGCAGGCCAAGGCCCGCGACGACAACCGCCTCGGCGTGGAGGCGATGGGGCTGCTCGACGCCTACGGCATCCCGACGCCCGACGGTGAGGTCGTCGACTCGCCGGGCGAGGCGGTCCAGACCGCCGCCGACATCGAGGGCCCGGTCGTGATGAAGATCGTCAGCCCGGACATCCTGCACAAGTCCGACATCGGCGGTGTGAAGGTCGGCGTCGAGACCGACGACGTGTACGACGCCTTCGAGGACCTCATCACCCGCGCCCGGAACTACCAGCCCGACGCGAACATCCTGGGTGTGCAGGTCCAGGAGATGGTCGACCTCGACGAAGGGACCGAGACCATCGTCGGCGTCAACCGCGACCCGCAGTTCGGCCCGCTCGTCCTCTTTGGACTGGGCGGCATCTTCGTCGAGGTGCTGGAGGACACGACCCTGCGAGTCGCGCCCGTCTCCGAACCGGAGGCTCAAGACATGATCGACGACATCCAGGCGGCCCCGCTGTTGCGCGGAGCCCGCGGCCGAACCCCGGCCGACGTGGATAGCGTCGTCGAGACCATCCAGCGCCTCTCACAGCTCGTGACCGACTTCCCGCAGATACTGGAACTGGACATCAACCCACTGGTCGCCGGCCCCGACGGGGTTCAGGCGGTCGACATCAGACTCACCGTGGACACGGAGGACCTATGAAATCGTTACTCGTCACCGCGAACGCAGAAAGCACCGGCAAGACAGCCATCACCCTCGCCCTCGCCAGCATCGCACAGGAGCGAGACGGCAGCATCGGGTACATGAAACCGAAGGGCACGCGCCTGCAGTCGAACGTCGGCAAGACGCTCGACGAGGACCCGATGCTGGCGAAGGAACTGCTCGGCCTCGACGCCGAGATGCACGAACTCGAACCCGTCGTCTACTCGCCGACGTTCATCCAGCAGGTGGTTCGTGGGCGAGAGGACGCCGACGAGGTTCGCAAGCGGATATCCGAGGCGTTCGACTCCCTCGCGGCCGACCAGGACCAGATGTTCCTCGAAGGCGGCGGTCTCAGCACGGGGAACATCATCGACATCGCCGACGGCGACATCGCCGAACTCGTCGATGCAGAGGTGCTCCTGGTCTGCTCGTACAATCGCATCAACGACGTGGACGAGGTGCTCGCGGCCGTCGACGACATCGGACGCGACCGGCTCCGCGGCGTCGTGTTCAACCGTGTTCCCGACGGCGTGTACGAGGAACTCGAGGACGACGTGGTACCGTTCCTCGAGAAGCGCGGCGTCCCGGTCGTGGGAATCGTCCCGCGTGAGAAGCACCTCGCGGGCGTGACGGTGCAGGAACTCGCCGACGAACTCGGTGCCGATGTCCTCACGGACGTGGCCATGGACGGGTTCGTCGAGCGCTTCAGCGTCGGCGCGATGGGTGCCGACGCGGCCCTGCGCGGGTTCCGCCGGACGAAAGACGCCGCCGTCATCACGGGTGGGGACCGCGCCGACATCCAGTCGGCCGCGCTCGAAGCCCCGGGCGTGAAGTGTCTCATCCTGACCGGTGGCCACCGACCATCGGGTGCCGTGCTGGGCAAGGCCGCCGAGAAGGGCGTGCCCATCATGGTCGTCCAGGCGAACACCATCACGACCGTCGAACGCGCCGAAGACGTGGTCCGGGTCGGCCGGACCCGCGACGAGCAGACCGTCGAGACGATGGTCGAGCTGCTCCGCAACCACGCAGACGTCGACGCCCTGCTCTGAGGACGGGCCGACCGCACCGGTGGCTGGTCGCGAAGGGAGTGGGCCGTGGCCCCGATTAGGCCCGACTCATTTCCATCCGGCGCTGCTCGCGTCGGATATGGAACTCTCATCCTGGTTCGTCGTCGCTGGCGCGATCATGTTCGTCATTCCCGAGCCGATCACGTCCGTGCTTGGTGTCCTGACTGCACTCGTCGGTGCGGTGCTTCGGTACGGCTTCGGCATCTGAGCCGTGTCACCCGCCCGGCCCGGCCGGATCCACTGCCAAAGACTTTTTTAGCACCGGTCACAGATGAGCAGAAAGTGATGCAGACGAACGGCCTCGGCGACCGTGGTGGTCGCGAGTGATATCCGAGGAGACCTACTGGCTCCTCGTTCAGGCCGTGACGGTCGCCAACATCGTCGTGCTGAGCATCGGCTTCGTGCTGTCGCTCATCGCGGTCCGTGGGTTCAGCGGGGCACCCATCAACCGGATGCTGAAGCCGATGCCGGTCGTCTTCGGGGCGTTCATCCTCACGAACGCGCCGGTCGCCGCGTTCTACCTCTTCGAACTCCCCCACTACCGGGTGCTGTTCAGCATCGTGTTCACGGTGGCCGTCCTCGCCGCGGTCGTCGCCGCCCTGCAGGCGGTCTACCTCCTGACCGAACGGAGGGACCTCTGATGGTGCTCGACCTGCTCCTGGAGAACCCGTTCCAGGTCGTCACGGCGATACACATCGCCCTGTTCCTCGCGGCCTCGCTGTTGTTGCTCTACCCCGCCATCGCGTACGCCCAGAACGTCGCCTACACCGAGGGCATCGTCGGGCTCTCGGTCGGCCTGTTCCTCGTGACCGTCGCGAACGTCCTCGGGTTGCTCATCGAGTACGACGTCATCCTGCCCGACCTCTACAGCTCCTTCCTGGTCACGAGCATCCTGAACCTCGGGGCCTCGACCTGCGCCACCATCGGTATCTACTACTTCGCGAGACAGTTCATCGACACCGGCCAATCGTCGTTCGAGGCCGAGACGCACACCGACACGACCGGAGGGTTCGAAGATGCGGACGACGATTGAGCGAGAGCCGGTGGCGGTCGACGCGGGCACGCAGGCACTCGTGCTCATCTCGTCGCTCCGGTCCCCGCTCTCGCTGATTCCCGAATCCGCCTTCGAGAACCTGCTCGTGGTGTCGACCACGCGCTCGCCGACGAAGATAGAACAGCTCGTCCGGGACCGCGGCGGCGACCCGAACAAGGTCGGTGTCGTCCCGGTCTCCGGGTCACCCGTGGACTACGACGGGCCGATGTGGACCGGGTCGGTCGTCCACCCGAACGACCTGAGCGGCATCCACCAGCAGTTCTCGACCGGGATGAACTACGTCAAACCCGGTGAGGGCTGGGTGGTCTTCGACAACGTGAACGTGTTGCTGATGTACGCGGAGCCGTCGGGCGTCTACCAGCTCGTCGAGTCCGTCGCCACCCAGACCCGGGACCGGCGGGCCAGCGGGGCCTTCGCACTGGTCCGCGACGCGGTCGCCGACTCCACCTACGACCGGTTCAGGGGGCTGTTCGACACCGAACTCGACCAGCGCGAGCCGTGAGAAGGAGTACTGGTTCTACGACGCGTCGAGCGGGTCGGTCTGCTCGCCGGTGATGACCTCCCAGGCGTCGGTCGGGGTGAGCAGTCCGACGACCTCGCCACCGCGTTCGACGAGTGCGAGCTCCTCGCCAGCGGCCTGGAACTCGTCGATGGCGTCCGACACCGACGTTTCCGCCGAGAGCGTCATCGGGGTGCTGGCACAGTCGGTCAGGTCCGTCTCGCCCGAGCGGAGCCCCTCGAAGTCCCGGAGGACCGCCGGGGCGTACACCGCACCGCGGTAATCGTCAAGGGTGTCACCCACCAGCGGGAACCGGGTGTGGGGGTGCTCGCGCATCCGGTCGAGGTTCGTCTCCACGTCGTCGCCGGCGTGCAGGGTCACCGCCTCGTCGATGGGGACCATGATGTCCTCGATGGGTTTCTCGTCGATCTCGAACGCGGCCAAGACCTCCTGTCGGCGTTCCTGGGGCAGGTCGGACTTGCCGAGCACGTCGCCCATCCGGGTCCGCAGCTCGGCACGGGAGGAGAGGGTCTCCTCGCCCTCGTCCAGTTCTTCTTCCGCCCACGACCGGGTCATCTCGACACCGAACAGGGCGAGGATGGCCTTCGCGATGCGGTCCGCGAGGCGGATGAACGGGGACATGAGCTTCGTCCAGAGCGAGAGCGGCCGGGAGCCGTACTTCGCGGCCGTCTTGGTGCGCTCGACACCGAAGTAGGTCGGGGCCTGTTCCCCGATGACGACGTGCATGAAGTTCATCAGGCCGAACGCGGTGATGGCCGCGATGGCGGCGTGGGACCCAGGCTGGGCGAGACCGACCAGCACGAACAGCGGGTTGATGGCCGCCGACAGCGCGGGTTCGGCGACGACACCGAGACCGATCGAACAGACGGTGATACCGACCTGGCAGCCAGAGAGATAGATCTC
The DNA here is from genome assembly GCF_025399835.1 of Haloarchaeobius sp. HME9146. Classification (NCBI taxonomy): domain Archaea; kingdom Methanobacteriati; phylum Methanobacteriota; class Halobacteria; order Halobacteriales; family Halorubellaceae; genus Haloarchaeobius; species Haloarchaeobius sp. HME9146. Next base: position 2,385,263 of record NZ_JAODVR010000001.1, read on the forward strand.
GAGCTCTTCGGTCATCTCCCACGCCCGTTCGAGTCCAGGGTGCCCGGTGAACTCGGACTGGGGGAACTGCCTGATGCGCGTCATCGCGAACTCGGTCCCGACGAAGAACCCGTTCGCAAGCAGGAGGGCGAAACCACCGAGGAGTCTGGCGGCAGTAAGCAACTCGCTCATCGCCAAACCGTGGTGGTTCCGGTCACTTAGATATGTGGTCTATTCTCGTTAGGATGGAACGGTCGGACCCCGGAACCGGTCGATTCCAGTGGCTCCTCGGTCTGAGGAGTTGGCACTCGGTGGGTCAAAAACGGTGGGGGAGAACCCCCCAGTCAACGACCGACTCGGGCAGGGTCGGTCGTCGAGGGCCGGATTGTCAGAGGCACCCCGGCACTCACACAAAATGGAGTGAGAGATTTATCCTCATGCACTCGGGAGATGACCGAGTGTCGAATACTTGTATAAAAAAGTTTTGTGTATTTATATACTGCCACCTGCGCCGGGAGCCGAACACTCAACTACTCGGCCGTGTGAGCCGGTGATATGTTCCCCACCATCGAGTACCTCGAGTGGATCGCGGGGAGACCCGACGCCGCGACCCACGACCTCGGGTCGAGCGACCTCCGTGGGAGCTTCCAGCACCAGCGCGGGCCGGTCCCTGGCCGGCTGGCCGGACTGGAGGACCCACCGCCGGACCGGGGCCTCGAGACGCAACTCGCCGACCTGTACGAGGTGGACGAAGCGAACGTCCTCGTGACCGCGGGAGCGACCACGGCTAACTTCGTCGCAATCGCCACCGCCCTCCAACACACCGGGCCGGCGACCGAGGAGCCACGACCGCAGGTACTCGTCGAGAAACCAGGGTACGAGCCGCTTCGTGCGACCCCACAGGGGCTCGGCGGCCGGGTCGACCGCTTCCTCCGACCGCCAGAAGACGGGTACCCACTCGACCCGCACCGGGTCGAGGCCGCGCTGACCGAGGACGCGAGCCTCGTCATCACGACCAACCGGCACAACCCCTCCGGGACGGTCACTCCCACCGAGACGCTCGCCGAGGCGGCACAGCACGCTGGTGAGGAGGGGGCCCGACTCCTCGTCGACGAGGTGTACGCCCCCTACGTCACGGAGCCCACGTCGGAGGGCGCCTTCGGCGCGCCGACCGCGGCTGGTATCGAGAACACCGTCGTCACGGGGTCACTGACCAAGTTCATGGGACTGGGCGGGCTGCGGGTCGGCTGGCTCATCGCCGATGAGGACTTCATCTCACAGGCCCGGTCCGTCGCCTGGCACCTCCCCACACTGGCCGAACCCAGCGTCGCCCTCGCCGGCCGGGCGCTCGAACATCGGGCCGAGCTCGTCCCGGTCCAGCGTGACCTGCTTCGCGCGAACCACGAGCTACTCACCTCGTTCGTCGAGGAGCGCGAGGACCTCACGGGGTCGATTCCACCGGGCTCGCCGTACGGCCTCGTCGAACACGAGTCCGTCGACGGCGACGAGCTCGCCGCCAGAGCGTGGGAGGAGTACGACCTGCTGGTCGTTCCGGGCCGGTTCTTCGACCGCCCGGGGGCGGTCCGCCTGAGCCTCGGTCGCTCCACTGCCCACTGCGAGGACGCACTTGCCGTCCTCGCCGAACTGCTCGACACGCTGTCGTGAGAGTCTGACCAAGAATTAAGACCCGTCTCTCCCTCAGGGTGGGTATGGACGGGACACCGCAAGAGATAACGAACCTCGTCGGACGCGAGGTGTATTCGAACAACGGCGTCTTCGTGGGTGAAGTCGAGGACGTCCGTCTCAACATCCAGAACAGGGTCGTCACCGGGCTCGCACTGACCGAACTCAACCCGGAACTGTTCAACGGTCGCCTCAGCGGTGAGCGAGGCGTCCTCATCCCCTACCGGTGGGTGCGCGCGGTCGGGGACGTGGTACTCATCAACGACGTCATCGAACGGCTCAAGAAACCCGAACAGGAGGACGAAGTCGCGGTCTAACTGCCGTTTCCTGACTCGCCGCTCTCGACGCCCATCGCCTGGAACAGTTTTCGCTTCACCGCCTCTTCGGTGAGCTGCAACAGCGTATCGCGATTCTCGTCGTTCGTCTCGATTCCCGTGAAGATACCGAGTGAGATCTCCGCGCTCGCCTGGGTGGAGTGCCCGGCGGCCTCGCCGATATCGCCGTAGGCGTCGGCGAGCACCTTGCCGATGTTCATCCGGATGTCCTTCGAGCGCGCCGCGAGGAAGATGGTGTCGTCGGCGATGCCGAAGACGGCCGTGGTGGTGATACCCTCCAGGTTGAGGAGGTGCTGGGCCGCCTGTGCGAGCGCCTCGCGGTCGCGGATGAACCCCGCGTTCGAGACGAGATGGCTGCCCTGTACCTCGCGGTTCTGGATGGCCTCGGCGAGTACGTCCAGCGTCTCCGGGCTCATCGACGGGGACTCGACCTGTTCAAGCAGGTCGTGGTTCGCGAAGGGGTAGAGGTACGCCGCGGCGGTGAGGTCCGCCGGCGTGGTGTCGCGCTTGAAGTCCAGCGTCTCCTCCCGGATACCGTAGAGCAGCGCCGTCGCGACGGCCTCGTCGACCTTCATGTCGAACTCCTGGATGTACTTCGTCATGATGGTCGACGTCGAGGACATGTTCGGGCGCACGTCGAGGAACGCCGCGTCGAGGTCCTCGTCGGGCTCGTAGTGGTCGATGATGACGTCGACGTCCACGTCGACCGAGTCGCCGCTCTTGGCGTGGTCCACGAGCGCCATCGTGTCGTACACCTCCTTCTCCTCGACGTCGGCCCAGTTCAACAACTCGATACCGAGCAGGTTGACGAACGCCCGGTTCTCCTGGTGGCCGATGTCGCCGAGATAGCAGATGTCGGCCTCCACGCCGAGGTGCTCGGCGATGGCCTGGAGCGCCGCTGCAGAGGCGATGGAGTCGGGGTCGGGGCTGTCGTGGGTGAGGATGGCGACGCGCTCTTTGGTGTCGGTGAGGACCTCCGCGAGCTGGTTCGCCTTGTACTCCAGTTCGCCGGATTCGAGCGAGCGCATCGCCGCGTCGGCGATGACCGACGACGGGTTGATGACCACGTCCGCGCCCATCTCGGTGAGTTCGTCCCCGGAGACCGGGTCCGACGCGCGCACGACGACGAACTGTTCGCCGCCTTGCTCCCGGATGTTCTGGACCGCCGCCTTGTTCGACTCGACGTCGGAGGCCATGATGAGGACCACGTCGCAGTCAGCGATGTCCTCGGCGACAGCCTCGTCACGGATGTCCGCCGTCTGGGCGTTGAGGTCCTGGTCGCGTAGCGCCTCGACGCGCCCCTCGTCTCGGTCGACAATCAGCACGTCCTTTCCCTGCTCGACCAGTTCCTCGGCGACGGCGTGGCCGACGCTCCCACACCCGAGGATGGCGTACTTCGACATCGAGGAGATGCTGACCCCGGTACTCATGTTGTCCAACACCTTTCGCCCGGGGCACTTAACGCTCCCGAACCCACCGGCTGACCGCGATTCCGGGGACTGTGGCGGGGTGCGAGGCCGAAACAGCCCCACCTGCCCCGCGGAACCACCTCGGCTCGTGCCTGGCGTCCCGCCGCCTGCATGTGGATGGAACACACTCACGAAGCAGGGTCGAATGATAACCCTTTTTAACTACCACCAGCAAGCATGGAATGCAGTTGGGCCGGTAGCTCAGTTAGGCAGAGCGTCTGACTCTTAATCAGACGGTCGCGTGTTCAAATCGCGCCCGGCCCGCTTTTCAGGATGCAACAACGCGAGCGAAGCGAGCGTTCAGCATCCCGAAACGGGAGACTAGAGATTTGAACGCAGCGAGCAGTGCGCGGTTCGAGGATACGAGAACCGCGATGCGAACGGCGGAGCCGTGAGCAGCTTGCTGCGAGTGAGTGTTCATAATCGCGCCCGGCCCGCTTCTTCAACACTCGAAACACGTTCGAGCGTTGCGTGTCTTCTGGCACGCGTCCACGAGTACTTGCACTCCACTCGGGAGTTAATTGCACGATTTTCAGACGGCGAGTCCGCACCCTGGAGTGGTCCGGGTCCACTATGTCTTGCGGTTCTACCCGTTCAAACGCTCCGCACAGAGATAGCTTTGACTCCGGGAGAGCCCACGCCGGACACCTATTGCGACCGAGAACGCCCCCGACTCCAACCTCTCGCCCGCACCTGCCGCGACACTGACTCGAAACGTACCGACCTCCGGATGGGCCCGCAATCTGGCACCTCCAGGAGGTTGGCAAGTCGTCAGTCGCGGAGTGCCCGATGGGAGGGTTGCCGCTCGCAGAATTTTGGAAACCCGGATTGCGCATAGGCAGCGTCTCACAAGATCACTCCGGGTAGTGGTCGCGGGTGGGGAGTATTGAATATACGTGAGATTAATATTCCGAGACCTTCCAGCTGCTTATCACAATAGCACCAACCAACCGAGGGAGTTTACTGGTCTCCCCTTACCAAGTAGCCCGCCTCCCGAGTACGAAAACAAGCAGAGCCATAAGTGAAGCCCCAATTACAGCTTCACTTGCAGCAACGTATCTGGAGAATCCCTCAGGCTGAATGTCTCCATACCCTAAAGTAGTAAATGTAACAATGCTGAAGTATAGGCTTGTAAACCACAGTTCGAGGTCAAATTCTACGCTGCAGGACAAAATCGCATCGATTGGGGATGAATATTTTATCATGTCTCCACCCTGATTTATGCCCCATATTGGGTAGATAAACGAATATATAAGTGTTGTAAAACCAAGCGATGCAAGTACATTTCGGTGCCCCTCTCCATAATTTATAGTCAAGCGCGAAAGCTCTGACTTTATGCAGGTTGAGACCTTTTTGATCTGGGAACCAAACCGTAAATGGAAATCTGTATCTGAATCTTTCTCGGGTGTGAGTAGATTGGCAATATATCCAGCCTTTCGCGTCATTAGTCCACTGAAACCATCACTGTCAGTAGAAACTGGACCACACAATTGAATCCAACTCAGTCTCCTCTTCAGATCCTTCTCCTTAATATAATATTCCTGGGCTTGCTTCGACAAAGCATTGTCCTTGCTTAGATTAGAAAGCGAGTTGTAGGTCCAAATGGCACGGTTGATCTGTTCAACTTTCGCATCTTTATCGTCACGACTCACAGACTCTTTCTCATATTTTGATATAGAATCAAAGTTGGTATCGTGGTCGATAATCGCGTCCGAAATTACTGCCGAGTGTAACTTTGTGTCTACTAATTCCGTACTTTGAAGGTTTGCACCATCGAGGACTGCCCTCTCCAGTGTTGAACCACTAAGGTTCGCATCGAATGCAAAGACGTTAGTTAAGTTCGCATTTGTAAAATCAGCGTTGATAGTGGCATTAGACATATTAGCTCCGCGTAAATCTGCCCCTGTTAATACCAAATCTGCGAATTCCGTCTCACTAAGGTCTGCATTGCAAAAGTTCGCATCTATCAAATCTCGACACAGCTTGGACGAACGATCAAAGTCAGCACTCTTGAAGTTAGCAGAATCCTTGAAATCTGCGTCAATGAAATTAGTACCCTTGCACACTGAATCTTGGAAATCAGTTTTTTCCTTGGTGAATGTTGAATTGTCAAAAGTGGCGTCTACAAACCGACTTCCAGATAAGTCACTCCCAGAGAAATCTACTTGATCTAACTCGGCATTCTCGAAAGAAGAGTAGAAGAGGATCATATTTGAAAGATTCACATTTGATAGTTCCGCATCGTCAAAATTGGCCCACAAAAATGAAAATTCTGTTAAATCACTCCCATTGAGTGTACAATCTTCCAGATGTGGCTCACAGACCAATTTTTGTTTGTTGCTACTTGCTGACTTAATGTCTTTTGTAGATTTTCCAGACCTTTGAGTGTGCCATACACAACGATTTGAATCCGTTTCAGCTTCTCTCGGACATTGATGTTCCTGAAGTTGAATATCATCTATACTTCCAGAAATCTCTTTCTCCTCTCCTAATTGATTATACTTTATGTCTCCATATTGGCCAAATTGTTGTTCCTTTTTCCGTGACCAAGAGAATTCATATTCACACTGGTTAGTCATGTGGTAGATGTTAACTAAAATTCAAGATTTATCCTATACATAGTTTTCTACAATCTCTGCTGAGCGGAGAATGTGGGACATGGAACGTATGAAGGTTTAAGAGATACTGGAAGAAACCTCACCACATCGTGCCCGCTTTCGAGTACATCAACACCAGACGAGAGCTGAAACAGATGCTTCGAGAGCGGATGGTGGATTCTTATGATTCTGTTGCAACAAAACAGGAGCTTCACGACGGGCAGACGTACCTGAAGTCCTATCTAATTGAATCTAACCGATCTTCGCTCTCAGAGGGCACTGTCTCGCTTGGTGATCAGCAGTTGCATATCTCGGAGACTCAAGAACCTGGTTTCGTTCGGGCAACCGCCCAAACCGATGACGGCCGGGTTTACTTCTTTATCGATAAACTGAATGAGCGATTTTGGTCTATACACACGGTAGCTAAAGCAACTGTTAGTGATAAAATTATTAAACGGATTATCTTTCCGAGATTCACTGAGCTGGATTATCCCTGGCTCTCTAATGGGTTCCTTGAGAGGGTAGGAAAACAACCAGAAGCCACTTTTAGAGCGTTCTCTGTAAAATTCGAAGACGAATTCCATGAGATAACTGAGAACAGTGGTGGTGTTGAAGGACTTTCAATGCGTCTTTGGGGAAATAGTGCAGACGAGGTTTTGGATACGCTTAGAACTAATCAGAATATCAGCGGTTCTACCTCATTATCAAATGTTGGGATTAAAAAAGAATTTGGAGAGCGTGTTCTTCTGAGTGACATTACGTACCAATCAAAGTTCACAGCGAGAGGCGAATCCGTTGAGGGGCATCTTAGCCAGGTGCGGAATGTCATGGAAGACTATTACACAATCTTGGATAAGGTCGAAAATGAGTATAGTATGTATACTGAGCGAAGAGGGAGCGGAACTCACATCGATGGCCACCCCTTGTTAATCGACTTCGATCGAGAAATAGAGAATCTCAGAGAGTTTGTAGATGAACTATTCTCGTCTACAAACCCGTTCCGCCTCTGGGGAATTGTCGATGAAGTAGAGGAGGACTATTATACTGTCGCTGGTGTTGACATGCACACCGGTGACAAAATCGATTTTGAAGTTTGTCCCAACTGGATACGAATCTATCTACCAAAGGGAAGCTGTGGAAATGTCGTGATGAGATTGTATACAAATATACAACATTATTACGATTCAAAATCTACACTGGAGGGAGAAGACAGTGAGCAACTTATCTAAACGAACTCGTCTAATAAATATCTGTATCGGGTTTACGAAAAGTATGCCCCATTGGCCCTCGTTCTTAGACAGTGCTGGGTATGACTTGCAATCAGTGCGGCCTATCTTGGTCAATTCAGACGATGACAAGGTGGTCCCTGATTTGCTGTTGGGCTCTACTTTCGCTCAAAATGTGCTTGTTGCGAATTGTGAAGGAAATCGGGTGCCTGATGAGGAATTCGACAGTTTAGCAGCTATACGTCCAATAGATCTCCGTACCAGTGTCGAAAACCTCGATGTAGAACAATTGACAAGCGAAATATTTTTTGTGGGTGGCTCCGATACCGAGGCATCAATAAATGCAAATGGAAGTGACTTCCCAGCGATTATTATAAACGGAGACCGATATAAGCAATTAAATGAATTCCAGGATGACAACGTAAATCGGAATCTCCCAGGTGGACGACTCCCAAGAATGCGACCACCAACCCTCTTCCATCCGTTCTCTCCTGAAGATGACCGGGCAAGAATCGCGGTCTTCTTAGGTCGTGAATTAGGCCATCTCGCCGCAAAAGGTGAAAACGATAAAATCAAAATCGAGGTTGAGGAACTTTTGGAGGGTGCATTTGATTCCTGGGAACAAATAGATTCTGATGAAAAAGAAAAGCTGATTCGCAAAGCCGAAGACATACTTAAGCTATTTGAAAAGAAAGATGTTGAAGGCCACATGGAGAAGCTTGATCAACGGAAATATTATGTAAATAGTAGCCAAGCTCTCGAACGGAAATTTCAGGAGGTCGCCAATGATTTATCTAACGATGATTCGTCTCTAACCGACTGGATGTAATATCTAAAATTCTACTCCACCCCTAGTACCGAAGTTCGTGGCCCAAAAAATCAGATGCTTGTTGAGATGAGGGATGAGTGAGACAAGACCGTCCAAAGACGAGTGGTTACCAATAGATGCTCTGAGGTCCCCTCTTGCCACTCTCTGCAATCCAGTATCCTGACTCTGCATACAGAATACCCTCGCATTCTCTATTAGTGTCGCGTTGATCCAGTGGTCCGGCTTGAGGATGCCTCACAGCAGTTACGTCAGGAAACGCATGTTAACGTCTGTTCTTCCCGTTCAAGATACACCCTGCTCAAACCACCGCCCGCTCGGCGGACCATCGTTGGGGTGAGTACCATGATGACGTGGTCTCACTGCACTGGCGTCTCATTCTCGCCCCGAAACGGATTCAGGACTACGTTCTCGCTCACGAGCTGGCCCATGCGAAGTACGGTGACCACAGCGAGTCGTTCTGGAACACCGTCGGGACCCTGATACCGGACTACCAAGACCGGCGCGAGTCAGTAGTGCTCATGCCGCAGGCGTTCTTGTGCGAACGAGACGTAAGTCGGTGACGACTGGATGTGACTGTCCAGAGTAGGTGTGACAGTCATGGTCCCATCACCTCTCGTTCGCTCGTTCTCACTGCACTCGAGTCGAGAGTCGATTACAGTGTTTTCGGGTGGTGAGTTGCCCACACACCGTGTTCTGTCCCAGTACGCACTGCGGTTCTGGTGTGCAGGAGGGTGTGGGCTGTGCTCACGGATTGCGTTAGAATTATGTCACTTGGGGCGCACTCTCAGTGCGATGCGCCGCCGGACATTCCTCATGGGAGTTGGTGTGGCCTCGACGGCTGGTTGTTTGCGTTTGCAGGACGGTGGTGCGACCAGCGAACGCACCGGGACAGCCACGCCGACCGACAGTACCACGACGACCACCCGCGAGCCAGCGTCTACGGCCGAGGAGACGACCACACAGGAACCTGCTGAACCCACCTTCCCGACCGGTCTCTCCGAGGACGGTGTCTCCGCTTTCCTGTATCCGACGCACCGACAGGCGCTGTATCAGACCAGCTACGAGGCTCAGTGGATAAAACGCGACCGTCGCAATTCGACGGTGAAATGGCAGAAGCAGTACCTGGGCGACCACGGAGAGTCGCTCGGAACCTGGCAAAACCACGACGGCAACCCGGTCCAGATGTACCGGACCGTGCAGGGTAACTACTGGCGGGAGGACCTCGGAGACAGGGTGACGTTCGGCAACGATATGGAGGACAGTGACCCGGCTCTCTGGGGAGAGGAGGTGCAGCCGTTGATTACCGCCGGTGACTGGAGTTCCCCGACCCGTGTCAACGAGACGCGACCAGCCATCTGGAAAGTCACGACGGACACGGTGGGGGACGAATCCGTGCTCCCGGGCAGGAGCCACGGGCAACCGGGCAAGGTACTGTCGATTCCCTCCGCGGAGATGCACGTCGACGAACGGGGCGTGATTCGAAAGCTGGAGGCGAGCTACCGCATTCTGGACGAAGGAAGCGGTGAGTTCGAATACGAGTCGCTGTACACCATCGACAGAGTCGGAGCGGTTTCGCTACAGGAGCCATCGTGGTTTGCGACGGCCAAGGAGGAGGTACCGGCGGTTACAGCCACGCTCACCGACGATAACCGATTCATTCGGTTCGAACTCGAATCCGGGAACCGGCTCGAACCCGGCACCAGGGTGGTCGTCGACGTCGAGAACGGAGACCCCGGCTTTCACCTGAGCCTCGACGCACCAATCGAACCGAACACCCCCGTGTATCTGTACAGACCATCGGACGAACCAGCGTCGGGTGCGGTCGGGCGTCTCTCACGCGGGTCTCGACCGACAGATGCGAATCCGGCACTCCTCGAACACTCCTACTCCTTCTACGCACGACGCCACGGGAACTTCTACTTCCACCGGATCAACGGGCTGCAGTGACTGCCCTCGATTCACCCGCACAGCCTGCCCTCGTGGTCGGCGGTCGTCCATCGGCTGCACTCCCTGTGTGAGTGTTGCAACCGTCACTTCGCCGTGGGGTAGCTGGATACCCACGAGTCAGTACTCGTCTGGTCGAAAAGCGGGGCCGACCCGGGTGGGGTTGGGTGGAAACCCGGTTCGGCCCACGAAGATGGGATGGCGATGAGGGGCCGGGTCACGCGGTGGGCAGGACGCGCGACCCAGTAGCGTCGGCGGCCGTGGGGGGCGACGACTGACGGAGGGCCGGCCGACGCGCAATGCGGGGATGCATTGCAATCCGAACTCGCCGGGCCATCGTAATGAGTTTTCTGCCACAGTGGATTGGCCCGGCGGCGCGGTGGCTCACTGGTTCTGGAGCGCGCAAAGATGGGTGGGGTTCAGTCGTCCTGGCCGATGGGTTCGACCCGCTCGCTGCCGCACTTGGGGCAGATACTGTACGCCGTCTCGTACTCGTTCTCACAGAACTGGCACCGGAATTCGGGCGTCTGCTCGGGGCTGTCGGTTCGGAACGCGTTCTTCAGCGAATCGATGACACTCATGCAGGTCCGGTTCGAATTCGCAGCGAATCATGATAAATGTTACCGTCCCACATGGTCTGCGATACGCCTTTGCTGCGCACCGACGTCCAGTGGAGCATGGTCGAACAGCGGAACGCGTTCGAGGGGGAGACGACCAGGGTGGAGGACGTGCTCCGACCGCTCGCGAGCGACGTTCGCCTGCGTATCGTCAGGGCGCTCATCGGGTCGCCCGGCAAGACGCTGTCGTACTCGGACCTCCAGCGAGCATCGGGCATCAAGGACAGCGGGCAGTTCAGTTACCACCTCCGCCAGTTGCAGGGGCAGTTCGTCACGCAGACCGACGACGGGTATCGGCTCCGGTACTCCGCGGTCGCGCTCTACCAGGCGCTGCTCGCGGGGACTGCACTCGGGGAGAACGAGCCACGGACCATCGACACCGAGAGCCCGTGTCCGGCCTGTGACGGGCTGCTGGAGGCGCACTACTGCGACGACATGCTCACCATCTCTTGCCCGGACTGTCGGCACTTCGTCCACCACGTTCCCTTCCTCCCCGGCGGCGCGGAGGGGAAGTCCGACGCTGGCCTGTTGCGGACCTTCGACCACCAGACCCGGTCGATGATCACCTCGGCCGTCTCGGGCATCTGCCCGTACTGTGGTGGCGAGATGGGCCACGAATTCGTAGAGCGGGACTGGACAGAGGAACACGAGGAGGAGGACACGACGCAGTCGGACGACACCCTGGTACGACCGAAGGCGGTCCCACACTGCGACAACCTCGTCCACTACCGGTGTGACCGCTGTTCCGGCGAACTCCGCACGAGCGTGGGCGAGACGCTGCTCGGCAAGCCCCCGGTCGTGGCGTTCTACTACGACCACGGCGTCGACGTGCGCGCAGTTCCGTCCTGGGAGCTGGCGTTCTGCGTCGACCGCGACGCGGTGACGACCTTGTCGAGCGACCCCTACGAGTTCGGCGTCGCCGTGACCCTCGGTGAGGAGACCCTCCACGTGACGGTCGACGAATCGCTCTTGGTGGTCGAGGCGGAGCGGACCCCGGCGGCCTGAGTCAGGTACGGGCTGATATGTCGGTTGTGAAGAAAACTTCAGTTGCCGTTCTGTCTGAAATGTTCTTCAGAATACACTTTTTTACGTAGGTATGGTACGTGGTAGTGGTGAACACACGTGAGCAACGAGAACCTCAACATCGTGCCGGCCGAGGCCGACCGCGTCGTCGAACTCGACCCGGTCGTCGACCCAGAACCCGTCCCGGAACCAGCGCCGTCCGCTGTCCCGGACATCCAGGAACCGTCGTGGCGCACCGACCTCGCGGCACTCGTCGACAGTCCCACAGTCGGCCGGGTCGTCCTGGCCATGCTGCTCGCCCTCGAGTTCCTCTGGCTGGCGTGGTTCGTCACGCCCGCGCTGGGAATCGTGGTGGCGTTCGGGTTCGTCGTCTCGCTGCTGCTGGTCGTCCCCTACGTCGCGGTTCGGATCGCTGGCGACAGTGTGTAGGCCGCTTTCATCGATTCGAGGCAGAGACCGGTGCGACCGCCGCAGAAACAGAATAATATTCGCCAGCCTGTGAGGCGGCCGGGAAGGACCTGAAGACCGGTTTCAGTCGGGCTGGTAGTTCGGCGCTTCGTCGGTGATCATCACGTCGTGGGCGTGGCTCTCGGTCTGGCCCGCCGCCGAGACGCGAACGAACTCCGAGCGCTCTTTGAACTCGGGGACGGTCTCGGCACCGACGTAGCCCATGCCGGACTGCATCCCACCGACGAGCTGGTGGAGCTCCTTGCTCAGCGGCCCCTTGTACGGGGTCGCGGCCTCGACGCCCTCGGGAACGTAGTCCTCGTCTTCGTCGTCGTCCTTGAGGTAGCGCTGGCCGTCGCCGGACTGCATCGCGCCGACCGACCCCATGCCGCGGTACTGCTTGTACTTCTTGCCCTGCATCTTGACGACGCGGCCGGGGGCCTCGTCGGTCCCCGCGAAGTACGAACCGAGCATCACGGCGTCGGCCCCGGCCGCGATGGCCTTGATGGCGTCACCGGAGTACCGGATACCACCGTCTGCGATGACGGGCACGTCGTGGCGGGTCGCCACGTCCGCGACCTCCGAGACGGCGGTGATCTGGGGCATGCCAGACCCGGAGACGATGCGGGTCGTACAGATGGAGCCCGGGCCGATGCCGACCTTCAGGCCGTCCGCGAAGTCGACGAGGTCCTCGGCGGCCTCCCGGGTCCCGACGTTCCCGACGACCACGTCGGCCTCGACGTTCTCCTTGATCTCGCGAGCGCTGTCGATGACGTTGAGGTTGTGCGCGTGCGCGCAGTCGATGAACAGGACGTCGGCCCCGGCCTCGTCGGCCGCGATTGCACGGTCGACCTCGAACGGGCCGACGGCCGCACCTGCGATGAGACGCCCGTCGTCGTCGCGGGCCGCGTTGTCGTACTCGCGGCGCTGGAGGATACCCTGCATCGTGACGAGCCCGATGAGTCGGTTGTCCTCGTCGACGATGGGGACGCGCTCGATCTTGTGCTCGTACATCAGTTCGAGACCTTCGCGTGCGTTCAGCCCCTTCGGACCCGTGATGACCTCCTCGGTCATGGCCTCGCTGACGCGGTCTTGCTCACCGACCTCGAGGTACGGACGGATGTCCGTCCCGGAGATGATGCCGAGAACCCTGTCGTCATCGTCGACGACGGGGGCACCGTTGACGCCTTCGCGTGCCATCATCGCGTCGACCTCCTCGACCGTCTGGTCGGGGTTCGCCGTGACGACGTCGCGGATGATGAGCTCGTCGGCGCGCTTGACGCGCTCGATGTGGGCCGTCATCTCGTCGACGTCGAGATTGCGGTGGATGACGCCGAGTCCGCCGTTACGAGCCATCGCGATGCCCATGTCCGCCTCGGTGACGGTGTCCATCGCGGCCGAGAGAACGGGAACTGGAAGCTCGACGTTCTTCGACACGCGAGATGTCAGGTCGGCTTCGTCGGGTTCGACGCGGCTCTCTTTCGGTCGGAGGAGCACATCGTCGAATGTCAATGCCTCTGGTACGCGGAGTTTCTCGGAGAATCTGCCGTCCTCGTGAGCGTCCTTCGCCATATAAGTGGTCCGCACGAGTGCCACTAAAGCGTTCCGAGACAGTCGCTCCGTGCCGTTCCCTTTCACACCTTTGAATACCGACAGTAGTGGTGGACAAAGATAGACTCTCTCGGGGAAATCTGCACATCGGCTACGGAGCGTAGCATCGTTTTAAAAAGGCCCTAGTATATCGTTGGCGTTTGGCCACTCGTCTCACACAATCCTTATCAATTCAGGGGTCTGTGATGTGAGTATGAACTCCGCCACGGATTTCACCACGCGAACGTTCGCTCAGGTTCGAGACGACACCGCACGTTCCCTGGCGGAGACATTTGCACTCCTTCGGCCCACCAAACGGTTCGCCGACGCCCCCGCATCGCGTCGCCACCGTTCCCACCCCGGGGCCACGGGTCAGGCCCAACCACCAGCTGATCGATGAGTACGTCACGCCATCCCGTCGCGCTCAGACTGGAAGGTATCGTCGGTGGGAAGACGCGCCTGCTCGCGACCGTCATGGGCCTCTCGCTCGTCGACGGTATCTTCCCCGCACTCGTCCTCGCAGGGGCGCTCTCGACCACCATCGGAATCGTCCAGGTCGGCCTGCTCGTCTTCGGCGGCAGCGCCACCGTCGCGGTCATCCTCGCCGAGATGGACGGAACCCACCGCGAGATAATCGCCAGCGTCGCCCTCGTCGGCGTCGGCGTGGTCGTCCTCGCCGCCATCGAGGCCGCCATCGCCCCGACCATCGAGAGCATCCTCTACACGCACAGGTTCGAGCGCGCCGCTGCACTCGTCATCGCCGCCGTCGCCGCAAAGACCGCGTCCGCACGCGTGGGCGAGTACCTCCCCCGGCCCGCAGTGGTCGTCGGCATCGGCCTGGTGGTCAGCCTCGACCCCTCGAACCCCCAGCTTGCGCTGGCGCCCGACCTGGTCCTCGTCGCCAAGGCCGCGGCCGCGGCCGCCGTCGGCGCGACGTTCGCCCTGCTGGTCGCCATCGCGGGCCCGCAGCTCCGCCAGCGCATGGACGTCGACCGCTTCCGCTTCGGGAGCGCGGTCGCCCTCGGCCTGCTGGCGCTCTCCATCGCCGGCCTCATCGAGGTCAACTCCGCCCCGCTCGCCGTCATGGCCGTCTCGGCCGTCCTCGCGCTGGACCCCAGCGCCGGTGAGGGGCAGCCGGCCGACACTCCCACCGAGCGCGCCGACGCGGCCGACTGAGTGCTCCGCTGACTGACCGGAGGGCTTACGGCTTTCCGGCGTTCCGTTTCCACCATGACAGGCAACCGCGTCGTGGAGGGTCGCATGGTCACCCCCAAGAGCCTCGCCGAACTCGTCGAGGGCGAGTCCGTCATGGAAGCCGAGAACATCGAAGACGCCGACCGGGAGTGTCCCGACTGCGGCGGCGACGTGCTCAAGGTGGTGTACATGCCGAGCGTCACCGAACTCGTCACCGGCTACAAGTGCCAGGACTGCGAGTGGGCCGACGACGACCGCGACTGACCCCGGTTTCGAATCGGTTTGAATCGAAACCCCTTTAGTGCGAACCGCCAAACGAGAGAGCGAAGGGGACGTGGCCAAGCCAGGCATGGCGACTGACTCCAGAGGCCACGCGCCCGGGACGAAACTCCAGCTGATATACCGAGCGGCCGACTGATCATCGGTTCGCGACGACGACCCTCTGGAGTTCCGAGGCGCACACACCGGAGATATCAGTCGATCGGGGGTTCAAATCCCTCCGTCCCCATTTTCTCGCAGCACAACACGACGAGCGAAGCGAGGAGGCTGTGCTGCCTGAATCATAGACGAGGAGGGATTTGAACCAGGGAGCGTAACGGAGTGGAACGACCGTGGTTCCGATTTCTGTGGAATCGGAAGCCTGTGACGGCTCCGTCACAGTGGTTCGAACTTGCCTCCGTCCCCATTTTCTCGAATCACACACCGAGTGAGCGGCGGCTGTTGCTGCCCCGAACTCGGCGCCGGCAGTGGCATCCGATAGTATAAACTGAGTAAACAGTCCCAGCGATTAATTGGTTTTCAGCGACTGGTCGTGACTATGCAGAGACGAACGGTCCTGCAGTCCGTGGGGGCATCGCTCGCGAGCATACCACTCGTCGCATCGACAGTGACAGCCAAGCAGGGTGAGAAGCAACCCGTGGGGGGAACGCTGCCGAACGAGAACGCGCCCGTGCAACAGGTGTCCGGGTTCCCATCGGGGGAGCGAACGGTCGAGGCCGGGCAGTTCCTGCGGCTGGAGAACGGGTGGGTGTTCTTCGACCTCTCCGACGAGAAGATCCGCGAGTTCTTCGAGAAGACCCGACAGACGTTCACGTTCGACGGACAGCGCTTCGTCCTCGACAGCTACGAGGAGTGGGAGGAGTACGCGGTCGAGGGGACCGAGGACCTGTTCCTGTTCACGCACACCGATACGCCGAAGGGGGTGGGCGAGCGCTTCGAGGTGACCTGGGACGTCGTCTACACCGACGCGTACTACGACCCCATCCGGGACATCCAGTACGAGCAGGGCGAGCGAAGCGTCATCTTCCCGTTCCAGAGTCGGTACGAGGTCGTCGCAAAGGACTCAGGAGCGGCGGGGGCGGAAACGGGCCGCCGCTGAAGGCACAACACCACCCGATTCTTCATCGAGACGGCCGGTAGCCTGTGCTGTCGTCGAACCAGCGTCGACTCACGCAGCCGATTCCAAGCTTCCGAGAATAGAAACCAGTATTCATTACGCTACCGCCGAAAGGTTCGCATAGACAGTTACATGCCGACGCGTCGCAGGAGCCTCCAGGCGCTCGCCGCGGCCGGGGCCACGGGTATCCTCGGAAGCGCAGCCTACAGCCAGCTCTCGGCTTCCGACGACGCACCCACCGCACTGGTCGCCGGCTCGCTCCTCACGGTCGCCTCCGACACGCCCGGGGCGAGCATCGAGGCTCACGGCTCGGCAACCGTGGCCCAGCTCGTCCGCGACGAGCTCAGACAGCCAGACGCAATCGCACTCGCAGACCCGGTGTTGTTCCAGGGCATCACCGAGGAGTTCACGCTGTTCGCGACGAACGCGCTGGTACTGACCTACGACCCCAGGTCCGAGCACGCAGAGTCGGTCCAGCAGGACTGGCGCGAGGCGGTCCGGAATCCCGAGGTCAGCATCGGGCGGACCGACCCGAAACTCGACCCACTGGGCTACCGGACCGTGATGGCGCTGCAACTCGCCGAGGGGCTCGACACCGACACGGTGCTCGACGACTCCCGCATCTTCGCCGAGACCGGCCTCCTGAACGCGCTCGAAGCGGGGGGAATCGACGCGGCGTTCACCTACCGGAACATGGCGGTCGAGCGCGGCCTCTCGTACGTCGACCTCCCCGAACGCATCGACTTCTCTGACCCGATGCGGCGCGAGACCTACGCGAGCGTCAGTTACGAGCTGTCGGAGCAGACCGTGCAGGGCGCACCCATCCGGTACGGGGTCGCCGCGCTCACGCCGGCCGGCGAGTCGTGGATTCGGGCCCTCGTCGGCGAAGAGCGCCGCCTCGAACGGGCCGGGTTCACGATTCCGCGGAGCTACCCCAAGCTGGGACGGCCGTAACCGAACGACTGCGGCCCGGCGACCGCGTCGTTTATCCCGCCCACAGTCTCGTTTTGGGGTATGACGCTGGCGAGGGAGACACGCGACGCGGCCGACGAACATCCGTTCCTGCTTTCAGCCCTGCGAGCGGGTGTGGTGAACTACTCTGCGGCCGCCCGGTTTCTGGCGGTCGACGGGGAGGCAGAGGCGGTGGCGACGGCACTGCGACGCTACGCGGATGCCCTGCCAGAGTTCGAGACCGGCAGCCGGGACGTCCGTGTCACCATGCAGAGCGGTATCGGCCCGGTCCCCGAAGCTGCCGACGACGAGCCGTTGCTTCGGGTGAGCGAGCAGGGGTACGGGAAGACGGCCGGTGGCGAGTCCACAGCCATCCTGGCGACGGGGGCGGTCGACGCGGCGTTCTGCCAGCAGGCGCTCGGGCAACTGGAGACCGACGACGTGGGTGTCTCCGCGCTCGGGTTCGACGGGGGCGCACTCGTCGTCCTCGTCGGCCGGCGGGAGGCCGCCAACGCGCTCCGGGCCGTCGAGGCCGCCGCCGAGGCCGTCCGGGAACCGGCGCGAGACACGCCGTGACCACTCACCGTATCCATTAAAAGGACTGCAGGGGAAGAAGAGGGTAATGACCCTGTACGTGTCGAACACGTTGACGGGCGAGAAGGAGGCGTTCGAGCCACAGGACCCCGACGATGTGCTGCTCTACTACTGTGGCCTCACCGTCTCCGACCCCGCCCACCTCGGCCACGCCCGCGGCTGGGTACACGTGGACGTGATGCACCGCTGGCTGGAACAGCTCGGCTACGGCGTCCGACACGTCGAGAACTTCACCGACGTGAACGAGAAGATTGTCGCCCGGGCGGGCGACCCCGAACTCGGCGCGGACGAGGCCGAGGTCGCCGAGCATTACATTCAGGACGTGCTCGACGACATGCGCGGGCTGAACCTCAAGCGCGCCGAGGTGTACCCCCGCGTCACCGAGCACATCCCGGAGATCATCAACCTCATCCAGACACTCATCGACCAGGAACACGCCTACGAGTCCAACGGGTCGGTGTACTTCGACGTCACCACCTTCGAGGACTACGGCAAACTCTCCGGGCAGAAGGTCGAGGAGATCGAGGAGCAAGGCGACCCCGACGAACTCGCCGAGAAGCGCCACCCCGCGGACTTCGCACTGTGGAAGGCCGACGGCGTCAAGCCGGAAGCGGTCCGCGAGCACCGTAAAGAGGGCCACCCACTCGGCGAGGACGAGTGCCCGAGCGGGCAGACGTGGGACTCGCCCTGGGGCGAGGGCCGGCCCGGCTGGCACATCGAGTGCTCGGCCATGTCGATGACCCACCTCGACTCGACCATCGACATCCACGTCGGCGGGATGGACCTCGTCTTCCCCCACCACGAGAACGAGGTCGCCCAGAGCGAGGCCGCGACCGGCCAGCAGTTCTCGAACTACTGGCTGCACGTCCGGTTGCTGGAGACGAAGGCCGAGAAGATGTCCTCCAGCCTTGGTAACTTCACCACCGTCGCGGACCTACTTCGCGAGGAGGGCCCGAACGTGGTCCGGATGCTCCTCGTCTCGACGGCGTACCACAACAAGGCGGTCTTCAGCGACGAGACGCTCACCGAGGCCAGAGAACGCTGGGAACGGCTCGAACGCGGCTACCGCGCCGCCGTCGATGCCTGCGATTCCACCGCGGCCCGGACGAAGGTCGACGACCGCGACCTGAAGTCCGCCGTCGAGCGCACCCGCCGCGAGTTCGCAGAGGGGATGAACGACGACTTCAACACCCGCGAGGCGACGACGGCCCTGCTCGAACTCGCAACCGCGGTGAACAGGCACCTCGCCGACCGCGACGAGTACGACTACCGCGCCCTCCACGACGCCATCGACACGTTCGAAGAACTCGGTGGGGGCGTCCTCGGCTTCCAGTTCGGCGCGCAGACCGGCGGCGAGGCGAGTGTTGCCGACGAGGTCATCCAGCTGGTCCTCGACGTACGCGAGGCCGAACGCGAAGCTGGCAACTACGACCGTGCCGACGAGCTCCGGGACGAACTCGAAGCGATGGGTGTCACCGTCGAGGACACCGACGACGGCACTTCGTTCCACTACTGAGGGCAGCGCGGGGGGTTGCCGAGGGTCGACCCCGAGCATGATAGGCGGACAGACTTTTATCCCCTGCAGAGTGACCGACGGGTATGAAGCTGACTCGACGGACGTTGCTGGGCAGTGCCAGTGCAGGAATCGCGGCGACAGCCGGGTGTCTCGGCATCCTCTCTGGAACGAGCGAGTTCGCGGCCGACCAGGCCGCCGTCGACGAGCAGGTTGCGAGCGACACGAACTACGTCAAGCAGGAACCCAAAGAACAGACCATCGAGAAGACGTTCTCCGCGGCGGGCCAGGAGAAGACGGTGAAGGTGACGAACTGGGTCACGCAGTACTACAAGACCCTCGACCTGCCCATCGCATCGGACCAGAAGGCGGGCGTGTTCGCGCTCATCTCCTCACCGAAGGTCGAGGTCGTCGGCCAGTCGTTCAACCCGCTGAAGGACTGGGACGAGCGCAAACTGGCGAAGCAGATCCAGTCGCAGTACGAGGGCTTCTCGGTCGGCAGCGCGGTCGACGAGTTCGCCGTCCAGATACTCGGCTCCGCGAAGACCGTGACGAAGTTCGAGGGGACCGCGACCCTCAGTGGGAACGAGGTCGACGTCTACCTCCTCCTCACGGGCGCGGTCGGCCACGAGTCCGACTTCGTCGTCCCGATGGGCATCTACCCGCAGGAGATCGACGAACAGGCCAACGTCACGAAGCTCATGCGGAATCTCGTGCATCCCGCGGCAGAATAAGCGCGTCTCTCCGTTCGATTCGAGTACCGTGACACCCGGTCAGGCGTCGGCGGCGTGGACTGCCGAGCGTGCGAGCACGATACGCTCATCGTCGTCGTCGCCGTCGTCGTCGCCGTCGTCGAGTTCGACCTCGTGGAGCGAGACGTGGAGGAACGTGATCGGCGGCGGGAACAGCTGGTCCTCGATCTGGAGTGATGGTTCGACGTCCTCGAGGTCCGGGTCGTAGATCAGGTCTGCGTCCTGTTCGATGTTGGTCGGCCCGCCGATGATGGCTCCTTCGACGTGGGCGCTCCCACCGACGATACACACGTCCCAGCCCTCACACTTGTTCTGGCTGGAGAGCGCGGCTTCGTTCGTCTCGGTTTCGTTCACCGCGGGTGCGTCACGGGGTGCGTAGATGGTTCCGTAGAACTGCGTCGAAGAGCCGCCACCACCGGTGATCGCGACCTGCATATCGGAGGTCCCGTAGATCTGCAGCCGCTCGGACTCGTTCACGATGCCAGCCTGGCCGTTTCGAAGTCCGAAGTCCCCGTTCATGTATATCCGGAGGGCGTGGTCGTCCGTCGGGTTCTCCAGTTCGAGGTCCGCGCTGTCGAGGGAGATGCTCCCGTTGAGGACGAGACTGATGTTCCCGTCCTCGAGGTCGGCCCTGACATCGTTGCTGGAGAGGTTGATATCCCCGTCCAGGTAGTACGTGTTGCCACCTTCCATCGAGATGTTGTTACCGGGATTGTTGGGGGTGATTACCGAACTGTTGTTCCGTGCGCCCTCGATCTTGAGTTCGATGGCCGGGTCGAGCTCGTAGAGCCCGGATTCGATGTTGGGCATCGTCGACCCGATGATCTCACCGGCCCCACTCACGTTGATGTCACCTTCCGCGCGCACGGGCCCCTCGATGGTCGCGTCCCCGTTCTGGACCATGACGTCACCTTCGTCGCCGCCGGTGGCGTACACGCCCTGACCGAAGTCTCCGTTGAGGATCGGTCGCCCGAGCTCCACGGTCACCGTCTCGTTCGAGTGGTACACGGTCACGGCCCTTTCGCTGGTGTGGTCACGGAGGTACTCCGCCCAGCCGGCGTAGTACTCGCTGTGGATCTTGACGGTGACCATCTCACCCTCGACGTAGCCGACGCGGTTGATGGGCGACATCGTCCGGTTCTTCCGGATCTCGACCACGCCGGAGCTGATGCGTTTCTCGCCGGAGACGATCGGAATCGGGAGGTTGAGCGTGCCATCGCGGTAGTGGAACGACGGCGAAGAGACCATCCTCGCGTCGGCACCGGTCCCGCGCCAGACGCCGCCCGCCTGGTAAGCGTAGACGGTGTCGCCGCGGCGGTACTCGATGGACCCGAAGGATTCGTTCGCGATGTCGATGTTCTGGGTGTAGACCTCGATACGGCCGGTGTCCTTCCGGTGGATCGCGCCTTCGCGCGTCCGGATGTCGAAGTCGGTCACCTCGTTCGCACCCTCGCCGAGCGCCACCGACCCGACGTTCTTCTCGAGTTCGATGAACACCTGCTCGACACGCTGTGATTCGGTGTCCTCTTTGGTTTCTTCGAGCGTGAGCCCACCGATGACGATGATAGACACTGCGCCGATGCTCACCAGCCCGATGAGCAACACCACCGCTAGCAGTGCGCTCTGCCCTCGTTCGTTCGGTTCGTGTGTCCCCCAGGACGACGTGTCGTCTCCCCCCCTCGCGGAGAGACGTCTCATACAGTTTCGAGTAGTCACCAGAATATAAATAAGAATTGTAAGGTCTGGCGTAGCTACTGCGTAAAACCATATCTATATAGATATAAAATTTTTAAATCTACTAAGAAAGGATTCCTTAAAATTGCTTAGAGATGTTTTGAAGCCTCAAAGGCTAATGGTAATGGCCGATGATTAATCGGCCATAAGTTTCAATAGTATAATCATATCTCGCTATCCAGTTCGCGTATGAACGTTGTGGCCAAACTGTGGTCCATGGTCAGTCATCATGGTGGTCCTCGGGAACGGTCCGACGCGGTGACGTAGTCGTCCGAATGGCGTCCGGAGAATAGCTCGAACCCGGTCCCTGACTCGGGTAGCCTATCGCCGCAGTGACGGCCGATGTGCTGCCGGTGCGAGCACGATGCGCTCGTCATCGTCGTCGTCCAGTTTGACGTCGTGGACGGAGACGTGGAGGAACGTGATCGGCGGCGGGAACACGCCGTCTTCGAGCTGGAGGGAGGGTTCCGTGCCCACGAGGCTCGGGTCGTGGGTCAACCCGGTACTCGACCCGACGTACGTCGGCCCGGCGACGATGGCACCCTCGATGGCACTGTTCCCCGTTGCGATGCAGACGTCCCAGCCGTCACACTTGCTCTTCGTGTCGATGGTCGCGACGTTGGTCTCGCCGGGGTCGAGCGCCGGTTCGTCCCGCGGCGCGTAGATGGTCCCGTAGAACGCGGTGCTCCCGCCGGTGAAGCCGATCTGCATGTCCGAGGTCCCGTATATCTGGAGGTACTGCGCCTGCCCGGTGATGCCGGCCTGGCCGTTCTTCAGGCCGAAGTGGCCGGTACTGTACACGCGGAAGGCGGATCCCGGGCTCGCGTTGTCTATCTGGATGCCGCCGTCCTCCAGGGCGATGCTCCCGTTGACGATGAGGGTCACGTTCCCGTCCGCGAGGTCGACCTCGATGTCGTCACCGCCCGAGACGATGTCGGAATCGACGTAGTAGGTCTTGCCCTCGTCCAGTTCCTCGGTCAGTGGGTTGGGCCGCGGCTTCGACGCGTTCTGCTTCGCGCTCTCGACCATCCGGTCGATGGCGGGGTCGATCTCCGTCAGATCTGCGTTCACGTTCGACTCCTCCGAGCCGTTTATCGAGTTGTTCTTCTTCTTGTCGATGTCTCCTTCTGCCTTCACCGGGCCCGTGATTCCCCCCGCGTTCCCGTTGGCGTCGACCTTCACGTTACCGTCGGCACCGCCGGTGGCGTACACTCCCTGGGCGAAGTCACCGTCGATGAGCGGCCGGCCCAGCTTGACGACGACCGTCTCGTTGGCCTCGTCGACCGAGACGGCCACATCGTTCGTGCGCTCCCGGAGGTACTGTGCCCAGCCGGCGTAGTACTCGCTCTGGATCTCGACCGTGACGAGCTTGCCTTCGACGTAGCCGACGCGGTTGATCGGTGAGCGCGTCCCGTTCTTCCGGAGCGTGATCTTCCCGCCAGCGAGGCGGTCGTCACCGGAGACGGTCGGAATCGGGAGGTTGAGTGTGCCGTCGCGGTAGTGGAACTGTGGGGCAGCGACCATCATCGCCTCGTCACCGGTCCCACGCCAGACGCCGCCCGCCTGGTAGGCGTACACCGTGTCGTCATTGCGGTACTCGATGGACCCGAAGGTCTGGTTCGCGATCTCGGTGCCGTTGGCGGTCACCGTGATTCGCCCGGTGTTCTTGCGGTGGACGGCCCCATCTTTGGTCCGCAGGGCGAAGTCGACCTGGCCGGAGCCGTCGTCGCTCAACGCCACCGAGTCGATCGTCCGGTCGAGTTCGAGGAAGGCGTACTCGATTCGTTTCGTCTCGGTCTCGGATTGCTGTTGCTCGAGCGTGAGCCCACCCACCACCAGGATGGACACGACACCGATGGTGACGAGCCCGATCAAAAGTACCATCGCTACCACGGCCGTCTGGCTACGGCCCGTGCGTGGCGATGCACCGGTTCGACGTCCCCCTCGTGGTTTCCCCCCTGACGTGGTGGGACGTATCATCGTAACAGGAAATGCACCCGACACGTAAATAGGAATCGATTATTTTACCCTACTCGAACGCAAGAACACCGAGAATAGTTGTTAATTGATTTCTGATTTTGTAGTATAAATGTTCTACAGCCACTCTCGCGGCTATTGACCATTCTGGAACAGCCACCTCGAAGGCTACTATTCGGCCACAAGGTACTTTTATCTCACGACGTCGTTCGTGACTGACGGCCGAGCAGTTCGTCGATTCTCTCTCCCACGATTCTAATAACTCAGTGAGACAACATTTCCTTGACAGAGTGCGTCACGCCTGTCGGAACGAAGGGCATCGAGCCGGTCGAAAAGGAGACGAGTTTCGTCAGTGAAGTCGCTCGCAGAGACTCAGTTCGTCGCCGATACCACTGCGCTGTCGGCGATGAGTATCCGTTCGTCGTCCTCGCCGTCGTCGAGTTCGACCTCGTGGACGGAGACGTGCAGGAACGTGATCGGCGGCGGGAACACGCCGTCCTGAAGCTGCAGGTCGGGGTCGAGCGTCGAGAGACTCGTGTCGTAGGTCATCTCAGTGTTCGTGTTGAGCTTGGTGGAGCCGCCGACGATCGCCCCGACGATGTCCGCGTGTCCCGAGCTGAGGCAGACGTCCCAGCCGTCGCAGGTGTTCCCGTTCTTGAAGTAGTCGTAGGCAGTGTTCGGTTCGCTAGCGTTGACCGCGGAATCGTCACGTGGGGCGTAGTACGTGCCGAAGAATTCGGTTCCGTTCCCACCAGTGATGTAGACCGTACTGTTCGAGGTCCCGTAGAGCTGGAGTCGCTTGGACTCGTTATCGTACCCGACCGAGCCACCCGATTGACCGTAGTGACCCGTCATGTACACCTTGAACGAGTTGCTTCCTGACGGATTGTCGATATCGAGGTCGTCGCCCTCCATGTACAGACTCCCGTTCAGGATGAGCGTGACGTTGCCACTGCCGAGATCAACGTCTACATCCGAGCCACCAGTCGTGATATCAGAGTCGACGTAGTACGTCTTGCCGCCGTCGAGCGTCGTGTTCAGGGGGTCGACCGTCTGGATGGACGTGTCGTTCCGGGCCGTCTTGACCTTGGTGTAGATCACGTCGTCGATAGCAGTGAGGCCCGAGTCGACGTTCTCTTCGGTGGAGCCGGTGATGTCCGACCCGTTGGAGATGTCGCCCTCTGCCCGGACCGGTCCGTCGATCTGTGCGTTCGAGTGGTTGGCGGCCACGGTCCCGCCACCACCGCCGGTCGCGTAGACACCCTGCGTGAAGTTGGTGTCGGCGACCGGTCGGCCCAGCTTGACGAGGACCGTCTCGTTCGCTTCGTCGACCTTCACCGCCACGTTGTTGGTCCGGTCGCGGAGGTACTGTGCCCAGCCGTTGTAGTACTTGCTCTCGATCTCGACCGTGACCAGTTTCCCTTCGACGTAGCCGACGTTGTTCACCGGGGCCTTGGTGTGGTTCTTCGATATCTCGACGACGCCGGAGGAGAGTTGCTCCTCGCCGGTCACCGTCGGGATGGGGAGGTTGAGCGTCCCGTCACGGTAGTGGAACTGTGGGGCTGCGACCATCGTCGCGTCGGCACCGGTGCCACGCCAGACGCCACCAGCCTGGTAGGCGTAGGTGCTGTCGTCACGCCGGTACTCGATGGAACCGAAGGACTCGTTGGCTATCTCGGTCCCGTTGGCGAAGACGGTGATGCGACCGGTGTTCTTGCGGAACACGGCACCTTCCTTCGTTCTGATGTCGAAGTCGACCTCGCGGGTCGACCCACCGCCCAGAGCGACGGTGTCGACGCCTTCGTCGAGCTGGACGAAGACCTGCTCGATGCGCTGGTCTTCGGCGGTATCTTGCGATTCCTGGAGTGCCACGCCGCCGAGGACGACGATCGAGACCGACCCGATGGCCACGATGCCGACGAGGAGGATGACGGCCATGACGGCCGACTGCCCTCGCTCCGCCCGGTGAGTCGCACCACGACTGCCATCGGATCTCCTGGCCCCAGCAGGGAGACCGTTTGTCAGGGAAGCTCCTCTCATCATTCACTGCGTTGCAGTCCGTTAACATATAGGGGGAATACGGTTATGGACCGTTTTCGCCGTTCACGTGGGCGTGGGTGCACCCGTGCTTTCACGCGGCGTGCGCAGAAAGAAGGGTTTAGAATCGTTTTTGAACGGTCTCGGGCATCGGTGAACGATTCAACTAACTCACACGAATCGTGTGGTGGGGTACCAGATACCGTGATGTTCCGATTCCGTCGTCAGCGTGGCTGCCACTCGGGTTCGCGATCTTCGAAGAACGCGTCGATACCTTCGTTCTTGTCCTCGTTGGCGAACAGCAACGCGAACAGTTCGGCCTCGTACTCGATGCCTTCCTCCAGCCCCATCCGCGAGCCCGCCTTCACCGCCTTCTTGGCGATCTCCAGGGCGAGCGGGGACTTCGACGCCATCTTGCCCGCAAGGTCGTACACGCGGTCGTCGAGGTCGTCCTCGGGGTACACCTCGTCGACGAGGCCGATGTCGTTCGCCTCCGTGGCGTCGATGAGTTCACCCGAGAGGATGAGTCGCATCGCCTGACCCTCACCGACGAGCCGGGGAAGACGCTGGGTCGCACCGCCGCCGGGCATGATGCCGAGGTTGATCTCGGGCTGCCCGAGCTTCGACCCCTCCTGGGCGATGCGCACGTCACAGCCCAGTGCAAGTTCCGAGCCGCCGCCGAGACAATGGCCGTTGATGCGGGCGATGACCGGTTTCTCCAGGTCGTCGACGTACTCGTACACGCGCGGGCGTTTCGAGGCGTCGCGCTGCTCGATAGCGTCGCGCTCGCGCAGTTCCGTCACGTCCGCGCCCGCGACGAAGGAACTCGACTCGTCCGAGCCGGTGAGGACCACGACCCGGACCGAGGAATCCGCCTCGACCGCGTCGAGGACCGCCTTGAGCTCCCGGCGAAGCTGCGCGTTCAGGGCGTTGCGGGAATCGGGTCGGTCGAGAACGACGGTCGCGACGCCCTCGGCGTGGTCGCCGACCGCGACGGACACGAGTTCGCAGTCCTCTGCCGCGGCGAGCACGTCGTCGGTCCCTGAGTCGGTCGACTCCTCGCCCATCAGTCGTCACCCCAGTCGCCACTGGTACCCACTATCTCGCCGTCCTCCCAGACGTAGAAGCCCTCGCCGGACTTCTTGCCGAGCTTGCCGGCGCGGACCTTCTGCTTGAGGAGCTGCGGCGGGCGGAACCGCTCGCCGAGCTCCTCGCGCAGGTACTCGAGGATATCCAGGCGCACGTCGAGCCCGACCACGTCGCCGAGTTCGATGGGACCCATCGGGTGGTTGTAGCCGAGTTCCATCGCGGTGTCGATGTCCTGGGGCGAGGCGACGCCCTCCTCCAGCATCCTGATCGCCTCCACGCCGAGGGAGACGCCGAGACGCGAGGACGCGAACCCGGCGGAGTCCCGCACCGTCACCGGCTCGCGGTCGATGCCGTCGACGAACGATTCGGCGAACTCGACCGTCTCCTCGCTGGCCTGCTCCGGCACCACGATCTCGACCAGTTGCATGATGTGGACCGGGTTGAAGAAGTGGAGCCCGACGGCGCGCTCGTCGTGGTCGAGCGCACTGGCGATCTCGGTGACCGAGAGCGAAGACGTGTTCGAGGCGATGACGGTGTCGTCAGCGGCCAGTTCCTCGACGTCCTCGAAGGTCTGCTTCTTCAGGTCCATCCGCTCCGGGACCGCCTCGATGACGATGTCGACCCCGGGGACCGCGTCCGACAGGTCGACGGCGGTGTCGATTCGGTCGAGGGTCTCAGCCATCTCGGCCTCCGTGACCTTTCCGCGGTCGACGCCACCCTGGAGGTTCCGCCGGATGCCGTCGAGGCCGTTCTCGACGTACTCTTCTTCGATGTCGCGCATCGTGACCTCGTGCCCGGCCATGGCACAGACCTGTGTGATTCCATGTCCCATCGTCCCTGCGCCGAGTACACAGACGTTCATGAATGATACCGCTCGGTCGAGCGTCGTAAACGTTGCCGCTTCGGCAGCACGGCGTATGTATCGGTGTGGTGAGTGCTACCGGTGGTCGGGGTCGAAGAGCCAGAGCTGGTTCGGCGCGTGCGGGCCGTCTTCACCGATGAGAACGCGGCCATCGGGGAGGACGACGATGTTGTCCGGCCCCCAGAAGGTCGTCCGCGAGCCGACCGCCGCCGGCTCGATACGCGAGATGTCGAAGTCGCCGTCGAGCTGTGCACAGTACAGCACGCCGTAGGGGAGCCGGTTCAGGGATATCTCGTCGCGAGGGCGCGCGTTCGCCTCGCTCACCTCGTTCGATAACATCGTGCCCTGTACCGACGACACGGCGATGTAGAGGAAGTCACCGGGTTCCGCGCCAGGACGGACGTTGATGCCCTCCATCTTGTTCCACTCGGCGGTCGCCCCCTTCGCGACGGCTGCGCGGCGGGATTCGAGGAACGCGGCCCGGTCGTCGCGGCGGTTGCCCGCTGCCCATTCCTGCACGTCCTTTCGGGTGATGTACCGGCCGCCGGTCCCCTGTCCGTCGTACTCGGTGACCCACGACGCGATCTCGCGCTCGGTCCCGTGGGCCAGCCGCACCCACTCGACGTCGAAGCCGACCCGTCCGGAGTCGCTACCCGAGTCCTGCGTGAGCCGGGCAGCGAACAGGGTTCCGGCGGTGAGGTCCCCGGGGCTATCGGCGACGAACTTGAACAGCACCCCGCCGGCCGCGTCGTCGCTCAGGTAGACGGTGCGCTGGTCGGGCATGACGACCGCGTTCTCGTGGGAGAACCGGCCGAGTGCGAAGCGCTTCTCGGTACCGGGCGTCCGGGCGAGCGGGTCCGTCACCTCGACGATCCAGCCGTACCGGTACGGGTTCCCGGGGCGGCCGAGGTAGCGCTCGACCGACTCGTGGGCATCGCGCCAGGTCGCGCCCGCGTACCAGTTCGCCGCCGGCGGTTCGTACTCCTCCGAGAGCAGCGGGGTGCCCCAGGGTGAGACGGTCCCGAAACAGGTGTTCCACAGGCCCTCGACCGGGCGGAGGTCGAGGTTCTCGCCGCCGAGGACCGTCCACCCCTCGGCGGTGTTCTGGAGGTGTAGTCGGCTGACTGCCGCCGGAATCTGCTCCCACGCGGTGTAGAGGTAGCCCTGGTTCCGGTCGCCGGGGAACGGCACGAACCCGTTGAAATCGGGTTGGCTCGCGTCGGTCAGCTTCGTGCCGTCAGTCGCGTAGGTGATGCCGAGGCCCTCCCCTGTCGCGGTCTTGTCTCCCCCGTTGACCAGCACGCGATGGGTCCCGAGACAGGACCGAAACGTCCGCTTCCCGTGCCGGGTCCAGGGGTAGGTGAGCGCGTCGACCTCGTCAGGGAGGCTTGTCACGTCGACCCCCTCGAACACACCGACTGCACCGCAGTCGTACGGTTTCTCGTTCGTCGAATCGGGATGGGCGACGTTGCAAAAGAGGGTCCCGTCCCCGGTGACGAACAGGCCGGTGAACTCCGCGCCGATGACCGTCGTCGCCACTCGCGTCACCGACCCGGTGGCACAGTCTCGGCGCGTCAGGCTGTCACCGAGCACACCACCGCCGATGCCGAGGGCGACCGCACTCGCCCCGACCAGGCCGAGGCTCTGCCGGCGCGTGAGTTCGCGGCCCATAGTCTCTGAGTGACGTAGGCACGCAGGGGTGATTACCTCGCGGCGACCCCGTGACCACCCGGGAACGTGCTGCCTACCGGGAAACTTCGGGGAAGGTGGTATCCACGGAGTTCGCGGCTCCCCTGATACGTCACGTTATCCCGCCAGCCCGCGTATCTCTCGCATGCGCCTCGACTTCGCACTTACCGCCGTCCGCCGGTCCGTCGCCACCTACGGGTTCCCGGTCCGCGTCGCCCTCGTCCTCGTGTTGGCGATGGTCGGTAACGCCATCCTGCTCGCCATCGCCCAGTCGCTGTCGGTCGCGCCCGGCTTCCAGCCCCTGGCGTACCCGCCGGTCCTGTTCCTGACCGCGGTCGGTGCCGCAGGGGCCGCCGTGGTCTACTGGGGGCTCACCCGACGCGTCGAGGACCCCGAGCGAACGTTCACCCGCATCGTCGTCGCCGTCCTCGCGCTGTCGTTCATCCCCGACTTCGCCCTGCTCGTCGAGGATCCCAACGCGACCCCTGCTGGCGTCGTCGTCCTGATGGCGATGCACGTGGTCGTCGCGGTGGCCTGTGTGGCACTGTTCCCGGCCCAGCAGGTGGTGGCGGAGCCCGAGGCTGAGGCAGAAGCGCAGTAGGCGAGAAGAACGAAAGAGGAACAGAACGGAATGAGGGCCGGTTCAGTCGGTCTGCGGTCTACTCTTGAAACTACGATGCGTAAGCGAATCGAGATTCAAGATTATCCCTGTGGTCTACTCTTGAAACTGCGGTTCACGAGGTGAACCGCGCTTCATAATCCTCCCTGCGGTCGGATTTTGAAACCGTACCTCGTCACACCCTCCTGCGTGTAGAT
The DNA here is from genome assembly GCF_025399835.1 of Haloarchaeobius sp. HME9146. Lineage (NCBI taxonomy): Archaea > Methanobacteriati > Methanobacteriota > Halobacteria > Halobacteriales > Halorubellaceae > Haloarchaeobius > Haloarchaeobius sp. HME9146. The sequence goes on from NZ_JAODVR010000001.1 coordinate 2,415,606, forward strand.
GCGCCGAATCACCGTCTCGACGGTATCCCCCACAGAGAGCGCGTCGGGAGCCGCGTCGGTCACCTGCGCAGGAGCACTCACCGACCCGTCCGTGGGCCCATCGAGTGCGACGACGGCGACCGCGAAGTCACCCGCTTTCCCCTGCTGCTCCGCGAACTCCGGTGGGGCACCGCCCTGCGAGATGGTCGTCAGGGCCTCGACTGTGCCTGTCCCGGACAGTTCGACCGGGTCGTAGTCGGTCCGGGTGTTGCAGGCGTTGCAGGCTCCCTCCGGCGGGAAGTTGAGCGCCCCGCACTCGGGGCAGCGCCCGGCTTCGAGTCGGTAGCGTTGCGGGATGGAGCGCTTCCAGGTGGGCACCGAGACGTACGCACCGCCGCCCGAGGGCGGCCCCGACGTGACCTCGCCGCGCTGACGCAGGTACTCGGCGTAGCTGATGGGCTGGTCGCCGTCGAGCCGGAGCGAACTCGGTAGGCCGGACTCGCACTCGACGACGAAGGCGTCCGAGCCGGCACCGCTGCCGAAGCTGACGCCCAGAATCGTCTGCTGGTCGTCGGCCGCGAGCGCCTTCACGAGCCCGAGCGGGACGCTCGCAGCGCCGGTGTCGCCGAGGTCGTGGACCGTCGCACAGGCCGCGATGGTGTCGGTGTCGACGCCGAGGCCACCGGCGACCCGGTACGGGAGCCGGCCATCGGGTGACTGGACGGCTGCAGCGTCCGGGTCGACCTGCCCGAGCTGGTCGGCCGCGCCGGTGACGACCTCGCGGAACGCCTTCCGGTCGTAGTTCGTCACGTCCAGCCCCTCGACGCGGTCGCTGCCGGTCTCTCGGAACCGGGTGCCCGGGTACGGCGTCGTGTACTCGGCGCGGTCGGTGACATGCGCCAGGCCCTCGTCGACCACGACGAAGGCGGCCGCGCCTGCTCCGGCGGCGTGGTCGACCGCATCGTCGAGGTGCCCACGCGGGCAGTCCGCGACGACGACCAGCCCGATACCGTCGCCGAGGTCCGAATCGAGGGCGTCGAGGAGTGCCTGTGTGCCGGCGCGGGTGCTCCCGGAGTAGGAGCGCCTCGCCGCGGTCTCGGGGACGCCGAGCATCGCGCCCAGCCGGGCTGTCAGGTCCTCCTCGGCGAGCGGGGGCGTCGAACTCGCGAACGCGAGATAGGACACGGCTTCACCGTGGGTCCCGTCGGCGTGCAGGGCGTCGCGGGCGACCTCGGCGGCCATCGTCAGTGCGTCCTCGTCCGCGCCCGCGACGGCCTTCTCCTCGATGCCGCCAGCCTCGAAGCGACCCCACGCCTCGGCGAACTCGTCGGCCGTGATGCGGAAGCGAGGTGCGTAGCCCGCAACGGCACGGATTCCGTTCGTCATCACGCGCTCACCTCCTCGTCCGCGGCCGCGCCGTCTGGGCCTTCGCGCTCGAACAGGTGGACGACCGCGGCCCCACCGCTCCCACCGACGTTGTGGGTCAGGCCGCGGGTCGCACCCTCGACCTGCCGGTCCCCGGCGCGGTGGGTGAGCTGCTTGAACGCCTCGACGACCTGGCCAGCCCCGGTCGCACCGATGGGGTGACCCTTGGACTTGAGCCCGCCGGAGGTGTTCACGACCACGTCGCCACCGTAATCCGTCGCGCCTGAGGCGACCAGCTCCCCGGACTCCCCGGGTTCGCAGAAGCCGAGGTCCTCGTAGGCCATCAGCTCCGCGATGGCGAAGCAGTCGTGGACCTCCGCGAAATCCACGTCTTCCGGACCCATCCCGGCCATCTCGTAGGCCGTCTCGGCCGCCATCTTCGACGCCGGGACGCTGGTGTAGGTGTCGCGCTGGAACAGCCCGACGCGGTCGGAGGCCGCGCCGACACCCGCGACCCGGACGCGCTCGTCCGTGAACTGGTCGACAACGTCCTCGCTGACGACGATGGCGCAGGCCGCCCCGTCGGTCGTCGGACAGCAGTGATACAGATTCAGCGGGTCCGCGATGGTCGGCGCGTTCATCGCATCTTCGAGGGAGCACTCGAAGCCGAGCTGGGCGTGCGGGTTCATCGCGCCGTGGCTGTGGTTCTTCACGGCGACGTGAGAGAGCTGTTCTTTCGTCGTCCCGTGTTCCGCCATGTGCGCACTGGCCATCTGTGCGTACACGCCCGCGAAGGTCGTTCCCGAGAGACGCTCCCACTCGGTCTCGCCCGAGACGCCAAGCCAGTACTTCGTGGCGTCGCCGGACATATCGGTCATTATCTCGACCCCGCTCGCCAGCACCACGTCGGCCATCCCGGACTTGACGGCCTGGACCGCCTGTCGGACCGCGTAGCCCGAGGCCCCGCAGGCGTTCTCGACCCGCGTCGTGGGCACGCCGTGGAGCCCGACGTGTTCGGTGACCGCCGGCCCGGCGAGGCCGAGCTGGCGGCCGCCGACGCCCAGTGTGCCGACGACCGCCTCGTCGAAGTCGTCCGCGTCGATACCGTGGTCGACGCTCTCGACCGCCGCCTCGAAGGCGGTCTCGAACAGCGACCGGTAGCTCTCGTCGGGGAACGAACCGTAGTCAGACTGGCCCGCCCCGACGACGTACGCGTCTCGCATACGGTGGCGTTCACCCGCCCCCGTAAAATAGCCAACCCCGTCTACACGCGGGCCTGCTCACCCTCTGTGCCAACATGTGACCAGTACGTAGCTTTATATTTCGAGAGGCAGATATGAACGATATGGCTCTCAATTTCGACGAGCGCAGTTCGGAGAACGGGTTCTGGATCAACGCGGCAATCGGTGGTGTTGCCGCCATCGTACTGTCGTTCGTTCCCTTCTCGCCGGTCCTTGGTGGTCTCATCTCCGGCTACCTCGAGAAGGACACCCGACGCAACGGGAACCTCAAGATCGGGGCCGCAGCCGGTGCCATCTCGCTCATCCCGATGCTGTTCCTCGGCGTGTTCTTCGTCGGGTTCGGCTTCCTCGGTGCCCTCGGCGGTGCCGATGCCGCGATGGGCGTCGTGTTCATGCTGTTCATCGTCGCCATCTTCGCCGTCATCGGTGCCGTCTACACCATCGGCCTCGGTGCCGCCGGCGGCTTCCTCGCGCACGTCCTCTGGGAGGACGACTTCGAGCGTGCTCGCGGCCGCGGTAGCCAGGGCGGCTACGACGACATGGCCTACGAGACCCAGCACTGAACTGGCGGCAGCGCACAGAACGCCCGCGTGTAGACGGGGTACCATTTATACGGGCACCGGGTGAACCAGTCGGTCATGGTCTACAGTTACGAACCGCATTACTTCGAGGACATGGAAGAGGGAATGACGTTCCAGAGCGCCGGTCGGACCGTCACAGAGTCCGACTTCGTCTTCCACTCGATGTTCGCCGACGACTGGACCGAACTCCACACCAACGCGGAGTACTCCGAGGACGGCCCCTTCGGCAAGCGCATCGGCCACGGCCCGATGACGTTCATCCTGACGACCGGGATGGTCCAGCGCTGTGGCTTCGTCGAGCGCACCGTCATCGCCTTCCTCGGCATGAACTACATGGACGTCCCGAACCCGATGTTCATCGACGACACCATCCAGGCCGAGTTCGAGGTCACCGAGACCAAGGAGTTCGAGTCCCGCGACGACGCCGGCCTCGTCGTCATCGACGCCGAGACGACGAACCAGGACGGCGACATACTGCTCCAGGGCGACATGAAGTTCATGTTCAAGCGCCGGGACTTCTACGGCGACAAGCCCGGTCACCCCTGAACAGGCCCGGTTTCGATTCTCATCTCTCACCCGACCGAGCAGCCGGTGCCGTCTCCTCCTGGACGACTGCCTGGGGCCGTGCGCCGAGTGCCAGCATGACCAGCGAGAGCCCGGTCACGGAGAGGGCGATTCCGAAGACGAGGCCGATGGCCCAGGGTTCGGTCGCCGGGAGGCCCAGCCACAGCAGGACCGCCGCGAGTATGGAGACACATCCGGCGAGGATGGGCCACTGCCAGTTCGGGTCGCCGCGGATGGCGAGGCCCAGGACGAATTGAGCCAGGCCGACGGCGAGGAACAGCCCGACGAGCAGGAGCCACAGCGAGAGGAACCTGATGGTCGGGTTCACGAGGACGAGGATACCGAGCCCGGTGAACAGGACCGCGACGAGGCCCTGCCAGACGAACCCCCGCCAGTTCGTCGCCGAGAACGCGTGAGCTACCTGGAGGACGCCCCCGGCGACGAGGATGGTCCCCAGCAGGAGCGCGAGGGACACGGTGCTCACGTGGGGGAAGACGATGGCGACCAGCCCGAACAGGACGAGCAGGCTCCCGACGAGCCGCAGCGTCCCCCGGCTCTCGGCCAGCTCGGGGTGGCTGGTGTCCGTGGCGGGCTCGGTGGTCACGTCAGTCGACATGGCGGGCTACCGGTGACACACGGGTCACTCAGACGCCACCCGGCTTCGCGGTGGGCGGCGCGGCTTCGCCGGCCTCGGCGGCCTCCTTCGCCCCGACGGCGAGCATTATCATCGAGAGGCCCGAGGCGATGAGGTTCGCCCCGAACAGGAGCCCCACGGCCCACGCGGCGGTCGAGGGGAGTCCGAGGAACAGCATGACACCGACGAGGATGCCGAGGCCCCCACTGAACAGCAGCCAGGCCCAGTTCGGCTGGCCGCGGGTCTGCAGGCCCATCACGAGCTGGACCACGCCGCTCGCGAAGAAGTACGCGATGAGCAGGAAGGTGAGCGAGGCGAGACCGAGGACCGGGTTCGCGAGGACCATGATTCCGGCGACCCCGTAGACCAGCGCGAGGATGGTCTCCCACAGGAAGCCCGTCCACTTCTTCGCGGAGAACGCGTGGGCGATCTGGACGAACGCACCGACGACGAGCGCCGCACCGAACACCACCGAGAGGGAGAGGCTCGTGAAGATCGGGAACACGATCGCGAGGAACCCCAGTATCGCCAGCACGGCACCGACGGCTATCATGGTCGAGTAGGAGGACGCGATACCGGCCGCCTCCGGCATCAGCTGCTCGGACTGGTCGGGGTCCATCGCTGCCGGGTCAGATTCCGTCGGTACCGACTCCGTCGTCATCTCTGGCGTCTCGGCCTCGGCCGTCGTCTCTTCCGTCGTCTTCGTCTCCTCGGTCGCTTCTTCGGTCGTCTCCTCGTCCGGGCGGTCTTCGGGAATATCGTCTGCACTCATGATTTAGTCGCCTCTCGGTACGGCATCGGGTCGTTTAGCTAATCTTCGGATTCGCCGAAGTGGTCACGTTCGCTGGCAGGTCGTGCGAGAGTCGTGAGCGAGGCCGCTCGACAGGTGGCGACGGCGTCCATCCCGAGTGCCTCGTTCATCGGAGACCCGCGGGTCCTGTGTCTCGTTAGTCTCCTCGGCCGAACAGATAGTCGGGAAGACATCCAGTATTCGCTATGTCTACGGGCCCCGTACGTTTCGCACGATGGCCGAGGTGTATTACTTCATCAGCGACCTCCACATCGGGGGCGACGAGGAACTGCAGGAGTGTGCGTTCGAGCCCGAACTCATCGAGTTCCTCCAGACACTCGAAGCCACAGACGAGGACGCCGAACTCATCATCAACGGGGACCTGTTCGGGCTGTGGGAGTTCACCGAACTCCAGGGGATGGCCAAGCTCGACTCGCTTGAGGCCCATCACGGGGACCTGTTCGAGCAGTTCCGACGGACGGGGGAGCACGTTCCAATCACGCTAATCCCGGGCAACCACGACGCCGAACTCGCGGGCTATCCCGAGTACGTCGAGCGACTCGCCGAGTACAACATCGACCTCCAGAACGAGTTGCGGCTGGTCCGGCCGGTGGGCTCGAAGAAGCTCTGGATCGAACACGGGATGCAGGAGGACCCGAACAACCGCCTTCCGCAGTTCGGGAACCCGTTCGCGAACCCGCTGGGCTATTTCGTGAACAACCGTATCACGGGGAAGGCCGGCCAGCTCTCCCGGCGGGGCAAGTACAACTGGCTCCGTGACATCCAGTCGGTGACGCCGATGGCCGACATCCCGTACTGGATGATATCGAACTACTACTACCGCGAGATGAGTCCACTCCTGCGGTACGCCTCGGTGCCGTTCCTGTTACTGTTCAACGTCACACTGCTCTGGCTAGCCGGTGCCTCGCTGGAGCGCGTCGGTATCCTGAACACGAACGTCTTCACCAACCTGGACGTGTTCCGGCAGTTCGGAATCGTGGGCGACGTGTTCTACGTCGTCGTCCTGGTCAACCTGGTCGTCATGGGCCTGCTCATCGCGCTCGCCATCCCGGCGTTCTTCCTCGGGCGCGACGTGAAACAGACGTTGCGGCGATTCGGCCTCCTCAGCACCGAACGAGCGGCCAAAGAGGAGGACCAGCACTACCGTGACGCGGCCGTCGACGTGTTCGCGTCGAACCCCGACGTGGTGGCGTTCATCTACGGGCACACCCACCGCCCGTCGCTGAAGCGACTGGGGAGTCGGGCCGTCATCAACACGGGAACCTGGCTGAAGCAGTTCACGCGCATCTCGACCCGGTTCGGCGTTCTACCACCGGTGTACCGCCCATCGTACTGCCTGAACTACTTCCGCATCACCGCGGACGAGCACCGAATCGTCATCGATTACGATATCATCGAGAAGGAAGCCCCGAGCGAACTCACGCCGCTCCAGCGGTTCCTCGTCCGGTGGAAACACCCCGAGCCGACGGTGCCCCCGCGGACAGTCCTCGAACCGGACGAGCCCCGGACCCTAGCAGAAGAGACTCCCCCGGTCAGTCGTCAGCCCGGTCCGGGACGACGTCCGGAGGCGTAGGCTCGGCCGGTTGTACCTGGGCCTTTCCCGTCGGCAGGAACGTGGAGGTGAGCCCGAGCAGGATGACGAACACGCCGACGAGCAGGACCGTGTTCCGGAACCCCTGTACCATGGCCTGCTCGACGATACCGGCCAGTGCCTGCTGGACCTCGGCCGGGAGTTGTGCGAGGAGGGCCTGTCGCTCTGCCATGGTCAGGAACTCGGTCGCGTCCTGCAACAGGACCACGAGTTCTCGGCGGCTGGCCGTTCCGACACCGAGTCCCACACTGGAGAGTATCTGGTCGACGACACTGCCATACGTGGCCGTGAGCATGAACGAGCCGACGACGGCCGTGCCGACCGAGGTCCCGAGCCAGTTCACCGCCATGCTGACGCCCGAGGCCTCCATCGTCTCCTCGGCCTCGACCGTCGAGAGGGTGAGATTCACGATGTTGGCGAGCACCAGCCCGATGCCCACACCGACCAGGAGCAGCGGGACGACCAGCTCCACGGTGGTCATCGCCACGCTGGTCACCACGAACAGCGCGGCGAGGCCGAGCGCGAGGACTCCCACGCCGAGTTGGATCAACCGCTTCCCGCCCACGGAATGGGTGAACTTCGCGGTCCCGATGGACACGACGAACACGGAGAGCGAGAACGGGAGGAGGGCGACCCCCGTGTCGAAGGCGGTGTACCCGAGGGCACCCTGGAGGAAGACCGGGAGGACGAACAGGATGCCACCGAGGGCGATCCACGAGACGAAGTACGTCGAGAGCCCGGCGAGGTACGCCCCGTTTCCGAAGATGCTCGTCTTGACGAGTGGGGTCTCTCCGCGCCGCTCGCGGATGCGCTGCCAGTGGAGGAACCCGACCAGCAGCGAGAGCCCAGCCGCGACGAGTATCGGGGTCGGCGAAAGTCCGAGCAGGCCCAGTTCCACGCCAGCGACCGAGAACGGACGGATTGCCCCCCACCAGCCGTAGCGACCACTCAACAGGACGCCGACGACGAGCGTGCCGAGGCCGAGGACCGACAGGGCCGTCCCGACCACGTCTATCGACGCGCCTTCTTCAGGCCGGTACTCGGCGAGTCGCGCGGCGAAGAAGAACGTCGGCACGGCGATGACGGCCTCCAGCGCGAACCCGAGCCGCCAGGTGAAGTAGGTCGTCAGCGTGCCACCCAGAATCGGGCCAACTGCGGCGGCACCGGCCAGTACCCCCGTGAGGACACCGAATGCGAGCGCGCGCTCTTTCGGGTCGGTGTAGAGGATAGGTAGCATCGCGTACGCGAGTGGGAGCAGGATGGCTGCGCCCAGCCCTTCCAGCACCGACCACCCGAGCAAGAGCGCGTAGATGTTCCAGCTCAGCGCCGCCAGGACCGTCCCGACGCCGTAGATGACCAGCCCGATTCGGAACATCCGGCGGACGCCGTAGACGTTCCCCAGCTTCGCGCCGAGCATCATGAACGCGGCCATGACGAGCGCGTACAGCGAGATAGCTCCCTGGACGGCCGTGACACTGGTGTCGAGATCGGCGACGATGGCCGAGATGGCGACGGTCATCATCGTCGTGTCGATGACAGTGATTATCATCGCCGAGCAGACGACCGCGAGTGGCGTCCAGTGTTCGGCGCGCTCGCGGAGTCCTCCGGTCGATTCCGAGCCCTCCGCTGTCATGCGTGCTCCTCCAGCACCGCCTCACCGGGGTCCCGGGTCGGCGTGCCCCGCAGTGCGGAGACGATCATCGACAGGCCGACGACCGTGATACCCGCCCCGTACAGCAGCCCGAGCGCCCAGACCGCACCACTCGACCACTCGACGACCAGCAGCGTCGCGACGAGAAGCAACAGGAACCCGGTCAGCAGGGCCTCGCGCCGGGCCGCGGCCGGTTTCGACATCGCACCCGCGACGCGGAGGAGCCCGGTGGCACCGTACAGGATGGCGAACATGGTCGCGAGCCGGCTCTGACCGAGCGGCAACAGCAAGAGCGCGATACCCACGAGCATGTAGCCGATGGCCTCGCCGAGCGTGGTGAGCCCGGTACGGAGCGAGTTCGCGACCTTCGCGTCGGCGACCAGGGCGATGCCGGCGGCGACGAGCACCACGCCGAGCCAGAGGCGGATGAGTCCGCCCGCGAGCGTCGGCATCGTCGCCACGAACACGCCGAGGCCGACGACGATGATGCCGAACGCGAGTCGGAGCCGGCGGTCGTCGCTCGTCCCCGACGCCGACTCCGGCGAATCTGCGGTAGTGAGAGCCATAGTAATCTCGCCCAGAGATACGCACCAGACGACAATAGGGGCGTTTCCGGGGTTGGCCGATATCTCACGTCGATGGGGCGAGCCAGCCCACGGGTGACCACCGGGGACACAACAGGGACGTTTTTCACGCTCCCGGTCGCAGGTTTTGCCATGAGTCTCCCGAGCGTCGTCGATACCGACGACCCGCGAATCATCGACACGCACGCCCACCAGCCGACAGAGGAGTTCCTCTTCACCGCCGGGGGCGAGATGATGCAGGACGCCGCGAAGCGCTTCGGCAAGGAGATGGTGCCGAACTCCTACGAGGAGATGATCGAGGCGTACCACGAGGTCGGCATCGGCAAGGCCGTCCTGCTGGGCTGGGACGCCGAGACCAACACCGGGAACCCGCCGGTCCCGAACGAGTACGTCGCGGAGGTCCGCGACGAGTACGACGACTTCTTCGTCGGCTTCGGGAGCGTCGACCCGCTGAAGGACGACTGTGTCGAGGAGGCCCGCCGCTGTGTGGAGGACCTGGACCTCGTCGGTTTCAAGTTCCAGCAGATCGCCCAGGGCTTCGACCCGAGCGACCCCGAGCACGACGAGCTCTGGGACACCATCGAGGACCTCGGCGTCCCCGTCGTCTTCCACGGCGGGAACTCCACGTTGGGTGCCTGCGCCCCCGGTGGGCGCGGCCTGAAGATCAAGTACGGTGACCCGATGCTCATCGACGACGTGGCGGCCGAACACCCCGACCTGCAGATTCTCATCGCCCACCCCGCGTTCCCGTGGGAGAAGGAGCAACTCGCCATCTGCCAGCAGAAGGGCAACGTGTACATGGACCTCTCGGGCTGGATGCCGGCGTACATCGACGACCAGGTGCTGCACTACGCGAAGACCCTGCTCAAGGACAAGGTCATGTTCGGGACTGACTACCCGATGCTCGACCCCCAGAAGTGGCTTCACCAGTTCGCCGAGCTGGACTTCCCGGAGGAGGTCCAGCGCAAGCTTCTGTGGGAGAACGCCGAGGAGTTCCTCGACCTGAACTGAGTCGCTGCCGACCAGCCGCACCAATCGCTTTTCTCGCTGGGGCACTCGCATAGCCCATGGACATGCGAATAGACCACGTCGCGACCGCGTGGACCGACCGCGACGAGGGTGAAGCTGCCTGTCGAGCCGTCGGCCTCCCGACCACGTACGGCGGCGAACACGCCGACGGCACGACCGACATGAGTATCGTCGGCTTCCCCGACGGGAGCTATCTCGAACTCATCACGAACACCGGCGAGGCGACGCCGAGCCGCTGGCCGGAGTTCATCGCGGGCGACACCGGCCCCTGTGCCTGGTGCATCGAGACCGACGACATCCGCGGGATGTTGCGCCAGTCGCTGGACTCCGGCTTGCGCGTGGCGGGACCGGACCGGGACGGGCGAGCGCGACCCGACGGCCTGCACGTCGAGTGGGAGACTGCGATTCTCGGCGACTCGTTGGGTGCAACACTCCCGTTCTGCATCGAGGACCGGACGCCACGCCGCTACCGCGTCACGCCGGACCCGGAACTCGTCGATGGGCCACTGCGCGGTATCTCGGAGGTCGTCGTGCTCACGAAGGATGCCGCGGCACTGGCGCAGGACTTCGACCGGGCGTTCCGACTGCCCCAGCCCGAGACGGTCGACGCTGGCGAGTTCGGTGCGACGCTCCACCGCTTCCCCGGCGCGGCGGTCGCGCTCGCCGAACCCGAGGGCAACCGCCTCGGAGGCAGACTGGCAGACTTCGGTCCGGCCCCGTGTGCCGTCCTCGTCGAGACCGACGACCTCGACCACGCGCAGGACGCGTTCTCGCTGGCCGACCCAGTCCGGTGGGGCGACGACCGCGTGGCGTGGTTCGACGATCCGAGACTGGAGCGACGGCTGGGCGTCGTCGAATACGCCCACTGAGAAACTGGCCCCGAAATCCGCGCTGGAGGCGACCGTTTTTCGCAGTCCAGCCCCAACGCCGGGACGTGATTCCAGCTGTCGAGACCGGTCGCGTCGCCGACCACCCATACGTCAGCACTGGTGACGGTCCCCGCACACTCCTCGTCATCCCCGGCCTGAACGACCCGCTGCACACGGTCGGCGACTCGTGGTGGTTCCCGCGACTGATGGCGATGTACCTCCAGCGATACGCCGACACCCACACCGTCTACATGGTGAGTCGCCCGCACGGCATTCCGGCGGATGCGACGGTGGCGTCGATGGCTCGCGGGTACGAAGCTGTTCTCGACGAGCTCGACGCCGAGTCGACCCCGCTCGACGTGTTCGGCCTCTCTATGGGCGGCTTCCTCGTGCAGGCGCTCGCCGCCCGTGACGACAGAGTGGACCGCGCGGTGCTCGGGCTCTCGGCGACGACGTTGAGCGAACACGGTCGCGACATCGTCGAGCGCTGGCGGGACTGGGGCGAGCGTGGGACCTGGGGTCCCATCTACCGCGAGGCGTACGCAATCGTCGCCGATGGGCTGCTCGCCCGGTGCCTGCAGGCCGGCTCCGTGGGGTACGACCTGCTCTTCGACCCGGAGAATCCGGCTGACTTCCTCGTCTCCGCCGACGCCTGCCTCGACTTCGACGGGACTGCCTACCTCGCCCAGATGGACTGCCCGACCCTGGTTGTCGGGGGTGACGAGGACGTGTTCTTCACGGCCGCAGACTACCGCGAGACGGCCGCGGCGCTCCCCGACGGAACGCTGGCGATGCTCCGGGGGGCGGGCCACGAGTCGGTCATCGAGCATCCCGACGAGTTCGACGGGAGCATCAGGCGGTTTCTCTCGGCGTGAGAGCTACCAGTCGTATTTATCGTCTCGCTTATCGTATCTGCAGGAATGACTGAAACTATCGAGAAGACCCTGCATCTCGCGAAGTGGGAGACCAGGTTCGGTGCCTGGCTCATCGATATCGTCCTCGTGAGCGTCGTCCTCGAGGTGTTCAACGAGTTCCTCGTCAGCCTCCCGTCGATACTGTCGGTCGAGCTCGGGACCATCGGCGGCTTCAGCGTCTTCTTCGGCGCGAACGGGCTCGCGCTGTTCGTCTACTGGACGCTCTCGGAGGGTATCTGGGGGCAGTCCGCCGGGAAGATGGTGTTGAACCTCAGGGTGACCGACCGGCGTGGGAACCACCCGGACTTCCTCGCGGCCGCGGTCCAGGCGTTCGGGAAGGCGTTCTTCCTCCCCATCGACTGCCTCGTCGGCTGGCTGGCGATGGAGGGACAGAAACTTCGACTCACGAACCGCCTCTCGAACACCATCGTCATCTCGGTCCCGGCCGAGGAACCCGAGGGCGTCGAGTACGTGATTCCGGAGGAGTGAACCGGTCTCCGGCTCAGTCCCACTCCGCGTCCCGCCCTTCGAGGAACGCGTCGACGCCCTCCTCGTGTTCGTCGGACATGTACGCCTGCACCTGCACCATGTTCTCGTAGTCCAGCGCCTTCCGCCAGTCGTTGTCGAGGTTCTCGTGCATCGCCTGCTTGGTCATCCCGATGGTCCGGGTGGGCCGCCGCGAGAGCTTTCCGACCATCTCGTCGACCACTTCGTCGAGCTCCTCCTCGGGGACCGCCTCGTTCACGAGATCCATCTCCGCTGCCTCCTCACCGTCGAAGAACTCGCCGGTGAAGGTCAGACGCTTCGCGGTTCGCAGACCCACCAGTCGGGGCAGGGTGAACGTGGCTGCCGTGTCGGGGATGAGGCCGACGCGGATGAACGCACAGGAGAACGTCGCGTCGGGCACGGTGTACGCGAAGTCCGCGGCCGCCACGAGCGCAAGCCCGGCACCCACGCAGTCGCCGTTGACCTTCGCGACGATGGGGATGTCGCAGTTCAGCATCTCCGCGGCCGCGCGGTTGAACGTCTCCGCGACGCGCTCGTAGGCCTCGCGCGGCCCCTCCTCGCGCTCTTTCATCGCCATGATGTCCCCGCCCGCGGAGAAGGCCGGGTCGTCGCCCGTGATGACCACCGCGTCGTGTTCGACGGGGTCGGCCTCGGCGACGGCCTCCGCGAGTTCCTGGGCGACCTCCAGGTTCATCGCGTTCATGACGTTCGGTCGGTCGAAGGTGATGGTACGTACGCCGTCCTCGTCCTCGATGCGCATAGTTGTTGAACTTTCCCGGGGTGCTTAATTGTTGGTCATAGATGGGCTGTGGCCGCGGCTGGTGGGTCTACTGGCCCGCCAGCTCGACGGTCGGCTGCGACGCTCAGAGAGTCGTCTCCGCGGGAATAGAACGGTCGCGACCCACAGCCACGCCTCGTGGGTGTTGGTTCGTCAGGAAGGGGGTTGGGGGAGTATGGGGGTGGCGACAGCGGTTCGCTGTGAAATCGCCATCTAATCGTATGTCGGGAAAGGGTGTAACCGTTGATTCTAATCTGTATGTACCTCCGAGAACCACACTCTAATATATTAGAGTCAAAATCGTGGGATTAGCTCCCATGCCCTGAGGGAGCAAGGTCAGCGGCGCGCGTTGCATGGGTCACGAACGATTAAGGGGATGCCCCGACCAGACCCGGACATGGACATCGAAGAGTTCTTCGAGACGATGCCGTTCGCCGACCTGCTCGGCGTCGACGTGACCGAGGCCGAGGACGGCCACGCCGAGGGTCGCCTGGAGATGCGCGAGGACCTGTCGTGGAACGCCGACCAGCTGATGGCTCACGGGGGCGTGACGTTCACGCTCGCGGACACCGTCGGCGGCGCGGCGCTAGTCTCGCTGGTCGACCAGCCGGTCCCGACCATCGACATGCGCATCGACTACCTCTCGGCAGGAACAGGGGACCTCTACGCCGAGGCCGACGTGGTCCGGTGCGGGAAGAACGTCGGAACGGTCGACGTGGACGTGTACGCTGCAGACGACGACACGCTCATCGCGGACGCCCGCGGTGTGTATAAAACGGGATAGTTCCGGGACCCAGCGCTTCTCGACTCACTCGAACACCTGCGCGAACAGCGCCGACTGTCCCCGGCGCAGGCGTTCGAGGAACGCGGATTTGCTGATACCGATCGCGTCGGCCACCTCGCTGGCAGTCACCTCGCGAGGGACCTCGAAATAGCCCATCTCGTTGGCGGCCCGGAGCGCCTCCTCCTGTGCGGGGGTGAACCCCCAGCGCCGGGCCACCACCTCGTCGTCCTCGCTCCCGAGCGGGTAGATCCGTTCGAGGGTGACACCGACGGTCTCACCGGCGGCCTCCAGCACCCCTTCGAGGACGTCGTACCCGACGACGGCACCGGTGTAGGTCTCAACCCCGTCCCGGTATCGCAACGATTCGGCCATGAACCCGGCGTCACAGAGCGTGTGGACCACACACGGGTGTTTCGAGAGACACCGCAGGTTCACCCGGTCCTCGGTGTGCGAGGCGTGCAGGTAGCGGATACGCTCGTCTGCATCGAGCGCCTCGGCGAGGGCTGGGTCGTCACCCGCCGAGAACCGCAACAGGGCGTTCCCGTCGCTGCGGCGCTGTGGGGGCCGCGCGTCGACGACGCACCCGGTCTCCCGCGTGGCGTCTGCCAGGGGGCAGTCGTCGCCGGTGACCCTGAACTCGACGACGAGACACTCGTCTATCACACGTATCAGATGGACCTGCCATTACTTAAGTCCCGTGTATGGGCGGGTGAACCGGTTTGTTACTGGGGTCGCTAATTCTGGATGAACGACCATGGACATCGAGGAGGTCAAAGCACGGGCCGGACCCCGGGAGTTCAGCCCCAAGGACGACATGCCAGAGGAGTATCGGAAAGCTGCCACACGGATGATCCAGTTCCACGCGAACTCGGAGATCATGGGTGCCTACCTGGAGCGCCCGTTCATCCGCCAGGCACCGAGCCTAGACCGCAAGCTCGCCTGCAGCGCGAAGGTGCAGGACGAGATCGGCCACGGCCAGCTGCTCTACCGCGCCGCCGAGTCCCTCGGCATCAAGACGCGCGACGAGATGCTCGACGAACTCGCAGAGGGCAAGGGGAAGTTCCTGAACTGCTTCCACTACCCGATGGAGTCGTGGGTCGAGACGCCGATGATCGCGTTCTTCGTCGACGGTGCCGCCATGCGCCGCCAGGCGACCCTGAAGTCCACCTCGTGGGAGCCCTACGCCCACGCGATGGACAAAGTCTGCTTCGAGGAGGGCTTCCACGTCAAGCACGGTGAGGCCATCCTCTACGAGCTGATGACCGGCTCGAAGAAGGAGCAGGAGCTGACCCAGGAGGCCTTCGAGCTGTGGTGGCCCCGCATCATCCAGTTCTTCGGCCCCACCAACGACAAGTCGACCCACCACGGGTTCGCAAGCGAGGTCGGCCTGAAGCAGATGTCCAACGACGAGCTCCGGACCGCGTTCCTCAACGCGTACATCCCGAAGGCCGAGAAGTACGGCCTCGAGATTCCGGACGAGCCGCGCATCAACAAGCTCGACGACGGTTCCTACGAGGTCGTCGAGGAGGACCTCGACTGGGACGAGTTCTTCACCATCGCGAAGAACGACTACGACGGCAGCCACGAGCAGATCAACGGCCGCCAGAAGGCCCAGGAGGCCGTCGAATGGGTCCGTGAATCGATGGACAAGCACGAGAGCCGCGTCTACGGTGGCTCGCAACCGCAGGCGGCCGACTAAGAACCATGATCTGGGAAGTCTTCCGACAGGAGAAATCCGGTGGGTACCACACCCACTGTGGCAACGTGCACGCGCCGGACCGCGAGATGGCGCTCATGTTCGCCGAGGTACAGCACGCACGACGCAAGCCGACGAACAGCCTCTGGGTCGTCCCCCAGAAGGAGATCGGCGAGGTCGACACCGAGGACGCGAAGTTCGGCGGCACGACCGACAAGGCCTACCGCTGGGCCATGACGTACAACTTCGAGGCCGCCGCCTCGGAGGTCGAAGAGTCCACGAGCGAACAGGAGACGGCCGAGCGCGAACGCCGCGCACAGGTCGAGAAGGCAGGTGGTAACTGATGGCAGCAGCTGAGACACTCCCCGAACCGCAGGAACTGTCCGACGAGGAACGCGAGGCGATCGAACACCAGCTCTACCGGCTGGCCGACGACGAGTTCGTCATCGCCGAGCGCTACACCGAGTGGCAGGTCCGTGCCCCGACGCTCGAGTCCGACCTCGCCCTGGCGAACATCGCCCAGGACGAGTACGGGCACGCCCGTCTCTGGTACGACCTGCTCCAGGACTGGGGCGCGACGGAGTCGGACCTCATCTGGGAGCGTCCGGCCGACGAGTGGCGGCACTCCAGCCTCTGTGAACTCGAGTTCGCCGAGGGTGACTGGGCCGACGCCATCGTCCGCTCGTACCTCTACGACGTGGCCGAGAACATCCGCCTGCAGGCGCTCGCGGACTCCTCGTACCCGCGAATCCGCGACCGCGTCGGGAAGATCCTCGGCGAGGAGGACTACCACCGCGAGCACGCCCAGAACTGGCTCGAACGGCTCTGCGAGGAGGAGGACAGCCGCGCCCGCGTGCAGGCCGCCCTCGACCGCCTGTTCCCGTACGCGCTGACGCTGTTCTCCCCGACCGACGAGGAGGTCGACGACCGCATCGTCGAGCTGGGTATCCGCTCGGAGCCCCTCGTCACCATGCGCGAGGAGTGGCTCGACGAGGTCGTCCCGTACCTCGAATCGCTCGACCTCAGCGTCGACGACGCCGAGCTGCCCGAGCAGTACGACCTGCACCACTCCGCGTTCGACCTCCCGGCAGAGGTCGGCCGCGACCAGAGCCACACCGACGACTGGTTCGACCTGTACGACGACTTCACCCACACCTACAGCGAGTTGGGCCGCGAGAGCGCCAACCGCATCATGAAGGACCCAGACGATGAGTGACGTGTACGACCCGGACGACGTGCCGAACTCGGTCGACCCCGAAGACGACGACTGCGTCGACCCCGTCGGCAGCAGTGCCTGCGCGTACACGGAGTACGTCCAGGGCGAAGCCAGCGACGAGGTGCCCGCGACCGGCGAGGGAAGCGAGGGCCTCGAACGCGCCGTCTGGGACGTACTGTACGAGATCGAGGACCCCGAGATGCCCATCTCCATCGTGGACCTCGGGCTCATCTACGGCGTCGTTGCGGACAAGGAATCCGGCCACGTCACCGTCGACATGACCCTGACGTACTCCGGCTGTCCCGCCCGGACGATGCTGCAGGACCAGATGCGCGAGGCCGTGGCCGGCGTGGAGGGCGTCTCCGACGTCGACCTCCGGCTCGTCTGGTCGCCCGAGTGGAACCTGGAGATGGTGACCGAACAGGGCAAAGAAGACCTGCGTGAGTTCGGACTGAGCATATGAGACGACCCGACCCATCCGTCACGACCAGCGGCGAGAGCGAGGGTGCGGAGTGCCCGTACTGTGGCTCGGAGAACACGGTCCGGGACCACCCGAAGGGCCCGTCGCTCTGCCGGTCGATGCACTACTGCAACGCCTGCGACCAGCCGTTCGAGAAGATGGAGTAGCCGCCCCTGGCAGACCTTTTGTAGTGGGGGTGCGTGGTCGACGAACATGGAGGAGCGGACGCTGGCTCGGCTGCAGGCCCCACACGAGGTACTCCGTCGGATGGTCGCGATGGCGGGCGTACAGCCGAACCAGGACGCCGAATCGTACTACGACGAGATGTTCGTCCAGGTCCACGAGGACCGTATCGAGACGCCGGCAGGCAGTATCGGCTCCTCGCTGGCGACGTACGGGACGGTCTCGACGGACGTGCTCTCTGACATCACCATCGACTGCGGCCAGCCGGTCACCGCCATCTTCGACATCCAGGAGACGCTGCGGTGGTTCGCCTGGGTCGCCACGGACCCGACCGAAGAACTGACGCTCGAGTTCATCGGCGACCCGGATTCGGGCAACGCCTCGGACCTGCGCGTGGCGACCCCGGACATCACGGCCCGAATCGACTGTTACCGCGACCCCGAGCTGTTCGAACAGATAACCATGGAGCTTCCGGACCGCTTCACCGACGAGGAGCGCTTCCGCCTGGAAGACGGGTCGCTCGCCCCGACGGTCGTCGAGACGACAGCCGAGACGGTCAGGCGAATCGCGACCGGTATCGACCTCGACCCGAACCTGTCGACGTATCCGTTCGTCGTCGAGGACGGGGAGCTCAGGGTCGTCCTGCGCAACAGGCAGTACACGCGGGCGACGGGGACGCTCGACGCGACGGTCGAGGGTCCGGACGTGGAGAACGAGTACGGGGAAGCGTTCGCGGCGCTGTTCGACGCGGTCTCGGGCGAGGTGACGGTCCAGACCGGGCCGGCCGAGCCACTGGTCGTCGTCCAGAAGCGCCCGGCGTACACGCTTCGCTACGTCGTGTTGCCGAAGGTCTGGTAGAAAGCGGCCCGCCTCAGTTGGGTCGCGCGAGGTCGAGTGTGTAGTCGGAGCGGATCCACGCGTCCTCTTTCTTCGAGTCGTAGATCTCTACGTGACCGTCGCCGGTGTCACGTGCTCTGTAGCGGTTGTTGATGTCGGGCGGGCTCGGTTCGGAATCGCTGTTCGTGCTGTTCATGGTTTGTTGCGCGGTTCCCCGCGACTGTGCTATTTGATACCGTTGACCGCAAAATAATAAGCCTTCCGGGGCGACTGAAGGGACCGATATAGAGAATATTATCTCGATATAGGTTCGGATGGTGAGTGCTGACGGTGTTTCTGTTCGCCAGCCACGAATCTCCTGTCGGTGCTGTCGATAAGCGACGGCTAGAAACCAACCAGGGTTCGTAGCCACTACCGAGAGCACCACAGATACCTCGACCCATGTCCGATGTCTTCCCGCTCGTCCTGTCAGTCTTCTTCGTCCCGCATCTGCTCAACAGCGCCGGCCGCCTCCTTGACACTGCGATCGTTGTCTGGGCAGTGTCCGTCCGGACGCCCGCCGACCTCGGAACCGCGAGCGAGGGCGAACCGGTGGCGGTCGAGGGAACAGTCGTGGTCGACGAGCCCGCGTGGGAAGCCAGGCGTGTCGTCGGGCCGGCGGGCCGTCCCGTTGGGGCCTACCTCTGGCGCACCACCTCGCAGTCCAGAGGCGAGAATACGATAGATTTCGACTCGTGGACCGTTCAGGCGGCACGGAGTACCCAGGATAGCGGACTGGAACACGGGCGTTTCAGTATCCGTACCGGGACAGAACCAGTCCGCGTGGATCCGTCGTGGCTCCAGGAACAGTACGACACTGGCCGGCTTGCAGCGATCCAGTCCGGCAAGAACGTCTGGATACGGTTCAGGCACAGCCTCTGGAACGCTCCGGCGGTCCACATGACCGCGGACGAGACGACGCGACCGCTCGACCAGTTAGTGGACCTGTTCGAGAACGTCGATACCGACGGACTCGAAGACCACGAACTCGATTCGGTCCCCGTACGAGACGGTGACACGATAGCGGTGTTCGGACGACTCGGCGTCGAAGACGGCGAGCACGTCGTGCGCGGGGGTGATGGACTGCCGTTCGTCCTCTCGGACCAGGGCTTCGACGGAGTCCAGCAGTACCTCCGGAGACGACTGCTCAAACATGGGTTCGGTGTGGCGGTCCCCATCGTCGCCATCGTTGCCATCTGGACG
The DNA here is from genome assembly GCF_025399835.1 of Haloarchaeobius sp. HME9146. Lineage (NCBI taxonomy): Archaea > Methanobacteriati > Methanobacteriota > Halobacteria > Halobacteriales > Halorubellaceae > Haloarchaeobius > Haloarchaeobius sp. HME9146. The sequence goes on from NZ_JAODVR010000001.1 coordinate 2,435,122, forward strand.
TACCTGTAGCGAGTTCGTCACATGTGGTTCGAGTCCCTCACATCCAGCCGACCCGCGGTATCGGGACGCATTTACAGACCGGGCGTATACGCCGGGACATGAGCGAGGACGCTACGGGGTCGGGCTGGTTCGCCACCCTCGACCGCGACGACACAGCCGCCGCCGTCACGGCGATCCGGACGGGGTCGGCACCGGAGCCGGCCGACTGGCCAGCGATGGCCGTCGAATCCGGGTTCGCGGAGGACGAGGCTGACTACTATTCGGCACTTCACGACGCGACGGTCGCCGCTGCGCGCGCCGCCGCGACCGAGCGCGAGCGGTCGGGCGACCAGCAGCTCGTCCACGCGGTTCGGGCGATGGACGACTGCCTCCGGACGGCCAACGAACTGGCCGAGCGCGTCAGCGAGTGGGCCAACGCACTGTTCGACGACGACCGCGCGGGCATCCCATACGCTCGTGACCTGGCCGACCGGGAACCGGACCACCCGGACGAGGCACAGGTCGTCTCCCTCGCCGGGCGCGTCGCCGACCTCGCCGACGAGGCCGACGAACTGGAGGAGTACGTCGAGACGCGCGCGCCGGAGATCGCCCCGAACCTCGCGGCGATGGCCGGGCCGGTGCTCGCGGCGCGGCTCATCTCGCTCGCGGGCGGGCTGGAATCGCTCGCGAAGAAGCCAAGCGGGACCGTCCAGGTGCTGGGGGCCGAGGACGCGCTGTTCGCGCACCTGCGTGGCCACGCGTCCTCGCCGAAACACGGCGTCATCTTCACGCACGAGTACGTCCGCGGGACGCGCCCGCAGGACCGCGGCTCGGCCGCCCGCGCGCTCGCTGGGAAGCTGAGTATCGCGGCCCGTGTCGACCACTACTCGGGCGACCGGAAGCCCGAACTCGACGAGGAACTCGACGCGCGCATCGCGACGATACAGGCGCGCGCCGAAGACGGGAACGGCGGCGAGAGCGGAGGTGACGGCGAATGACGCTTCCACAGGGCGTGGAACATCGGACCATCGCCGGTGACGAGCGCCTCGCCACCAGAGGCGAGCCAGTCTACGGCGAGCCGACGGACGGCGAGTGGCGCGCGTGGGACCCCGGTCGCTCGAAGCTGGGCGCGCTGTTCGCCCGCGAGGTCGACACCGGCCTCTCGGGCGGGGACACCGTGCTCTATCTCGGCGCGGCGAGCGGGACGACGGTGAGCCACGTCGCCGACTTCTCGGGACCGACCTACGCCGTCGAGTTCGCGGCGCGCCCGACCCGGCAGCTGGTGGGTGTCGCCGAGGACCGCCCGAACCTGTTCCCACTGCTCAAGGACGCCCGGAAGCCGGACACCTACGCCCACGTGGTCGAGCGCGAGTGTGACGCCATCATCCAGGACGTGGCGACCCGCGGGCAGGGCGAGGTCGCCTGCCGAAACCGGCAGTTCCTGGCCGACGACGGGCGGCTCGTGGCCGCCATCAAGGCCCGCAGCGAGGACGTGACCGGTGACCCCGGTGACGTGTTCGACGCCGTCCTGGCCGATATCGAGAAGGAATACGAGATTCTGGTCACCGAGCGCCTCGACCCCCTTCACGACGACCATCTCGGCGTCGTGGCGCAGCCGCGGTAGGAACGCCCGACTCCAAACGGCTTTTTAGCCGTGGCCGCGAACCACGGTCCGATGGAGCGAGGGTCGCCTGACGTGTTCGCCGAACAGGGAACACTCGGAATCGAGGAGGAGTTCTTCGTCGTCGACGAGCGTGGCCGCCCGGTCTCGGGGAGCGACGCGCTGGTCTACGAGGGCGACCCACCCGAGATTCTCGACGGGCGGCTCGACCACGAGCTGTTCAAGACGGTCATCGAGACACAGACCCCGAAGTGCGAATCGCTGGCCGATGCGTCGGACCAGCTGCACGCCGTCCGCGAGGCGCTCACCTCCTACGCGGCCGAGCACGACTACCGCATCGCCGCGGCGGGACTGCACCCGGCCGCGAAGTGGCGCGAACTCGAACACGCCCAGAAGCCGCGCTATCGAGCCCAGCTCGACCGTATCCAGTACCCACAGCACCGGAATACGACTGCTGGGTTGCACGTCCACGTCGGCGTCGACGACGCGGACAAGGCGGTCTGGGTGTCGAACGAACTTCGCTGGTACCTGCCGGTGATGCTCGCGCTGTCGGCGAACTCGCCGTACTGGAACGGGTTCGACACCGGGCTCGCGTCGGCGCGCGCGAAGATATTCGAGAACCTCCCCAACACGGGGATGCCGACCGCCTTCGAGGACTTCGAGTCGTACCAGCGCTTCGAGAACCTCTTCATCGACACGGACTCGATAAACGACCGGGGCGAACTGTGGTACGACGTGCGACCGCACTCGGCGCACGGGACCGTCGAGGTCCGCGCGCCCGACGGGAACGCAGACCCCGATGTCGTCCTCGCGTTCGTCGAGTACACCCAGGCGCTGGTCGAGGACCTTTCCGCCCGGTACGAGGACGGCGAGTCAGGCACCGGTGACGGCGGCCTCCGCCGCGAGGTACTGGACGAGAACAAGTGGCGGGCGATTCGCCACGGTCACGACGCCTCGTTCGTCGCCCCCGACGCCTCCGGGACCGTCTCCCTCGGCGAGGTCGTCGACACCGAGTGCGAGCGTCTCGGTGTCTCTGGCATCCGAGACATCTACGATGCTGAGAGCGGTGCGAGCCGCCAACGGCGTCTCCACGAGGAGGAGGGACTCGACGCCGTCTGTGAGTCTCTCGTCCTCTGAGTCGGGGACACTCACCTGCCTGCCGGCGTCGTTCCGACCGCCCGAGCAATGGGTTTTTACTGCCAGGTTCCTTTTGTCCTTCTTGAGAGGACATGTCTGCGGACGATACCACCAAACCCGACGACGAGGGGACAGACACCGACGGAGAGCCGGGAGACGAGCGAACGCCCCGCGAGCGTATCGAGGAGGGGCGCGACCGCGCCGTCGAAGGGTTCGACCAGGGCCTCGTCGACCTGCTCTCGTGGGTGCTCGACACCGAGACGCGCGCGAAGATCTACGTCTTCCTGCAGAAGCGTCCCGGGAGCACCAGCGAGGAGATCGCCCAGGGAACCGGGCTCTACCCGAGCACGGTCCGCGAGGCACTCGCCGCCCTCCACGAGGAGGAGGTCGTCCACCGCGAGAAGCGCGAGAGCAAGGGTGCGGGGAACAACCCCTACGAGTACACGGCAATCCCGCCGAGCGAACTCGTCAGTGGCATCGTCGGACAGGTCCAGAACGAGCTCAACACGGTCTTCAACCTCGACAAGATGCTCGACCGCGAGGCCGGCGACGACGGGGAGACGAGCGAGCCGGTCACCATCACCGTCGAAGAGGTCGACGACAGCGGCGAGGATGCCGGGGCAGTCGACGCGGACGGCGACGACCCGGAAACCGGCGACGACGGCTCCACGACGCCCGAGTGAACTACGGTTTCCGACTCTTTTATTGCGAGGGCAGGCATTGCTCCGTCCATGAAGGTTGCGCTGGGCGGGACGTTCGACCCCGTGCACGACGGCCACCGTGCCCTGTTCGAACGAGCGTTCGAACTCGGAGACGTGACCGTCGGCCTGACGAGTGACACCCTCGCCCCGAAGACACGGAACGTCGACCGGTACGTCCGGTCGTTCGACGAGCGAAAGCGCGACCTGGAGGCAGACCTCGCCGCGCTCGCCACCGACACCGAGCGGGAGTTCGAGGTTCGGGAACTCACCGAGCCGACGGGCATCGCGACAGAGCCCCAGTTCGACTACCTGGTCGTCTCACCCGAGACCATCGACGGCGCGGAGCGGGTCAACGAAATCCGCGAAGAACGTGGCCACGAGCCACTCGAAATCGAGGTCGTCGACCACGTCCTCGCCGAGGATGGCGACATCATCTCCAGTACCCGAATCGTCAACGGCGAGATCGACGAGCACGGTAACCTGACCCCCCAGCGAACGGGTCGTGAAGCGACCCGCTGACCGCGTTCCTTACCACGACGGTGGTTCCAGTCCGGCCGATTCGAGTACGTCCTTCCAGCGCTGCTGAATCGACAGGCGCGAGACGCCCGCGGCGTCGGCAACCTCGGTCTGTGACCGTCCGTCGCTCGCGATGAGTGCGCCCGCATACAGACTCGCCGCCATGGCCGGCTTCTTCGACCGCTCTGACTCCGGAACCGACGAGAGAAACAGGTCCACCGCATACGACCGCGCATCAGCGTCCAGGTCGAGTCGGTCGGCAGCGGTCTGGAGTTCGGCCAGCCACTCCTCGTTGTCGACCCGGTCCCGTGCACTATACATACACCGCCGTACTGCCCTCGGAGACTTAAACCACCGGGCGGCGCGTCGACCGAACCCGACAGGTTCTTACTGGTCTCGGGAAAAGTCGGAAGCGCGCGTGGGTAGCCAAGCCAGGAAACGGCGCAGCGCTTAGGACGCTGTCTCATAGGAGTCCGCCGGTTCAAATCCGGTCCCACGCATGTTCTGTCCGAACGAAGTGAGGACGAACAGCGGACGGTCCGGATTCTGAACCAGCGAGCGAACGGAGTGAGCGAGTGAGGTTCAAATCCGATCCCGGAATCTCGTCCAAACTATTGGCAGAGAATTTAACTTTACCTACCGTTTAGGGATGGTAATGGTGAGTTCACAAGAGTTGGGGGAAAGCGTCATCATCGCTTTCTGTACTATTCTCGTTCTCACCGCAATTTGGCCGATGATGCCATCTATTGGTCCATTTTCGGAGTTGAGGTTGCCAGTTAAAGCTGTGGTCGCCTTCGCTATCGCGGGAATCGTCATCGGACCAGGACGTGTTGCTTGGGATATTCTATCTGAAAGTAGGTGGTGAGATGGAGGGTATAAAGTTCATCAACGCGATAATCGTACTCGTCGCCGTCACAGGTATCGCGTTTGTTTCGGTGGCCATATTTTCAAACATGGCTAATTCATCACTGGCATTAGAGCCTGGGGAAAAGTTCTACGGGGCACAAAGGGGGCAACTTTCCTTTGTAGTCAAAAATCTGGACTGGTTCATTGGTGGTAGTAGCCTATTGTTGAGTGCTTTGGGTTGGCTGATTGTCCAAGGCCAACACCGCTGAACTACAGTTCCCGAACACTATATCACCGACATCAGTAATTAGTTAATCAATATGAATCCGGTAGAATTCAAGTAGAGACCCCTAGACAGCTTCTAACACGCAGAACGGCCATCAGAAACAAATACCGAAACGTCGAGTCTTCGACCATGAAATCGAGGAGGGGAGTGTCGTCGGTGGTGAGCACCGTACTCATCGTGGGGCTCGTGATGATAATGGCGGTGACCGTGAGCGTCTATGCGCTGAACTTCACGGAGGAGAAGCGAGAGCCGTCGCCACAGATGCACGCGACGCTGGAACCGGTGTCGGCGAGCGACGGGACGGTGCTGGTGTCGACGAATGGGGGCGAGAAGCTCGAGATGGAGAACGTCGAACTCGTCATCCGGAACGCGGGCAACGACAGTCAGGTTCGCATCGTGAACCTGCAGGCGACGGGATCGTCGTTTAATTCGAGCAACATCGTGGGACCGGAGAGTATGGTGCAGAACCCTGGTGGCGAACTCGACGCGAGTCCGAGTTCGACCGACGGGACGCTGGCTGCCGGCGAACACATGTCGGTCGAGTTGCCCAACCTCAGCCAGGGCGACCGCGTGACGATACTCATCGTGCACGTCCCGACGAACAGCGTCATCTGGCGGGAGTCCACGAACGCGACGGCGTGACCGCACACCTGTAATCAAGCCAACCTTTCTGCACCCCCGTCGAACCGCCGGAGTCGGCACTCGAAGCACCCCGAGAGAGCAGGAATCCCGTGCCGACCCCACAAACCTTTTTCACTCCGGGTTAGTTCTTACGCCCAATGGCGAATCTGGGCGAGCTATTCGGCGAAATACTCGCGGACGTGGACGCGATAGTGCTCTTCTCACCGAGTGGCTCGTATTTCGAGCGCTTCTCGGAGCTAGAAGAGCCGGAGGTGGTCGTCATCGGGACGGAGAACACGGTGGACGCCGAATCGTTCGTCGAACTCCCGCTGGAGTTCGAGAACGTCGCGGAGCGTGTCCGCTTCGGTCTCGAGGGCGCGCTCGACGCGGGCCTGCTCGACGACGGTGACGTGTTGCTCTGTGCGACGAGCGTCTTCGACAGTGGTATCGATACGATTTCTCGGGTGCGCGCGGACGCGTCGAAGCAGTCCGGCGTGTACGACCTGTTCGCGAACTCGCGCGCGGAACCGAACGTCATCAAGAACGTGCTCGAACTGGCCGTCGAACTCGGAAAGAAGGGCCAGAAGGGTAAGCCGGTCGGCGCGCTGTTCGTGGTCGGTGACGCCGGGAAGGTGATGAACAAGTCGCGACCGCTGTCGTACAACCCGTTCGAGAAGAGCCACGTGCACGTGGGCGACCCCATCGTGAACGTGATGCTGAAGGAGTTCTCGCGGCTCGACGGTGCGTTCGTCATCTCCGATTCGGGGAAGATCGTCAGCGCGTACCGCTACCTCGAACCGTCGGCGGAGGGCGTCGACATCCCGAAGGGGCTCGGCGCGCGCCACATGGCCGCCGGTGCGGTGACGCGCGACACGAACGCGACCGCCATCGTCCTCTCGGAGAGTGACGGGCTGGTCCGTGCGTTCAAGAACGGTGAGTTGCTGCTGGAGATCGACCCGGAGGACTACTGACGATGTCGAGGTGGCTGGCCCAGCAGCTTCGAACGGACGTGCTGGTACGCGAACTGACGTCGCTGCAGACCTCCGACGGCAACATCGACGTGAGCGCGTTACTACAGGAGCCACTCGTCCTGGCCTTCGGCGTCATCGTCGCTGGCGTGCTCATCGGGATGCTGATCGGGAAGCTGAACAAGCGGCTGATGCGGGCCGCGGGCGTTCCCGACATGGTCGAAGGGACGCCGTTCGAGTCGAGCGCGCGCAGCCTGGGCACGTCGACGGTCGACATCGTCGCGCGGCTGAGCTCGTGGTTCATCTACGGCATCGCGGCCCTCGCGGCGGTCCACGTCGCGAACATCATCCGGACGGACCAGTTCTGGCTGAGCATCGTCTGGTTCGTTCCCGACCTCTTCATCGCCATCTTCGTCCTCATCGTGGGGTTCGTGGCGGCGGACAAGGCAGAGCTGTTGACGAGCGAGCGATTGCGCGGCGTGAAACTCCCCGAGGTGAACCTCCTGCCGCGGCTCGTGAAGTACAGCGTCATCTACATCGCCTTCCTCGTCGCGTTGAGCCAGGTCGGCGTGAACATGCTCGCACTGGTCGTGCTGCTCGCCGCGTATCTCTTCGCGCTCATCTTCCTCGGGGGCCTGGCGTTCCGTGATTTCCTGCGGGCCAGCGCGGCCGGGATGTACCTGCTCTTGCGCCAGCCCTACGGTATCGGTGACCAGGTGGAGGTCGACGACAAGCAGGGCGTCGTCCAGGAGGTGGACCTGTTCGTCACACAGATAGAGGCGGATGGGTCAGAGTACATCGTGCCGAACAACCGCGTGTTCGAGAACGGTGTCGTCAGGATTCGCGAGTAATCGTCGTCTCAGTCGTCGCCGTCGGAGTCCCGCATCGCCCACTCGCTCATCGGCCGGGCCGGGACCCCGGCGACGGTCTCTCCTGCCGGGACGTCCTCGGTGACCAGCGAGTTCGCGGCGACCTGTGCGCCCTCGCCGATCTCCACGCCCGGGAGGACGATGGCACCGGCACCGATCATCGCCCGGTCGCCGACGACCACGTCTCCGACGCGGTACTCGTCCTGCAGGAACTCGTGACAGAGGAGGGTCGAGTCGTAGCCGATGATGACGTGGTCGCCGAGCGTGATGTGCTCGGGCCAGAACACGTCGGGAGTGGCTTCGAGCCCCCACGAGACGCCTTCGCCGACGGTCACGCCCAGAAGGCCGAGCAGCCAGTTCTTCAGCCGTAGCGAGGGCGACGTGCGGATCAGCCAGACGACGACGTAGTTGAACGCCACTTTGAGCGGTGACTTGGCGTCGGGCCAGTGCTGGAGGGAGTTCAACGGGCCGGGCGTCGAATACGCGGTCACGCGGTCGTGACGGGACTCGTCGTCGCTCACGGCGTCGGCTTCGGCGGCCGTGGGCATGAACACCACGGTCCGGTCGTGGCGCTCGGGCCGCGGTTGGCTATGGCCAGCGAGACGTTGATTCCACCACGGGGCCTACCTCTGGCATGACAGACTCGTCCAGACTCGTCGGTGCGGTCGTCGAGGCGCTCGTCGACACCGTGAGCGACTGGCCTCACGTCCGGCAGGAGGAACACCGCTACGGCGGGACCGCGTTCCTCGTCGGGTCGCGGGAGATCGGCCACGTCCACGCCTCGGGGATGCTCGACATCCCGTACCTGAAGGCGCTTCGGGACCGGCTCGTGGAGGCGGGCGAGACCCGGGAGCACCACCTGCTCACGAACTCGGGGTGGACGACGTTCCAGATCCAGTCACAGTCAGACTTCGAGCACGCGCGCTGGCTCATGCGACTCTCGTACCTGTATCACGTCCGGGTGCTCCAGCAACGCGGCGAGCACGAGTTCGACGACGTGGACGTCGACGCGGAACTGGCGGCGCTGGACGTGAGCGAGGAGATTCGGGCGGCGTTCGAGCGGCAGGAGGGCAGAAAAGCGGCGTAAGTGGGTCGCTATTCGCCGCGGAGTTCGGTGACGTGGTCGATGCGGCGCTGGACGAGGTCGGCCTTACCGATGTCGTGGCGGATGTGCAGGCCCTCCTCGCCGGCCACCGCGAACGCGGCTTCGGCCTGTTCTTCGGCCTCGGCGATGGTGTCGGCGACGCCGACGACCGCGAAGGCACGCGAGGTCGTCGTGTAGATGCCATCGTCGCGCTCGTCGACGGAGGCGTAGTACAGCAAGGCGTCGCCAGCGCTGTCCTCGTCGACTTCGATCTTCGTCCCAGCCTCGGGGTTCGTCGGGTAGCCGGCAGGGGTGGCGTACTTGCAGACGGTCGCCTTCCCGGCGAAGTCGAGTTCCGGCAGGGGTGCGCCGTCGCGGGCCTTCGTGAGAATCTCGTAGAAGTCGGTCTCGAGGACCGGCAGGGTGTTCATCGCCTCGGGGTCGCCGAACCGGGCGTTGAACTCGACGACCTTGACGCCCTCGGCGGTGAGCATGAACTGCCCGTAGAGGATGCCGCGGTAGTCGTCGAGGTTCTCGACGGTCGTGCGCATGATCTGGAGCGCCTCGACGCTGTCGGCCTCGGTCATGAACGGGAGCTGGAAGCTCGAATCCGTGTAGCTCCCCATGCCACCGGTGTTCGGCCCCTCGTCGCCCTCGTAGGCGCGCTTGTGGTCCTGGACGGCGGGGGTGATGAGCACGTCGTCGCCGGCCACGATGGCCTGGATGGTGAACTCCTCGCCGACGAGGCGCTCTTCGAGGACGACCTTCTCGTAGTCGGACTCCTGCAGGTACTCCTTGGCCTCCTCCTTGGTGATCTGGTCGCCGGTGACGCGGACGCCCTTGCCACCGGTGAGGCCGGCGGGCTTGACGGCGAGGTCACCGTCGTACTCGTCGATGTACTCACAGGCGGCGTCCATGTCGGTGAAGACGGCGTAGTCCGGGCAGCCCGGCACGTCGTTCTCGGCCATGAACTCGCGCTGGAACGACTTGTCCACCTCGATGCGGGCGTCGGCCTGCTTCGGCCCGAAGGCGTACACGCCGGCGTCTTCGAGCGCGTCGACGACGCCCTCTGCGAGGGGTTTCTCCGGCCCGATGACGGCCAGCGTTGCGTCGACCTCCTCGGCGTAGGCGACGACGGCCTCGGGGTCAGCCGTATCCAGTGTCTCGAAGCCCGCGGCGATGCGGGCGATGCCGGGGTTTCGGTTCCCTGCGCAGGCGTACAGCTCGAACTCGTCTCGGTCGGGTGACTCGTCGAGCGCCCGGGCGATGGCGTGCTCGCGCCCGCCGCCACCGACGAGCAAGAGGGTATCGGACATACGCGATAGCGGTACGCACGAGAGTGTAAAGGTTGCCCTTCCCGCAGGTGGAAGTATACACGAACATGGCTACCGAGCAGTCGCCCACGGACCGGCGGCCACCGACGAGTTCGTCAGCAGATAGCGTACGTCAGCAGATGGAGTACGTCGACCTGAGCACTTCGGCCTCGGTGATGTAGATGGTGGCTCCCCCGTAGCAGGAACTTGATTTGATGGTAACCGAGGTCTGCTGGTCGCCCATCGTCGCCTCGATGGTGAACGATTCGATGCCGTCGGGAGCCGCTTGCTGCAGGTTGTATATCTCCCTGTAGGCGCCCGGTTCGACCTCGTGGGTCTCGTCGTGGACGATCTCCCCGGACTCCCGTGTGACTGTCACCGAGAGTGTGCGGGTGTCGTTGTGGTTGTTGTCGACCTCGACCGGATGGTCGGGGTCCGGTTCGTTGGTCGACGACTCCATGGCCGCACAGCCAGACAGAAGAGCCACGCCGACTGCTGTTGTGGCTCCGAGGAACGCTCGCCTGTTCATAATGGGAGGTCGAGACTGGGCGGAATATGTTTTCTGAATGGTAATACGGTTCTTTCAGTGTGCAGAGTGGACCGCCACGTCCGCCCTGAGACAGCGTACGTGACCGAGAAGCCGCATCGCCCGCCGGAGTCGGACGCTTTTACCCGTTGTCGAGCCAAGGGACAGCCATGAGCGACCCCACCGCGCGAAACCGGCTCGACGAGGAGGCATCGCCGTACCTCCGACAGCACGCCGACAACCCCGTCAACTGGCAGCCGTGGGACGACGCAGCCCTCTCGAAAGCCCGCGAGGAGGACAAGCCCATCTTCCTCTCGGTGGGCTACTCGGCGTGTCACTGGTGTCACGTCATGGAGGACGAGAGTTTCGAGGACGACGACGTGGCCGAGGTGCTGAACGAGCACTTCGTCCCCATCAAGGTCGACCGCGAGGAGCGTCCAGACCTCGACTCCATCTACCAGACGGTCTGCCAGGCCGTCAGCGGCCGCGGCGGCTGGCCGCTCTCGGTGTGGCTCACACCGGAGGGCAAGCCCTTCTACGTGGGGACGTACTTCCCGCGCGAGCCGCGGCGCAACATGCCCGGCTTCCTGAGCCTGCTGGAGAACGTCGCCGAGTCCTGGCAGGACCCCGAACAGCGCAAAGAGATGGCGAACCGCGCCGACCAGTGGACGAGGGTGGCCAAGGACCAGCTCGAAGACGTGGAATCACCGGGCGAGGAGGCCCCCGGTGACGACGTGCTCTCGGAGGCCGCAACTTCCCTGATGCGCAGCGTCGACCGCGAGTACGGCGGGTTCGGCAACTCCGGGCCGAAGTTCCCCCAGGAGGCCCGCCTGCACGTCCTGCTTCGCTCGTTCGACCGCTCGGGCCGCGACGGCTTCCGCGAGGTGGTCCAGCAGAACCTCGACGCGATGGGCGGCGGCGGCCTGTACGACCACGTCGGCGGCGGCTTCCACCGCTACTGCACCGACCGCGACTGGACGGTGCCCCACTTCGAGAAGATGCTGTACGACAACGCCGAGTTGTCCCGCATCTTCCTCGCGGGCTACCAGGTCACGGGCGAGGAGAAGTACAGAGACCGTGTCGAGGAGACCCTCGACTTCGTCACCCGCGAACTCCAGCATCCCGAGGGAGGGTTCTTCTCGACGCTCGACGCCCAGTCCGCGAACGAGGAGGGCGAGCAGGAGGAGGGCGCGTTCTACGTCTGGACGCCGGAGCAGGTTCAGGCGGTGCTGGACGACGAGGATGCAGAGCTGTTCTGCGAACGCTACGGCGTCACGAACAAGGGCAACTTCGAGAACGGCCAGACCGTACTGACCATCTCGGCGAGTATCGAGGACCTCGCCGAGGAGCACGACCTGTCCGATGCCGAGGTCGAGGCGCGGCTGGCTGACGCGAAGGCAGCCATCTTCGAGGCTCGCGAAGAACGCCCACGTCCCCGCCGCGACGAGAAGGTCCTCGCGGGGTGGAACGGCCTCATGATCTCCGCGTTCGCCGAGGCCGCCATCGTGCTGGACGAGGGCTACGCAGCACCCGCCGCGCGGGCGCTCGACTTCGTTCGCGAGCACCTCTGGGACGCGAGTTCGAAGCGGCTCACCCGCCGGTTCGCCGACGGCGACGTGAAGGGCGAGGGCTACCTGGAGGACTACGCGTTCCTCGCCCGCGGCGCGTTCGACCTGTACCAGGCGACCGGCGACCACGACTCCCTGCAATTCGCGCTCGACCTCGCCCGGACCATCGAGACCGAGTTCTGGGATAGCGAGGAAGAGACCGTCTTCTTCACGCCCGCAGGTGGCGAGGACCTCGTCGCCCGGCCGCAGGAGCTCCGCGACCAGTCCACGCCGTCCTCGCTGGGGGTCACCCTCGACGTGCTGCTGTCGCTCTCGCACTTCAGTCTCGACGACGAGTTCGAGTCGGTCGTCGAGTCGGTTCTAACTACGCACGGCGGCCGAATCGAGTCCAGCCCGCTGGAGTACCCGTCGCTGGTCCTGGCTGCGGACCGGTGGAACACGGGCGACCGCGAACTGACCGTGGCGGCCGACGAGCTACCCGACGACTGGCGGGGCGCCATCGGTGACACCTACCTGCCGGCGCGGGTGCTCGCCATGCGGCCCCCGACCGCCGACGGGCTGGACGGGTGGCTCGCCGACCTCGACCTCGACACTGCGCCGCCAATCTGGGCCGACCGCGACGCGACCGACGACCAGCCGACGGTGTACGCCTGCCGGGACTTCTCGTGTTCGCCGCCGACGCACGACATCGCCGAGGCGCTGGCGTGGCTCGGGGACGAAACGAGCGACTGAGAGAAGACGACCTGAACCGCGTTCAGACGTACTGTTCGAGTTCCTCGGCCAGCCACACCGCGATGGGCCGGTCCTCCTCCTCGACGAAGCGGGCGAGTTCCTCCCCGGTTTCTGCATCCTCGACGACGACCGTCGGGATGTACTCGATGCCGTACTCCTCGACGCCGGGGCCGACCTTCGAGCCGTCGTCCTCCTTCTCGACGGGGTAGTGCTCCACGTCGTCGACCTCGGCCTGTTCGAGTGCCGCGCCGAAGTCGGGCAGCTGGCTGCGGCAGTCCTTGCACCAGTCGCCGCCCCACACCTTGACGACGATGTCGTCGGCGAGGGCGCTCCATACGTCGAGGCTGTCCTCGTAGCCTGCGCCGTCCCACGTCGGGGTCGGGCGCATCGTCTCGAGTTCCATGCGCCTCGATTCGCTACCGAGGAGTAAAAAATAGACGTTAGTCACATTCCGAGGTGGCCGCGGGCGACCCGGGCCGGTCCTCGGGCGCGAGTTCGTCTACGAGCGGGTACGCGCCGGTCTGGCGGCGGACGATGCCGGCGACCATCCGGCTGCGCTCGCTGTACTCGTGGGCGAGGTCGAGCGCCTCGGTGGCGTCCTCGTCGGTCGCGACGGGGACGTGCCAGACGCTGGTTCCCGCGGGGCCGATGTCAAGGACGAGGTACGCCTGCGGGAACGAGCAGATGGCCGGGGCGACGAGTTCGCGGACGCCCGCGGTCTCCGCGACGGCGGGGACGTGGAGGTGTCCGGAGAGGTACAGCGGGGCGTCACCCGCCGCGAGGACGTCCGCGAAGGGGTCGGGGTCGCGCATCGGGAACGACCCACGCCAGGAGTTGCCGCCGGTCGCGCCGAGCAATCCAGGGAGGTTGTGGTGCCCGACGACGAGTGGCGCGTCGTGTCTGGGGAGCTCGTCGGCCAGCCACTCGCGCTGGTCCGGCGAGACGGTTCCCTCGTGCGTGTCGTCCAGCGACCCGTCGGGCGCGTGGGCCGTGTTGAGGCCGAGGACGGAGACGCCGCCAGCGTCGACGTGGAAGGGGAACCCGCCCGGCGTGTACTCGCGCTCGAACCGCGAGAGGGGCGGTACCTCGTGCTCGTCGAACGTCTTCGGCACGTCGTGGTTCCCCGGCACCGCGACGAACTCGGGGTCGAGATCGGCGAGGATGTCGCTCACGAGCTCGAAGTCACACAGTGCCCCGTTCTCGGTGAGGTCGCCGGAGAACACCACGAGGTCGAGGTCGTGGTCGTTCAGGTCGGCGACGGCCCGGCGGAGCAGCGTCTCGGTCCGGTGGAACACCTTCCAGCAGCCGACCTCGCGGGTCGAGAGGTGCACGTCGGAGACGACGGCGATGCTCGCTGGCTCGGTCGTGCTGGGTTCGGTAAAGCGCGCGAGCAACGACGCGCCGTCCGCGCGGAGCGGTACGTCCTCGAAATCCTGTCTGGTGGCGAAGCCCGTCGGCCCGGGACCGTCACCCGCGAGCCAGTCGGTCGCCGCGGCGGCCCTGAACCCGGGGTTCCGGCCGGCTCCCGTCGACGTTCCATCGTCGGCGTCCATCAGTCGAGTGTTGCTAGGTCTGACGAAGTATAACGATATCGCGAGACTGCTTATCATGGTTCGGCCCCTCTCTCCGGTAGTTTTGCAGTCCGCTCGCCCTCGCATCGGCATCTCGTACTGGCGCGACCGTGGCAACCCGCGGAAGCGCCAGGCCTTCGAATCGCTCACGGACCACGCCGAGGTGGTCTGGCTGGACCCGGAGCGCAGCCACCACGACCTCGACGCGCTCGGCCTCGACCTGTTCCACGCGGCCAAGCGACGGCCGGAGTCGCTCGCGGACCTGGACCGCGTGGCGGCCGCCGGTGTCCAGACGGTCAACCCACCGGCCGCGGTCCAGGTGACGAGCGACCGCGTCGCCCGCCACCAGGCGCTCGTCCACGCCGGGGTGCCGGTTCCGCTGGCCGAGTTCGGAGCCGCGACCGCGGTCTCGCTCACACCACCGGTTCTCGTGAAGTGCCGCGAAGAAGGCGTCCTGCGGAGCCACGACCACGGGTTCGTCGCGTCGGGCGGCCTCGACTACGATGGGGAGCGACTGGTCGAGGCGTACGTCCCGCACGCGACCAGCGTGAAGGTCCACGTCCTCGGCGACACTGTTCGGGCTGTCCACGAGTCGCCAACCGGGTTGGAGCCGGTTCCGCTCGACCCCTCGCTCGAACCCATCGTCCGCCGGGTCCGGCACCTGTTCGGCCTCCGGGTGTTCGAGGTCGATGCGGTCCACATCGGCTCCGAAGATGGGCCGGACGAGACCGTGCTGAGCTGGACTGGCGAGTCGACGGCGGAGTGGGTCGTCGTGGACGTGAACCCGGTCGTCAGCCTCGCGGGCGTCCCCGACGCCGTCTCGGTGTACCAGGCGTTCCTGGGCGGGCTCGTCGGCATCGAGGTTCCGCCCCCGGGGACGTGACCTGACGGCTGGGGCACGTCCTGCCGGTGTCCGGGGGTGGTTTATTCGTGGCTGTACAATACTCGTGCATGTATCAGAGTATTCTGGACGCCATCGGCTCTCCACTCGTCCAGGTCTCCTCGCCACCGGGCGCGACAATCGCCGCGAAGGTCGAATCCTTCAACCCGGGCGGGTCGGCCAAGGACCGGCCGGCCCGCGAGATGGTCCGGGCGGCCGAGCAGGCCGGCGACCTCTCGCCGGGTGACCGACTCGTCGAACCGACGAGCGGGAACACCGGTATCGGCCTCTGCATGGTCGCCGCCGCGAAGGGCTACGACATCACCATCGTGATGCCCGACGACATGTCGAAAGAGCGCCGCGAGATAATGGAGGCCTACGGTGCCGACATCGAACTCGTCACGGGCGACATGACGACGGCGAAGGCCCGCGCCGACGAGATAGAGGAGGAGCAGGGCGCGGTCCAGCTTCGACAGTTCGAGAACCCCGCGAACCCGCGGGCGCACTACCGGACCACCGCCGAGGAGATTCTCGAACAGATCGGCGACCGCGAGATAGACGCGTTCGTCGCCGGCGTCGGTACGGGCGGCACCTTCTCGGGCAACGTGAAGCGCCTGAAAGAGGAGTTCCCGGACATGAAAGCAGTCGCGGTCGAACCTGCGACCAACGCGGTCCTCTCGACCGGTGAGGCCGGCCAGGACGACTTCCAGGGGATGGGCCCCGGCTTCGTCAGCGACAACCTCGACACCTCGCTCATCGACGAGATAGAGACGGTCGAACTCGAGGAGGCAGAGGCCGAGTGTCGTCGGCTCGCCCGCGAGGAGGGTATCCTCGTCGGGCAGTCGTCCGGGGCGATGAGCGTCGTCGCGAACCGGGTCGCAGAACGCATCGCGGAGCCGACCGCGGAGTGTCCGCCCGGTCCGGCCGAGCTCCGCGAGGCCGAAGCGGACGCCGTCGAGACCGACGGCGGCGACTACGACGACTGCCCGCTCGTCGTCACGGTGTTCTGGGACTCCGGCGAGCGCTACATGTCGCTCGGCCTGTTCGACTGAGACGAGCCGTCTCAGTTCGGGTCGAACTCGGTGCCCGTCCGCAGGAACTCGACCAGGTTCGTGTTGAACCGGAGTGGTTTCTCTCTGGGCGACCAGTGCCCGCAGTGCTCGAAGACCACCAGCGCCGAGTCCGCGATGTCCTCGTGGGCACGGCGGGCCCAGTGAACCGGGAACAGGGGGTCACCCTCGCCGTGGACGAGGAGGACTGGAATGTCGAGCTCGTCCAGGTCAGACGCGTAGTTGGTCTTCACGCGCCCACCGGGACCGATCTCGTTGCGCTGGAACCGGGTGAACGCCCGGCCAGCACCCGTCTCGCTCGCGCGTTCGCGCACGTCCGAGACGAACGTCCCCGGGACCGCGTTGGGGTCGTGAACGACGTTCCCGAGGCCGAAGGCGGTCGCTTCTCTCGAGGTGCCCATCATCGACCAGCCGGCCGCGTTGGCTCCGGGGATGTGTGCGAGGGTGTACCAGAGCGACCCGGCAGGGACGGTCGAGCCGAGCCCGTAACTGTCCACGAGCGTGAGCTTCTCAACTCGCTCCGAGTGGTCGAGCGTGTAGCCCAGGGCGGCCGCCCCACCCATCGAGATACCGACGAGCGACACGGTGTCGAGAGCGAGTGCGTCGAGGAACTCGTCGAGGATCTCCACGTAGGTGTCGATGGAGGGCTCGGGGTGCGGGTCGCTCTCGCCGTAGCCCGGCCAGTCCGGCGCGTACACCTGGTAGCCCGCGTCGGCGAGTTCCTCGATGGTGAGCTTCCAGGAGAGTTCCGCGTCGTCGACGCCGCCACCGTGGAGCAGGACCACGGTCGGGCCATCGACGCCGGCACGTCGGTAGTGGATGCGTCGCCCGTCCAGCCGGGCGACCCCGTGGCCCCCGGTCATGCGCCGAACTCCTCCGCACTGACACGGACGACAACCGTCTCGTCTACGTCCGGGTGCAGGTCGTACGCCGGGAGCCCGTCGTCGGTGCGTTGCACGAACAGCGGCTCGACGAGCGATGGGGGGCCGTCGTCGTTCTCGAGGACACCGTACATCTTGCAGTACTGCCCGGTCTCGGCGGGCTTGACTGCATCGTTTCGGACCTGGGTCGCCAGGTCCCGCGAGAGCCACTCGTCTTCGACGATGGAGGGCTCGCGGACGAGCACGTCGTCGACGAACCGGACGAGGTACCAGTTGAGGTCGTTACAGAGGGAGACGGCTGCCCCGACGCTCACCGTCCGGCAGGCGATGGCGTTCTCGAACGGTTCCCAGAGGTCGTACGTCGAGAGGGCCTCGCGGGCCGTCTCACGCGAGAGCAACTCGTACCGGAGGACGGAATCGTCCGAGCCGATGAGACAGACGTCGGTCACTGGCGGGCATTGGAGGGCGGGGGGTTTGTGGATTTCGCTCAGAACTCGATGCGGTCGGCCCGTTCGACGACCTCGCGGGCACGCTCCCTGAGGTCGTCGGGTTCGGCCGCCTCGACCGAGGGAAGCGAGCCGCGCGTCTCGGGCTGGTTCGGGACCATGCGGTTGCAGCCCGCCGGAATCGTCGAATCGTGGAAGGTCCCGATGGCACGGGCACGCTCGACGATGTCCGCCTTATCCCACGTCAGGAGGGGTCGGTGAACCGGGAGGTCGATGGCCTGCGAGGTGACGGCGAAGTTCTGGCCGGTCTGGCTGGACTTCTGTCCGAGAGCCTCGCCCGTCACCACCCCGGCAGCCCCGGCTTCGCCGGCGACCACTTCGCCGACCATGTAGAGGAACCGCCGGAACACGAGCATGCGGCCGGTGTCGACACTGCGAACGAGGTCGGAGACCACGTCGCCTGCCGGTATCTTCCACACCGTGAGGTCGAAGTTCGGCGCGAAGTCGGTGAGCCGCCGGACCGTCTCGATGGCACGGGCCTCGTGGTCGGGGCCACCATAATCCCCCAGATCGACGTACACCGGAATCACGGGACTGCCCCGGCGCATGAGTTCGTAGGCTGCGACGGGCGAGTCGATACCGCCGCTGACGAGTGCGACCATGGGTGCTTGCGTGCCGAGCGGGAGTCCGCCCGGGCCGTCGACGTGTTCGAGGAAGACGAACGTCTCCTCGCCGCGAATCTCGACGTGGAAGGTGAGGTTGGGGTCGTCGAGGTCGACCTCGGGCTCGAACTCGTCCTCGACGGCCTCCCAGATGGCCTGCCCACCCCATCGCTGGGCGTCCTCGCTGTCGAACGGGAGCGACTTCTCGGCTCGCCGGGCGTTCACCGCGAACGTCCCGCCCGTGTAGTGTTCACGGGCGGTCTCGGCGAGCGCCTCGGTGATGGCCCCGCGCTCGGAGGGAACCGACAGGGCAGGGCTCGCGGAGACGACGCCGAAGGCCCTCGCGGCGGCCTCGGTCGCCGCCTCGACGTCGGCCTCGTCGGTCCGGATGAGGATGCGCGACCACGGCTGCTCGACGCTCCCGTCGACACCTGCGTCGGCGAGCAAGGCTTCGACGTTCGCGACGAGTCGGCGCTCCATGCGGCGCTGGACGCCCGTGCTCTTCACGTTGAGGTCGCCGTGGCGCACGACGACCGTCCCGGCCCCCGGTGGATGCATGGGCGCGACTACCACATCGAGGTTTAAACGCGCGTCGGAGCGTCGGCCGTGCCAGCCGTCCGCCGACCGGATACCGTGCTGTCACGTCTCGACAAAGGTCATGCTCCATGAGTGCTAAGGGAACGATGACAGATGTCCCCGCAGGACCCCGTCGAAGAGGTCTCCAGGACCGACCAGGAGGGAGGTCACACCCCGGGGCTCGACGTGCGGCCAACAGTCGGCCTCGGTGACGACGCCGGCCCAGCGACCGTCCTCGTCGTCGACGACGACCCGGGGATGGTCGACGCGACGGCGGCCTTCCTCGAGCGGGAGGCCGACGAAATCGTGACCGTCACGGCCACGAGCGCGAGCGACGGCCTCGCCATCCTCGAAAGCCGTGATGTCCACTGCATCGTGAGCGACTTCGACATGCCGGAGATGGACGGCCTCAGCTTCCTCGCGGCCGTCCGGCGGCGGGACGACTCGCTGCCCTTCGTCCTGTTCACGGGGAAAGGCAGCGAGGAGATCGCCAGCACGGCCATCTCGGAAGGCGTGAGTGACTACCTCCAGAAGGGCGGCCCAGACCAGTTCGCGCTGCTGGTGACCCGCGTCCAGACCCTGGTCGACAAACGGCAGACGGAGGCGGCGCTCCGGCTCCGCGTCCAGGCCATCGAGGCCGCCCGCGAGGGGATCGCGGTCCTCGACGACGACGGCAGGTACATCTACATGAACGAGGCGTACGCCGCCATGCACGGATACGACGTGCCTGAACTCATCGGAGAGACGTGGGAGGTCCTCTCGACCGACGAGGAGGTCGAGGTGTTCAGCAGCGAGATCATGCCCCAGCTCGCGGAATCCGGCGACTGGCGCGGGAGCGTAACGGGCGTCCGCCGCGACGGCTCTCGCTTCCCGAAGGACCTCTCGATGGCCCACATGGCGGGCGGCGGCCACGTCTGCGTCATCAGCGATATGACCGACTACGTCGCCGTGAGCGAGGAGACCGTCGCAGAACGGGTCCTGCAGGCCCACGAGATGGGCGCGATGCTCGCCGAGGGCGATGCGATAACCGGTGCGAACAACGAGTTCCTGACACTCGTCCGGCACTCGCGGGAGACGCTGCTTTCCCTCCCGCTCTCGGCGCTCGGCGACGAACTCGTCGCCCTCGTGGACCGAGCCCGAGAGACCGGTCACACTCAGGACGCGCCCGTGACGCTGCAAGCCGAATCGGGGACGACCACGGCGGTCGAATGCCGGGTCGAAGTGGTCGACCCTGAGAAGGATATCGTCGCGGTACTCGCGTACCGCGCGTAGGTCGGTCCGGATTCAGAACGTCGTCAGTTCGCCGTCGATGACGCGACGGGTGATGTCGGTCACGTTGGCGAGTTCGCGGTCGATGATGGCCGACACGTCGCCCTCGATGTCGCCGAGCTCGACGCCCTCTTCGGTGACGACGTGGGCGTCGGCGACGTGGGGCTGGTCGATGGGGCGGCCGATCTGGGAGAGCAGGCGGATGCGCAGGTCGCGGATTCCGTCGACCTCGCTCACGACGCTCTCGGCGATCTCAGTGCTGAGGAGGTTGTAGATCTTCCCGATGTGGTTGACCGGGTTCTTCCCCGACGTGGCCTCCATGGACATGGAGCGGTTCGGCGTGATGAGGCCGTTCGCGCGGTTGCCGCGGCCGACCGACCCGTCGTCGCCCTGCTCGGCGGAGGTGCCGGTCGTCGTGAGGTAGATGGCACCCTCGTCATAGTTGTCAGCGGTGTTGACGTGCACGTCGACCTCGCGGTCGGTGTGCTCGGCGGCGACCTCGGTGACGTAGTCACGGATGGACTCGACCTGCTCGATGTAGTCGTCGAGGTCCTCGACGTACTTGTCGACCATAGCGGCAGCGACCGTGATGTCGATGTGGTCGCCTTCGCGCTTGCCCATGATCTTCACGTCCTGGCCGATGGCCGGGTTCTCGTCGTGGTACTCGCCGTTGAGGCGGCGCTCGGCGTCGAGGACGATCTGCTCGGTCTCCGTGTTGGGCGCGTGGCCGACGCCGAAGGAGGTGTCGTTGGCCATCGGGACGGCCGCACCGTCCTCGCCGAAGACGGTCTGGAGGTCGCCCGAGCCCTCGCCGAGCTTCACGTCGACGACGATGTCGGTGCCGAACTCCAGTTCCGGGAAGTGCTCATTGAGGTACCGGCGGGCCGCTTTGAGGGCGACGGTCTCGGCCGGGATGTTGTACTCGGTGCCCTCTTCGTCCACGTAGTGCTTGGTGGCGCGACCGACGATGAGGAGATAGATCGGCTCGATGACTTCGCCGCCGCCGAAGGCGGGTGCGGCGGTGCCGGCGACGAGTTGCGTCTCGTCGGTGTTGTAGTGGAGGACCCGGCCGACGCGGTCGAGGTATATCTGGGCGAGTGACTGCGAGACCGCTTCCGCGATACCGTCACAGATAGAGTCGGGGTGGCCGATGCCTTTTCGCTCGACGATCTCGACCTCCTGGTCTTCGACCGCGAGCCTGTCGATGGGCTCGACGCGAATATTGCGCTCTGTCATTACCCGGAGTTGACCATGACGGGTTCTATAACTTGCGAAAACAGGCACCCGGCAAAATATGTCTCGTAGTAATATCTCTGGTTGTGTTTTCGACACTCACCGGCGCGTCGACTCACAATCTCCACGACTCGACGCCCCGAATCCTTTCGTTTCCACGAGACTCACTCCGACGTCGCCTCGCCAGCGAGCAACAGGCCCAGATACGACGTCCGAATCTGGTCGTCGGGGTCCAGCCCGAGCGACCGGAGTACCTCGAACGCGCCCTCACGGGCGTCCTCGACCGACTCCTCGTCGGTCTCGACCTCGCACTCGACGTACTCGCCGAGGCCCTCGACCGCGTCCAGCGTGACGGTGTACCCATCGAGGGCGAAGCGTTCGCGGCGCTTGCGGACGGTCGCGGCCGGTTCGAAGCCAAGCCGTGAGAGTATCTCGTCCATCGTCTCGCCCGCCGCGACCAGCGTCTCGAACTCCTCTCTGGTCTTCGATTCTGCCTCGACGAGCGGGCCCTTGTAGGTGACGTGCGCGTCGAACTCGGCCGACGGGACGCTGTCGACGGCGGCCGCGACCGAGTCGGTCGCGTCGGGGTCGATGCTCGCCTCGCGCCGGATGCGAAGGGCCTCGTCGGTCGCCGCGAAGTCGCGATGCGGCGCGTCGTAGTACACGTCCTCCTGGACGACCGCATCGACCGGGACGGCCTCGTGCTCGGCCAGTCGCTCCCGGACCGGACCGTGGTCGGCCCGGACCTTCACTTCCACCTCGTACATGGCCGTACCGAGAATCAGGGTGGACAAAAGCGTGGCCGTTGGGTCAGAAACGTGGTTCTTAAATGCTGACCGTGAGACGGATAACGTATGACCGATGATCAAGAGGCCGAACTGGCCGACGCTGAGGAAGAAGTGAGTGAGGAAGAAGCGACAGAGGAAGAAGAGGCAACAGGACTCCAGGACGGAGCCTTCGTCAAGCTCAACTACACCGCCCGAACCGCCGAGAGCGACCAGCTGGTCGACACGACCGACCCGGAAGTCGCCGAGGAAGAGGGTGTCGACGACGAGGGTCGTCCCTTCGAGCCCCGCGTCATCGTGCTCGGCGAGGGCCACATGTTCGCGGCCGTCGAGGACGAGATTCGCGGCAAGGAGGTCGGTGACTCCGGTCACGTCACCATCCCCGCCGCCGAAGCCTTCGGCGAGTACGACGACTCCCAGGTCCGCACCGTCAGCGCGGAGAAGATCCCCGAGGACTCCCGCCGCCCCGGCGCACAGGTCCAGGTCGACGGCGAGCAGGGCTACATCAACACCATCATCGGTGGCCGCGCCCGCGTCGACTTCAACCACCCGCTCGCCGGTGAGGACCTCGAGTACGACTACGAGATCAGCGAGGTCGTCGAGGACCGCGTCGAGAAGGCCCAGGGCCTGATGCACATGTTCTTCGACGTCGACCTCGACATGTGGTTCGAGACCGACGAGGTCGAAGAGGAGGTCCCCGTCGAGTCCGACGACGAGGACGCAGAGCCCGAGTTCGAGACCGAGACGGTCGAGAAGGAGACGCTCTACATCGAGTCCGACCCGCAGCTGCAGATGAACCAGCAGTGGATGTTCGGCAAGCAGCAGGTCGCACAGCAGCTCATGCAGCACCTCGACATCGACCGCGTCATCGTCCAGGAGACCATCGACGGTGGGATGGGCGGTATGATGGGCGGCATGGGTGGCATGATGGGCGGCGCAGGCGGCGCAGGCGGTGCCGACGCAGCCGACATCGAGGCAGCCCTCGAGGAAGCCGACATCGACGCCGAGGACATCGAAGCCGACCTCGACGAAGAGTAAGCTGGCGACAGTTCTTCGATTTTTCACGCCCGGGAGCCGCAGGTGTCTTCCGCGGTGCCGGGGTTGCATTCCCGTCGATTCACCACCGTGACGACGACCGTTCGGGTCGCTGACCGCTCGATGGTGCAGACCGTACGGAAGCAGGAGAGAGAGCTACACTGGGGACCGTGCGGGCCGGTCGCTCAGTTCCGGAACCAGTCCTTCGCGGTCCGCGCGAGGGTGGTGACGTCTTCGAGCTTCATCATGCGGATTATCGCCCCAAGGTCGCCCTTGTTCACGGACTCGAGTCGGTCCTCGGACAGGGCGAGGATGTCCCGCATCAGTTCGTCGTAGCGGTCGTTTGAGACGCGGTACAGCATCTCGGTCATGAACAGGCGGGTCTTCACCTTCGGCGCGACGCGTTCGTGCCAGAGCTGGTCGTAGACGGCGAGTTCGGACGCGGACGTGTCGCGTTCACTGTGGGTGAGCACCCGGTCGGCCGTCGCCGCGGCGGCCCGACCCGAGCGCATGCACTTGTCGATGCCCTCGCCCCAGAGCGGGTCGACGGTCGGGACGGTGTCGCCGATGGCCATGAAGTTGTCCGTGCTCATGCGGTCGGGGAGCTGGATGTGAGCGGAGCCCCGGTGCTGGATACCCTCCTTGCGGGTCGCGTTCTCGAATCGCGGGTCCATGTCCACCCAGTACTGGAGGTAGTCGTCGATGGTGTACCCGGACTTCGAGTTCTGGCGGTGGCTCTCGTTCTGGAGGTAACAGACCCCGACCTTCGCGGTGTCCGCGCCGGTGTGGAAGATCCACGAGTAGCCGCCGGGGGCGATGTCGTGGTCGAGGCGGAGCATCATCGCGTCCGTCAGGTCGGCGTAGCCGCCGGCGTCGATGTTCATGCCCTCGTACTCGAACTCGATACCGATGGCCTGCTTCCCGCGCCTGAGGTTGCAGACGTCGAGCGCCTTCGCGAGCGGGGCGCTCGGCCCGGTCGCGTCGATGATGATGTCACCGTACACCTCCTCGTCGCCGTTGTACTGGACGCCGACGATCTCGCCGCCCTCGGTGATGGGCTTGGAGACGCGCGCGTCGAACCAGTACTCGGCCCCGTCGGCTTCGGCCTCGTCGACCAGCCAGTTCTTGAAGTCGGCGAACTCGAGGACGGCACCGGGCTGGTGCCGGCGGTAGTGGTGGCTCGGTGATTCCAGAACCACGTCGTCGGTGAAGTTCATCACGACATCGT
The DNA here is from genome assembly GCF_025399835.1 of Haloarchaeobius sp. HME9146. NCBI lineage: Archaea > Methanobacteriati > Methanobacteriota > Halobacteria > Halobacteriales > Halorubellaceae > Haloarchaeobius > Haloarchaeobius sp. HME9146. The sequence continues at coordinate 2,459,525 of NZ_JAODVR010000001.1, forward strand.
CGGGGATACCGAACGAAGCCATGGTGGACGGGAAGGTCCCGGCCGTCGATTTGTTGCTTCTGCTCGGGAACTCGTCCTCCTCCTCCGTCTCGAGTACGACTACGTCGTATCCTCGGGAGGCGAGGTCTCGTGCCGCCTGCCCTCCAGCAGGGCCCGCACCGGCGATAACCACATCGTATGTTTCAGTCATGGTAGAGTAGGCATCATCGCGACGGACGATTGCGCGTTACCCACCCATTCTGAACCATCCATGTAATTTGTTCTGATTTGGACTACTGGTGTTTCTGGGGGGACCTCCTGCAGGAATGTCACCGTCGTTCACCGGATTAACGGGGAGAAACCGCGGTTGAAGCGGGGTTCGAGCGAATCTGTCGACGCCTCACGCGATGTCGCGCGAGGTGTCGATGGCGACCTGGTCCGCGAGTTCGAGTTTGACCGTCTCGGTGAGCGCCTGCCCGCCGCGGAACTTCGGCACCGAGAGCCGGTTCTCCAGTTCGGTCCCGCGAACCTGTGTGGTGAGGTCGAACACCACGTCGGCCATGTGTTTCGTCGTGTCCCGGTTCGTCGGGATGTGGTGGCCGTTCAGGCAGTGCAAGAACGCGATGGAGCCGGTGTTGACCATGTGGGTCTGGAGCTCGGTCATGAAGCTCCGGTAGCGGTTCCGGTCGCCGCGTTCGAGCACGTCGGCCGTGTCGATGATGAGGTTGGCCCCCTCCGGGAGCGCCCGGATGAGGCGGTTGGCCTGGTCGAGCGGCTCCGACCCCGAGATGTCGCGCACCGTCGGGCTCCCGACGGGTGCGTTGGTGTTCTCGATGGCGTCCCGGACCGCCTGGTCCGAGCGCTCGGTGGTCAGGTACAGCGTGCCGCGGGCGGCCGTGAGCTCGTACAGCAGTAGCTCGGATTGGCTCGCAGGATCCACGGTGAACGCCACGATAGCCCCCGGAGGCAACCCGCCGTTGAGCTTCCGGTCGAGCACGTCGATACCAGTCTCAAGCCGTCCGGCCATCTACACCTCGGTTAGCAGCCGCCACCTAAATAATTGTTTGCGTGCTCAGGCGTTGAGCCGCTGTGTCGTAGGCTGACCAGACCGCCGTCGAGTTCAGGGGACGGCGGGCCGACGGAACGGTCGCAAGCACCGGTGTGTCGAGGAGATCGGCCACTCCAGACGGTGCGGCCTGGGTCCGGGTGAGGACCACACCGACGACTCTCGTGTCGAGTTGGCGTGCCATCGCCGCGGTCTTGGCGGCGTCGAGCAGTGACTGCTGAGTGCTGTCGCTGACCAGAACCGTCGCTTCGGCTGCCCGGAGTGGGTCGACGGCAGGTGGACCGGCACCGCCGGGCGTGTCCACAAGGGTGGTGAGCCGGTCGCCGTCGTCCAGGGTTCGGAGGGCGGCGACGACGTCGAACCGGCCAGCTCCGGCGCATCCCGACCGCGCAGGCGCACCGACCAGCCGCACACCCGGATACGACCGGACTTCCTGGTCCGCCAGTGGTCCACCGTCGCGGACTGCGGCCAGCGTCGGTTCACGGTCGCAGCCGGCCAGCGTGTGCAGGTCGGGCATGTCACAGTCCACGTCGACGACCCGGACCGGCCGGCGTTCGTTCCCCAGGGTGGCGGCCAGTGCGAGCGTCGTGGTGGTCTTCCCGACGCCGCCCTTGCCACCGGCGATTGCGAGCATGCCGTGTGTGGCCGCGGTTTCGTACTTGAACCGTCGGTCGTCGGGCGACCAGTGTTGCCCACCACCGACGACGAACAGTGAGGTTCAAGGTGCGTGGCCGAGGTCATCAATCTAATGCGTCACGACCACCTGCTCACCGCGAAACAGCTCACGCGGGAGGACATCGAGACGGTGCTCGACCACGCAGCCGAGGTCGACGAGAACCCGGCCGCGTACGGGGAGCGTCACACCGGGAAACTCCTCGGGTTGTGCTTCTTCGAGCCGAGCACCCGGACGAAGATGAGCTTCGAGGCGGCGATGAAACGACTCGGCGGCGACGTGGTCGACATGGGCCCCGTCGAGTCGTCGTCGGTCAAGAAAGGGGAGTCGCTGGCGGACACGATGCGCGTGGTCGAGGGGTACGCCGACGCGCTCGTGCTCCGACACCCGCTGATGGGGGCGGCGAAGATGGCGAGCGAGTTCGTCGACGTCCCGCTGGTCAACGCCGGTGACGGCGCGGGCCACCACCCGACACAGACACTGCTCGACCTCTACACCATCCGCGAGAACGCCGGGCTGGACGACCTGACCATCGGCATCATGGGCGACCTGAAGTACGGTCGAACGGTTCACTCCCTCGCGAACGCGCTGACGAACTTCGACGCGAACCAGCACTTCATCGCGCCCGAATCCCTCAAACTGCCGCGCTCGGTCCGCTTCGACCTGCACGAGGCGGGTGCGAACGTCCGCGAACACACGGAACTCGACGCCATCCTGCCCGAACTCGACGTGCTCTACGTCACGCGCATCCAGCGCGAGCGCTTCCCCGACGAGAACGAGTACCACAAGGTGGCCGGGGAGTACCAGATCGACGCCGAGACGCTGGAGGCGGCCGACGACGAGCTGTCGGTGATGCACCCGCTGCCCCGCGTCGACGAGATCGCGCCGGACATCGACGGCACGCGCTACGCGAACTACTTCGAACAGGCTCACAACGGGGTGCCCGTCCGCATGGCACTGCTCGACCTGCTGCTGGAGGAGGAAGACCGATGAGCGACACCGAGAAAGAACTCCGCGTCTCGAAGATACGTAACGGTACCGTCATCGACCACGTCCGCGGCGGCCAGGCACTCAACGTGCTGGCCATCCTCGGCATCAAGGGGACCAGCGGCGAGCAGGTGTCCATCGGGATGAACGTCCCATCGGGGACGCTGGCGACGAAGGACGTCGTGAAGGTCGAAGGCCGCGAGCTCAGCCAGGACGAGGTGGACGTGCTCTCGCTCATCGCGCCCGACGCGACCATCAACATCGTCCGCGACTACGAGGTCGTCGAGAAGCACCGCGTCTCGCGCCCCGAGTCCGTCTCGGGCGTGCTCTCGTGTCCGAACCACAACTGCATCACGAACGCGAAGGAGCCGGTCGACACCGAGTTCGAGGTGCTGCGCGACGGCGTTCGCTGTGGCTACTGCGAGACCATCGTCCGCGAGGACATCGCCTCGCACATCCACACCGACTGATACGGTTCGGCAGGACTTGTGGGCCCCTTTCGATACGGCATCCCACACCACGAAAGCAAGACTCGCCAGAAAGGACTAAATAGTCACCGGACGAACCAATTACCATGTCGAAGAAGTTCAAACTCGTACTCGCCCTGGTCGCAGCTGTCCTCGTCTACAAGATGGTCGCCGGTGGGTCCGGCACCGCCGTCGAAGTCGACTACGACGTCGAAGAGTAGCCACTCGAACAGCCCCTCCGTTTTTCGAAACACGTACCCATGCTCGTTCCCCAGCGACAGGTATGTACGGCGTCGTCACGCGGAACGAACCGGAGCTCGACTGGTCGGAGTTCGACCGGGCATTCTACGAGGTCAAGGACGTGACCGGGCGCGCGGTCGAACCGGTCGCCGAGGCCGTGAACATGGTCTCCTGTTTCGGCGACACCGCCGCCGGCGAGGCCAAACCCGACCTCGTCCCGGTGAGCGACGAGGGTGAGAAAGCGACGCGAGAGCGGACGTACTTCGACTGGGGCTACATCTGCCCCTCCCGCGAGCGCTACCGGGAGGGCCTGCTGGAGATGATCGAGGACTGTGCCGCCGTGAACGGGGACATCCGCCTCGACGACGTGGGATTCCCGCGACAGGAGTACTGCTACTGCGAGCACTGCAACGAGGCCTTCGAGCAAAGCGAGTACGAGGACCGCTTCGACTGGCGCGCGAGCGTCATCACCGAGTTCGTCGCCGAGGCCACGGAGCGCATCCCGGGCAAGACCTACTTCACGCTCTACCCCGACCCGTACCCGGGCCACCTGTACGAGCGCGCCGGCCTCGACCTCGACGCGCTCGCCGAGTACGTCGACGAGTTCGTCGTTCCGCTCTACGACATGGCGTACTCGACGACGTACTGGCTGGAGGTCATCGCGTCGGGGTTCCAGGACGCCCTCTCGAAGCCGTTCTCCATCGAGCTCTATGCTGTCGATGTGGACCTCGACAACCTCATCCACGCGACCGAGGTCGCCGACGCCTACGCCGAGGACGTGTACTTCGGCTACGACGCGAGCCAGGCCAGTGCGGCCATCCGCCGGATGAAGGCGGACTCGCAGGACGGGAAGTCCTTCGGCGACTTCGAGTAGCGCCTTCTTCCTTTCAGACCGGCATCCGCATCGAGTGGTACTGCTGGGCCATCCCGTACTCCTCGAAGAACTCTCGGGCTCCCTCGTTGTCGACGTGGACCGAGAGCGAGAAGAACGCGCAGTCGCGCTCGCGCCCCCAGTCGACGAGTCGGTCGAGCAGGTCGGTGGCCACGCCCTCCCGTCGGTACTCGGGTTTCACGAAAAGGCCGTCGCAGTAGACCGCAGGAGGCCGGTCGTAGATTGGTGGCGTCGGCGAGACCGCGCCGGAGACGTTCCCGACGAGCTCTCCGTCGTCGATCTCGGCGACGAACAGGACGCGGTCCTCGTCGTCGAGCCAGTAGTCGATGGCGGGGTCGGTCCGGGCCTGGTCGGTGAGGTTGCTGTACTCGGGTTCTCGGTCCTCGGCCGCCTCGTAGGCGGGCACGAGGAGGTCCTGTGCGATTCGTGGCTGGTCGGCTGGTGTTGCCTGGCGTACTTGCATCTGTGTTCGTGGTCGGCTGGTGCTGTCGAGGTCGACAGCGACGTGGCTGGCGAGTGGTGCGAGACGACAGAGTGACGGGGATGTGGTACCCGGTCACTCGCTCAGAAGAGGGTCATCCTGTCGTCATATCGGTGGAACAGATACAAAAGCGTATCTCTGGTTTGTGAATGGCTCACCCCGAATCAGCCACCCCGTGACGGGTGGACCTCTCCGGGAGAAAGCATTTACCGACCTCCGGAGTTTCCTCGACCGACCATGGCCCTCCGATTTCGGTCCCTACTCGTCGTGTTCATCCTCGTCCTCTCGGGGTGTAGCGGCTTCGCCGACGTCCAGCCGACGCGAGAGCCGCTGACCGTCGAGACGACTGACAGCCCCACCGAGTCGACGGTGACGACCGGTACCGCGAGCCGAACGACCGACGATGGCTACTACCACGGCTTCCAGTTCACCGCCGAGTCGGTCGACGAGGCATCACTCGCCCGTGAGCACGTCCAGAGTCGAGACATCCCCGGCTACGAGACGCAACTGGTAGACGACCTGTTCGCCGACGGGAACGCCACCACCGTGACCGTCGTCCCCGCAGGTTCCACCGTCGACGACGGTCCCCGGGACAGAACCCTCGACGATGGGACGTACATCCGCGACAATGGCACGTACTACCGAATCGACAGGACGGTGACCGCGGAGGCGGAGACGGACGGGTACCGGCTGTACACCGAGGGCCCGCTGCAGAACGACAGGGACGAAGACCAGTACGAGACGGCGACCGAGGAGGCCGTCGACTTCGCCAACCTGTCGTCGTACGACCAGACCCTCTTCGTGCAGGTCCTTCCCGACGAACGAAGACGGCGGCATGGTACCTCGATTGGGGAGGCCACCTGGCGTGCACCACGGTCGAACGCCTCCGAGGAGTCGCAACTCGTCGACGGCTCCGTCAACTACGTCCGCTACGACGGTGACCTGTATCTGGCCCGGCAGGAGGAAGCGCTCCGTGTCACCGTCTTCGACGTCCGCTACGACCTCGTGCCGGTTGCCGACTCGCACGAGGCGTTCGCCGACGACCACCTCGACCACCTCGTGGTGCCGTTGAACGACAGCACGCCGACCGAGCCCGCAACCCGGGAGTTCCTCGTCTCGGTCATCGAGGACGGATACGTACACGTCGACGTCAACAGGGAGGCAGTGCCGAACGGACTGTATGCTGCGTCCCTCTGGATCCGTGAACAGCCGCCGCGAGGTGGGGCTGTTTACGTCCGCTACCAGGGCGACCTGTACATCATCAAGGTGCGCGAGGCGGTCGAGTGACAGTCGGCGGGCAACCGAGCAGGCCCGTCGTCGTCAGGAGAACTGCTGTCTCCGCCACGCGACGAGGTCCTCGCGGTCGCGGGTGTCGTCGGGGAGGTGGTGGAACCACCCTGCTTTCGAGATTTCGTCGTCAGGGTCCGCGATCTCCGTCTCCGTCGTCTCGGCCTGGGCGGCGTACACCGGCAGGACGGCACACATCGACTGCTCGCCCGAGACGAGCCGGAGTTTCGTGAGGATGGCGAGTCCGTCGTAGCTGGCCTCGATACCGGCCTCCTCGGCGAGTTCGCGTTCCGCGGCCTCGCGGTAGTTCTCTGCGTCGTCGACGCCGCCACCGGGCAGGACCCAGAGGTCGACGCCCTCGTGGCGGACCAGCAGAAGTGACCCGTCAGGGCGGTAGACGATGGTGTGCGCCCCGTATGGCGCGCCGGTCTCGTTGGTTCGCTCGGCGAGGGTGCGGAACCGGCGGCGCGAGACGTACCGGGTGCGGGTCACTTCCATCGGGTCGTCGTGGCGCTCGCGGAGCTCGTGGTACATCTGTTGGCCGTGTTGGTCGGCCTCGTGGGCCAGGTACCAGAGGTCGTCGACGGGCATCACGCCGACCCGGCCGAGGGCGGTCGGTCGGTGACGATACGAGAGAGAGACTGGATAGCGACGTGAATCATTGCGATGATGTATCGTATCGAGGAGCAAAATCGCTTCGACACGGGAGAATCCTTCGGACGCGGCACAGCCGACTCCCGCCACGGGGTTTACCCGCGGGACGGCGCTACCGGCGGGTGCAATGACCAACGCACTGTTCGTCGTCAGCGAGGAAGGCTACTGGGCCGAGGAATGTATCGAACCGCTCACGACGCTCGACGAGGCGGGCGTCGACGTGACGGTCGCGACACCGACGGGCGAGCCGCCGGTCGTCGACGAGGTCTCGCTGGACCCCGACGACGTGGGCGAGGAGCAGGTCGAACGCTATCGAGAGATAGACGAGACCGACGAGCGCCTGAACGACCCGGTCCCGGTCGCAGGCGAGGACGCCGCGGACTACGACGCGGTCGTCTTCCCCGGCGGGCACGGCACCGAGTGGGACGTGAACCAGGACAGCGACGCGCGGCGGCTCCTCCGGGACGCGGTGGCCGATGAGGATGGAGTCGCCCTCGTGGTCTGTCACGCCGTTGGGCTGCTCGCGTTCACCCGTGAGGAGTCGGGCGAGTTCCTCGTCGCGGGCCGCGACGTGACCGGCTTCCCGAACGCCTGGGAGGCGGACATCGTCGACGAGTACGACCGACTGCACGACGGGCGCAAGCTCCCGTACTGGGTGGAGGACGAGGTCGTCGCCGCCGGTGGCAACTGGGACGCCGAACTCGACAGCGAGACGAGCGTCACGGTCGACGGCGACCTCGTGACGGCTCGCGGTCCCGGGTCCTCGTCGGAGGCGGCACGGACGCTGCTCGAAGCGCTCAGTATCGAGACGCCGGCCTGAGCTCGAAGCTGCCTGTCGTCCGACCGGACACGAATCAGTCCCTTTTTAATCGGTCCGTGGGTACGCCGAGGTATGAGCTTCGAGGAAGACGACCGCGTCGTCCTGCACGACAAGCACAGCGAGTACGACGGCCAGACCGGCAAGATCACCCAGGTCATGGAGACCATGTTCGGTGACGCCACGTACACCATCGCGTTCGAGGACGGCCAGGAGCAGGGCATCCCGGAGGACCAGCTCGAGGCCGCCGCGGACGACGACGAAGACGACGAAGAATAAGCGGATTTTCAGATGCCGAAGGTTCCGTTCCACTACGTCGACCTGCGTGCGTTCTGTTACGCCACCGAAGACGAGAAGCGCGTCGAGGACGCCCTGCGCTACTACCTCCCGGAGGAGTACGAGGTCGACCGCATGGTCAACGAAGGACACCACGGCGACCGCATCGTCGTGCTCTCCGCGCGGGTCGAGAACGCCGACGACGTCCGTCACGTCCTGGCGCGAGTGGCGGAACTGGACGACATCGAGTCGGTCATCGGGGAACTCGACGACCGCGTGACCGACAACTGCGAGCTGTTCTTGCGACTCGACAAGCAGGCCGCCTTCTCCGGCGAGACCGGCCTCGGCGAGGGTATCACCTTCCGGGCGAAGGTGGAGGCCTACCCCGCGAAGAAGGAAGCGGCCGTGAAGAACGCCCGCGAGACGCTGGAGTCGCTGCGCGAGCAGTAACGCTGGCACCGCCGCAGCCCCGCACCGCTGCGACCGCTTCCCGAATCGGAAGCGTAAGGTGCCTGCTGGCGGGAGGATTTTCCATGTACGAGGCCGTCCACGCCCACCCCGACGGTGAGACGACAGTCGCCCGGTTCGCCCACACCGCCGCCGAGTACGGGTACGACGGCATCGTCGTCCGCAACCACGGTGACGCTCGCGCCGACTACGACGCCGAGCGCATCGCCGAGGCGTACGACATCGACGTGGTCCCCGGCCTCGAGATCCGCGCCGACGACCAGAACCAGGCGTCGGGCTACATCGGGAACTACCGCCGCCAGTACACGCTCTTGCTCATGCACGGCGGGTCGAAGCCCCTGAACCGGTTCGCCGTCGAACAGGACCGCATCGACGTGCTCTGTCACCCGATGCGCGACCGGGGCGACTTCAACCACGTCCTCGCCAAGGCCGCCGCCGAAAACGGGGTTCGCATCGAGTTCAATCTCCGCGACGTGCTCCGCAAGACCGGCGGGCAGCGCGTCCAGAGCTTCCAGTCGCTGCGGAAACTGCGGGAACTGGTCGAGAAGTACGACGCCCCCTACGTCGTGAGTGGTGACCCCCGCTCGCACCTGGAACTGCGAGCGTCGCGAGAGCTCGTCGCGCTCGGCGAGGCAATCGGGTTCGACCGCGAGCAGGTCGCCGACGGCCTGCGCGAGTGGGGGCGACTCGCGACCCGGAACCGCGAGCGCGAGTCCGACGCTTTCATCGAACCCGGGGTGCGTAGAGGCCGGTATGAAGAGACCGATTGAGGACCACGCCGCCCGCTTCGACGAGATGGCCGGCCGGTACGACGACGAAGTCAACCAGACAGACGAGTACAAGGCCTGCGTCTCGTTCGTCCTCGACCACGCGAAAGAGGACCTGACGACCGAGGACACCGTGCTCGACCTGGGCTGTGGCACCGGTGCCATCGGCCTCTCGCTCGCCGAGTACGCGAAGACCGTCGTCGGCCGCGACATCAGCGAGGGCATGCTGGAGCAGGCTCGCGAGAAGGCCGACGACGCCGGACTCGACAACGTCGAGTTCGGGCAGGGGACCTTCCGCGAACCGGACTACGACGGACAGGTCGACGTGGTCGTCTCGAACTTCGCCATGCACCACCTCTCCGACGAGGAGAAGCGCGAGGCCATCCAGGTCATCGCCGACCTCTGCCCGCGCAAGTTCGTCCTCGGGGACGTGATGTTCTTCGGCGAACCCAACCCCGACGAGCCGTTCTACTCCCCCGAGGTCGACGACCCCTCGACGGTCGGCCACCTCGCCGACGCCTTCACCGACGCCGGGTTCGTGCTGACCGCGGTCGAACCGGTCCACGACCAGGTCGGCGTCCTCGTCGGCGAACGGGTCGACGTAGACCGGTGAGGTTCGAGGACCGATGAAACACCTTCCAAAGGCCCTCAGACCGAAGCGCCGGTACCTCGCCGTCGGCATCGAGTCCACCCCGGACGCCTCGTTCGGTCGTGGCGACTTCCAGCGCGAGCTGTGGTACGCCGCCCAGAACCTCGTCGGCGACGTGGGGAGCGCCGACGCCGACCTCACCGTCATCCAGTTCCACTTCGAGGACGGGACCGGCGAGGCCATCGTCCGGGCCCGCCACGGCCACACCGAGACGGCGCGGGCATCACTCGCCTGTATCGCGAGCATCAACGGCGCGGACTGTGGCCTTCACGTCCGTGGAATCTCCGGCACCATACGCGCCTGTGAAGAAAAGTATTTAGGACGCCCGTCGGAAGGTCCGAGACAGAGAACCGTCGCGTTCGAGCACGACGACCGGGCCGCTATCGAGCGAGATTCCGTTCTCGATGTGCGCGTCAACGGCGAGTACATCGGCGCGACGAACCTCGATTTCCAGTGATCTACAATGCAGGGACAAGCGTCACAGCAGGCGTACGACCGGGGTATCACCATCTTCTCCCCGGACGGTCGCCTCTACCAGGTCGAGTACGCCCGCGAGGCCGTCAAGCGGGGCACCGCCAGTATCGGGGTTCGAACGAACGAGGGGGTCGTCCTCTGCGTGGACAAGCGCATCCGCTCCCCGCTGATGGAGCGCAGTAGCGTCGAGAAGATCCACAAGGCCGACGACCACGTGGGTATCGCGAGCGCCGGCCACGTCGCCGACGCCCGCCAGCTCATCGACTTCGCCCGCCGTGATTCGCAGGTCAACCAGCTGCGCTACGGCGAGCCCATCGGGGTCGAGACGCTGACGAAGGACGTCACCGACCACATCCAGCAGTACACGCAGGTCGGTGGTGCCCGCCCGTTCGGTGTCGCGCTCATCATCGGCGGCATCGAGAACGGCGAGCCGCGCCTGTTCGAGACCGACCCCTCCGGGACGCCCTACGAGTGGAAGGCCCTCGCTGTCGGCGCGGACCGCGGCGATATCCAGGAATACCTCGAGACGAACTACGACGACGACGCCGACCTCGACGGCGGCATCGAACTCGCCCTGCGCGCGCTCGGCGAGGTGAACGAGGACGGACTGCGTCCCGAGAGCATCGGGATGGCGACGGTCGACGTCGAATCCGAGACGTTCGTCTCGCTCACCGACGACGAGGTCGAGGAGTACCTCACCGACCTCGAGCTGCTCGCGCCCGAGGAAGACGAGGACGCCGGCGACGAGACGACCGAGGAGTAACCCGACTCCCTGTTCGGGAAACACCTTTTTAACCACACCGCGTAAGTTTCGCGTATGATTTCACTTGACGAAGCGGTGACGGCGCGACTTGAGAGCCACGGTGCGCGCTTCGAGGTCCTCGTCGACCCCGACGCCGCGCTGGCCATCAAGCGCGGCGAGTTCGAGGGTGAACTCGAGGACGTCATCGCTGCCGAAGACGTGTTCGAGGACGCCTCGCGCGGCGACCGCCCCGCCGAGAGCGACCTGGAGAAGGTGTTCGAGACCACAGACCCGATGGCCATCATCCCCGAGGTCATCAAGCGCGGGGAGATCCAGATCACGGCCGAGCAGCGCCGCGAGATGCAAGAACAGAAGCGCAAACAGCTCGTCCAGAAGATCGCCCGGAACGCGGTCAACCCGCAGATGGACAACGCGCCCCATCCGCCGGACCGAATCGAGTCGGCGCTGGAGCAGGCGGGCTTCCAGGTCGACCCGATGGAGCCGGTAGAGAGCCAGGTCGACGACGCCCTCGACGCCCTGCGCCCGGTCATCCCCATCCGGTTCGACGAGGTGACCATCGCGGTCCACGTCCCCGCGGACTACGCGGGCAGCACGCAGGCGAAGGTCCGGAACTACGGCGACCTCGAACGCGAGGAGTGGCAGAACGACGGCTCGTGGGTCGGCGTCGTCACCTTCCCCGCCGGGATGCAGAACGACTTCTACGACATGGTCAACGACATGACCAGCGGTGAGGCCGAGACGCGCATCATCAAAGACGAGGACGACATCAGCACGCGGTAGCTGGCGTCGTCACTCGCCGGTGAGGCCGGAACAGAAACAGTAGCAAAAGGCCGAACTATCCCTTCTTGAAGCCGACGAGGAAGCCGCCGGTGAAGCCCGCACCGACCGACAGGGTCGAGAGGATCGGTTCGATCCAGCCGGCCTGGATCTCCTGGGTGTCCTGCGCTGCACTGAGGATCCCGCCGGACAGTTCGTCCCACTTGACCGTGATGTAGCCCTTCGATTCGAGGAATTTGAACAGCGCCATCTCCAGTCCGACCAGGATGGCGATGATCTTCGCTATCTTCTTCGCAGCGAATCCGATGAGCGCACCGATGACGGCACCCGAGCCGAACTCGAGGCCGAGTTGCTGCGGATTCAGCTCCAGGGGTAGCATACACGTAAGGCCACTCTACTTTCGAATAAGTCTTTTGGCGAGAAATTCCACCGTTCCCCGTCACTGCGGGGGGTTTTCCGAGTGACATGTGGCAAGAACCCTCGAATTGCTAGAACGCGTGGCAAGAGATTCAAGAGGGCCGGGCGGGTATAGGCGAGTATGATAGCGAACCGACCGACAGAGGTGCAGGACCGGCGGGGTTGACATCGCCCGCCGACCGGGTGTCGTCCCGGTCGGAGCGACCGGAAGCCGGAGGGACAGCAGTTACAACGCCGGATACTTCTCATGAAGGCACTCATCGCCAAACGCGTCGATTCAGGAATCGCAGACGTCAGCGAGATACGAGAGCTCGCACGCGCCGCCGGCTACGAGGTCGTCGGTGAACTGACCCAGTCACGGAAGGCCGACCCCGGCCTCCAGTTCGGCGAGGGGAAGGCGGACGAACTGGCCGAACTGGCCCATCGAAAGGACGCCGCGGTGGTCATCTTCGACAACCGGCTGGGCCCGTACCAGACGTACAACCTCGGCCAGAAGCTCCCCGAGGGGTGTGAGGTCATGGACCGCTTCACGCTCATCCTGGAGATATTCGGCCAGCGTGCCCAGACCCGGAAGGCACAGCTCCAGGTCGAACTCGCGGAACTCAGGTACGAACTCCCGCGTGCCGAGGCCAAGACCAGCCTCGCCAAGCGCGACGAGCACCCCGGCTTCATGGGCCTGGGTGAGTACGACGAGAGCCGCGAGCAGGACATCAAGGACCAGATCAGCCGCATCCGGGACGAGCTGAAACGCATCGAGCAGACCGAGGAGAAGCGCCGCGAGCGCCGCCACGAGGCAGGCTTCGACCTCGTCGCACTGGCGGGCTACACCAACGCCGGGAAGTCCACGCTGATGCGCCAGATGGCGGCGGACCTCGACGTGGACGAGAACGAGGACCTCCACCCGGACCTCGACGCGACGGCCGAGTCCGAGGACCGGCTGTTCACCACGCTCGGGACGACCACGCGCCGGATGGACCTCGACACCCGCGACGTGTTGCTGACCGACACCGTCGGGTTCATCTCGAACCTGCCGCACTGGCTGGTCGAGTCGTTCAAGTCCACCCTTGACTCCGTCTACCGCGCCGATCTCGTCCTCCTCGTCGTGGACGTCTCCGAACCCATCGACGAGATCCGCGAGAAGCTCGTGACGAGCCACGACACGCTGTACGAGCGAAACGAGGCTCCAATCGTCACGGTGCTGAACAAGATAGACAAGGTCGACGAGGCGGAACTCGCCGAGAAGCGCGAGGCACTCTCCGCGCTCGCCCCGAACCCGGTCGCGGTCTCCGGGCAGGAGAACCTCAACATCGACGAACTCAGAGAGCGCATCGTACAGGAACTCCCCGACTGGGAGCGCGAGCGCCTCGTGTTGCCGATGACCGACGACACGATGAGCGTGGTCTCGTGGATCCACGACAACGCGAACGTCGAGGAGGTGAATTACGGCGATGAGGACGTGCTGGTGGACTTCGAGGCACGGCCCGCCGTCGTCGAGAAGGCGCGGTCGCGGGCGGCCGAGCTCTCCACGCCGGTGCAGTAGCCCGGGCGAACCGGACGCAGGACTCTCTTCTGTGCCGAACGTCTCCAGCACGTCGGAGGCGAAGCCACGTTCCGAGAATACGGAGACCTGGTGACGGTGTTCTCCCGGTCGGGTGCCCCACAGGCCGTGCTGGCGACGTTCACCGAGGAGTGAGCGGCCAGCGCGCCCGTTTCTATCCCGGTATCGAGATATCCTCACCTGCCTCGTTCAGGTTCGCCCATACGTCCCCGCTCTCCTGGACGACCACCTCGAACTGAAGCGGGCCGGCCCCGACGGCCCCGCCGTGGGAGTTGAACGAGATGACCGCCTGATTGTGGTGTCTCTCCGACGTGGCGGTCAGGCTGTAGAAGCCGGGGGCACCCTCGAAGTCGTCGATGGGCCGGGGGTCCCCGGCTGCCGGTGCCTCGAACGTGCCCCAGATCGGGCGCTCGGTGGAGCCGTCCCGCGGCGCGTACACGAGGGTCAGGGACACCTGTTCGGCCTGGCCGGTGTCCGACCGCAGGAGGAGACGGTCCAGGGTCGCGGCGTCGTCACTGTCGGACGTCGAACAGCCTGCGAGGGCCGCTGTGGCCGTCGCGCCAAGGCTGCAGAGGAGGGCACGTCGTCGCATGGTCTCCCGTTTTGTCTGAAAACAGGTAGTTCCTCGGGTGGGGACTGGGTCAGTGACCGGCAAGTCGGTCCCCTACAGCTCCCGCTTCTCCTTCGAGACGACCTTCACGCCCTCGATTCTGGTGTCGGGATACTGCCCGTCCGAATCCTTCTCGGCGGCCTTCACCATGTCCCAGACGACGTTCAGTCCGGTCGTCACTCCTTCGAGAGCCTCCATCTCGCAGCCGGTCTTGCCCGTCGTCTCGACACCGACCTGCAGGGTGACGTGGTCGTCCGCGACGTCGAAGTCGGTGTCGACGTTCGTCACGGGAATCTGGTGGCACATCGGGATGGTCTCCCAGGTGTGCTTGACCGCCTGGATGGCCCCGATGCGGGCGGTCGCCAGCACGTCACCTTTCTTCACCTCGTTACCCCGAATCGCCTCGATGGTCGACGGCTGGAGATGGATGGTCCCCTCGGCGACGGCCCGGCGGGCCGTATCGGGTTTGTCGCCCACGTCGACCATCTGGGCTTCACCTGCATCGTCGGTGTGGGTCAACTCGTCACTCATCGCGACCACCCCACATGGCGTGGGGAATCTCCCGCAGTAGGTCGGACGCAAACATACCGTATCCTTGCGCGTCGACGACGGAATCACCTGCGGTTCCGTTCACGTAGGCCGCGATACCGCCCGCTTCGACCGGGTCGTGGGTGCTCGCGAGCGCGCCGCAGATACCCGCGAGCACGTCGCCGGTCCCCCCGACGGTCATGCCCGGGTTTCCTGTCCTGTTGACCCGCGTCGTCTCGCCGTCGGAGACCACGTCGTAAGCCCCCTTCACGAGCAGCGTCTGGCCGAGGTCTGCGGCGAACGACTCCACGAGTTCTGTTCGCTCCTGCCAGTCCTCGTCGGTCTCCCCACCCATCGCGACGAGTTCGCCCTGGTGGGGCGTACACAGCAGGTCGGCGTCGGTTTCTGTCCCTGGCACCGCCCGGAGCGCGTCGGCGTCGACCACGGCCCGGCCGTCGTAGACCTCGAGGAACTCGCGGACCGCGTCGAGCGTCCCGCTGGCCCGACCCAATCCCGGTCCGAGAATCACGCAGTCGGCGGCGAGCGCCCGGTCGAGCAGCTCGTCGACGTGCTTTGGCTGGAGCAGGTCACCGGCGAGTTCGTGGACGATGAGGCCCTCCTCGAAGCCCTGTACCTCCCGCGCGACGTTCTCCGGACAGGCGATGTGGACGAGGTCGGCTCCGGCCCGCATCGCGGCCTGCCCGGCGAGTGCCGGCGCGCCGGTGTAGGGCCCGCCGCCGACCACGAGGACCTCGCCGAAGTCGCCCTTGTGGGCGTGTGGGTCTCTGGAGAGGGCAAGGAGGTCGCCCTGCTCGACGAACAACTCTGCTGCCGCGGGGATGCCGATGTCCGCGACCGTGATGATGGGCGCGTCGACCGCCTCCAGCCCGGGCTTGTCGTCGTGGAAGGTGACGACGTGGTCGGCCTGGACCGCGGTTCCATGGGACTCGCCTGTGTCCGCGTCGACGCCGGAGGGCACGTCGACCGAGACGACGTAGGCCGACGACTGGTTGATGGCTTCGGCCGCTGTCGCCTCGGGCTCGCGGAGCGCCCCGGTCACGCCGGTCCCGAGCATCGCGTCGACCACGAGGTCGCAGTCGGGGAGCGAGAAGTCAGCCGAATCGCGCACCTCCTGTGTGTCGTACTCGCCCTGCTGGAGCGCGTCCCAGTTCTCCCGGGCGATGTCGGTCGTGATGTTCTCGGCACGCCCGAGCAGGATGGTCTCGACCGCGAACTCGTCGAGGAATCGGGCCGCGACGAAAGCGTCCCCGCCGTTGTTCCCGCGGCCCGCGACGATGACGACCTCATCGCCGGGCTCTGCGTGCTCGCGGACCACCCGGGCGACCGCGTTCCCGCTCGACTCCATGAGCTGTTTCCGGGGGACGCCGAGCGCCTCGGCGTTCCGGTCGACCTGTGCCATCCGGTCGCTCGTAATCATGGGCGGACGTTCGGGCGGTGACAGGTAAAGACTGGCGTCGGGTAGGGTGGTTCTGGTGGGGTTGTTAGTCGGCGGAAGTGGTGGGTGGCGCGTGCGGTCGCCAGTCACGAGCGACAGCGAGTGCTGGCGTCGGAAACACGCGAGGGACGACCGGAGCGAAGTGAAACGAAGCGGAGGGAGTCGGCTGGGGAGGGTGTGGCTGCGGTGCGGGGCGGTGGCGGTCTCCATCGCCATCGGCAGTCGTGAACTGGTTCTCGGACACACCAGCGACACGGACACCTGGACGAAGCACTCTCGAAGGCGATACCCGTCGACCAGTCGACGACCATCCACACAGAAGAATTTCGTACTCGGAGCCGAGTTCTCTTCTATGACACTCCCCGAAGTCGGTCTCGGCACCATGGGCATCGACGACCCGGACGCCATCGCCAGCGCCCTGGACGCGGGCTATCGCCACCTCGACACCGCACAGATCTACGAGAACGAAGCCGTCGTCGGCGAGGGCATCGCGAAGAGCGACGTGCCCCGGGACGAGGTCTTCCTCGCGACGAAGGTCTGGGCCACGAACCTCGCGCCGGAGGATGTACGCGAGAGCACGGAAGCCAGCCTCGACCGCCTCGGCGTCGATTCCGTGGATCTGCTCTACGTCCACCGGCCCATCGAGGCGTACGACCCGGAGACCACCCTCCCGGCGTTCGACGAACTGGTCGAGGACAGACTCACGAAACACGTCGGCGTCTCGAACTTCACGCAAGAGGAACTCGCCACCGCCCGCGAGCACCTCGACGCGCCCATCTTCGCCCACCAGATAGAGTACCACCCGTTCTTCCAGACGCCGGACCTGCTGGCCGACAACCGCGCCCACGACGAGACGGTGGTCGCATACTCCCCGCTGGCGCAGGGGAAAGTGTTCGACGATTCGACGCTGCAGGATATCGCCGAGGCTCACGAGGCCACTCCCGCCGACGTGGCTATCGCGTGGCTCTGCCAGAAGGAGGGCGTCGTGACGATTCCCAAAGCAGGGAGCCGGGAGCATCAGGAGGGCAACCTGGCGGCTGCCGATATCGGACTCACAGACGAGGAGTGCGCCCGAATCGACGAGCTCGACCGCGGCGAGGAGCTGTTCCCCGAGTAGAATCAGCGCTACCGACGAATCCGGAATCCGTCTTCGGCCTCTGGCTCTTCGTACTCGACCTCGACAGACTCGACGTTCGCGGCCGGACTGCCCTCGTGACACCATTCAACCATCGACTCGACGGCGTCCTCTGGCCCTTCGAAGACCGCCTCGACGCGGCCGTCGCGGAGGTTCTGGACCCAGCCGTCGATTCCCTTCTCCTGTGCGGTGTCGCGGGTGTTCGCCCGGTAGTAGACGCCCTGGACGCGACCCGAGACGAAGACGTGTGCGCGGGTTCGGTCGGCTGCTGACATGGGTCGAGATTCGGTCTCGGCGATGAAAAATCCCCAGTCAGACGACGGAGTAGGACACGACCTCGACACCACCCGAGGCGTTCACCCGGAGGTGGTAGCGCTCGTAGTTCTCGAGGGGTCGCTCCCAGACGAGCTCGCCGTCGACGCGAATCTCGAGTCGGTACTCAGCGGTCGGCTCGAACCGGTCCTCGAACTCGTATCTCCCAGTCTCGGTGAGTGTCTGCTCGACGTCGTCCCCGCCGTCGAGGTTCACCGCGGTGACGGTGACGTTCCCTTCGTATCGATTCCACAGCTCCAGCGGGTCCTCGACGCACATGCAGGGCGTCGTCGTCTCGCCAACTGCGTTCGTCTCAGCGGGTGTCGTGGTTGCCTGTGACGTCGTCACGGTAGTCGGTTCACGCGTCGGTTCGGTCGTCGTGTCGGCCCCGAGTGCGGGACCCAGACAACCGGCGGACACGAGACAGACCGCGAGGCCGAAGAGGAGGGCAGGTCGAGACATCATGTCGGGTTTCCGGAGAGTGTGGCATAAGCTTTCTTCGGCGCGCTTTTCCCGCCACACCGCCAACCCCCGGCCATGTCCCAGCACCGCAGCAACATCGCGCCCAGCACCCTGGGCGTCGAGTTACAGGACGGTGGCGTGTCGGTCGAGTACACGGACGGCCGGTCGGTGTTCTACCACGGCGTCCCCGACAAGAAGGAGGGCAGCGTCGAGTGCCCGCCGGGCAAGCACGTCCAGGTGCTCGTCACGGACCCGACCGAGACCGAGGGAGTGCTCGTCTACGTCAACGACCGCAAGACCGACGACGACATCCTCGAATCGACCGGCGTCGGCCGCCTCCTGCTGGACACCGGCGAGGAGGAGGAGCTGTTCCCCGGCGTCGTGGTCAAACGCGGCGGCGTCCGCGTGACCGTCGAGGCCGACCCCGAGGAAGCCCGCGGGCGTGTCTTCGTCTTCGCCGAGGACGAGATAAGCGAGCACTCCTACGAGATCGTCTGATGCCACTGGCCAAGCGCTGGCACGACTTCGACCGGTCGGTTCTCGGAACGGTTCCGGACCGCCTCGGGATGTACGAACTCGGCGACGAGGACGGGACCGTGGTCGAGGTTGGCCACGGCGTCCTGCGCGACGAACTGAAGTCAGCACTCTCGTACCGCGATGCGGCGAAGGTCCGCTGGGAGGTCGCCCAGACCCGCGAGCAGGCGTCCGAGCTGGCGGCGACGCATCGCGACCGGCTCTGAATCGCCCGACCGACGCAGCCACTTACTGCAGGTACGCCGGTTCCTCCCCCGTGCAGGCCGATTCGTGCGCTTTCGCGTCCATCCGGTCGTCGAACATGAGGCCGCAGTCCTCGCACTCGTACCACGTCTCCCCGTCGCGCTCTCGTTTCGCGACCATGTGCGAGTGATACCCGCCCAGTCCCTTTGAATCTCACCCGGAGTTTCGAGGCAGCCCCGACCGTCGACCCAGCGCCAGAGGGCAATTCTCAAGTCAGCTCGATGAAAATAATCGGGTATGAGTTCCCAGGCAGGGACCGACCTGGTCATGACGGTTCGAGCCGCCGAGAAGCGCGACGCCGGTCGCGGCGTCGCACGCATCCCCGAATCGGCCCGCAAGGCTCTCGGGGTGCTGAGCGGCGACACCGTCGTCATCGAGGGGTCGCGTCGGAGCGTCGCGAAGGTCTGGCCTGCCGGCCCGGACGTCCCGGATGGCGTGGTACAGATCGACGCCGATACACGGGCGAACGCCGGCGCGAAGGTCGGCGAGAGCGTCACCGTCTCCGCCCGCGAGGTCGAAGACGCCGAGGTCATCCACCTCGCTCCACCGGAGACGCTCAAGCGCGTCCCGACTGGCATCATCCAGCGCGCCATCACCCGCGACCTCGACGGCCGCCCCGTCAGCGTCAACGAACGCATCAGGCTCGAACGCATCTCCTCCACACCGTTCCGCATCGTCTCGACCACCCCTGACTCCCCCGTCCGCATCACGAACGACACCGAGATCGTCGTCGAGGGCGAGTCCTACGACCCCGCAACCCGGGCCCCGGCAGGCACCGACGGCCAGCAGACGGGGAGCTCCGGGTCCGGGCCGCAGTCGCCCCCGCCGGAGAAACCGAGCGGCGTCAGCTACGAGGACATCGGTGGCCTCGACAACGAGCTCGAACTCGTCCGGGAGATGGTCGAACTCCCGCTCTCCGAACCGGAACTGTTCCAGAAGCTCAACATCGACCCGCCCCGCGGCGTCCTCCTCTACGGCCCGCCAGGCACCGGGAAGACGCTCATCGCCAAAGCGGTCGCGAACGAGGTCAACGCCTCGTTCATCAACATCTCCGGCCCGGAGGTGATGTCGAAGTACAAGGGCGAGTCCGAGGAGAAGATTCGCGAGACGTTCGAGCGCGCCCGCAAGGAAGCCCCCGCCATCGTCTTCTTCGACGAGATCGACTCCATCGCGGGCAAGCGCGACGACGAGAGCGACGTGGAGAACCGCGTCGTCGCCCAGTTGCTCTCGCTGATGGACGGTCTGGAGTCCCGCGGCGACGTGGTCGTCATCGGCGCGACCAATCGCGTCGACTCGCTGGACCCGGCGCTTCGCCGTGGCGGGCGGTTCGACCGCGAGATCGAGATCGGCGTCCCCGACGAGGGTGGCCGCCGCGAGATTCTCGACGTGCACACCCGCGGGATGCCACTCGCGGACGACGTGAACCTCGACAAGATCGCCAGCCGGACCCACGGGTTCGTCGGGGCCGACCTCGACAGCGTCGTGAGCGAGGCCGCCATGGTCGCCATCCGTAACCGGCCCGCCGAGGACGAAGAACGCGCGGCGTGGAACCAGAACCCGTCGGTCTCCAGAAGCGACTTCGAGGCAGCACTGGCGTCTGTCGAACCGTCAGCCATGCGCGAGTACATCGCCGAACAGCCCAACGTCGACTTCTCCGACGTGGGTGGCCTCGACGACGCGAAACAGACGCTACGCGAGGCTATCGAGTGGCCGCTGAGCTACGGGCCGCTGTTCGAGGCGGCGAACACCAGCCCGCCCTCCGGCGTCCTCCTCTACGGTCCGCCAGGGACCGGGAAGACGCTGCTCGCCCGGGCTCTCGCCGGCGAATCCGGCGTGAACTTCATCCGGGTCGACGGCCCCGAACTACTGGACCGGTACGTCGGCGAATCTGAGAAAGCCGTCAGGAAGGTGTTCGAGCGCGCCCGGCAGTCCGCCCCCTCCATCATCTTCCTCGACGAACTCGACGCCATCGCGGGCGAGCGCGACGAGGACAGCAACGAGGTGACCGAGCGCGTCGTCTCCCAGCTCCTGACCGAACTCGACGGGCTCGCGGAGAACCCGAACCTCGTCGTCCTCGCCGCGACGAACCGCCGCGAGTTCATCGACCGCGCCCTGCTCCGTCCCGGCCGCCTCGACACCCACATCGAGGTGCCCGAACCGGACGAGGCGGGTCGCCGCAAGATTCTCGAGGTCAAGACCGAGGGCAAGCCCCTCGGGGAGGACGTGGACCTCGACGAGCTCGCAAGCGAGACGGCGGGTTACACCGGCGCAGACGTGGAAGCCCTCGTCAGGGACGCCTCGATGCGTGCCATCCGCGAACTCGCAGACGGGCTCTCGCCGGAAGAAGCGAACGCGAAGACGGACGAACTCATCATCGAGGCACGCCACTTCGAGGCCGCGAAGAAGCGACTGTAGGCCGTCACACGGCACCCGAAATCCCTTGGGGTCTCCCGGTGAACACCTCGCGCATGAGCGACGTCGTCGTCGACCAACTGCCCCCTGACGAAGCGTTCGCACTGGTCTCCCACGAGACGCGGTTCCGGATCCTCGAAGCGCTCAACGAGGCCGACGAACCCCTCCCCTTCGCCCGGCTCCGCGAGCGCGTCGGGACCCGCGACACCGGCCAGTTCAACTACCACCTCGGCAAGCTGACCGACCGGTTCGTCCGGAAGGTCGAAGACGGCGATGGGCACTACCAGTTGACGCCAGCCGGGGAACGGGTCGTCGGCGGAGTGCTCTCCGGTGGCCTGACGAAGACCATGGACGCGGAACCGGTCCCGGTCGACGGCGAGTGCCTGTTGTGTGGCGAGCCGATGCAACTCGCCTTCGAGGTCGACCGCATCCGTATCGACTGTCCCGACTGTGGTGAGCAGTTCACCAACGTCGAGGTCCCGGCAGGCGTGATGGACGGGCGGCCGCGCGAGGAGGCACCGGCGGTCGTCGACCGCTGGCTCAAACGCCACATCCACATCAGCGAGTTCGGTTTCTGTGCGACCTGTGACGGCCCGCTCTCGCGGCGGGTCATCGCCAGGACGGACCCCGACGCCCCCGAGTGGCTGGTCGACAGCGAGGACTGGTCGGTCGCGGTCCAGAACGAGTGTGGACGCTGTGGGAAACAGATGCACAGCGACCTCGGCGCAGGACTGTTGTCTCATCCTGCAATCGTCTCCTTCCTGTACGACCACGATATCGACGTCCGAGAGTGTCCCCTGTGGGACCACGACTGGCTGGCGGTCAAGACCGCGACCATCGAGCAGGAGGACCCGCTCCGCGTCGAACTCTCCGTCCCGCTGGACGAGGAGCGACTCGTGCTCCTGTTGGACCGCGAGCTCGACGTGCTCGAAGAGCGTCGTGAACCGGCCTGAGCTGCTCGCCGACTACGGCGTCAGCGCGACGTACGCGAGAAGGTACCCCGTGATGGCGAACGTCACCGTCGCGAGACTCGTCCCGAGCCCCTGCAGGACCGTCTCGCGGTCGTAGCCCCGTGCGACGACGAGCGACGGCATCGCGCCGACCGCGACGCCGAGGCCGATGGTACCCAGCGCGAAGTGGTAGGCGATGTCCAGCGTTGGCGGCTGGATGACGAGTGCCGCCATCGCGAAGCTGGCCCCGAGAACGGCGCGAGCAGTGACGTAGCTCCGGAGCCGACGCTCGGTGAGTTGCATGGCGGTCCAGATGGCCGCCCACGCGAGACCGACCTCCAGCGCGAACAGTGCGACCAGGTTGACCGTCGGGTCCGGCGAGAGGGCGAGTTTCTCCGCGGGGCCGACCGAGGCGAGCGGGTAGAGGAACGCCGGCGGACTGCCCATGAACACGTCCCCGAAGGGGTGCGAGAGCAGGCCGATGGCGGCCGCCGCGGCGACCAGCCGGGTCGGGAGCCCACGCCGGACGGCCGCGAGGGTGAGCCCGGCCGCGGCGAGGACGTACAGCGAGAGCGTCATCAGCCCGATGAGTTCGTGCGAGGAGAGGACGATGGCGAACAGCGCCGCGAGCGTCGCGCCGAGGCCGCCGAAGGCCACTCCTGGATGCCAGTCGTCACGGAGCGCGGCCGCCAGGGAGGCGACGACGCCCACGCCGAGGACGCCGACGACGAGCGAGTGGGTCAGCTTGCGATGCACGGCCCACGAGCCGGCTTCAGCCCAGACGAACTCGGTCGTCGGGAAGACGTTCTGGGGGCCGGCCTTGAGCACGACGTAGACGGTGTAGGCGAGGTCCACGTCCGGGACCATCCCGAAGGCACCCGCGACGAACGCCAGCGCCAGGGCTCGTGACCGACTCGTGTCGAGTCGCATCCCGAGTGCGCCGCCGAGCGCGAATGCGAGCAGCCCGTGCCCGATATACACGGCCAACTATCGGGAGGGCCCCACCAAAAAGCCGATGGATTTCCGGGAAATCGGACTGATAGGTTCTCAGACCCGGGCGTAGGCGTTCCAGTAGATGTCGCTCGCCCGGTGCCGGTCGTCGTAGGCCCGCAGGCCACGCCCGAGCACGCCGGTGGCCAGCAGGTCGTCGTACAGCGTCGAGTGCGTGTAGTCGACGAACGTCACCGGCACCACCAGCTCGCCGTCCTCCCGGATGACGCTCCCGACCGCGGTGTAGGCGTGCTTGTGGCGGTCGTCGGTGACGACCCCGGCGAAGACGGGTGCGGTCTGCTCGTGGGCGGGGACCGCGTGGAGCGCTTCGATGGACCGGTGGACGAACTCGTAGCAGAACAGGCCGGTGTTGCGGCCCGAGAGCAGGGCGTCGTAGGTGGTCGGCGACTCGAAGTGGTCGCGGAGGTCACCGTGGCCCATGAGGACGTTGTCCTCCAGCGAACCGGCGGCGTACCGCGGGAGGTCGTAGCCGGAGTACTCACGGAAGCCGCCGACGAGTCCCTCGATGACGGCCTTCGGGTCGGACGGGTCGGCGTCGGTGAAGGTGCGAATCGTCTCGGTCCCGATGGGTCGGTACCGGTCGCCACGGAGCCGCATCACACTGAAGGGGCGCGAGTCCGCGTCCTGCACCCGGTCGAAGAAATCCTCGTACTGGTGGAACTCGAACCGCAGACCGCCGACCTCGGTCGCGTTCACGTCGCCGAGCGCCGCTGCCAGCGGCGGGTCGTCCCGGACGAGTTCCGTCGCGACTCCGGGGAGCCCGTACTCGTCATCGATCTCGGCGGCGTCGGCGGGTGACCCCGCGAGCGAGATGACGGGTTCCGGGTCTGCACTGGCGGCAGCGCCGCCGACGTGCACCTGGCCGCGGTCGACGGCGAGAGTGTGGTCGGCGACCGTGGTCTCGAACGGTGTCGGGCCGAGGCGCTCACCCGCGAGCCGGGCGGTGTCCTGCGTCAGCAGGTTAGTGCCCATGAGGATGCCGTACCCCAGAAAGATGTTGTCGACGGCCTTGCCCGCGCCGAGGGCTCCGAGGCCGCCCACGCCAGCCATCAGACGGCGACGGGAGAGCGACGGAGACGGGTCGGCATCGTCGTCCGCGGACGCATCGCCCGCCGTCTCCGTGCGGTCGTCACTGCCGTCGCTGGGCGTCGGCAACCGTCGGCGGACCGCCTCCCAGTTCACAGAAAACGCTTCACGGCCGTGAGGGTAAACCTTGTGTCACCGGTCGACGAGCACGGTCTCGCCGGCCCGGACGGTGTCGCCTTTCGCGACCTGCAGGTCGTCAGCTTCCACCTCGGGCGGGAACAGCACGTCCGCCCGGCTTCCGAACGCGATGTGCCCGAGGCGTTCCCCGCGCTCCA
Source organism: Haloarchaeobius sp. HME9146 (assembly GCF_025399835.1). NCBI lineage: Archaea > Methanobacteriati > Methanobacteriota > Halobacteria > Halobacteriales > Halorubellaceae > Haloarchaeobius > Haloarchaeobius sp. HME9146. The sequence goes on from NZ_JAODVR010000001.1 coordinate 2,484,231, forward strand.
GGTGCTCCCCACCGTCGACCCAGGGGTGGATGCGGCGGGCGAACGCCCCCGCGATGAGGGTGACCTCGGTCGGGCCGTCGTCGGTGTCCAGGCGGATGTGGACCTTCTCGTTCCGGTCCGAATCCTTCGAGAACGCCGGGCGATGCAGTCCCGGTGAGTGTTCGACCGCCTCGACGGTGCCGGCGACGGGTGCCCGGTTCACGTGCACGTCGGTGACGTTCATGAACACGCCGACACGGAGTCGACCGTCGTCTTCCTCGCGGACGACCGAGACGCGTCCGTCGGCCGGGGAGACCACGCCAGAGGCGGGTGGAGAACGCGGCGGGTCACGGAAGAAGTGTAACGTCGCCGCCCCGAGCAGCACGCAGACGAGGCCAGCGACGGGCGTTCCCACGACGCTGGCGATGGGAGCGAGCGCGAACGGCACGGCAGCGAACCGACGGCCCTGTGGAACGAAGCGCATTGGTGTCGTTTCAGTAGCCGATGGCGATGGCTTTGTGCGTTTCGGGGCGCGATTCCTCTAACTGGTAAGAGTCTCCACCGGGGCGACACATACAGATTAGAGCGTACGGTTATCTCCTCGAACGGTGATACTACCGGTATGCAGTACTCCCCCAACTGCCCATACTGTGGCACGATGAACACCCAATCGACTCCCCTCGCGGGGCCAGCATCGGATTTCTACTGTCCGACCTGTGACCGGGCGTTCTGAGTCTGCATACTCCCCCGCCCCGTCGACTCGAACTCCCCAACTCCCCATTCGACGGGGCACCAACCTCGATTTTACGTGACCAACTGCGCTACCAGAAGCTCTGCGTCCGGGCGTACTGACGCTCCTGACTGAGGATGTCCCGGTAGAAGTCCAGCTCGTCCTCACGGAGCTTGTTGATGATGCGGGCCGCGTTGTGCGGGCCGACACCGCGGGCCGCGAGCGCGATGACGGCCTGTTTCCCGTGGCTCTGGACGAGACTCGCCGCCTGGTAGGCGCGCTGGGTCTGTTTCTCCTGTTCCTCGTCCTTCTCGGTCGCACGGACCGCCTTCACGACCTCGTCGGCCCACGGGTTCAGGGCTGCTATCTGCGTCGAGCCGCACTTCGGGCACTCGGGCTGGTCGCGAATCCGGCTGACCTTCTTCTTCCGTTCGTACTCCTGGCAGTGCAGGCAGAACAGGATGACGCGGTCGTTCTGGATGCGCTCTTTGACCGTCTCGATGACGCTGGCGTCCGCGTTCTCGGGCGCGAGCAGTTCCTTCCCTGCCGAGTGCCCGTCGGTCCCGATGGGGCTCAGGTCGCCGTGCAGGGCCACCTCGATGTCGCCGTCCTGGATCGCCCGAAGGACCGAACTGGTGGCCTCGACCGCCAGGTCCTCGTGGAACACCTCGCGAACCGCCTCGTCGTACATCGGCGTGTCCTGCAGCGCGGCCAGCAGCCGGTCGCCGGAGATGCCCGAACCCTCCCAGCGTTTGAGCGCGCCGAACTTCGCGGCGACCTGTGAGAGCCGGAATTTCAACGAATCGGAGTTCTTCAGGCTGAGCTCGATGAGCGGTTCGACGTGGTCGGGGTCGGTCGTTTTGAGAACCTCCTCGACCTCGCCGAGGGAGACGCCCGACGGGACCTCCAGCTCTATCCGATACGGGTCCGAATCCAGTCCGACGGTCGAGCCGGTGCGCTGCCCAAGTAACGCGGAGAGCAAGCGCCCGAGCGTCGCGTTCACCTTGTGGCCGTAGGGGGCGTTCACGACGAAGGTGTTCGCTCGCCCCTCCACGACGATGCGGTCCGCGGTCGGCATCGGAGCCTCGGCCTCGACCTGGCGCTCGAACTGTTCCAGCGCGGAAATCGCTGTCTCCTCGTCGGTCGGGTACCGGGAACAGAACTCGCGAGCGACCGCGGTCCGTGGCGCACCGCGCTGGAACTGGGGTTCGGCGACGGCCCGCATCTCGCCGACCTCGCGGGCCACGGACTCGGGGACCGGAATCTCCTGGCCGATCCACGTCGGCACCTCACCCGCGGGGTCCTCGATGGGAGAGACCTTCACCTTCGACTTCTCGTCGTCCACCTCGACGATGCGCCACATCTCGCCGCGCTGGATGAACACCTCGCCGGGGTCCGCGAAGGTGGTGACGAACCGCTCGTCGAGGGTGCCGACCTGCTGGCCCGCGGCCATGTCGTACACCTCGTACGTCTCCTCGTCGGGAATCATCGAGAGGTTCGCGTAGACGTACTGCCAGGTGCCGCCGGTCTTCTCTATCTGATCCTCGCCCTCGTCCAGCCAGATCACCCGATTCCCGTGGAGTTCCCGGACGACGTTTCGAAAATCCTCCTCGGAAAGGTTTCTAAATGGGTAGGCGCGGGTGACGAGGTCGTACGCCTTTCTCCCAGATATCTCGCCGAAGTCCATCGCCAGCCCGGGAATCTGGTTCGCGACCACGTCCAGACTCCCCTCGTGGATGCCGGCCGGTTCGACCTCGCCCTCCCTGGCCTGCCGGGTGATGGCCATGGCTTCGAAGGTGTCGTCGGCGCGGGTCGTGACGATGGTCCCGGCCGAGACCTCGTCCCGGCGGTGGCCCGCTCTCCCGACGCGCTGGAGCAACCGGGCGACCTGCCGGGGGCTCTGGTACTGGACGACGTGGTCGATGCGGCCCACGTCGATACCGAGTTCCATCGAGGAGGTACACAGCAGGGCGTCGATGTCGCCCGCCTTGAACGCGTCCTCGACCTCGATGCGGGCCGTCTTCGAAAGCGACCCGTGGTGGACGCCGATGGGCAGGTCGAGTTCCTTGAACCGCGAGCCCAGCGCCTCCGCGGTCTGGCGGGTGTTGACGAAGATGAGTGTGGACTCGTTCGTCGCGACGATGTCCCGTATCGTGCGGACGTGACTCGCCACGCTCGCGTCGGTCATCAACTCGCTGGCGAGCGTCCCGTCCTCGTCCGTGACCTCGGGGTTCAGCACACGCAGGTCGAGGTTGCTCCCGACGTCGACCTGCCGGATGGCACAGTCCTCTCCGCCAGTGAGGAACGCACCGACCTCCTGGGGGTCACCCACCGTCGCCGAGAGGCCGATGCGCTGGAAGTCCCCCGCGAGTTCGCGCAGGCGCTCCATCGCGATGGTCAACTGCGCGCCGCGTTTCGAGGCGGCGAGTTCGTGCACCTCGTCGATGACGATGTGCTCGACGTCCTCCAGCGCCACCCGGAGCTTCGAGCCCGTCAGCATCGCCTGTACCGTCTCGGGCGTCGTCACCAGCACGTCCGGCGGGTCGTTCGCCTGCTTGCTGCGCTGGTAGTCGCTGGTGTCGCCGTGACGCACGTCGATGTCCAGGTCGAGTTCCTCGCCCCACCAGTCCAGCCGCTCGCGCATGTCGCGGTTCAGCGCCCGCAGCGGGGTCACGTACAGCGCGCCGATGCCGAAGCGCTCCTCGCGGACGAGCGCGTCGAACACGGGCAACATCGCCGTCTCGGTCTTCCCCGTCCCGGTGGGTGCGACCACGAGGGTGTGTCTGCCCTCGGCGATGGCCGGAATCGCCCGCGCCTGCGTCTCGGTCGGGGTCTTGAATCCCCGCTCGGAGAGCGCCCCCCGGACCGCGTCACCGAGTACCGTGAACGCGGCTGCGTCCGCTGTCATCGGCAGCACTAGTCAGGCGAGGAGGTTAATCCTCTCGGACGACGGCCGTCACCTTTATTTCACACTTTCCAGTTGGCGAGTTGAGCAAAGCGACTATCTCCTCGTGTCTCGCTCTCTCAAATACGAAATGAGTGTATCCGGTGGATGGTATGGGGGATACACCATCGACGCCGCCAGGGACGGCGTAACGGTGCGAAAGGGGCTCGATCTGGAAACGTTACCGCTGCCGGCCATCAAGTTCGTCTTCGAGTCGGCGCGTGAGGCACCCGTGGGCGTCCGGTTGACCGAACAACTCCCGGAAGGCGTGTCCTTCGACCACGTCGCCGTCCACACCGACCACGACGGCGTGAACTGGACCGCCTTCGAGGACGGGCGGCTGGTCTACACCGGGTCGGTACCGCCCGGCGAGACCGTGGTCACGCTCTACATGGTGTGGCTGCAGCGACCCGAACACGTGTACCGGTTCCTCACGGACCCGTACCTCCGGGTCACGTCGGACCCGAACGCACCGTCGCTGCGCCCGGTCGGCGTCGAGACCGACGTCCGCAGCGTCGACGCCGGGTTCACCCGCGCCGACCGGTTCACCCGCGTCCTCGACGACGTGGAGGCGTCGCTGGCGACACCCGTGAGCCCGGCACAGCCGGAGACAGGGACCGACGAGTCGTCGTCCGGAACCGAGGTACAGGTCGACCACGGGACCACCGAGTGGCCCCACCCGGTCCACCGTACCGGCGCGGGCGAACTGGACCTGCCGACGGCCGACGACGTCGAGGACCTCGCCGACGGGTCGGGCGGGCCGGGCGACCACCTCGTCCGCGTCGAGACGACCGACACGTACCACGGCGGTGGGGCCGTCGTGGTCGTCCAGGAACTGGCGAACGCGTTCGACATCCGCGGCCGTCGGCTCGCCGGCGAGGGCAACGTCGACATCGTCGAGGCCGTGGTCAGGACCGACCATCCGACCGACCGAATCGTCTCGGCGCTCGCCGACCGGCCGCAGGTCTCCGACGTGCTGGTGTCGCCACTGTTCGAGTCGGACGCACCCCAGCCGCTCCCGGCCCCTGACGAGGATGGGTCGGCCGAACCGGACACCAGCGCCGAGTTCGAGGCGATGCAGTCCGAGTTCGACCCCGTCGACGCCGCGGAACTCGAAGCAGAGCTCGACGCTATCTCCTTCCCCGGGTTGGGCAAGGGAGACGACGAGATGAGCATCGACGACCTGGTCGCGTCCGTCGAGTCCGACGACGAGCAAGTGGCGGACGAAGGGCGAGTGCCGGACGACGAGCAAGTATCGGACGACGACCAGAGAGACGAACCGGTGGTCGCAGAGGCCGGGGCGGTCGTCGGCCACGAGGACGACACCGCCGTGGAAGCGGCAACCGCTGGTGAATCCGCGGGCGCGACCGACGGCGACGCAGCAGTGGCGGCTCCCGCGGCAGATGGAGCCACGGCTCCGACGAACGAGGCCGATGGGATGGTCTGGGTGGACGAGAGCACGGCCGAACCTGGCGATGGCGGGCGGGCCGCCGCCAGCGAGCCAGCCCAGACCAACTCCGAACCGACCGAAGGGCCGCCTGCGTGGGGGTCCACGTTCGAACCGTTCACCGAAGACCTGAACGGAGAGGCCCCTCCAGGCCATCCCGACGAACCGGCCGAGGACATCGAGGTACTCCAGGAGGAGATATCGCGGCTCACCGACCGAATCGCGGAGCTGGAGAAACAACTGGAAGCAGCGCGAGCGGGACAGACGCCAGAGACCGGTCGTCAGACGCGCTGATACGCGCCCAGCCGGGTTCCATCGAGCAGGTACGCCTGCCCGTTCCGGAGGCCTTCCGGGAGGAACGGGGCGAGAAAGTCGTTCTTCGTGTTGACCCACGTACCACCACAGAGGTCGTTGAACGCCGGGAACACGACGAGCCCTGGCTCCTGCCAGTCCGCGACGAGCGCCTTGTCTCGATTCTCGAACGGCTCCCGGGCGAGCCCACCGCGAAGCCACACCCGTTCGATTCGTCGGCCACCGACCTCGTCGGTCAACCGGACGCAGGGGTGTTCGTGCCCCATGCAGACCACGTCAGCGCCGAGGACCTCGGCCGACGGCCAGGTGTGCCCGTGGGTGAACCCCACGTCGCCGAGTCGGACGCCACTCCCGTCGGTGACGGTCGAGTCGATCCACGACTCGATGTCGCCGTCGTGGTTCCCCTTGACCACGGTCGTCGGGAGGCCGAGTTCCTCCAGCAAGACCTCTATCTCGCCCCGTTCTGCGCCGCCCGGGCCCCCGATGGAGTGCATGATGTCGCCCAGGACGACGAACCGGTCGGGGTCGGTCCGGGCCGCGAGGTCCAGTACCTGCTCGCGGCGGTCGGACGCGTGGCTCCGGACGTGAACACCGCGCTCGAAACGGAGCGCGTCTTCGATGCCGGCGTGGAGGTCAGCGACGACGAGGAGCCGTTCCTCACCCGTCTCGACCACGGCGGCCGGGCTGTTCGGTATCGGTTCGACCGCGGCCATCAGATCGGCTTGAGCGTGTCGTCGTCGGGCTCGTAGCACTGCCCCCCGATGAGGGCGTTCTGGATGGCGTCCTCGACATCGGCCTCGGCCGACCCGGTGTCCGAGACGACCTGCGAGACGAGTTCTGCGCGGTCCGCACCGTCGCCGTCGTCGAGCTCCTTCATCACGTCCATGACGTAGTCGTCGAGGTCGACGTCCTCGGCGGGTTCGTCGCCGTCGTCGGCGTCGTCGGCAGCATCCGGTTCAGGCTCGTCGGCAGCGACCTCCGCCTCGACCGGTTCGTCGGTCGATCCAGCGGGTTCGTCGTCCCCGGCTGGGGCAGGTTCGTCCGCCTCGGCTTCAGCCTCCGGCTCCGGTTCCGGGGTCTCGATGCCGGATTCGCCCGGTTCCGGCACGTCGGTGCCGGAACTGAACTCCGCGCCGAACTCCTCTTCGATCTCCTCGCGTTCCTCGTCGTCCATCTGGTACATGCCCTCCGGCGTGGCACTCGCAGCCGCGGTCTCCTCGGCGGCCGGTTCTGGTTCCGGTTCGTCGGCCGCGTCTACCTCGCCACCGAGGTTGCCGGGCTCGAAGTCACCGATGTCGTCGTCTTCCGTTTCGAGGCCGGTGGACGGCTCGGGTTCGGGTTCGTCGCTGGTGACGGGTTCTGGTTCGTCAGTGGCGGCCGGTTCCGGTTCGTCAGTGGCGGCCGGTTCCGGCTCTTCGCTGGCGGCCGGTTCCGGTTCGTCAGTGGCGGCCGGTTCCGGTTCGTCCGTGGCAGCCGGTTCCGGTTCGTCAGTGGCGGCCGGTTCCGGCTCTTCGCTGGCGGCCGGTTCCGGTTCGTCAGTGGCGGCCGGTTCCGGTTCGTCCGTGGCAGCCGGTTCCGGTTCGTCCGTGGCAGCCGGTTCCGGTTCCGGCTCTGCCCCGGTATCGTCGGCGACGGCCGTTTCGGCTTCGACCTCGGCCTCTTCGCCGGTGTCGGCTACCCCCGCGTCCTCGTCGGTCGCGGCGGGCTCGGGTTCGGCCTCGCTCGCTGCCGACGCGTCGGGCGTCGACTCGACTGCGGCCTCGGTCGCCGTCTCGGATTCGGTGGTGGCCGGCTCCGCCTCGTCCTCGGTCGTCTCGGTCGCTTCCGCCTCGGTGTCGGATTCGGCCACCTCGGGCTGTTCCACGGTCGAGGCGGGCGAGCCCGGCATCATGCCGAATGCGGCACGCTCGGTGTCACGCAGGTCGCCCCAGGTGACGGTTCCGTCGCCGGCGTCGCCGGGCGACAGGGCGTTCCCGGAGACCTCGTCCTGGTCGCCCGAGACGACACGGGCCGCCTCGATGGCGGTCTGTCGGAGCCCATCGAGGTACGCCGGCGTGGTCTCGTAGTGCTGCATCGCGAGCGGGATGCCGTTGGCGAGCCCGGCCGGGACGCCCTCGGCTTCGAGCGCGGCCGTCAGCGCCTCGCCGTGTTCGTCCATCGCGGCAGCCTCGGCGTAGGTCGCGACGCGCTGGAGTGTCTGTTCGGCGGTGCCGACGACCCAGCGGTCCCGGGTCTCCGCGTCGACCACGTTGATGCTCTCCGGCCGGATGGAGGTGTAGACGCGGTCGGAGTCGTCCGGCGAGAAGGTACGCGCCTTGCCAGTCACGGCGACGAACTGCGGCGGCTGTGCCTGTTCGAGCGCGGCCATCTCGTCGGGCTGGTACTGCCCGGCGTAGACGACGAACGCGCCCGTCGGGTCGACGATGCGGCCCCGCAGGACCTCCTCGTTGACGGATTCGACCTCGGTCAGGACGCCCACGACGAACAGCCGGTTGACGCGGGCCCCCGAGGGCGTGATGACGTAGTTCGGGGCGCGCTCCTCGTCCGATTCCTGGTGCGAGAGGGTCGCGTCGTCGAACTCGCTCGCGAAGAGGCGGAAGGCCACCTCGCGGCGCTGGATGCCACTCATGCTTCCACCTCCTGAAGGAGGGCCTTCGCACGGTCGGCCGGGTCGTCCTCCGTGCGGCCGAACTCGGTCGCGTCGAGGTTCGCGCCGTAGTCGTCGACCGAGAAGTGTCCGCGGACCCGGAACTCGGGGCCGACGATGGCGTCACGGATACTGTCCGCGACGACCTCCTTGTCCATGGCCTCGCGGGCCTGGTCTTTCGCGTCCTCGAGGGTCCCGTCGTACACCACCTCGGTGATGTCGCGGTCGAGGACCACCGTCGCGGTCCCGGTCCCGTCGTCGAGAATCGCCTTCACGCGCAGGTCGTCGTCGCCGTCGACGTTCCCGTGGGCGCGACACTGGCCGTTCTGGACGACGCGGTTGCACTCGGGGCAGCGCTCGATGAGGCCGGAGCCCTCCCTGACGGCGATGATGTTCCCAACCAGCGCGACGTCGTAGATGCCGCCGGAGGCGACCGCCTCGGCGATGGACATCTCGCTGGCCGCGGAGCCGACCTCGACGTCGTGGTCGAGGCCCGTCACGGTCGAGAACTCGGAGACGTTCACCTCCGGGACGCCGCGATACTCGCGGACGTAGGCGTTCTCGATGCGGACCGTCCCGCCGTTCTCGATGGCGGGGTCCGGCTCCCAGCACGTGAATGGGAGGCGACCGGATTCGTCGCCGAACACGCCGCTGAGGATGTCGGTCTCGCCGTTCCGGCCGTCGATGGTCCGGCGTTCGACCTCCTCGACGGCGACCTCGACGGTGACGCCGCGGTCGCCCGATTTCAGGTCGCGGAGGCTGGCTTCCCCGCCGATGTCGTAGGGGACTTCCAGTGCCTCATCAAGGAACGAGAGCGACGTGCTCTCGCCGAGGTTGAGCTCGGGTCGGCCGTCCCACTCTCGCACCCCGGCGTTGCCGACCTGGATGGTGTCCCCGGCCGAGAGGCCGAAGTCGGTCCAGGCGGTGTAGGAGAGCTTGCCCGTCTCGTCGGCGAGTTCGCCCTCGAAGATGACCTGCTGTTCGCCCTGCGTCTGGATGGAGCGCTTGCCCACCGTCAGGATGCGGCCCGTGACGCTCACGCTGCTGTCCTCGGGCGTCACGTCCCCGATGGTCTTCTCGGATGGCGCGGAACTGCCGCCGCCCGAGTCGTCGCCGTACTTCCGGCGAAGGCTCTGGACGGCTTCGTCCATCGGGACGCTGTACGACACCAGGTTCTCAAGGTCGGATTTGACCTCCTCTTTGTCAACACCGAGGTCGGAGGCGAGCTCCTCGGCGCGGTCGTCGAGACTCATGGCAGTGCGTTCGGCGGCATCGTTTAAAAGGATTCGTGGGCGTGTGGGCGCGACGCGAGGGTCGGAAATCACTCTGGCGCGCGCTGGCGAGCGTGTAGAGCGAAGCGAGACCGCGAGCCGAAAGCGCGCGAGGGACGACCGGAACGAAGCGAAGTGAAACGAAGCGGAGTGGAGGAAGTCGGCTGGGGAGGGTGTGGTGCGGGGCGGTGGCGGTCCCAGTGCCACCAGCGCGAGCTAGCTGCTCGGCGTCACAGGGACCAATCGCGAATCCCGGACGGGAACCGAACGCACTCATCCCGGAATCAACCTCTCGAACCCACCGCACCGAAACCAGTTTCTCCCTCCCACCGAACACCGAACCATGTACGTCCACGTCAACGCGGCGATGAGCGCCGACGGCAAGCTCGCCTCGCGCACACGGGAGCAGTTACGCATCAGCGGCCCGCAGGACTTCGAGCGCGTCGACCACATTCGGGCGCAGAACGACGGCGTGATGGTCGGTGTCGGAACGGTGCTGGCCGACGACCCATCGTTGACGCTGGACGACGCGGAGCGCATCGCGAAGCGCGAATCGACGGGGCGCAGCCCGCACCCGGCACGAGTCGTGGCGGACTCGAGCGCTCGCACACCACCCGACGCCCGAATCCTCGACGACACCGCGACGACGTACATCTGCGTGAGTGAGGCGGCCCCTGACGACCGAGTCGCCGCCCTGGAGGACGCAGGTGCAGAAGTCGTCGTCGCGGGCGAGGACCGGGTCGACCTCGCGGCTGCCCTCGCAGCACTCGAATCCCGGGGCGTCGAGCGCCTGATGGTCGAAGGCGGCGGCGAACTCATCTACTCCCTCTTCGCAGACGCGCTCGTGGACGAACTGACGGTCTACGTCGGTTCGATGGTCGTCGGTGGGCGCGACGCCCCGACACTGGCAGACGGTGACGGCTTCACGGCCGGTTTTCCCGAACTGGAGTTGACCGGTGTCGAGCGCGTCGACGACGGCGTGTTGCTCGAGTGGCAGGTCCCCTGACCCCGGGCCACCCCTTCTCTCTGTCAGGTCCGTCTATCAGAAACTGGCGAGGAACCGCCGAACCAGTTAAGACGACAGTGGTCCTAGGTACCGATTGTCATGGGAGACACGAAGCGCGGACGAGAACGTAAGCACCTCGGCAAGGAATCCCAGATCATCGAAGAAGACCTGGAGTACGCGAAGAAGGTGCAGACGGGCGAGGTCTCGGAAGAACCGCCGCGCATCGAAGCGGAAGAGGAGGAGGAGGTCATCGACATCGACGTCGAACTCGAAACCGAAGCGGAGGTTCGAGCCGACGACGACGACTGACCACCGGTCGCCGACACTCACATCCCGAACGTTTCTTCGACGAACCGATTGACGCGAGCCGTGGCTATCCCACCCACGGCGTGTTCTTCCGGCGGAATCTGTTCCGGGAGAGCGACCTCCTCGGGTGTGAACACCTGCCCGACCACTGCGTCGCCCTCGCCAGCCCGCTTTCGCGCCACGAGGTCGCGCGCCCGGTCGAGCACCGAGTCGTCGACCTGTCCGGACGCCTCGCACTCGTCGAGGAACGACGGGAAGTGCAGGTCCGGGAACGTGTGGGTGTCACGGACGTGCCGGGCGGAGAGGACCGCCCGGATGACGTACAGGTTCCGCGCGACCGTCTGGTCACACGACCCTTCGGTGTAGCGGTCCTCGTCCTTGGGCAGTGTCGACGGGTTCCCGGGCTCGACCGGCTCACCGACCCAATGCGTCTCGGTCTCGTCGGTGACGACAAGCGCTGGCTCGCCGTTCTCCAGCACCCGGCGTTCGAGGTACTTGCGGTACTGGCGCTCGGCGAGCGACCGGTAGTGGTGGTAGAGCCGGATCGGCTCGAAGTCGCCGGCCACGTCGGCTTCCAGACTGGCAAGCGCGTCGTGCTCGCGGTATCGCAGGGGCGAGTGCAGGAATTCGAGGACCGACGGGTTCGAATCGACGAGCAACTCGGCGAACCGCCTGACGTTCCAGCCGGTCAGCTCGAGGTCGGGGCCGTGGTCGGTCTCGATGCTCGGGACGTACTCGTCGAGCGTCGCGTATCTCACGAGTGGCTGCCGGAAGAGGACCGCCACGTCGTAGTCGCTGTTCTCGCTGTCGAGTCCCCAGGCTCGGCTCCCCACGTCGCGCACCGCGAGGACGGTACAGCCGTGGCTCGCTTCGAGGGCGTCGAGGGCGGTCACGAGACTGGGCGGGTCGGTCGGCATACGAAGAAACTGCGGGGACCCGGTACTTGGGTCTGTGTGGGTCGTGTTTGCAGTGCTGTGTCTGGTGCAGTCCTGTCGGCTAGTGCTGGTGGCCGGTCGCCTCACCGAAGCTGACGCCGAAGCGCTCCTCGAAGAGGTCCATCGCGGACTGCTCGACGGCGTCGAGCTCCTCGCTGTCCTCCTCGCCGTGGTGGGCGATGTGGTGGGCGCGGGAGGCGAACGAGAGCATCGCGATGTCGCCGACGACCTCGGCGGGGCTCTGGTCGCCCTCGGCGAGGAGCGAGAGCAGGTCCTTCGGGAGTGTGACCTCGTCGCTGTCGTCCTCGGACTCGATGCTGAACGTGACCGTCTCGATGTCGTCTGCCATACCGCAGCAGTCGTCCCTGGGACGTAAAGCCTCTGTGGGTTCCGTGCCTGCCCGGCGCACGAGCGTGCCCGCAGTCAGTCGGTCTCGTCGTCGCAGGCACCGTGGAACTCGAACCGTGCCCCACCCGAGTCGCTCTCGGTGACGTCGATGCGCCAGCCGTGGGCCTCGGCGATCCGTTCGACGATGGCGAGGCCGAACCCTGTCCCGTCGCCGTCGGTCGTGTATCCGCGCTCGAAGACGGTGTCTCGCCGGTCCGGCGGTATCCCGGGACCGTCGTCGGCCACGAAGAAGCAGTCACCCTCGACCCCGACCGTGATGGTCACGTCGTCGCGACCGTGGTCGATGGCGTTCCGGAACAGGTTCTCGAGGACGGTCTGCAGGCGTTCGGGGTCCGCCTCCACCGTGCAGGTTCCGGTGACGGAGACGGTCGCGTCGGGGGCAGCGATAGAGCTCCACGCGAGGTGGGCAACGGTCCCGAGCGACACCGGTTCGGCCGAGCCGATGTCCCGCCCCTGCCTGGAGAGCGTCAGCAATTCGTCGATGAGCCGGTCCATCCGGGTCGCGGCCGCCGTGACGTCGTCGAGGAACGACAGGTCACCGGTCTCCTGTGCCAGGTCGGCGTTCGCCATGATGACCGACAGCGGGCTCCGCAGGTCGTGGCTCACGATGCTGGTGAACTCGTCGAGGCGTTCGTTCCGCTCCCGGAGCTCCCGGCGCTGTGCCGCCTGTTCGAAGGCGGCACCGGCGTTCCGCCCGAGGATGGTGAGTAACTCGACGGTCGGGTCGCCGAACTGGCCAGCGTGGGGTATCCCCGCCATGAGCAAGCCCTGGTCACCGAGTGGCACCAGCAAGACCACCGAGAGCGGCAGGTCCGGATGGGCCCGGTCCGGTGTCGACTCGAACTCCTCGACGAGGACGCGCTCGTTGCGCTCGAAGACGGCCATCTCGAACGTTCCGTCCTGTATCTCCGGAAGCGTCAGCGATTCGTGGCCGGTGAGGACCCGCACGGCGTCGCTCCCGGCGAGCGGTCGCAACGGCCCGCTGTCACCCTCCTGGTGCCAGACCGCCACGAACGACTGGTCGAAGACGTTCTGTGCCACGTTCACCGTCGTCTTGGCGATGACGCGGGGGTCCTCGACCGCGAACAGGTCGCGCGTCGCCTCGGATAGCGCGGCGAGTTGGTCCTCGTAGGCGAGTGGGCCCCTGCCACTGCGAACGACGAGGATGGTCTCCCCGCTCGTCGCGCGCACGATGGTCAGTCGTCTCCCGGTCGGCTCGTCGGTGTCGCCGTCGCCCCTGCCAGTGTCGTCTCCCGACTGCACGCGCGTCCGCCCGAACCAGCGCCCCGTCCGGCCGACCGCTTCGATTCCCTCTCGGACGACTCCGTGCTCGACGGTCGGGAGGCAGTCGGTCCAGTGCTCGTCGAGCAACGCGACCGGGTCGTCGTAGCCGTACATCCCGCCGTAGGTCCCGTTGGCGAAGACGAACCGGCCCTCCGGGTCGAGCGCCGCCACCCCAACGGCGCATTCGTCTACCCTCGGACGCGTTCTCGCGTCGGCGACACCCATGCTATAGGGGGACAAACCACAGGAACCCGTAAAAAACAGCTAGTGGAGTATTCAGGCCCGTTCGGGCTAGTCGTCGGCTTCCGCGGCGGATTCGGCACCCTTCGCGGCGGCCGCCGCCTGGCTTTCGAGGTACTCGTCGGCGTCGAGTGCGGCCTTACAACCCATGCCGGCTGCGGTGACCGCCTGCTGGTAGTGGTAGTCGACGACGTCGCCAGCGCCGAAGATTCCCTCGACGTGGGTCTCGGTCTGGCCGCCACCGAAGCCGCCCTTCGTCTTCAGGTAGCCATCCTCGTCCATCTCGACGCCCGTGCCTTCGAGGTACTCGGTGTTCGGCGTGTGGCCGATGGCGTAGAACACGGCACCGACGTCCAGTTCGGACTCCTCGGTCTCGGGGTCGTCGAGCTTGGCCGTCGGGTGGCCTTCGGGGTGCTCGACCAGCGTCACGTGGTCGACGCCCTCCTCCTGGGAGCCGTGGAGTTCGGTGACCTCGGTGTTCCAGAGGACCTCGATCTCGCCGGCGTCGACCTTGTCCATCACACGGTCGATCCAGACGTCCTCGGCACGGAACTCGTCGCGACGGTGGGCGATGTACACCTTGTTCGCGAACTTGGTGAGGAAGGAGGCCTCCTCCATGGCGGCGTCACCGCCACCGACGACGAGCATGTCCTCGTCGCGGAAGAACGCGCCGTCACAGGTCGCACACGTGGAGAGCCCGTAGCCCATCAGCTCGTCCTGTCCGGGGATGTCGAGTGTGCGGGCGGACGCGCCGGAGGCCGCGATGAACGAGTCCGCGGTGTAGACGGAGCCGTCCTTGAGCTCGACGCGGAACGGGCGCGAGGAGGCGTCGACGTCCGTGATGATGCCGTTCTTCGTGTCGGCACCGAACTTCTTGGCCTGCTCTTTCATGTTGTTGATGAGCTCCGGCCCGGAGATGCCCTCGGGGAAGCCGGGGTAGTTCTCCACGTCCGTCGTCAGGGTGAGCTGGCCACCGGGCTCGTCGCCCTCGATGACGAGGGGCTCGTTGTTCGAGCGAGCCGCGTAGATGGCTGCCGTCAGGCCGGCGATGCCGGTTCCCGCGATGATCATCTTGCGGTGCTCGGTCACGTCGCCGCCGTCGGGACGGGCCAGCCCGAGCTTCTCGTCGAGCTCGCCGGTCTCGTTGAGGGCGCTGGTGTCGTCCCAGCCACCGATGAGCTCGTCGTCGATGAACACCTCGGGGGCGGTCTTTCGCCCGTCTGCGCGCTCGACCATCTCCTCGAACAGCTCGTCGTCTCCCGTCACGTTGTACGTGACGTACTCGACGCCTTTCTCGTCGAAGAGGTCCTTCGCCTTGTCGCAGTACGGGCAGTTCTCCTTCGTGTATATCTCCACGTGCGGCGAGTCTGTCATGCCTCTTCCTACCGCCTGTACGGCTTTTATAGTTGCGTTGTTCTGCATCGCTTGCGCCCACCTGTCTTGTGTTAACATGGCAATACTGGGTGGGCTGTGGTGCTGACAGTGGTTTCGAAAGGTCACCTGGCGTCTGACGGACGACGTCGAAGTGTCGCTGGAACACCCACCCACGCAGAGCAGGCAAGTCCCCTGACCGGGATGGACGAACTGTCCGGGGTACTGCCAGTACCCTGTCTACTGGTGAATCCCTCACACTGCGAGACGTATCAGTCTCGGCCGTCACGCCCCGACGACTGGACCTCCTGGAACTCGACGGAGACGGTCACGTCGGTCCCCGTCTGTCGTTCGACCGCGGCTTCGATGGTCGATGCGAGGTCGGGGAACTGCTCGTCGGCCGGTCTGTTGACCACCACCGTCACGCCCCGTGCCCCGTCGGTCGGCCCGTGGTCGAACCCGGTCATCTCGGTCTGGACCGCGACCAGTTCGAGCGCCTCGTACTCGGACCGGTCGAGGGTCTCGGAGACGGCGTCGTTGGTCTGCGTGTCGAACGCCGCCTTGCCCGTGAGAACCGTTCCAGCCGCAGTCACGACGAGGAGGAGGGCCACGAGCGTCACGAACGTCGGCCAGTACTCGCGGGCAGACCGACGGCCCGACAGCCCGTCCCAGCCGTCGGGCCGGTAACCCAGGTACCACAACACCGCGAAACCGGAGAGGTTCACGGCCACCGCGTTCGCCACGAGGAGGACGAACGCGCCGATGGCGACCGACGGCGCACCCCAGGCGAGCCCGATACCGACCGCGGCGGCGGCCGGGATGAGCGCCGCGGCGATCATCACACCGACGAGCGAGACGGGGAGCGCGGTCGCGAGGCCGAACGCGCCGGCCGCACCCGAACAGACCGCGACCACGAACGAGAGCAAGCCCGGCGAGATGCGCTTGGCCACCTGCCCGATTCCGGAGACGTGCAGACTCACGGGCAAGAGCTGGCCGTACCGTATCGTGACCCCGAGGACGGTCGCCCCGACGATGGCGGCGGCGTAGCCCGCCAGCTGGGTCCGGACACCGAGTTTCAGCATCTGTCGGTCGCCGAGTGCCATGCCGACGCTGGTGATGAGGGCGCGACCGACCTGTGGCGCGATGACCATCGCCCCGACGACGATGGCCGGCGAATCGAGCAACAGCCCCACGGCCGCCACGATGGCGCTCAGGCCGGTCATCGAGTAGTAGGTGAGTGCATTGCGGTGCATCCCGAGGGCCTTCCCGCGTATCTCCTCGCTGGCGACCGTATCGTCCTCCTCGACGCCCGCGACGAACCGGTCCTCCAGTTCGTCGTAGTGGCTGGTCTTCGCCGTCTCGGCCGTCGAGATGACGGTGTAGCGCTCGTCGTCCAGCCCCGCATCGCGCAGCCGGTCGAGGACGTAATCGACCGCCTGAATCGGGATGGGGAACTCGATCAAGACGGCGTCGTCGTCCTCCCGCGCCTCGGAGGTGATGACGTAATCCACGTCCTCGTCCTGCAACACTTCGACGAGGTCGTCCACCCGTTCGTCTCTCGCCAGGACCCGGACCAGTCGCATTTCCCGGGGATTGCCGGGGACACCCGTTAACGATGTAGCCAAGTCCTCTTGCGGGTGACCGGTGGGCTTTCCCACACGTCGACGACGAAGGGCTTACACTGCAACCTGCCCTCGACTCGGGCATGGCCGCGGACCTGCACGAGAAGACGAACCGGTACCACGACCTCCTCGAAGAGGCCCTCGACGTGGCAGAGGTCGCGCCGCAGACGGACACGCCGATGGGTCAGGCCGCCCTGGAGTGCCTGGAGATGGCGCAGTCCTACCTCGACGACGGCGAGCACTTCCGCGAGCATGACGACTGGGTGAACGCCCTGGCGGCGTTCTCGTACGGCCACGCCTGGCTGGACGCGGGCGCGAGAATCGGCCTGTTCGAAGTGCCGCGAGAGGGCCACCTGTTCACCGTGTGAACCGGTCACGAGAATCTGCAGTTTCGGCACCGCTCTCCGCGAATCTCGCCGCCCGTTGGCGATGGTATTACGTAAGGGGGGTGAGTGGGAGGTAGACGATGGAGGCGGTCCTGTGGTACGTGTTGACCGGGACGCGCGGTGGTGAGAACCGTGTCCGAATCCTGCGTGCCCTCGACGAACGACCGCGGAACGCCAACCAACTCGCGGAGGACCTCGACCTCGACTACAAGACGGTTCGACATCACCTCGACGTGCTCAGTGACAACGACATCGTGAAAGACAGCGGTGACGACTACGGGGCCATCTACCTGCCGACCGACCAGGCCCGCCACCACTGGGACACCGTCGAGGACATCATGGCAAAGGTGGAGTGAGTATGGCCGAAATTGGGAAAGAGTATAACCACGGTTGCGGCAAACGGAGGAATAGATGAGCATCTGGGTCACCCTGGCGAAGGCCGCGACCGTGGCTAACGTCGCGCTGTTGCTCGCCCTCGGGTACGTGTGGGGCCGGAACTTCCTGAAGTTCCGGTCGAAGCACACGATGGGGCTGTTGATCTTCTCGGCGTTCCTCCTCGCGGAGAACCTGCTGGTGCTCTACTACTACCAGCTGGACCCGACGCTGTCGGCGTGGTGGCACACCGACAGCATGGTCCCGCGCCCGGTGTGGCAGGCCCAGATGCTGCTCCACGTGATGCAGACGTTCGGACTCGGCTTTCTGGCCTGGGTCAGCTGGGACTGACCGGTCCACCACGCGGCACCCCGAATCGCGCCGTTCTCCGCGACCCACCCTTTTATACGTATTCGCTGTTCCTCCCTGATTCTAGTTATACCTGGGTACACCACCAAAAACGAGTGATGGCGGTGAGACTGTGGTGAGAATTGGGTGAGCTTGGGGCCGCAGTTCGGCAAATCGGTTTTAATACCCTGTTCGACGGTCGGAGTATGCGGAAACGCATCACCACGCTGGTGGTCGTCGCGATGCTCGTCAGCACCGGGCTGGCGGGCGTGGCGGCTGCTGGCCAAGGCACGAACGCGGCAGATGCGGCAGTACAGTTCACTGGACAGACCTCCGGTGGTTCCACGGTCGTGGTCGACGAGGTGACCCTGCCCGAGGGTGGCTTCGTCACCATCCACGACGCGACGCTGGGTGACGGCAAGACGCTGGAGAGCGTCCGCGGTACCTCACAGTACCTCGAAGCGGGCACGCACCAGAACGTCACCATCCACCTCGACGACACGCTCTCCGAGGATGCCACGCTGTTCGCGATGGCACACAAGGACACGAACGGTGACCAGAGCTACTCCTTCGTCGCCGACGGTGGCTCGACCGACGGCCCGTACACGGCCGGCGGTGACATCGTGATGCAGTCCGCCGACGTGACGGTCTCCGCGACGGTCTCGATGGCCGACGGCCCGGTCGCTGACGACACGGTCGTCGTCGACCGCGTCGAGCTCTCGGAGGGCGGCTTCGTGACGGTCCACGACGCGACCGTCACCGAGGGTGCCGTCTTCGAGAGCATCCGCGGCACCTCCCAGTACCTCAGTGCTGGCGTGCACGAGAACGTGCGCATCACGCTCGAGAAGCCCCTGACCGAGAACACGACGCTGGTCCCGATGGCCCACATGGACACCGACGATGACCAGACCTACACCTTCGACACCTCCGAGGGCGAGAACGACGGTCCCTACACCGCTGACGGCAGCGCGGTCGTCGACACGGCCGCCGTGACGCTCTCCGACGAGGCGACCGCGACCTTCGACGCCCAGGCCTCCGGCGGCCACCGCGTCGTGGTCGACTCCGTCTTCCTCCCCGAGGGCGGCTTCGTGACGATCCACGACAGCAGCCTGAGCGAGGGCGACGTGTTCGACAGCGTCCGCGGCACCTCCGAATACCTGGCACCGGGCTACCACGAGAACGTCGAGGTCGTCCTCGAGAAGCCGATGACCGAGGACGGCTCGCTCGTCGCGATGCCGCACATGGACACGGACGGTGACATGACGTACGACTTCGTCGACAGCGAGGGCAGCGACGACGGCCCGTACACCGCTGACGGCGGTGCCGTGGTCGACGCCGGGAACGTCACCATCTCCGCGAGCGTTGCGATGGCCGACCAGCCCTCCGACGGGCACACGGTCGTCGTGCAGGACGTCGACCTCGCCGAGGGCGGCTTCGTGACGGTCCACGACAGCTCGCTGTTCGCGGGAGCGACCCTCGACAGCGTCGTCGGCACGTCCGACTACCTCGAAGCGGGCCACCACGAGAACGTCACCATCACGCTCGACAGCACGCTGCGCTCCACGCAGACGCTCGTCCCGATGGCCCACATGGACAGCAACGACGACCAGACGTACTCGTTCGTCGAGGACGAGGGCGGCGCTGACGGCCCCTACGTCTACGACGGCGGTGCCGTGGTCGACACGGCCCGCGCCCAGGTCGGCGCGACCGTGACGTTCCAGGCCCAGGAGACGATGGGTGAGACGGTCGTCGTCGACTCCGTCACCCTCTCCAACGGTGGCTTCGTCACCATCCACGACGGGAGCCTGAGCGAGGGTGCCGTCTTCGACAGCGTCCGTGGCACGTCGGAGTACCTCGCACCCGGCACGCACGAGGACGTCGAGATCACGCTCGACGCGCCGGTCCAGGAGGACTCGACGCTCATCGCGATGGCGCACAGGGACTCGAACGGCGACCAGACGTACACCTTCGTCGAGAGTGACGGGGCGAACGACGGGCCGTACGTAGCGAAGGGTGCGGTCGTCTCCGGGGCATCCGTCACCGTCACGGGCGAGACGATGACGGAGACGACGACCACGACCGCGATGGACGAGCAAACCACCGGGATGGACGAGTCCACGACGATGATGGACGACGACTCCGGTTCCGGTGAGGCCAGCAGTGGCGGCTCGCCCGGCTTCGGCATCGTCGCCGTGGCACTGGCACTGGTCGGCACGCTGGCACTGGGGGTCCGCCGCGCGAGCTGACGCGATTCCCCAGTACCCGTTAGGGTTATATTCTTTGCGTGGTCGAAAGTGATATCAACCTTTTTTCGATTACCGATGGCATGATAAGCTTTGAACTCATGAGTATTTAAACCCACCAATAGATTTAAGTACTTTGCGGTCTTACTTAGGGTGAGGACGGGTTCCCGTCTGGGCGTGAATTTTTTCCACCCATTCAGGCTCCTATCCGCGGCCATCACGAGGGATACATATCATGAGCGATACAACAACCCGGACCAACACTGGCGAGGCAGAGAAGCGACTCCAGCAGGAAGAGCGGACCGTCTGCCCCGAGTGCAGTGGTGCACTGGTGCAGGACAGCGAACACGGTGAGATCGTCTGTGGCGAATGCGGTCTCGTGGTCGAGGAGGTGAACATCGACCACGGGCCCGAATGGCGCGCGTTCGACTCGAAAGAGAAGGACGAGAAGTCGCGCGTCGGTGCTCCGACGACGAAGATGATGCACGACGACGGGCTCTCGACCAACATCGGCTGGCAGGACAAAGACGCCTACGGACGGGCCCTGACCGCACGCCAGCGCCAGAAGATGCAGCGCCTCCGCACCTGGAACGAGCGCTTCCGCACCCGCGACTCGAAAGAGCGCAACCTGAAGCAGGCACTCGGCGAGATCGACCGGATGGCGTCCTCGCTCGGCCTCCCGGCCAACGTCCGCGAGACCGCCTCGGTCATCTACCGTCGCGCACTCAACGAGGACCTGCTCCCGGGCCGCTCCATCGAGGGCGTCGCTACCGCCGCCCTGTACGCGTCCGCGCGCCAGGCCGGCACGCCCCGGTCGCTCGACGAGATGGCGATGGTCAGCCGCGTCGACAAGATGGAGCTGACCCGGACGTACCGCTACATCGTCCGCGAGCTCAAACTCGAGATCAAGCCCGCCGACCCCGAGAACTACGTGCCCCGGTTCGCGAGCGAACTCGGCCTCTCGGACGAGTCCGAGCGCCGCGCGCGCCTCCTGCTGGAGAACGCGCGCCAGGCTGGCATCCACTCCGGGAAGTCGCCGGTCGGCCTCGCGGCAGCCGCCGTGTACGCGGCCGCCCTGCTGACGAACGAGAAGGTCACGCAGAACCAGGTCTCGGACGTGGCGAACATCTCCGAGGTTACCATCCGGAACCGGTACAAGGAGCTGCTAGACGCCTCGGACGCGTCGCTCACGACCCTCTGAACGGTCTTTCGTCGATGATGGCCGACTGACCGACGGTACCGGATACCGCGACAAAGTTTTTCACACCCTCCCGTGTTACTTCTCCCCATGGTGGAAACCTACGTCCGCCTCCTGTGTCCGGAATGCCGGAAAGACTGGGAGTCAGCACCCGGCTCGTTGCCCGGACCGCGGAAGAACTTCAGTTGTCCGAACTGCCACGCGACGCGGCGCACGGCCGAGTTCATGCGTACAGAACACGACCTCGACGCGCTCAAACAGCTCAAGTAGCAGTTCAGCCCTGGTTGACCGACGACAGTGCCCCGCAGGCGTCGCATTTCAGCACGGTCGTCCCCTGTCGTTCCTGCAGATGCGTGTCGGGTGAGCCGCACTCGCTACACGTGACGTACCCGGCGACGTACGCGTCCAGCGCGTCGGCGACCCGGGACTCCTTGAACGAGCCCGTGAGCCGGGCCCGTCCGCTCTCGTCGATGTGGCCGCTGGTTCCCAGCTCGTTCTGGAGGAACTTCATGACGTGACCGGCCTCGCGGTTGAGCACGTCGACGGTGTCTGCGAAGTTCTCGTAGACGCTCATCTTCCCCTCCTGACGGACCGTCGGGTCGGGGACCTCGAAGCGGTCACCTGTGGACTCGACGTCCGAGGACTCCTCGATTGCGCGATCCAGGTGGTCTTCGTAGCCCATGCGAGATAGTTCGGCCTGAGCGAGTAAAATATCTTGATACTCCAGCCACCTCGATTCTGACTGGGGTGAGATTGCTTAATTCAACGGAAAACATGTATTTTTCCGGTTCTCTACCCATTGAGAACGTCAATCTACTGACGCGCCGTGTTAACGCGACTCAGGATAATAATATAACCCTTGAACCAGTAGACCATTTTGGTTATGAAGAAGCAGGAGCTCATTCACCTTCACGGCCTGCTCGCAGAGGTAAGCAATCACTACGACACACGGACAGAGGACGACCTCTCTCTGGACGAATACGAATCCCTGGGGATTCGCCCAACTTCCATCCACAAATCGAAAACCGACCACAAAGCAGCAGTCTTTGCGCTGGCGACCGGAATCACTTCGGACATGCACGAGGAGCAGACCGAAGAGACCGTCGCCGTCTCCGCAGACTGAAACCGCAGACTCAGTTCTACGCAGCCAATTACCATCCCGGAAAGAACCGTCGATACCGACCGGACTCGCCCGCGCGCGACAGCTTATTCGATGAGGTCTTCGAACTCGGGGAGCACGTCGTCGTCCTCGTCCGGCTCCTGCTCGGCGACCTCGCCGCCATCCGTGCTGCTCACCTCTGCTTCGCTCTCGAGCTCCGCTGACTCGGCTTCGGCCTCGTCGTCCTCGTCGTCGTCTTCTTCGATGACCTCGACTTCCAGAACCTCCAGCGGGATGTTCGTCAGTCGCTGTCCGATCTCCTTGCGCGCGATGCGGGAGGCGTGTTCCTCGCGCTCGACGTTGAACACGGTCATCTCCAGTTCGAGTGCCACGAGTGCTTCGTCGGCCGCGATGAAGGCGGGCGGAAGCTCCTCACCCCCGGGTGAGGTGCGCGAGCCCATGTTGATCTCGACGTAGTTGAGGTCGGGATTCAGCATCTCTCCCGTCTTCGAGATGGCGATGCGAATCGCCTCGTCCTCTGTTTCCACGTCGTAAACCGGCACTGCAGCCTCGACGACCACTCTGCAGTTCATAATCGTTCTTTCATTCCCAGCCGAGTAGTATCAAGGTTGGCCCTGACACGGTGCCGACGGTCATCGCCGCCGGCCGCATCCCGACGAGGGCGACCCGAAACCCAGAAACGTCCACACGCCAACGACCCGGTGATGGAATCCGGGACGATATCGCTGTCTACGCTCTCCGGCGGGTTCGACGCACACGTGACGCTCGAAAGCGGCCAGTCCTACCTCTGGCGACGCGAGGACGGCCGGATGTACGAGGGCGACGACGAGGGCTCGCCCTGGTACTACACCGTGCTCGACCTGGACGAGAAGGACCACGACGTGACACCGGTTCCCGACGACGAAGCGGAACCGACCGTGGTCCGCGTCCGCGTGACCGACGAGGCCGTCGAGTGGGAGGCCTCCTGTGACGCGCACGACCTCGTGACACACCTCCTGCGCCTCGACGACGACCTCGACCGCATCATCGCCGATGCACCCGACCGCGACCTCGTGCACGAGGCCTACGACGCCCATCGCGGGCTCCGGCTCGTGCGTGACCCGCCCTTTGGCTGTCTCGTCTCGTTCATCTGTTCGGCCCAGATGCGCGTCGAGCGCATCCACGAGATGGTCTCCTCGCTCGCGCGCGCCTACGGCGACGAGGTCGAATTCGACGGCCGAACGTACCACGCGTTCCCCCGCCCGGAGCAGCTCGCCGCGACCACCGAGCAGGACCTCCGCGACCTCGGTCTCGGCTACCGCGCGCCCTACGTCCAGCGGACCGCCGAGATGGTCGCCTCGGGCGAGGCCCACCCCGCCGACTTCTTCGACATGGAGTACGAGGCCGCACGCGACGCCATGACGACGTTCGTCGGGGTCGGCGACAAGGTGGCCGACTGCATCCTCCTGTTCTCGCTGGGCTACCTCGAGGCCATCCCGCTCGACACCTGGATGCAGACCGTGGTGTCTGACTACTACCCCGAGTGCGACCGGGGCAACTACGCCGAGACCTCCCGCGCACTTCGCGAGACCTTCGGCGGCGAGTACGCCGGCTACGTCCAGACGTACGTGTTCCACCTGCTCAGAACGCGCGAGGACTGAGCGCGCGACGAGTGAAAGCTTGATGTGGCAGGCAGCAGACGACCCGGTATGCACTATTTTCTCACCGGTGCGACCGGGTTCGTCGGGGGCAGACTCGCCCGACGGCTGGTCGACGACGGCCACGAGGTGACGGCGCTCGTCCGGTCACCCGGGAAGGCGACCGACCTCGAGGAGTACGGCGTCGAACTCGTCGCCGGCGACATCACCGACGGGTCGAGCATGCGCGAGGCGATGGCGGGCACCGACGGCGTGTTCCACCTCGCCGCGTGGTACCGTCTCGGCGTCGACGACCCCGAACTGGCCGAGCAGGTCAACGTCGAGGGCACCCGGAACGTCCTCGAACTCGTCGACAAACTCGACATCCCGAAGGCCGTGTACACCAGCACGCTCGCCGTCAACTCCGACACCCACGGCGTGCGCGTGGACGAGGACTACCGATTCGAGGGCGAGCACCTCTCCATCTACGACGAGACGAAGTGGCGCGCACACTACGAGGTCGCCGACCCGATGGCCGACGATGGCGTCCCCATCGTGACCGTGATGCCGGGCGTCATCTACGGCCCCGGGGACACCAGCCAGATGCGTGACCTCTGGGTCGACTGGCTGCAGGGCGACCTCCCCGTCATCCCCCGCGAGACCGCCTACTGCTGGTCGCACGTCGACGACGTCGTGGACGCCCACGTCGCCGCGATGGAAGAGGGAGAGCCAGGCGAGGACTACATCATCGCGGGCGAGCCCTACACGCTGGTCGAGGCCATGGCGATCGCGAGCAACATCGTCGGCAAGGAGGCCCCGCGGGCCATCTCGCCGCGCTGGTTCCGGGGGATGGCGATGCTGGCGGGCGTCGCGGAACGGTTCGTCTCGCTCCCCGAGACCTACAGTTCCGAAGCCCTGCGCGTGCTCGGCGGCGCGACGTACCTGGGCGACAACGCGAAGGCCAAGCGCGAACTCGGACTGCAGCACCGACCCTTCCAGGACGGCCTCAGGGAGGTCCTGGAGCACGAACAGGCGCAGCTCGGGCTGGAGTGATTCGACACCCCCGCTGCGGCCCCATCAGGCACTGGCCGAATTCGCATCCACCGCAACCCCCAAGTTCTCGACCGTAGTCCGGAGTGACATGGACGGTCACGGCCGCGCCACTGCCCCCGCCGCGGGCACGGTGCTCAACGCGCTCGCGAACGGACGAGGCTGCGCCTTCGCGATAGACCTCGAGACGACCGCCGAGGTGACGCTCGACGATTCGGGGACCTTCCGCGGCGAGGTCGCGGAGGCCGCCGACGCGGACACCCGCCTCATCGAGCGCTGCGCCGAACTCGCGGTCGAGCGCTGGGGCGACGACGAGACGACCGGCGCACAGGTCACCACGGAGAGCGAGGTGCCGATGGCTGCCGGGCTCAAATCGTCGAGCGCCGCCGCCAACGCCACCGTCGTGGCCACCTGCGACGCGCTCGGCGTGGACCCGGACCCGACCGACGCCTGTCGCGTTGGCGTGCAGGCCGCCCGCGACACCGGCGTCACGGTCACCGGCGCGTTCGACGACGCCAGCGCCAGCATGCTCGGCGGCGTCACCGTCACCGACAACACGCAGGACGAACTGCTCGCCCGCGAAGAGGTCGACTGGGACGTGCTGGTCTGGTGGCCCGACCAGCAGGCCTTCAGCGCCGACGCCGACGTGGACCGCTGCAAGCGAATCGCGCCGATGGCCGACCTCGTCGCCGAACTCGCCCTCGACGGGCGCTACGGCGAGGCGATGACGGTCAACGGCTTCGCGTTCTGTGGCGCGCTCGGCTTCCCGACCGACCCGATGCTCGAGGCCCTGCCCGACGTGGACGGCGTCTCCCTGTCGGGTACCGGCCCCAGCTACGTCGCGGTGGGCGACCGCGACACGCTCGAATCGCTCGCAGACACCTGGAACGAACGAGACGGAGAAACATGGCTCACGACGACACGACCCAACGGCTGCCAGACGACATGAACCTCGACGAACTCCGTGAGGAGATCGAGGAGATAGACCGCGACATCGTCGAACTCATCGCGAGACGGACGTACGTCGCCGACACCATCGCGCAGGTCAAGGAGGAACAGGGCCTGCCGACCACCGACGAAGCCCAGGAGCAGGCGGTGATGGACCGCGCGGGTGAGAACGCCGAGCGCTTCGAGGTCGAGGCGAACCTCGTGAAGGCCATCTTCCGGCTGCTCATCGAGTTGAACAAGGTGGAACAAAGACATAATAGGGAAATCAAGTGACGGCGTGGACTTGGCGTGTTATTCAGAACCCCATTTAAATACAGTTTATATGCAAAGGGGTAGCGTTAGCCACTGAAAGGTCCCTACGGAATCCCCGCCACTATCCTTAATTGCATCCTGAATCTCATGAACTTGTGCAGTAACCGTCTCTCGCACGTCGCTCTTGACAGTTCCCGAGTAGGACTATCAACCGTTGCTGTATACACAGCCCGTCTCGGGTAAGACCACGGGCAGCTAGAGAGGTGCTGATTCGGTTGAATCAGAGGTCTCGGTCTGTCGCTTCATCCAGTGTTCTGAACCGAACTTATCAGGAATTGGCTGCTGAATACAGGGGATTAATGCCGTATAGCTGACTCTGATATTTGGAAGTATCTGGTTTAATTACTTTTTGGAACTAAACACCGATGCTATGTTTGATTTCTAGTTTGTCAGTTGAGTGTTACAGTGTGCTATCGGAGAAAGCGATTGGCCGATAAGGAGTTATGAGACCTCACCCAAAATATGGATATTAGATGTTTGAGACCGGTGATGATTTTGATAAGAAGAAAAATCGGGTGCCGAATGCCAGTGCTGTAAGTCGGGCGAATAACTATTTCGTTCTACATAAAGGGGGTCGAGACGGATATAAGTTACATATTGTTGATAAGCACCGGTTAGTTGCAACTGAATCGCCGAACGGTAATCTGGTCATATTCAATGGGTGGAAGTCGTATTTCACTGGGTTCCCTCATCCAGTAGCAAAAGCAGCGTGGGATCGATTAAAAGAGCGGCGCCACACTGGGGTTCAGGGAAAGCCGATTGCAAGGCTCACTGTGACCAAAACACCAGATTCCACACCACCTCACAAACTTCCTCGGGACAGGCCGCGTAGTGGAACAGTGTCTCTCCAAAATAACAAAGTCATCGCAACGACTGAGGATAGTGGAGTCACTAATGTCTTGTCTGGTCTGGATGCGGTGACAATAGAGTACCGTGGTATCTCCTCCCCGACTACTGACCAGTCTCAGAATCCAAAGGCAGACGATAACGAACAAAATACTGCATCCTCCTCAACGACCACGCGGTCAATTCCATCCAGCGCAGTGGGATCATATCCTGAGTTGGCACGGCTATTCAATCACGAGGCGTACGACTCATACTCGAAGTGGCCCAGATATCTGTATGAGCATTCCGACGACAGAGTCCTTCAACAATTTGTTGCTGAACTCCTATCAGTTCTGGGGTATGAAACGTCCGAGGTCGGAGAACTAGATCTCTATCACGACGTCACAGCCCAAAAGGAGGGCCGCCAAATTCGCGTGAAAATATTCCTTAACCAAACGATTGATGAGATTGATATAGAGTTATGTGAATCCCAAGCCAATATTTGCGACATAACGGCTTTCTTCGTAATAACAGTCGATACTGACCTAACTGACCGAGCTCAATTCACAGGCTGGAGCGACGATATTAGGGTAATCGACAGTAAGGAACTATACGACTTAGTTAAAGGTGCAGTTCTGCGGATTAGCGAAACGACCTAAGGAGTGGAGGAGGTTTCAAGCAGTTGTGACACATTGTTTCTTTGTCCTGCTGATTCAACCTCTCCTAAAAAAGCAGTCTGATACTGCACTCGAGCCCTATATTTAGCACGTTACAGACGAAATCATGTGCGATTGTCAGGAACATCGGTGATTCACTCGCACTCCATGTGTTTCAGCGCATTCAGCCAACAGACGCCGAAACAAACGACAGCCGGGTGCTGACTGCATCCTTTGTATCTCGTACAGTTGAAATGCCGGGTGAGGGCGCACCTCTTTGATTTTGAAGTACAAGCCAATACATCGACGGTGTTGACCATGTTTTCATGGAAACAGCAGAATAGTAAGAACAGCACCTCAACACACAACGTACGCATCTACCGCGCCGATTAGAGATTTAGACTGAATACCTTCTCTCGATATTCATCCTCGATATGCTCGTATTCTACGTGGATGTATCGATGGAACGCGTCTCGGGTATTATCGACTTCAGACGATTGTACGTCACCCCGCATGTATTGCACCCAGGGTTCTGGCATCCGAGCCTCCAACCTGAACCACGATGAGAACCAGTGCCGGGCCCAGTGGGGACTAATTGACCGCTTCTGATCGTCGTTCGTAATCTGATACTCAGGCCACCAATGCTTCCTCCACACGTACTGTAGATTCGACGGGTTCATTTGCCCACCTTTCTGCGTAAGGAACACCCATGGTGACCCATTATCGGGCCTGATCAATAGCCAATCGATGAGAACGCGGCGCATCTCGTCATCTAGCGGAATGACCGTCGGATTCTTTCGCTTGTTGCCAGGACGATTTTTCTTTGTGTCGATGAATACAGCATTTGGACGCCCTTCGAGTTGAGGATGGGAACCCATCTGGTCATGGTCCTGTCCCTCACCGTTGTAGTGGTTCAGAACGTCTGCGTTCGTGACGTGCACGTCCTCGAACCGCAGATTCCCGATCTCTCCTGGGCGAGCACCTGTTTTCACTCCAAAAACCGTCGCAGCCCGCTCACCAACGTGCTTTATGCCGGCCACCTGCTTGCGAAGATCATGGATATCGAGTTTGGGGAACTCGCGCGTGTCCGGGCTTTTAAGTGGTCCCTCGTTATTCTTCTTCGCTAATTCGTACGGATTGTACTCGTCGGGGTGCGGGAACCGACTGTCCTCTTGCATCCACTCGTACACCTCCGCAACGCGGTTTACCAGCTTACGTGCCGAGTCACCGTTCATCCGCTCGGTCAACTCCTCTATCCACGCCTCTACGTGATGGTGACTCGCGAGAGTGGGCTCGCGCTCGGGATACGCCCGCTGCATAAACTCACTCCATTGGTCAAACGCTTCCTGGTATTTCTTCGCGAATGAACCCGCTATGTCCTTTTTTGGGATACGAGTTTTGAGGTACCGGTCGTACCAGTCCACATCGATTTGCTTCATTTCCTCATTATACACTTCCAATGGGTCGCTCGTGCGCCCAAACGCCTCCGCTACTTTGTCTTCTGGATTCTTATTCATTTTCTTGGGGTATGTTCTTACGGTCCCACAGCCGAGTCTGCCAGATATCATACGTCGCACCGCCCAACAGAACGGCCATAATCGTCGGCTGATAACGGTGCGGCCAGTCAGGGTTGAACGCCATCCACCGGTACCATTTAAACAGGGGTCTGAACCGGGTGTCATGCGTTGTCTTCAATGAGGCATCGGAGGCTGCCACCTGCTCGGTAAGCCAGCCCTCGATGTCATCGGGATCAGCAAGCGCAGGATGTACGTCGTGCTTTTCGCAATACTCACACCAGAGTTCGTACGCGCGTCCATACACGGTCTCGCGGGTGTGCTGGCTGGTGTTGGAAAGTTCATCCGAACAGAATTTCCTCCACGCCTCGTTCGCGTCCACGTCGGTCCTGAAGTTAGAAAGATAGTGTCGCGCGGGCACATCCTCGACGCTTTTGTATACCCCGAGGAACGCGCGAGCGTCTTGTTCGACTAGACTACCTTGGTGATACCCCGAGTTGTAGTCGTAGTTCGTCTCGATCATTGAACGTACATCCTCCCGTGTTCGTCGATGTCAAGCTCGTCCCCATCCAGCCTGTCGAGAATCTTGGCAACACGGGAATTGGCCGTATTGATGACGTGCTGTACGACGTTCGGATACTCTGTACCCGGATTGTTTTTTACGTACTCAACAATCGTGTTACCCTCACTAGCGTAGACTTGCGATTCGAGTGTTTGGATTCGATTACGTGCGTGCGTGAGCTCGGAGCGAAGATCGTTGCACTGCTGACGGAGTTCATCACGGGTCTTGTCAGAGGCTGGGGCTCGAGAGAATTTTTTCAGACCAGCTTCTACCATCGCTTGGACCCATTCGCTCATAGACATGCCCATGCTGTCAGCATGTTGTGCCCAGCGTTCGTGCTGTTCCTCTTCGACGTAGGTGGCGACGTGCTTGCTCACTCTCAGTCACCCCCGCTGAAGTCTGTGTGTTGATTTCCCTGAGGAGATTCGGGTTGTTCTACGGGAGTCAGCAAAATCGCGCCTTTGTATACGCTAGGGACCACCGCTTCGGTGTCAGCGGAGATCCCAAGTTTGCGGATTTCACGTCTATCCAGTACAACTGCGACTGTTACAGGTGTTCCATCGGCAGCGCGTACAATCTTGGCTGCTTCACGATTGGTCTCGCTTTTGCTGTCAGTGCTGGAATCGAAACACGGCTGACCATGTTCAACGGGTTCGCTACTCATTTCGCGAGCCTCCGTTGGAACGTGCGGGAAGGGCTGTTTGGAGGGCGGTCAACCGATGAGAGAGATAGATATGTCTAATCATTTTTTCGTTGTCACTCTTTTTTCTGGCTTCGAGGAGGGACTGTCGCACTAGCGCCCGTCCTCATGTTTCAGGAGCTGGGACGGGCGTGGGAACGCGACTTGTATTCCCCCAGTTTGCTTCCCGGATATGGTGGGAAAGCAACTGAAAAGGCCCACCACCCACTTAAAAGGATTTGGGAATTAGTTGGTAACTTAGTTACTAAACGTTATCTCACTTAGCTGTCTCAACCACTCCTCATTTTTCGTTCACATTCTCCAACAAAGTCTCCAGAATTCTCAGGATTAGCCCGATCTTCGGGATGTTCTGCCCGGGGGTAATCGTCTTCCCTCGAGAATCAATCTCGATTATTTTTGCTTCAGCGAGCTTGTGAAGGTGTGCTTGGTCCAGACTGGAGTACACACGATGGTATATCTCACCAGTTGCTTGACTACGTGGCACTCCGTGTTCGATTGCAGCAATGTAGCGGGCAATCTCACGCAGGGTTGTACTTTGTCCCTCCTCCATCTCAAGAACGTATCGGATGACATGCCGGCGGCGATCTGCCTGCAAGAGATGGCACAACTCCGTAATTTGGTTTTCTAGAGAACTACAATCAAACGTCCTGTGTTCAGTCACACGTACTCTCCGGAATCAGCCTAGCGGGCCGTGCAAGGCGCTGCTGTATCTCTATTAACAGATTTGCAATTTCGTGGGTTTGCGCTCGAACGAGAATAGCCCCTGAGTCTTTGTCCCACTCGATTAGCTCGTATCGATCCAGAACTGGAAGATGTACATGGTGCAGCGAGATGTAGAAACGATGTCGCTGGTCCTTTGTGAGAGCTTGCGGCGGTCGATCGCGTTCAGTCGCCGCTAATCTGATTGCGAGGGATGACACCGAATCGGGGCGATCTCGGGCCGCTAGGATGTGGATTGTTTCCCGGCGTCTTGGGTTCTGGATTATCTCATACAATTCTGGTTCCGACAGTCGGATTGACTGACTTTTTGTAAATTTTGATCTTAACTGTTCGAGGAAGTTTGAGAAGCTCATCACTAAGGCTCGCATTGAGCTTCTCAAACACAAGAGCCTCCAAATGTGCTCTATTCGGTATACTACAGTGCTGGAGACTCATGCGGTTCATGATTTTATCTTCTCCCAACAATTCGGAGGATACAGCATGGACCTCGAAAATTCGGAGATATACATCGCAAGAAGACTTGATGGACAGATCGTTTCGGCTCCGGAGTACACAGTGGAATGTACTGGTCTGTCCGAAGAGGACAGACTACTCTTCTGCCCGAACTGTTATGACCAGCTCGGACAGATGGAGCCTCTGGAATTCATCTTCGAAGAGAGACGGTTCATCCACACGCGTGTGGACCGTACTTGCTACCAAGATTACCGGACGAACGATAGAGATCACCCATTGATACAGCAGATTGTGTATAAACAGCTGAGAAATGAGCCACAATTCGAGGAGTCAAAGATAGAATACGCGTTGAAAAAGTCGGAGAAAGGTAGCTGCAATGTATTCGATGTAGGGGCTAAACTACCTGAAAGTGAGCGGATTGAAGGTGTGGTTATCGAGGTGCAACACCAGTCAGCACAATTTCAATCACGGTTACACTCGAGAGTCAGTATTGCGCAACGGCACGGGTATGGGTTTTACATCGTGTTTTCTCCGAGTGGCATCTGCCGGAACTGGTACGAAGACAAAATTCGGCGCATCAAAGGGCCCAGTGCTAGAGTCGGAAAATATGATTGTGGCGAAGTTGATCTGGGAACGATGCTGGCACCCGATGATGACATCTCCTGCTTGTCACGAACCGGGTCTCAAAGTGGAGCTAGTTCAATGACGTAGTATTTGTGCAGTGTGTGACAACCATGCCGCACGGCAAGGTGTTGGCAAAAAATTGTCAGTATCGTGGTGGTAGAGGGATGTTGATCTTGATTAGTTGCATAGGTCTACTATCTTTGGGACAAAAACGGGACCTATGCAGATACTTCGGAGAACTATATGCGCGAGTTTACCCGATAGCTGTGCATATATGGCTCCGATTGAGATTTTACAGATTTCACTTACAAAACGAGCGGTGCCGATAAGGGTCAAAGTGAAGAGCTACAGCGAATCCCAACGCATATAGACTTTTTTCCAGCTCTCAAACTCTACACAAAACAACGCTCAAAACAAAACGAGCGGGAAATACGCGAAAAAATACCTGAAAACGAATATATGCCCTGCGATTCGGAATTTGAGGTCCGCACTTTCGTATTGACGCGTTCTGCCAAAATTAGTAAGATTGCGCTAATAACAATAAATTATCATATCTGTGTCAGTGGGATAACTGATGTAGATAGGGCTCATTATTGGACAGATGAGATGGTCTTGACTAGATAATGCCGTTCAAGTTGATGTTAGTCGGATTCGCCTTGCCCTCTCAGACATGGTTGGCGGATAGGTCCATCCAATCGCCAATCCAACTAACCCTCCAATCAAATGCGCTCCATTGGTCCACTCTACTGTAAAGTATGGACCAGTCGCAAGGTTGTATGTAATCTGGATAATCGCAGATACTCCGAGAAGGAATACAAATCGTTCCGCCGGTGTTGTGTTAGACCGCAGATTTTCAGGCTTTAGAGAGTTCAATGAACTAACATCGCCTTTGAAAGGTAGATAGAACGAGTACGTAGCAAGAGCATACCCGAATCCACTGGCTCCATAGGCAGCAACTGGTTTAGGAGTGAACGGAGCTCGAAACAGGAATGCGCCGATACCTGAGAAAACAGCAGCTACCGCTATGAATTGAAGATAGGCACCGGTGGAAAAGTACTGTTCAACAACTCGGCCTATAATCCCAATTAGTGCGATATTGGCTAAGAAATGTAGAATCCCCTTATGGAGAAAGAAAGAGAGAAGCCAAGCAGGAACAGGGTATTCAAGGAAAAAGTACGAAGTTACTCCTATAATTGAAGCCTGTAAAACAACTGCTGCTATCTCCTGGCCAAGGAATACCACACAAATCAGTAAAACAAGCCACTTAGTAATCGGTGAATCTCGATTCCAAAGATCACGGGAAATACCCCGAACAGTATCAGAAAAATCCTGACTCAATTGACTCATTGTACTATCCGTCGTTTGACCGTTGAACAAGAAAAAAGAGAGGGACGATATGGCCCCTTATTCCGGCACTTCTCTGCGTTTTCGACGCGACAGGATTCCTTCAACATCTTAACTCTGCCAGCTGATTCGAAAGGTGTCCTCTGAACAGTATGTCTTTTCTGGTGATTTCACTCTCTGTATGCTGTACGCTGTTTCTGAAAGGTTCCGAGTAGGTCTCAGTGCCCGTGACGTATAGAGGGCGCGAATGTGGTTGGATTCAGAGGTCAACTACACCATTCAAAGATTACCCAATATACGAACAGCACACTTAATTTAGTATTACTTGGTGACTGACGCCTTCGTGTCGAAAATCTCATAGTATTGCAGTTCCCACAACGGTTTGCATGTTAGTAGAGTCTCTCCCTGAGTTCTTCATCGTGAATTTGGGGGTGTTTGGTCTGATTATTACAGGTTTTCTTGTCGAGAAGCACTACGTTAGCCGACCAGCAATGTTCGCCAACGGGATCGCGTTGAACGTCTACGTCTATGAGATTCTGTTTCCACCAGAATGGCTGCTCTTATACGCTGACCTCGGGCTCATCGTAAGTGGAGTCGCGATTCTGTCGTACGCAACGGAGGCTAAGCTTCCTGAAGGATATTACAACTTCATCTGGTACACGTACTCCTCAATCATCGTGGGGGGTGTGATCCTATTCACACTCCTTGGATAGGACCGAAGTGCTAAACCCAAATCAACGAACACAATTTATAGCTCGCCCAAATAATTCTGAGATTTCTGGGTAGAATTAACTCTGCTATCTTTTTGTTGCAGCTGACCCGCGTAGACACGATTGAACAGAGAATCTACCCATGGCACTCAGGAAGCAGATTGGTGTTCTAGCTCACCCGATTTGGACGGTTTCAACACTTCTCGAGGGGGTAAGTACGGAGGCGACAAACTGGGATTTGATTTGGGCGCTTAGGATGCACTGATGGAGCACGTACTGAGAACCGTTGTTATCGGAGGCCGCTAGTCGGCCCGAGATGTCACTAGTAAGATCACAACCGGGAACAACTGCCTCATAACGATAGGTACTGGCTACCCACAAGAGTCCCGCTCTCTCAAGTTCACGGCGATGCCGATCGTAGGATGATTCTGAAATATTGGCCTTCTCGATTATCTCGGAGCGTCCAATCGGACGACCTGCTGCGAACAGTGCCCTCATCAATTTCCTCGCTGTCGGCGGTAGCCACGGATACACTTTCTTTGGGGAGACTGCGCCCAATCCTCGCAGGAGTAGAGGAAGCGATAGTGGTTCGCCTGGTGGTGCCAACCGGTTCGTGGCTATCAGAGCTTCTGCTACATCGAATGGGGAACACGTGAGGGATCTCTTCGAGCCATTCCCGAACACATGTAGGAACATGTTCGTTACAGTGGAGTAGCTCAGAGGGTCCGCTAGGGTTCTATCGAACCGACCAAGCACGGTTTCTACAGTCTCTCGAATTCCCGTGTATGTGTTGGCTCGTGCTACTTCCACCGGGATTACGATTCCTGACTCCGTGCCTGCGGCGATTTGTTCACGAACAGGAATCGCTTCTAGTACTTCGACGATATCCGCCTGGAAATTAGTCACGGAGGGTCCTACGATGACCCAGTTTGCGGTGAGCTCTGCATGTCTATCTTGGATGTCGATGTCTACCGGTAACCTGTAACTGAGTTTGTCTCCGTCCGTCTCGAGTAGCATGCGAGGCGCTGAGTTACCTTTATACGTGGCGCTTTTCGGGACTGTATTCTGCAAGAACCCAATGAACTTCTGGTACCGAGAGTCATCTCTGGTGAGTTGCTTCGTGTCGGGGATTCTGATGTGGATTGTGACGTCGAACCCGAGTATATCATACAGTGTTGTTGCTGAGGCAAGCAATCCGTGTGCTTGTTTACAAACTCGCGACCATGCTTGGGGACTTTCGCTGCGGGAACTGAGTTGGCCGAGTAAGTCTGTACAGACACTGGAGTACTTCGCACGGAATTGGTCGTAGTCTCGTTCGCCTTCAGAATACCAGCCTAGCTGCCGTCCGAGACGTACCAGGTCGAAAGTTGTGTCATCTGTAAGAATCGGTGAAAGGCGAGATGAGGTGAGAATACTGTCGAAAGCGTGGTCGCTGAATAAGGTAGCAGCAAGACGTACGAGTGTGGGTACAGGGCCTCCCCACTGAGTCACCACATGGACCTCATTCTCCGAGTGACCGAGATACGCTACTCTCCCATCTTCGAATTTGGATACTCGGTCATCTATGAGTGTCACACCTTCGGCGTGTCTCCCAGCTCTCAGCCGCTCTACCAGCTCTCCATCATTGAGCCAAGAGTCAGGTAGCGACAACTTGCGGACCTTCCTTCCCATGAGAATTTGCGCGTTCGCCTCGAGAGCCTCTTCGAAGGGGTGACCCTCGAAATTCGGCTGGGGAGAGTCGGACCTGCACACTAGTCTTGTTTCTGATTGAGGGAGGTTGGTAGTGTGGGGGGAAACGCTAGCTTGGTGAGGGTGCCGCACCCGATAATCCTCTGTCACGAGACTTTGGGCGTATCTCCCACTTGAAGTCAGAGAGATTGAGTTATAGCGCGATTCGACTACTTTGACAAACCCATAGCGTTGTTCCAGTTCTCGGTAGTACCGGTCAATCGTTCCTGGTTGGATATTGAGAGCTGGATCCGCCTTCAAATCGCGCAACTCCCGAAATTCTCCTGGCTCACCCGGAATTGCCGCTAGTAGCTGTAGTCGTCCTTTGCTCGACGCGAGTTCACCCAGCTTGGCTAGCACATCTTCCGGGTCAAGGGGATGCTGCGTCGAGTCCACAGGTGAGTACTCACATGAGTATGTCTTGTAATCCTCAGTAAGGTGCTCTTCACACCAGTCGTGGTGCTTTTCGAGCAGGAACTTCTTGAGAGGGGGCGAGACCAGGACTTCCATATCAATACCCTTAGAGAGTATAGCGATTGTTTCGAGTCCTGCTTCACGCTGACTACGCCGAGTTCTCCTCCATTTGTCCTCATCAAGTTCAAGCAACACACGGGGGGTGGTAGAGCAAATTTTAATCAACTGAACCGGCCCAGTGGATATGTCGTCAATCGTGCTATCTGTGCCGTCACGACCCGTGGCTACTCTGGTCAGAGCTTTAAACGACTGTGGAGGATTTTCGTTACCGCAGGAGGGCCAGTCATCGATAGATTCGTCCCTATAGTTGATTATGAACTTCGTGGCTGCCCAGCGATACCAGCCGTTTGAAGCATCTACCTGTTCGCGTTTGAGTCCTTCAGGGATGAGACCGGGTCGTGACCTGGCTAGCGAGACCGGATCGTATTGAGTGGCTACTTCTTCAACTGCTTGGACCATCCAAGGAAGCAGTTCTTCGATTAGTTGTGGGAGCCATTCTCGACGAGAGGGGCAGATATTGGTCAGGTGTACGTCGAAGTCCTTTGGATTCGTTTTTGTCGAAGCGAAGGCCAGCCCGACGCTCGGTTCCATACTTTGGGTGTTCGGAGACCTCATATAGTAAATGTGGTAATACCAGTAAGTGCATTAAAAAGTCCGTCAGACAAGGTATGGTCCGCCTTGCACGGTCTCACATCGGAACAGGGGGTGAGCACACCCCAAACCGTTTTATTTGATTATTGACCACTCCAATATGTGAAATCGAACCAAGAACTCACCAACGACATCTGGAACCACATTGAGCAGATGTCACAAACCCAAGACCGGTTCGCAGATGTTCTACTCAAAAATGGATCTGTTCGAGATACAAGTACTCTCCCACATGACGTCCGTGAGAGAGCAACTCAAATTATCAATGAGATTGATTCCAAGCCGAAACGCTGTTGGATGAATGCCCGAGTCGCTGCTTTATTAGATGATTGTCAATATGTCGAGGGTCTTGTTCTCATTAGAGATTTCATACCTTTTGAACATGCTTGGGTCGAGATTGGTGGTCATGTTGTCGAACTCACAATGGTTGAACGCCCTGACCCCCCGGAGGACTCTGTCTATATTGGAGTCGAATACAGCACACCTGAGATCGAGGATGCTGCTAAGCAAAATCGGTATTCATGCACAGTGACTAATGGACTAGAGTTTCTTCGGCGTATGGAGAGAGAGAATTGAGCATATATTATCTGCCAACCCGACCCAAAATATTCCCACGGTTTTCGCCAGGAATGAACGGTCACATACAGTCATCCCGTCCTACTTTACAACTGAAACTTACGAAAACCTAGCAAGCAACCTCATTGCCGAGACTCTCAATATCCCACTTGGAGACCTTGATTTCTGTCCCGAGACCGACGGCCCAGTCAGAGTCGTCGGCAGCTGCGAGTAATCACTACCACGACTCATTCACCTAACATTGTTTGCGTATCTTTTCGGTGGAGATTGGACAGTGGTCTGTTAGGCTCGTGTATGGATTTATGTGTCTTTAACAAGACTGGTTCCCTATGGCTACACTCCAGCAGATTACAGCGAATGATATCGCTGGCTGGGATTCGCTCTCCGATGTCGCATCTACCTTTGAAAAGCGCGGGCTGAAAGTTCGTGACAACCTCGGTGAAGACAACGAACTCGTCCTCCAGCTCACCGACCGCGAGTTCATCGTCCTCGTCGAAGCGGGGCCTGGAGAATCGGCTTCGGACTTCAAACCGGACGACCGACGACGTCGAACTAACCTCGTCGCCACCAACGACTACGAGGAGTTCACGTTTCTCACCCGCATTCGCGCGCTCGACGGACAACAACACGGGCGGATTAAGCACCAGAAGCTCTCCTTCACCAAGGAACAGATGACCAGCGAGGGTGGCGAGAAGAACACTATCCTCCAGAAGCTCAACAGCCTCGAGTACGGTTCGGCGGCAGCAATCTACGACGACCTCTACGACACCAAGCAGGTCGTCAAGGAGTTCTACCAGCAGTTCGAGACCCTTCGAACTGATCTCGTGCAGGAAGTCGCTGGCATTCCGGACGACCGTGGTGACGCGAAGCAGCGCTACGTGCAGGTGACGCTCGACCGGATGATCTTCCTCTACTTCATTCAGGAGAAACGCCTGCTCAACCGCGATCCGAACTATCTCCACGACCACCACAAGCAACGCGTGGACGAGGACGAGAACGTCTACGAGGAGTTCTACGAACCGTTATTCTTCGACTTTCTCGCCGAGAACAAGAAGAGCACCGAGTTTGGCGCACTACCGTACCTCAACGGCGGGTTGTTCTCGAAGAATCCCATCGAGGAGGAGTTCGAAGACGCTCGACTCGGTGAGACAACCGAACAAACCAACGAGCTGTTCGGGGATATCCTTGACTTCCTCTCTGACTGGAACTGGAACGTGGACGAACGGCTAGACATCGTCGATCCCAAGAACCTCTCGCCGGCCATCCTCGGGCATATCTTCGAGCAGACGGTCAACCAGAAGGAGATGGGGGCGTACTACACCCCCGAGGAGATCACCGGGTTCATGTCTCGGCGGACGATTCACCCGTACCTCCTCGACCAGCTGAATGAGGAGGTCGGTGCCAACTATGAGGAGATTGACGACGTGTTTGGGTTCCCTGCTCCGGAGGCTGAGGGCGGAGTAGAGGCGCTAGCCGACGGCGGGGCGGTCACGGCACAAGTCCCAACTGAAAACGTCGAGACACGGCACGTGGAGACGCTGTATCACGACTTCCTGAAGGAAGCTCGAGTTCTCGACCCAGCGGTTGGGAGTGGGGCGTTCCTGCTCGCTGCTCAGGAAGTGCTGTTGGACATCTACATGCAGTGCATCGAGTTCTTCCAGCAGATGGACGACGAAGGGAAAACATGGGAACTGGAGGAACGTACTGTCGAGGAGCTGGAAACAATCGAAGAGGGACGTGGGAGTTCTTCCCTGTATGCGAAGCGGTCGATCATCCTTAACAACCTCTACGGAGTGGACATCGATGATGGAGCAGTCGAGATCTGTAAGTTGCGTTTGTGGCTCTCGATGGTCGCTGACATCGAAGATGAGCCCAGCGAGGTCGAACCACTGCCAAACATCGACTTCAATATCCGCCAAGGGAACTCGCTTATTGGGTTTACTGACATTCAAGAGGTTGCAAACGACCGAGGTGATGCTTCGTTAACCAATTACGGCGGTGGTGTTGGCGAGAGCGTTGGGAGAATGTATGACGATGTCATCAGTGCAGTTGAGCACCATCGGGCAGCAGATTCCGCGACAGAAGCAGCAAACGCTCGGCGGTTAGCAGAATCACGCATTAGCAATCACGGAGAAAAACTCAATGAGAAAATTCTGGATCAATTCCGTGAGGCTGGTGTAGACGACATCGGTATCGCTGAGGTACGTACCTTCTCCCCATTCCACTGGGTACTAGAGTTTGCCACGGTATATGCAGATGGTGGCTTCGATGTTTTGATAGGTAACCCTCCATGGGATCAACTCCGAGCAAGCCGTGACGATTTCTTCCCGAAATATGATGAAAGATTTCGAACCCGTCCTCCCTCAGAGAAGGATAATATCGAGAAAGATCTCCTGAAACAGGATGAGATTTCCCAATCCTGGGAGAAGTACCAAGCGAATATTGAAACTCAAATGCGGTATTTCACTGATGGGCCGGAGTATGAATTACAAACACCAGTAATAGCTGGCCGCAAAGACCCTAATGAAAATAATCTTGCTGGGCTATTTGTCGAAAGGATGTTTGAATTAGTCAAGAATAAGGGATACATAGCCCAGGTTCTCCCAGGAGTGATCTTCAACGGTTCATTCTCCAAAGACTTACGGATGAAAATGCTGAACGAGGCATCTATTACCTCGCTTATTGGATTTGAAAATAAGGGCATATTTTCAGGAATTGATGACCGATACCAGTTTGCAGTGGTTACATTCCAGAACTCGGGGAGAACAGAAAGTCTAAAGGGGATTTTCAACCAAAACGACTTGTCCATATTACAAAATATTGAGCAGCAAGCGGTTGATATCCCCAGAACAGTTCTAGCCGAATACTCACCAGAGGCTCGGATATTCCCGTTCCTGACTAACCAAACAGAAACCAATATTCTGAATAAAATATTCCAACATCCATCTTTAGCAGAAGACATCGAGGATACGTGGAAGGCTATTCCATGTCGGGAACTAGATAGAGCCCGTGCTTCCAATCGATTTGTGGAATCGGAAGAGGAAGGGGATTATCCAGTTTACGGAGGGCGCAATCTATACCAGTTCCTTTATGATAACTCTCTTGAAGTAGAGGTTCAACCTCCAGAATTATTCAGCATCGAAGAAGAACAAAATCCCAAGGCGTCTGCCAAGTATCGGGTGAGAGAACGGAATTTCAACAATGGAAACCTCAAAAAGGCTATTTATGATAAGTTTGGGGGGCCAAAGTCCAATAAATCTCAGAAAGCGTTCGTAAACAATCTACTTGAAGAGACTAGGGGTGAAGGGTTGCATATGGGGGACGTACTTTTGGATTGTACAGAGTACCGAATCGGGTACCGGGAAATTGCCCGTTCCTCCGATGAACGAACCATGATCGCGGCTGTACTTCCAAAAGGAATCATTTGCCATCACAAAGTGCATACTTTGCACCCATACGAAATTTCGCCTAGTGAAGATTCTCTATCTGATAATCCACTCCACAGTGCATATCAACGAATTTTCACCGATGAAGAAATGTTTGTGGTCGTTGGTTTGCTGAACTCAATTCCCTTCGACTTCCTGATGAGGACAAAAATTGATACAAGTATTGTCCAATACAAGTTCAAGGAGTCTCAAATTCCTCGGCTCACAGAAGGTGATGATTGGTTCCACTACATCTCCGAGCGAGCGGCACAACTGAATTGTTATGGAGAAGACTTCGCTGAGATGCGCGACCGGCTTGGTGGTGTCAAGGCGGAAACTAATCAGGATGCCCGGAATAAATTACAAGCAGAAATTGATGCCGCTGCATGCCATGCATACGGATTGGAACGCCGAGATGTTAAGTTCATTCTCGAGGATTTCCACCGAGTATCGAAGCCACGAATTATGACGGATAACTACTTCGACATGGTGTTCGAGAAGTTCGACCTTTTGCGAGACGAAGGGCCCTTCAAATAAAACTAGCAACAAAAGATGGTCTACCACGTAGACGAAAATGGTGTGTCAGCACTCGAACCAACGAGTTTCGATGCCCTCAATCTAACCGAGGCAGACATCGAAGAGTGGATCATTGAGACACCCTCGATACTCGGTGAAGACCTACTCGTGGTCGCTTCCCAGTATGCCAAGTTCGACCGGACTGCCGAACGTCCCGACGTGTTGGCACTCGACCCCGATGGCAAGCTCGTAGTCATCGAACTGAAACGGGATAGCGCCGACAAGACGACCGACCTCCAGGCGATCAAGTACGCGAGCTACTGCTCGACCATCAGCGCCGAGGAACTCCAGCAGGACTACCGGGCATTCTGGAACAATCGCCGCGACGATGACGACCAACTCACGCCTGAAGCCGTCGGCGAGCAATTCAGTGAATTCCTCGGCGAGGACGTTGTCACCACCGAAGACGGTTACGCGGACTTCGTCCTGGACGACCGGCCACGGATTTTGCTCGCCGCGGGCAGCTTCGGCCCGGAAATTACAACCCCTGTTGTGTGGCTTGAACGAGAGTACGGGATGGACATTACCTGCATCGAACTAGACGTCCACCAACGCGACGAGGAGGTGTTCGTCAGTGCTCGGCAAGTGCTCCCCATCCCAGAGGCCGAGGAGTACATGGCCAAGCGCCGGCAGAAAGAACGCCAACAGAGCCGGTCGTCGAGTCGAGCAGATCGGGCGATCACCGTCTTGCTAGAGGCGGGGCTTGTCGAGGAGGGGGACATAGTTCTCTTTGACGAAGAAAGCCTGCCAGACGACGCTGAACGCGAGTACGACCCGGAGGACGACTTCTGGCGTGGTCGAATCACGGGGAAGACTGGGCGGAGTGACAACGTTGAGTGGCTGGAAAACGGTGCAGAGTACTCATTCACTGCTCTGGCTCAGGAAGTACTCGAACAGGCGACTGGCCGTGAGTTCAACGTCAATGGATACCCGTACTGGCTACACCCTGACCACGAGATGAGCTTGTCTGAACTTCGACGGTCGAAGGTCGGTGACATTGACTGGTGAATCTCGGTATGCAGATTGTTAACTTGGAAGATTAGCCCCAATCACCATCCCGTTCAAAGACGACCCGACTATCGGTTCATGAGGAGTACGACAAAATATGCGAATAACTCCAAAAGACCAGGGCGAATCAGCTAGTGAGGCTCGACCAATAAGAAATAAATATTCATAAATAGTATGGGGGGAATCAAATTGGCCACAACCAGTACACTACTATCGGAGGGTAGTTTCTGCCTTGACTTCTGGTTCGCCAGTCTCCGAAGGATCGGGAACCGATAACAACTCGTTGACGACGGAGGGTCGATGTTGGTTCATTAGCTGATAGGTTTCTTCGATTGACCGTAGTCGGACGCCTGTCCGCTCACTGTAAAGTTGAAGCTCTTCGTCGGTACGTGCATGAGATCCGAAATACCAGAGATCGAAACCGTCTCGATTACTCTCTTCAGCATATGTGTTGAGGTCATCGACTTTGGAGGTAGACCCTTTCCGGAAAGTGATTTGGGATAGTATGGGTGTCTCTGTCTCTGCATCACGTGCGATAATATCGACTGCAATTTGCGAGCCTCCCATCGGTTGGAGATGGAAGTAATCTTGATACGCAGATTCCTTTGCGTCCTCTTGGTCAATGTGTTTATCAAGGCCGCTTCGAAGGTATTCATCGCACAGAATCTCTAATTGACCATCCGACAGTAACTCAACTTCTTCCGCATTCCTTATTTTGTTTTTTGCGTTGTCCCACAAGCTCTCCGTGAAC
This sequence comes from Haloarchaeobius sp. HME9146, assembly GCF_025399835.1. Classification (NCBI taxonomy): domain Archaea; kingdom Methanobacteriati; phylum Methanobacteriota; class Halobacteria; order Halobacteriales; family Halorubellaceae; genus Haloarchaeobius; species Haloarchaeobius sp. HME9146. The sequence continues at coordinate 2,527,620 of NZ_JAODVR010000001.1, forward strand.
TCTGGATAAGAACGAACATCACTGAGGTTCGTTACCCCTAGATATGCTGCAACAAGTTGCTGATTCCCGTCTTTCCAACGGGCTGTGGTTTGTTGATGACGGATAGAGCCGAACATTGGATAGTGACGGTACCAGATCCACTGAGGCTTCTTGATTTGGATTGCTTTCAGAACTTTTAGACAGTCGCTTCCCTCAGCACCGTTAACCAATGTATTGAATTCTTCCAATAGATGACCCTCACACCGAGACTGGATATCTGGCTCACGCTCCCCCAATTCTGCTTCAATATGACCGACAACTCGATTCTCCGGATCTAAATCTTTAGGATGTGTCTCAGATCCTTTTCCACGACAAATGATAATATGGATTGTTGAGTCAAATCCTTCAGCATCCTCAACAGCAGGCCCTACGTGGCCTACTTTCAACCCACCTTTTAGCTCCGGCGCTTTGTGATATCGAACTCCCAAGATAGCTCCCTGTGTAAGGTAGTCCTTGAGCTTATCTAGTTTCTTGACCTCGTCTGGGTGTGCCGAGACTGGAGTGTCGTTATAGTGAATCGCTGCTAAATCGTTGTGGTAGAGATATCGGGTCACAGATTTGTGGAAGGAGGCCTTGTCCGTGTGATTGATGAAGGCAGTTAGCACAGATGACATCAGGTCTGATTCGATGTTGAAGAGTTAATAATTTTTTGACCAATGGTATTACTATTCAAAAAGTTTCACAGGCAGGTTATGACCCAATCACACCCCAGCATATTAGTCGGGCCTGGACAGCGCTCTCACCCACTAGAGTGGTCTGGTACTCCGCAGACATCTCGATATTGTCCTTGATGAACGCCTCCAGCTCGACGAGGAACTCCTCGACCGGCCAGTCGCCGAGTGCAGTGTAATCGGGGTGTTCCCGGAAGGTTTCTCGCAACACTCTGTCTTCGTCCGTGTGCTCCAACTTCACTCGATCGAGCTGGTCGAACAGCGCATTCGTCCATTCCCCGACTGTATCGTGTTCATCTACGGGTGCGGGTTGATCGCCGTACTGTGGCAGAATTCGCATCTGCATCATATCGAGGAGCATCTCCTGTGTGGCCGACTGACCACCGCCACTGAACACCTCTTCGACCTGACCTTCACGTATCTCCTCTAACCGCTCGGAGAGATGCTCCTCGATTGACTCTCTGTTCGCTAACACCCTGTCGGTGTTTCCGGATAGTTGTTTACCCTCGGTTTCCGGTGTAATGCCGAGTGCGCCAACGGGTCGTTCCTTCAGATCACCAGTGAAAGGCTTGTAGTACAACGCTCGCCGCACACGTCCGAGCGGCGCATCCTCCGGTTCACCGGTGTCTTCGTTCTCGAACCACAAATGGACGAGACCGAATACACCTGGACGCGGGCCGCTTTCGTGGTCAATGGCGTTCGTGTAGAGGAACTCACGGTCATTGGTGTGCTCCTCGAAGTAGTCCTCCGCGAACTCGAAGTCTTCAGAAGCGAGTCCATAGTCGTCGTTCAGCTCTTGCTTGAGTAACACGCGCTCGAATGCCGCGTTTTCGTCGCTTCCGGCGTTCCGTAGCAGTGGATTCTTCGAAGTGTCGTCCAGTTCGTTGTAGTCTGTCACCTCCCGGGACTCCCGAATCGAGGACTCGATCTCCTCTATCTCCAGTTCGCCGATGGTCTTCTCTGTCTCGACTCCTGCCTTCTCCAGCACCGCATCTTCGTTCGGGTCAAGGATGTTGTTCTCCTTCCCGACGATGAGGGCAATGTCGTTGATTTTCGCCTGCAAGCGCTGGAGAAGCTTGATTGCAGCCTCGATGTCTCCATCAGGATAGAAGTTGTGTACATACTTGTCCGCGGTCGATCCGATGCGGTCGATGCGACCGACCCGCTGGACGATTCGCATGGGGTTCCACGGAAGGTCGTAGTTGACGACGACCGAGATGTCCTGAAGGTTCACACCTTCGCTGAGGGTGTCCGTTGCGACCACGTACTGCAACTCCGTCTCCTCACTTTCAGCTAGTGTCTGCTGGTATCCTGATGCTTCTGGAGCGAACCGTTTGATGATGTCCTGTTTGTTCTCGTCACCGCCCTTTACAACCGCACTGTTCTCCATCGTCATGGGTGACGATTCGTTTTCGACGAGCGTTCTGTGGACGTAATCTGCGGTCGCACGGTACTGGGTGAAGATGAGTACTTTTTGCTCGTATCCGTTCAGAACCTCGGCTAACCGGTCAATCTTGGGGTCACGGAACTCGCGGAGCGCGAACACGGCTTCGTAGAAGTCCAATGTGGCGCTATCGGATTCACTCAAATCGTGTCCGGGATAAAGGATGGGGTTCGGATCATCTTCAGGTACGTCCGGAAGGACTTTTGCACCGTGGTCATCGAGCCAGTGCTCCAGTTCGACCTCCAAGTCCGCGACAGCTCCAGAGTCACGGGCTACCCGACCGATGAACCGGGAGAGGAAGTACGCAAGGAGCGTCAGGTCTTCGCGAATGTACGTTTTCACCTCTCCCACCGTGGCATCGGCTAGTTCGTCGTCTGAATCGCCCCCATCTGCTTGGAGGGCACCACTGTCGAACCCAAATTCCTCAAGCGTTTGCTCCAGGTCTTCAGCCGCGTCTGCTCCCTCAACGAAATCCTCTAATGTCGTTCCTGGCTCATCGCCACCCATGGTACGCAGTACATCGATATCTTCCTCCTCGGGGAGCCCGTCGAGGAATCCAAGAAGCGAACGCTCACTCTCGTGTAGCGTCTGTACTGATTGGACGAAGGCGTAAGTGGAGGACTCGAGACGTTTCAGCAGGTTGAGCTTGTACAGTGCTTTCAGTGTGCCCCCTGCCTGCGGGTTCTTGATGGTGATGTGTGGGAGGTGGAGCGCATCCATCACGTCTGGAAGCATCCGGTAAATGGGCTGGTAGGCGGGAGGCAGTGAGTACTGCTCCTTGTTCAGTTCTGGTGGCTTGAAACTCATCTCGAACTCGTCTTGATCGGTCAGCGTCTCTTTGACGTGCTTTCGAGTTCGGAGCACCATCACCTCGTTTAGTATCTCGGAGATCTCGTCCGAGTGGCGCTTCAGCTGTTCTGTCATCTGACGCTGCTCCTCCTCAGAGGCCTCCTCTTTCCCAGCAGCAACTCGCTTACGTTCCGCAGCGAGATCGATATAGTCGTCAAAAGCACTGAATTTCAGCGAGGCCTTGTTCATTAGCTCGTTTCCGTCGGTGAACAACCCGATGAGATTCTTGAGGTCGCTGGCTGAATTATTGATTGGCGTCGCAGTCAGCATTATCATCGTGTTACTCCGGAGGACTCGAACGTTCGCATGTCGTCGGGTTCCTTTGTAATCGTCGTCGTCAACGGGGTTTGGTTCCCACTTGCCGTAGTTTCGGAACCGGTGAGCCTCGTCGATGAGCACTACGTCAAATTGGCTATCTAGTGCATTTACCTCCTCGTAGGTGAGGTTCTGGAACTTGCTGATGCTCATGACTCGCAAGTGTTCACCATCGACCTCGAGGCCGAAGAACGGTTCTCCGTCCTCGTCTGTCGCGTCCTGGAGTAGGTCACGCCACTGGTCGGTCAGGTTGGCCGGGACGATAAGGAGACATCGGTCGCCTTGTTCACGGTAGTCGTATAGGAGTTCGCTCCCGATGAACGACTTCCCCAAACCGACTGAGTCGGAGATTATACAGCCATTGTATTGCGAGAGCTTCGTCTTTGCACTCTCGTAGCCGAGCGTCTGGAAGTAGTAGAGTGGGCTGTCACGGACGCTGACGTTACCGTTCAGCTCATCATAGGCGAGGAGTTTGTACATCTCGAACGGCTCCAGATACGTTCCAACATCTTCCCTGCCCGGGTCTCCAATGTCCTCCTTCTGCTGTTCTTTCCACTGCTGGTATCGCTCGCTCTCCTCGATAATATCGATGATTTCCTCAGAGAACTCCTCGCCGTTAGCCCATTGATTGTCGTACCAATCCTCGAATGCCTCTGCATCGCTACCGTTCTTACTGGTCAAGTTGAGCTCGATGTTGTGACGGTGACCGGACTGTGAGAAGTTCGATGACCCTACAATAGTCACCGCGCCCCTCTGATCTTGGTCACCCTCGCGCAGACTCGGGTCCTCTGTTGCCCCCCGGAAACACGCTCCTTTTGCGTGGAAATATCCTGAATCAGGATTTCGAACTCGGACGTCAACAAGTCCTTCTGCAACGAAGTCACGAAGACGATCCAGCCGCTCTACTTGTGGGTTGTTCAAGTCATCAATATCCTGCACCAGTTCTTCCTCAAACTGTTCGCGAAGGGTCTGCCCTTCACTTACCTCTTCAACGGTGCTTCGGTCGGTCTTTCGCCCCATAAGGATTCGAAATGGGGCTTGTCCGAGTTCATCTGGGTCGCGGAGATTATCGAGATCTTCCTTGAACAGGTCGAACCCGGATAGGTAGAAATAGCCAGTCGCGATACGGATCTCCTCGCACTCGGGGATGACGGTCTTGTAAACATCTTCGAGCGTCTTGTTCGTGTTATCCACAAGTGCATCAAGCGAGGGCAACATCAGATGAGTAGCAAGTCGGATTACAATATCATCATACTTTCCCTAGAATCGGTAACTCAGGACTTCATCTCTGGTTTTCAGTGCGGATTGCTGCTCGGGAGACTTACTGCACAGTCTCGAGTTACACGAAGCTGCATCGTGTGTTATTTCGAAACCTCAAGAGGAGATTGTGGAATGAGCGATTTCACATCGTCGGGAGTCTAGGTTTTGATTTGGATAATACTCGTGAGCTGGTGGGGAGTCTACAATCCTTGGATTTGGGGGACACACGATTCGATGTCAGCCAGACATGACCTCGGTGTCGCATGGGCGGCGATACCCTATAGTCCGCTTATAAAGGAATGGGCAAATGAAATTCATGTTGTCATGTTAATTCCCCGACGTAGGGGGAGAGAGTGCCAGTTCCAGTCCGCGGCTCCGAAAGGGGGGTCGGGAAGGGTTGGAAGTACTACTGCGCGAGCACACGCTTATTACAATAGACAACAGACCACTACCGTACTAGCGAAAAAAGAAATTAATTTACAAGGTGTCTGGGGGGGTAGGTAAGTAACTGCTTCTACCTTTCCAGCCTCTCGAGATACCTACCCCCCTCTCGCGGCTCTGCACTGGAACTACCACTCTCTCTCTCCCCATAGTAACAGCCAAGAGACCAGTCTCTTTTATTTCATTTTCTGCATTGGGTGGTGAAATACACACAAAGATGCTAGAAATTGTTGTGACCTTGACGTTGTAATCTCCGCGCTTGATTGTTCCTCAGTAGGTGCTAGTTCGTTTGGACCGTCTGCCTCCACTGCCGATTCAGCCTTGGGGTTCAATTGGACAAAGTGGTTTTCTGAACTGCGAAACTCTGGTTGCTGCAAAGAACTCCTGATGGGGTAGGAACGGCAACTTCGAGAGGCTTGGATTTGGTTCGTCTACATCCTTCTCCGCAGCCTGGTTAGCATTATACCCGAGATCCTGTCTGTTCTTTTGTCACGGCCTTCGGTTGTATACCATCTACACGTTTGCTGAATCTGTAGCTTACTCCGGAAACCCCGGTTTCTGGAGTGGGACCCAATAGCCCTATATCTAGTCCTTGTGTAAGGTCTGGTAAGAGAAATGCCGAAAACAAACCAGACAAGAGTCAATCAGGGTAGCAACGGTCAGTATAAGGTTACTATTCCCAAGGCGTTCGCCGACAGTCTCGACCTCGACGGAAAAACAGTCGAATGGAACCTCGCCAGTTCCTCGAAGCTCACCATGGAGGTCGTTGAAGAAGATGAGTAACCCTCGGGCCATCGGTTATACTCGTCTCTCACAGACCAGTGACACCAGCATTCCAGACCAGAAACAAGAGATTCGAGACCTCGCCGCACGAGAGGGGTTCAGTCTGGTAAAAATCTACAATGATGGCGAACGCTCCTCGGGTTTTGACGCAACTCGTCCCGAGTACCTTGAGATGCAGGCGTACCTCGAATCAAACGATGTGGATGTACTCCTCGTTCGAGACCGCGACCGTCTTTCCCGAGACAAGCGGGAGCGCTCCATCCTCTATTACGACCTCGACGAGTGGGGTGTTGAGCTGTGGACAACTGTCGATGGCCAAGTTGAGCTCAGTGACGACGAATCATGGCTCATTGAGATGATTCGAAACTATATGGATGACGTGGCTAAGCGACGTGAAATACAGAAAGCGAAACAGAAGGTCCGTGAACGTGTTGAAAGTGGGTACTGGCAGGGCCGCCCTCCGTTCGGGTTCCAGTTCGATACAGACAAAAAGTATCTTGAACCTGATTCAGAAAAGTTCCAGATTGCGCTTACTGTGATAGGACTGTGGGAGGATGGTGCGACTTGGTCAGAGATTGGTGACGAAACCGGCGTCAGCAATGGTACTATCTCTAGAATTTTGAACAACAAAGAACGATATCTTACTTACTCTGAGTAGGCATATTTGTTTGAGGATTCGTCGATTTCGACATCAGATATAGGACGTGCTACCAGTAGATGGCCACAGGCTTGACTTCGAAAACAGGTTCAATATTTTTTTGGTCATCATCAACCTGGACTTTTGAGTCTTCCAATGCATCTATCGCTTGATTCCGCAACTCCAAGCGTGTCCCCGAATCGACTTCATCGAGATCCGTCTGATCAATAAATACATCGGTATATGTCTCAAGAAGGGCTTTTTTCGCTTCCCTCCCACTTTCGTAATCATCGACATTAACGGACTCAAATACTTGATTCACTATCGAGTCAGTGAGGGAATCATTTACTGACTCACCAGTTTCAGTCTCAAGTAACGAAGCATAATGGTAGACGAGAGCGGAGTGAACGGTTGGATTGGTTGTACCGGTTTCTCCATTCTGAAGGTCAATATCAACAAGTTCAGTCCGTGCTTCACTCAACCCATTCTCCATGAGACTGTTAAGCTGCTCAGCCGCGTTTCCGGGAAGACTGTTTAAGACCTGAGTAATTTTTAGTGGGTACCACGTCCCCACATCCACCGAGGTAATTCGACAATACATTACGAACTCCTCGTCATCAAAAAGCGTATCAATTGGGTCTGCTCGGAGATTTTCCAACTCAAGTTGGGCTACTAAAAGTACTTCCGAATCTGGACTCGGAGTTTCACTTTCTTGAAGAGGTTGTAGACTTCTTGTGTCCTCAGACACCAATTCATAATTGGTCGCGGTTCCTATGACTGGTATTGAGCCCCCAATACTTTCGCGGATTAGTGTGAGCATCTGTTTCGTATCTGGATCGAATTGCTCGGGAGCAACGTCGTAGAAGTACTCTATCGCTCGGTATAGGCGGAACAAAAGGTTAGCTTGGAGATCGACTCGCAGTTCAAGCACATCCCCTCGTTCAAAATCTGAAAGGTATACTTCTCCAAGATCATTTATTTCGCGACTCTTCTTGAGGTTTCCAAGAGAAACTCGCTTCTTCACAGCGTTGCTCTGATACAACTGCGTGAATCTTGATTGGCCTGATTCAAGAGAACTGACAGTCTCATTAGCAGATTGCTGTCGGTTCTGACCATTCGCCCTTACATTCCCAGATGCAACCCCGGCATCCGCAGAAATCCCCCCACCAAATTGTCTTGTCTTCTCTTTCAGCGATTTGTTTGATGTCTCAACAGGGATGCCCCCTTCGCCAGTCGAGGCAAGTAGGCTGCGAACGCTCAGTTCATCTAGGTAGATAAATTCCCGCAGGGAACCGAACCCCTCTTGTTCACTGTTTGATTCGCCAGTATGCTGACCGAAGAGCCAATACTTCCAATAGCCCATCATTCTTCCTCCTTCCGCTGTTCTCGCGCCTGCCGTCGTTTCCTTTGGCTGTCAATCCTTTCGAACGCGATTTGAATATCCTCTTCATCTATAACTGTTCGACCATCCTCTGCTGCTGTTATTCCTGCCCGTTGGACTAAACTTTGTAAGTCCGCGCCTGACCACCCCTCTGTTCGGCTAGCGATATCTGCCGTATCCACGCGGTCTGATGTCGGTTTTCCTTGGAGAATCACTTCTAGAATCTCTTGCCGGCCTTTTGCCGTGGGCAACTCAAATTCAACTTCCTCACCGAAACGACCTGATCGACGTACAGCTGGATCGATTGCATCTGGTCGATTTGTTGCTCCAATCACAACAACATTTCCTCGATCCTCCAAACCGTCAAGAGCGTCGAGGAATTGGGCTACAATACGACGTTCTGTTTCGTCAGCGCCACTGCGGCGGGGAACAATACTATCTATTTCGTCAATAAACACAATGGCTGTGGTGTCTTCTTTAGCAGCCTTCGATTCTGCTGAGTTGAAGAGTTTCCGAATTTGCTGCTCGCTTTCACCGTAATACTTGCTGACAATTTCTGGGCCACCAATGCTGAAAAAGAATCCTTCCAACTCGTTTGCAATCGCCTTCGCAACCATCGTTTTTCCTGTGCCTGGAGGCCCGAAGAAAAGGAGGCCGCGTTTTATGTCCAGATTCAATTCATCAAACTCCTCGGACCGTTCCCTAGGTATAAATACTGCCTCGCGCACTCTCTCTTTGACTCTTCGAAGACCTCCAATATCCGCAAACGAAATCTCCGGAAGTTGCTCTGGACGAAAATCCTTCCCCGTCTCTTCCTCTATTGCGTCCTCTTCGCCACCAAGATTTATCGAGATCGTTCCAACTTCGACATCTGGTTTTGGTGTAATCTCAACCGGGTCATCACTGATGATACGACAGAAACTATTTGCTTGAGATAGCTCAATCGTATTCCCTACCTCAACAGAATCAATTTCATTGCACGGTATCGATCTCACACCGTTTTCGGTTCTGACTACTAAGGTCTCTTCAAGAACTTCTTCAACGACTCCCACTGATCTGTGGTGCCGCCATCCTTGTTTCTTAGCGATCTCAGTTATGACCCGGCTCCCCCTGACTGAATCTGTTATGACCAAATCACCAGGTTCGACATCGGTGACCTGTGATTCCACTGTATCATTGTCCCCATCGGTATATCCGATTATGTATTTCCCATCGTCCGCTACATCATTAACGGAGGCAATAGTGGTCACCATCTATTCCAACTCCCATTGTGATATCGTATCAACATACCGGATTGAGAAGGGTAGAATATATACGTATGTGGGTTTGTCACTATTTCCTCCGAAAACAACTTACGTTCATGGGAGGCCCACCCCGTGAAGACGAAAATCAGTCGAACAACACGCTGAGAAGAACCCCTAATCGAGAGCGGACGGAATCCACCTCATCTCTTAGCACCTCCCCCGATCTATGGTGAGCCATCCACCGTCTCTCGGCACGGTTCATATCCTCTATCCGTTCAATCGTCTTCTGATCAAGGGTCACCTTGTCGGTGAGAACAGCCAACAAATTAGGTGTCCGACCAGCTAAATTGAACTTCTGTCCATTACGTTCTTTTTCAACAACATCGAACCCCTCTCGATCTTCTAGGTAGGCGATCATCACCCACTCAAATGCATGAATATACATCGCGAGAGCCGGACGCCAGAGCTCTTTCTTGTAACACTTGTCACCGTCATTAATATGCTCAATTGCTTCCTTCCCATATTTCATTTCCACGAGTTGTTCACGGGTCGGGTGTGGAAGGATTCTCTCGCGTGGAGACGGGTTCGGAGGTCCAGAAAAGGAAATTCCCTTCCCTTTGAAAAACTGCGTAATTCGGTCAGGCCCCCAAGGGAATGCCTCCCCACAAGATCGACAATAATCTTCAGCACGCCAGTCATCGGACTTGTCTTGGTGAGTTTCTCTCCAAGCAAGAACAGATTTGGCTTCACAAGCTGGGCAATCATCGTGTACGTCCTTACCACAGTGCTGGCATTTCGCTTGGTTAACTAGGTTTGAATGGTCGGCCTTCCAGTCAATAATATGTCCGTTTGAACAGATGGCCGCAGGGTTGACTTTTCCCATGGCTGTCTTGACCGTGCCTTTTGAACACAGTTATAAGATTCGTCCCATCGTTGTATCGGGCGAACCTCCACCAGCATTCTGCCCGCTTCTAAAGTAACACAAAGAAGTGGGGACACCCCTCGTTGTGAGTGGAAACCACCGATAAAGCCCTTAAAACGGACAAATTCAGAAAATAGTTCCTGAATCTCGGTGTGGGTGGTGACCCACCCCTCAGTGTATGGATCAAGACCCGACCATTACAGATTTGATAACACAGAGATAGTTCACTCTCAGACATTTGGAATTCTTATTTTGTGTTGGTGATGAATTCGGTGATGAATTCGGTGATGGAATTGAGGGCCCGGAGGTCTTCTCGGTTATACTGTTTTAGTTTGTCCCACTCAGGTTCCGAGCCGCCATTTTTGTACTGCGTATAGAGTAGACCAACAAGGAAGCCGTCAAGATCGCTGGTCGGCGTCCAGTCGCTGACGTTCATCGCGACACTCCCAAGGTGGTAGTCCGGAAAGTCACCGAAGAGTTCCTGTTGGGCATAAATCCCGAGATCCCAGTATGTGACCTGTGACCTGAGTGATCCGAAGCCATGGGAACTGAGTGATTCCTCAAGGCAAGTTTCGTCGAAGTTGTTCCCGCCGTAGTAGATGAGCGTCGGGTCGTCGTAATTAGCGACAAACGAGCGCAGGTCTGCGAGCAGTTCTTCCTCGTCGTCAGTATCGAAAAACTGTGTGATGGTGTCAGTAGTGGTGTCGTAGAAGCCAGCTAGGAATATTTGGCTTTGGTCGAGGTCGGTCTCTAGGTCAAACAGCAGTACCGAATCGTCAAAAACCGGTGAGAGGTTCTCGGGGGTGTAGATGGTGGGTGTGTCGGTTCGGATAGCATCAGCTTGAGCAAGCCAACGGTCAGCGTGCCAAGCACTCGATCCAGGGAGGTCAATCAGCGTCCGTCTGTTCGCGGATGTGATGTCGTCGAGGGTGTTGATGGCCTTCTCCTCCATATGCTTGAGGCGGCTAGGGCCGACTTGAATGAGCCGTAGCAGTTCCGATTTGGGGGTGTCTGGAAGTGTCCCAGTGGTTATGTCTGGGTCGGATGCTGAGAGGTCGATGGTAGCGTAACGTGCATCGGCACCAAGGTCATCGTGGCAGGCGATATTTAGGACAGGAACGCGGCTGTGAACGGCTCTCCGCCCGCCCATGAGATGGCAGTGACCACATACTACTACGGTTGGTGAATAAGTGGTGATGGCGTCTGCGACGGAGTGTGAGCCGATTGGACGCTGCCCAAAGCGCCTGGCGTAATCGAGAGTGCCGAACGGAGGTGTGTGAGTGATTAGACACACTTGCGTCGCATCCGCGACGGCCTCGAACTGCCGAGCGAGGTGTGTCTCGATCTCGTCTTCCGAATAGAGAATATGTCCGGGAGTGTTCTCCAAGCTGCCTTCCTGGCCGATGAACGCCGTGTCGTCAATGACGTACGGTTCCTTGTGAACGTCGTGGACGTTGGATGGCTCGAATAATGGCGCAGCTGCTCCCGGGAGGTCATCGTTACCGCAGACAGCGAAGGCGTTCCCAGTGGTAGTGGCTGCTCCCAGTTCAGCGAGGTGATTTGTATCTCCGTCGTGGAATCGGTTAAGGTCGTCTCCAGCATACACGATTGCGTCGATATCATCGCGACCATCAAGTGCCTCGTACAGGAGGTTGATATCTTGGACACGCCAATCCGACACCGCAAGCAACTTCATCCTATCCTCTGCTGTGAGTTCCTAGATTACAAACATTCGCATCAATACTGTCGCTCTCGCCCCGCCCTAGCCGGCTAGCAGTTCAACCAGAACAACCTCAACCATCACTAAAACTCTCCTCGTATGGGATATCGAGACGTCACGAACCACCAACGAGGCACGCTCAGCGAAACGCTCGTCACCAGCCCTTGTTGTGAGTGGATAAGACTCAGCATCACAGACACACGTCACCGTTTCAATTCACACCAACGCATCACTGTCACCTGTAGTCGTACACCACAGTAACAGCTCATTGCCACAGCGAGCATCAAGGTCTGTCTGGAGAGCGTCAGAGAAAAGTACTACACCGGCGGAACTTGGTGCGGTTATTCAGTTTTGGGATAGAAGATGTGATCGTAGTCGTAATACGTTAATTGGTAAATGTCGTTCAATGCGCCTGCGACCTCCTTCGTCACCTCTGCTGGCTCAAATAATTCGTCTCCTTCATCTTTTGTCGGTAGCTCATCAGCACTCCAGGTTCGGGTGAGTAGCAATCGTCGCCCCCACTCAGAATCGTCGTAGGAGGAATCCCCGAGCTGCTCAAGGAAGGGCTCAAGATCATCATCAGGGCCTAGTCTGTCTCCCAGGCTGTAGCTGGTTGTGTATGGCTGAAGTTGGTTCTCTCGAATAATCTCGAGAACCAAGTCTCTCTGTTCATGCAGAATCTTCCGGAAGACATCGTCTTTGACTTTGCCAGTGGCCGTAGTCATCATATAGCCAGCTCTGATGGTGCCCGTTCTCGAATTGAAATCTAAAATCAGATAGTTTTCGTGGGACTGCCTGGTCGCACGTCCAGGAGTGTCACCGCGAGGGATATAACTGAACCACAGGTTTCTGGGCATATTCTCCCAACTCTTCGTTGGGAATGTTTTCTGGCCCGATGCAATCCCTCCAGAGACACCACGTCTGAAGAATCGCCAAAAGCGAACTTCCTCAGTGAGATAGCTCTCAACGTCTTTTCTGAACGAATTGATTTCGCTGTAGTACTGTTTTCGCACCTGATACGCCTGTTCCAACTGTCCTGACAATGATTGTGAGTCCTTCATGAGAGCGAATCCTCCAAACGGGGCAAATCCGTTGTCCTCGAATATCTGGATAAGCATCGCCATTACACTCTGGTCGGTCTTGTTCACCGCCTCCGAATCCACGTTGAGTAACGCCGAAGCAAGATCTCTCCAACTGCACCACAGAAAGTCATCCGGTGGTATACCGGTTCGATCGATGATATTTCGGGGTGGCTGGCTGTCATCTGTGACATGCCACAGTCGAAGGGATTCCGAGCTCCATCCCTCAATGAGATCATCATATTCATCAGAGAGTTGGTTTGGCCTGGTATGGTCATCGAGTTTGGCCTCGACCATGACGGTAAGATTCTGTCCGTCTTCGATGATAACGTCCGGCTCTCGCCGATTTACAGTCTCGTGAAAAGTGAATTCAGGTTCTGACTGTACACTGACACCCAATGCTGCTTGCTTGAAAATCTCGTTTAGCGCCTCCGTACTCAGTAGCTCAAGACTGCCGAAGACGGCCTTTGTGAGGTCGTCTTCCTTCGAGACGTCTATGAACTCATTTACAAGCTCAAATTGAGACATTCACCATTCCCTGGAGTGGCCAACACATTCCGGAGATAAAACATCGATGGCAAAAAACAAGAGCGTGCTACAATTTCGGAGGAGCCACTGCGGCCCCCTTTACTACGACAAAACTACCCGCTCTCAACTAACCGCAGTGAACCAGAACGCCCTATAACCTACTCCTCATCGCAGGATAAATTATCGGCTCGATGATGACCATATCGTGCTTGCAGCACACAATCCCATCCTCAACACTGGCCACACCAAGCTCTGTCAGCCACTCCAAATGCCGCTCTGATATTTCATTAACCGGTATGTCTTCCCGGTTCAATCGCTCGATCAAGATCAATTCACTCTCACCGATGTGATCAATCTGGTTCCGCCGGAGCACCAGCACATCACCCCATCCTGCGCGGTTCAGTGCAGCAGCGAGATTACCGATAGTGATTAATGGTAGTATCAGTGCTCACGACAATAACACCCGGGTCGAGCCTGCGATGTCACAGTCACGTATCACAGCCACAGTTCACACTCACACATCACAGTCACCTGAACCGCCACAAACAGCACCCACAAACGTATAGTTCATGGATTTATTCGTTCCCTTCGACTCTAAAGAGTATGTGAAGATGACTGGCAACACCTACGAAAACGACGATGAGACTGAAGAAGCCGCTGCCGATATCATCGAAGAGGCAGCCGAGATGGGTGACCGAGGTGCAAAGTCCCCACCAGAAGGACAGATGTGTGCCCGCTGCGAAGGGGACGCAGTCCCCTGGCCAGGAGACGAATGGCTCTGCGAGGAACACCAACGAGAGTATTTCGAGGAACGGCACGGCTAAGGAGCCCAATCCGCTCTCAGTGACTACCGCCGCGGATTCTTCATAAGGCTCCACTTGTGCTCCGACATGTCTGTTCCATCTTGGAATCGGTCGGTGATCATCGGTCTGGTTGCACAAGAAGTTCCGGAGGGACGACGGTGTATTCTACGTAAAACTCGTCCAAACCGATTGCTTTCGCTATCATACATCGATGGTGGCCGTCCGTGGTAACGAAAAAACGGTCACCACGCTGTTGAAGCACTGGGGGCCACGAATTTTCCAACCCCAAATTCTTCTCAAGTATACACACCAGAATTCTCTTGATGCGGTGCGTCTCCAACCGATCTGACATCCCAAGCGAACCCGCAATTGCAGAAGGATTGATATAGCTCTGATATTCGGGCAATAAGCCTTCTTTCCGTTCCTCATCGATGGTGCAGTTAGGCTCTTCCCATGAGTCCACGACATCGGTAGGGGATTCAACATCACCCTCGTGCGTACGTTTTAGTAGAGATATTGCTCGGTGACATTGTCTTGGTGTCAGAGAGAGGGTTTCTCCGGAGGGCCTCTGCATATCTACCGTGAATCAGAACAAGATAATAAACATATTCACCAGATAAACCCCGCTTAGAACCGATACACAACAAGCCCCGTTATCGATACCAAGTGCAGAACTGATCTGGAGACTGGTTTAATCAGTCTATTCTGGAGGGTACAGCGAACCTTTGGCAGATTCTGTCATTCGGAACTACCGCTTCTTGGTGGGACAGCCAAGTAAGAGGCTCAGATGGATCCGGTCAGACTGCGTTCGCCCGCGGTACTGTCTGGGGTGGTGGACGGTCAAATACGATCGAGCTTTTAGGAAATCACTTCCTCGACATCTCCGTTCTGAGCGCACCCACTATTTCATTAATAAGCAGTTCGCTTAGACGGCGTCAAACGCCTACATTCAACGAGTATAATGGGAGGCTCCACCATATATTTTACAATCTCACATAATGGATTTCATCTACCTGAACAAGGTCGAACAGCGCCAGAACAGGTAGCCGAGATCGGCGGTCACGGGAGTCCTATCCGACGATTCCAAGGATACCGAGAGTCCACCGAACGATCTCAGAGGTAGCCAACAGGGCACCTTCCAACCGGGACAGGACTCGCCCCGTCCAGAGGGCAGCGACCAACAGGAGAGAGATTCCAGCCAACCACGCGAACGTTTGCAGTGCCAGGCCGCTCACGGCGAGTGGACGAACGACCGCCGCAACGCCCAGGATTGCCGTGAGATTGTAGATATTGCTGCCGATCACGTTTCCGACCGAGACACCGAGGCTCCCCCGCTTGATTGCCACCAGCGAGACGGCGAACTCCGGGGTCGACGTCCCCGCTGCGACGATGGTCCCGCCGATGACCCACTCGGAGATGCCGACGCCGCGGGCTAACTCCGATGCAGCCAGCACCATGTAATCACCGCTCACCAGCACCAGCGCCAGACCACCAAGCAAGAGTCCGACATCGCGCCCGCGGAATGTCACACGTTCGGTCGCTGCGCTGACCACGCCTTCGGTCGCTGCGCTGACCACGCCCCCGTCTCCGGTTAACTGACCGGTGGGTGTCGTCGAGTCCGTCTGGGTGGCACGGAGCAGATAGGCCGTATAGGCGACGAACACGCCTACCAGGAGTGTCCCTTCCAGCCGCGTAATCGTGAGGTCGAAGATCACGATGCCACCGACGAGCATGCTCCCCAGGAGTGCGGCGCCGTCACGATGGACGAGTGATTCTGCAATCGGAATCACCTTCACCAGCGATAGCACGCCCAGGACGAACGCGAGATTGTAGATGTTCGAGCCGAGGACGTTGGCGACCGCGATATCACCGGCCCCTTTGAGCGCAGCGTCGACCGACACCGCCAGTTCAGGTGTCGACGTTCCCATCGCGACGATGGTCAGTCCGATGGTGAGGTCCGAGAGTCCGAACCGTCGAGCCAGCCGTACGACTGCATCGACCAGGAGCCGTGCCCCAATCCACAGTCCCAGTATGGAGAGCAGAATCACACCGATCTGGACGACCGGGCCGCCTTGAACCATCGTCCGTGTCTACTGTCGGTCGGTCAATCAAAGTTGGGCACGCAGTTCACCCCATCGGTCGCAGAAGTTCTATCCACCGTTCTGTACCATGCGTTTCAGCTACCTGGACACGGTCGAACACCGCAGCAAGCGGTAGCCGACTTCGCGTTCCCGAAAGCCTGCCATCTGTCACCACCACACAAGTGACAGGGACTGATAAGTGGCAATGGCGTGATTTTCTCCGCACGAGCAACACGCACCATGCAACTCGTCGAAGCAACCGAGGACGACATCGACACCCTCATCGACTGCTGGTACACCCTCGCATCGGGGATGGAGGACTATTCCAGATTCAACGAACTCGTGTACGACGACCCTGCCGAGGTCCCCGAAGACGGATTCGTGCGCCTCCTCGAAAGCGAGGATGTGACCAACTATCTGGTCGAGGTGGACGGCGAGACCATCGGCTGGGTGACGCTCCGGGAGGGCGAACACCCATCCAGAGAGTACACGAGCTACACCCAGCTCGTCAACCTGCTCATCGATGAGGAGTACCGGAACCAGGGCTACGGTGCCGAGGTCGTCTCGCGGGTGAAGGAACTCGCCAAAGAGAACGACTGTGACCATCTGAAGGTCTCCTGTGAGTGGGCGAACGAGAGTGCGCGACGCTTCTACCGGGACACCGGCTTCGAGGAGAAGCAGGTGGCGTTCGTGCAGGAGATAGAGTGAGAGCGAACGCCAGTCCGTGAGTCAGTCACACACCACCAGTAGCGCTATCACCGTCTTCAGTCTCCGCAGAGACGTGAGGTGATGCGTCGTTACCACGACTATCGGTATCCTCGTCCAGGGAATCGTCCTGGGCGTCTCCATCGCAGCACCCGTCGGCCCCATCGGACTCCTCTGTATCCAGCGAACGCTCGCTGACGGTCGACGCTCTGGGTTCGTCAGTGGTCTCGGCGCAGCGTCGGCAGACGCAGTCTACGGGGCAATCGCGGGATTCGGCATCACGGCGCTATCGTCGGTTCTGCTCGACCACCGGACCGGTATCAGAGTCGCCGGCGGACTGTTACTCCTGTATCTGGGGGCCCAAGCTGTCCGAGCCGAGCCAGCAGACGCGGCAGCTGGCTCGTCCCAAAGCCAGGGACTGACACGGGACTACGTGTCGACGTTCCTGCTGACCATCACGAACCCGGTCACGATCCTCGCGTTCGTCGGCATCTTCGCCGGTGTTGGCGTCGGTGTCTCCGGCGAGTACCTCGACGCTGCCGTCCTCGTGACTGGTGTGTTCACTGGGTCGGCGCTCTGGTGGTTGGTCCTGAGTACCGGCGTGAGCCTGTTTCGCGCTCGCTTCTCCCGTCCCGTCATGCGGCTGGTGAACCGCCTCGCCGGGCTCGTCATCTGCGGGTTCGGTTTGCTCGCGCTCTGGAGTGTACTGTAATCGGGACCGTCGTCGACACCCCCCGTTCTCTCCGTGTGAGAAACTCGCACACGTTGATGGTCTCAGAACACCTCTCTATCCATCATGCCGACAGTACGGACGAACGACATCGAGACTTACTACGAGCGACGCGGAGACGGCCCTGCCATCGTCTTCGTCCACGGGTCCATCGTCGACTCCGGGATGTGGGACGACCAGGTCGCCGCTTTGCGTGACGAGTTCACCACCGTCGTCTACGACGTGCGCGGCCACGGCCGGACCGGCGGGTCGAGCCGGGACCGCTACGACATGGCCCTCTACGCGAGTGACCTGCACGAACTCGTTACTGCACTGGACCTCGACCGTCCCGTCATCTGTGGACACTCGATGGGCGGCCTCGTGGCGCAGGCATACGCCATCGAGTACCCGGACGAGGTCTGCGGGCTGCTCCTCGCGAACACCTTCACACCGACCATTCTCACGCGAAGCGAGTGGTTCCTGCGCCGAGTCGCGATGAACGCGTTCCCCCCACTGGTGCGGGTGGTTGGTATCGAACGCCTCGAACGGTTCAACGTCTGGGTCGCGGAGCGGTTCTCGAAGGGGGTCAGCGGCGACTACGAGCGGGTCGAGATGCTCCGCGAGGACGGGACGACCATCACGACCGCGGAGTTCGGCAAGGTCATCAGGTCGATGGCCCGCGCCCACGAGCACCCGTTCGACCTCTCGGCCATCGGGGTTCCGACACTCATACTCTACGGCGAGAACGAGAAGGGGTTGGTGCGCGACCACGCGAGACTGCTCTCGGACACGCTCGTGGACTGTGCGGTCGACGTGGTCCCCGGCGGTGGGCACGCCTCGAATCTCGACAACCCGGCGTTCTTCTCGGCTGCTGTCCGGCAGTTCGCGAACCGGGCCGTTGGCCGAAACGGTGAAACCGCAACTGGAGAAGACGCCGAGACGACCACGAAGTGAGCTACGGCCCGAACGTGACCGACGATTCTCCGACGCGCTCCCGGTACTGTGCCTTCGTCACTGTGTACCGATGGTGGTCGACGACTGCCCCGCCGGGGCGAACTGTCGAGTTCCGAATCCGGCCGTCGTACTGGCCACCAAAGCGTTCGACGTACGTTTCGACCGCCCGCCGCGACCGGTCGTTTCGGTCCTGGACGGGAATCGCGACGAGGTCGAGGTCGAGCCGGTCGAACGCCAGCGCGAGCATCGCCAGTGCGCGCTCTGCGGAGTACCCACGGCCCCAGAAACGTTTGCGAAGCCAGATTGCCGGTTTTCCAGTCCGTGTCTCCCAGTCGACGATGAGCCCGCCGGAGCCGGCGATGTCGCCTGCCCCGTCTTCGCCCGGCTTCGGTCGGATGAGGTACTCGGCCCTGGTGCGGTCCTGCCATTGCGATTCCAGCGAATCGAGGTACTCGGCGGTCTCGGCGACCGTCTGGTGGGTGTCCCAGGGGAGGTAGCGTGTGACCTCGTCGATGCCGGGCTCGTGATGCGAGCAGACCTGATGGTACTCGATAGCGTCGACTGTCTCGTGACAGAGGCGCTCGAATCGAAGCCGGTCGGTCGAGATGGTCTCGGGGAACACGCGCTACAAGTAAATCAGTCCGTCACTCAGCCGCGACCGTCTCCTCGGTGTACGACCGGGCGTACTCCACGAAGTTCTGGAGAATCGTGAGGCCGGTGTCGCCGCTCTTCTCCGGGTGGAACTGCGTCCCCATCACGTTGCCCGCCTCGTTCGCGGCCACGGCGGCGAAGTCGAAGCCGTAGTCGCAGGAGGCAACGGTGTGGTCGGCGACGGCGGAGCCGTAAGAGTGGACGAAGTAGGCGAAATCACCCTCGTCGATATCGTCCACCAGTGGGTGGTCGCGTTCGATGGTAAGCTGGTTCCACCCCATGTGCGGGACCTTCACGTCGTCGCTCGGGAGGCGCTCGACCCGGCCCGGAATCAGGTCCAGCCCGTCGATGGTCTCGCCTTCGGGCGCACCCTCGGTGCTCTCCGTGAACAGGAGTTGCAGGCCGACACAGATACCGAGGATAGGCGTGTCTTCGGCGGCCTCGACGAGCACGTCGTGGAAGGGCTTCGAGTTCCGGACGCATTCGCCGAACGCGCCCACACCCGGAAGCACGAGCGCGTCCGCGGCGGCGATCTCGTCGGGGTCGTCGGAGATGGTCACCGTCGCGTCCGCGCGTTCCAGGCCGCGCTGGAGGCTCCGGAGGTTTCCGACGCCGTAGTCGATGATGGTGACTTGCACACCGTCCGTTCGCGAGCCCGCGGCTTATCGATTGGTGTCCCCCCGAATGTCGCCGCGAGGATGGGGCAGTCGGGCACAGGTGTGTCAGTACTCCCAGAGCCGGCCGATGCGCGCGTCGATGTCCGGCTCGGCCTCACGGAGCGCCGCGACGGTACGCTCGCCGTTCACGTTGATGACGTGGACCTCGCCGCGCTTGCCGCCGTAGACGTCCTGGAAGTCGTAGACGACGCCGATGACGTCGGCTTCGGCTGGAATCTCCTCGCTGCCGCGAAGGAACTCGACCTGCTGGTCGACGTTGTACTCGACGAGGCGGTTGACGGCCGCGCCCCGGTCGATGTCCGGGGGGAGCGCCTCGACGCCGCCTTTGAGGTGGGGCTTCAGCAGGTTGATGCAGTGTTCGATACCAGCTGGTTCGGAGCCGCCGACGGTCAGGAAGTCGTACGTCGCCGTGACGGCCCCACAGCCGGTGTGCCCCACGACGACGATGGTGTCGGTGCCGGTGTGTTCGACCGGGTAGAGCACGTCACCGGCGACGACCTCGCCGGCGTCGGTCTGTTGCATCACGCGGTTGCCGATGTTGGCGCAGGTGAAGATGCGACCGGGCTGGTCGTTGCCCCAGATGTGGTCCTGGAGGACCCGTGAGTCCGAACAGCAGACGGTGACGACGTCAGGATGCTGTGCGTCCTGCACCTCGTCGAAGCGCCGCTCGAACTCGCTGGCGTGCTCGAGGTTGTTCTTCAGAAGCTGGACGAACGCAGAGTTCATATTTGTGTCAACACACGCATCTGGTTTATTCTCTCTCTTTGGCGTAATGCGTGGTCAGCCGTGGAACCCTGGACGTCATCCTGCAAGGCGTTCCGAGTGAGAGCGATTTAAGAGGCTGTTGTCGTTACTGATGCTGTGGAGTCTCCGTTCGAGATTCTCGGTGTGAGCCCGGACGCCGACGAGGACACGGTACGTCAGGCGTACCGCCGCCGAGCGAAGGAGACGCACCCCGACCAGGGCGGCTCGAAGCGGGAGTTCCAGCGGGTGAAAGCGGCCTACGAGACGATCTCGGAGGACGACGTCGACCAGTGGGGGGAGCGCCGCGGTGGCCCACGCCCCCGGCCGCGGCCCGAGCCCGAGCCGGCCGAACCCGAGGAGTTCCAGACCGAGGTCGAGTACCTCGAGTACCAGGTGCTCGACGACTACGGCTGGTCGCTGGACGACGACGACCTGTTCGAGAAGGCTCGACGTGCCGGCCTCGGCGAGGCAGACCACGGTCGCTTCGTCGTCACGGGAGACGACTCCCTCCTCGAAGCCGCCGAGGACGCCGGGCAGTCGTGGCCCTTCTCCTGTCGCGGTGGTGCGTGTGCGAACTGTGCCGTCGCCGTGGTCGAGGGCGAGATGGAGGTGTTCGTCGACCACGTCATCCCGCCCGAGCTGTCCGAGAAAGGTATCGTGCTCTCCTGTATCGGTACCCCGACCACCGAGACGATGAAGGTGGTCTGCAACGTCAAACACCTGCCCGAGCTGGAGGACCTCTGGTTGCCGCCGCGGCCGAACTAGGGCTGCCTGGACGACCGGCTGCAGCCTGCACGACCCAATCTCGTCCACAGGCCACCTGGATCCGTACTCAGGCCTCCTCGCTCACGCGCGGCTCGACGTTCTGGTTCAGCCGGAACAGGTTCTCCGGGTCGTACTTCGTCTTGACCGCGACCAGCTTGTCGATATTCTCACCGAAGAGCGCCTGCGACGGGTCCTCGTGGAACCCGGGGAAGTTCCCGTAGCCGCCGACGACGCCGGGCAGTTCCCGGACCTCGTCGATGCTCTCGCGCACCCACGCGACGTTCGCGTCGGTGTCGGCCGGGTCCTCCCAGTTCGCCTCGAAGGTGAGCATGTACGGCTTGTCGCGGTGCCAGAACGCGCTCGCGTCCTGCGGCCGGTCCGCGATGGCCCCACCGAGTTGCCACACGTCCACCGTCGAGAGTTTCGACGGACACGCCTCCCAGCGCCGGACCAGTACGTCGACGAGGTCGTCGTCGAGGTCGGTGAGGTACGTCGCTTTCCAGTAGTAGTTGAGCCCGTCGGGGAACTCCTCGTCGAGCAGACACTGCAGGTCGGTAAAGGGCATCGGACCGCTGAAGTCACCGATGGGCGTCCCGAGTTCGCGGAACGGTGCGAGCGTCGCCTCGCCCGCCTCGGTCGGGCCGAGGTGGCATCCGAGAATCGCGACCATCGGGTCGCCCCACCGCTCGGCCGGGAACTCCTCCATCTCGGGGACGAACCCGAGGATGGGCAGAACGCTCGCCTCCCGAGGTGCGTCGGCGGCGAACTCGCGGGTCAGCCGGAGCGCCTCGGCTACGTGCTCCCTGTCGTGGACGACGAACATGCCGAACACTTCTGGACCGACCTCGTAGAGCGTGTACTCGAACGAGGTGACGACGCCGAAGTTGCCGCCACCGCCCTGGATCGCCCAGAAGAGGTCCGAGTGCTCGTCCGCGCTGGCAGTCACCACCTCGCCGGCGGCGGTGACGAGTTCGACCGAGCGGAGGTTGTCACACGCGAGGCCGTACTTCCGGCGCAGGTGGCCGACCCCGCCGTTGAGCGTCAGGCCGGCGATCCCCGTCTTGCTGACGACGCCGAGGGGCGTCGCCAGCCCGAACAGCTGGGTCTCCCGGTCGACGTCGCCGAGGGTCGCGCCCCCTTCGGCACGGACCGTCATCGCCTCGCGGTCGACGTGGACGCCGTTCATCTCCGAGAGGTCGACGACCAGCCCATCGTCACAGACGGCGGTGCCGGCGACGTTGTGGCCGCCGCCACGGACCGCCAGTGACAGCCCCTGGTCGCGGGCGAAGGTCACGGCCTGCACCACGTCGGCGACGCCCGAGCACCGGGCGATGACCGCAGGGTGTCTGTCTATCATCCCGTTCCACACCTGGCGCGCCTCCTCGTATCCCTCGTCGTCGGGGGTCAGCACCGTCCCGCGGAACGTCGCCCGGAGCGACTCCAGGGGTTCCCGGAGGGAGACGGTCGGCTCCGTGTCGGGTTCGGGTGTGCGTCGTTGGACGGGCATACTAGTCGGTACGAGGGGACGGTGAATCAGGGTCTGCCCTTATCTCGTCTCTGGAAAGGACAGAAAGCAGTCTCGAAGACGGCGGGCGACAAAAGCAGGCGGCTAAAAGTAGGCGGCCCGACGGCGCGATCAGTCCGCGGCGTGGCGGGGCGCGTAGCCGCAGGATTCGCACTTCAGGTAGTTGTCGACGGTACTGACACTGCCCGCGCAGGCGGGGCAGTCGAACACTGGTTCACTTGGTGGGTTCCGGACAGCCATTATCGAGTTGGAGTCGGAGAAGGTAAGTAAACCTTCCTATTACTGGAATCAGACAATATTAATGAGTATTATTATCATGGTTCCGGGCAACAGTCACTCCAGGGCCCATCACCGGTCACCAGCGCGAGATGAGTTCGGCCCGAATGGCAGATGGTTTTATTAGCATCGGTGTGTATCATATCCCCGAAGACCGATGCACCACTGTACGAACTGCGGCGACGACATCGAGACAGCGGACGTCCGGTACGAACGGCGAGTCCCAGACACCGACGCTATCGAGCGATTCTGTTCGGTCGGCTGTCTCACAGACGTCGACGACCTGGACGAAGCTGCGGTTCGTGACCGGCTGTTCTCTACGTCGCAGGAAGTCTGACCGCCCGAGCAGGCAGGGCCCGGCGGGCCCCACTCACCTTACGCCCGGCGGAGCAAGAGCGCGAGACCAGCGACGAGCGCGAGTACTCCGGTGGCCCCGGTGAAGCCCGGCACTGCGCTCTGCTGGTCTCCGGACTCGCTCCCGGATTGGGTCCCGGGAACGGTCGCGGAGTCCGTCCCGGTGGCTGCACCCGTCGTCGTCGTCGGTTCCGGCGTGTTGATGAGCGGCTGTGTGGTCGCCTGCGCGTTCTCGACCTTGCGGATGTCGAACCGCGAGCTGACGGTCTCGTCGCCGACCGTGATGGGGTCGTCCGAGTCCGCAGCGAAACTCCCGTCGCCGTCACCGGCGTACAACACGGCTTCGAGTTCCGTGGACTTGTTCACCGAGAGCGAACCGAAGAAGGACTCCGACAGCGGGACGCTCACGTTCCCGTGCGAGCCGGCGTCGAGTGCCTTCGTCCCGACTATCTCGCCGGTGCTTCCGTCGTCGGTGACGTTCCGGAGGACGACGTAGCCCGGGCGGTCGAGGTCGACCCGGTGGACGGTCACGGCACCGGCGTCGACGCGCTGGGTGGTGAACCCGCCGGTGACGACCCTGACCGCGCCGTCGGTACTCTTCCCGACGGTGACCTGCTGGCCGGCGTAGTTCCCGGCGATACCCTGGATCGGCGTGTCGGTGCCGGGTTCGAACTCGCCGTCACCGTCGTCGCGGTGCAGGACCAGCCAATACGAGCGCGTGCCGTTCTGGTCGGCCCAGTACTGGTCGCCGATGTCGACCGCGAAGTCGGTGTGAAAGCCCTGCTGGACGTGCGCGTTGCCAAGCGGCGGGCCGATCTCGCCACCCTGGTTCTGGTGGACGACGAGGTGGCCAGGGTTGGTCATGAACATCGATTCGACGACGATGGTGCCGTCGCTGGAGACCTGCGCATCCACGCTCAGGTGGTTCCCGTGGGCCGCGGCCGGTGTCACCACGACGACCGCCGCGGCGACCACGAGGACGCCGACGAGGAGGGGGAGGGGGCGGCGCATGATACCACGTCTGGACCGGACGAAAAAAGGCCTGTCGCTAGATGACGTAGGTCGCGCCGTCCATCTGGAGGAACGCTCGCTCGTACCCCTCGTGGCGGGCGACCTGCGGGGGAACGACCACCTCTATCTCGACCTCGTCGCCCGACTGGAGCGACGGCACCGTCGCCCCGTAGTGGTAACTGAGGTCGGGGTCGACGGCCCGGGAGAGCTGGCCGTCGAACTTGGTCTGGCCGTCACGCACGAGCGCGTCGAGGCCCATCATCGGCAACAGCAGGTCGTTGTAGGGGGTCCGCGCGGAGACGTACAGGTAGGACTCCCCCGACCCCGCGAACCGGCCGCCCTCGACGTACTTCGCGACGAGGTCGGCGTCGTCGACGCGCTCGGTCCCGATGGTCGTCCCGGGGAGCGCATCCGGCTTCGGCGCGAGCCCGACGGGCATGTCACCCATCTGCATCGGGCGGATGGCTCCCTTGTCGCCGGCCGCGTCGAGTTCCTGGATGGTGAGCTTGTCCCGGACCTGCTTCGTGAACTCGAAGTCGACCTCGGCGGTCGTGGGCTCGGCGAACTTGTCCGCGAACGACCCCATGCGCCCGATCTGGAGGCCCGCCACCGAGAGCTTCGCCGTGTAGCTGCCGTCGCCCGCGAGCGTGAAGTTGCCGCCGTAGTGAAAGCCCATGCGCTGGGACAGCATCGGGTAGATGACCTCCTCGCTGACCAGCTCGCCGTCCTGCAGAATCTCGACGGAGAGGCTGGTGTCCGCGAGGACCTGCCCGCTCTCCTCGTGCCACACCTGCGCCATCAGGTGGACCGCGTGCTCGTCGGTCTTCTTCTTGGCTTCGCGCTCGGTGCCGGTGACGGTCCAGAAGTCGTGCGGGACCGCGAGCATGAGCCCGAAGGTGAAGTCGCCGTTCGTCACGGGGCCGAACATGGCCATCCCCTCGCGGTAGGACTGGACGTACACGCCCGTGGGACCGTCAGGTTTGGACGTGGTCGGCGGGGTCGATTGGCTGGTCGGTTCGGGCGGGGATGTGACGGTTCCGTCGCTACCGTCACCGAGACAGCCGGCCACTGCGGGGAGGGCGGCCGCGGGGAGGGCGCGGAGAAGGCGGCGTCGTCGCATGGTGTCGTCTAGTGACATGCTGTAAAAAACCGTTGTGGTTCGGGCGTCGAACCGACGTGAGACGCGTGGAGACGGGCGATATCTTCCGGTTCAGCCGACCGTCGACACGACCGGCCGGGAGAACACCCACAGCGAGAGCACGGTGTACCCGAGCATGAGGACCACCACGGGAGCGTGACCGCGCCGGGCCAGGTCGAGCGACCCGAACACCCGGAGCGAGACGGTGTGGGCCGCGAGGACGGCCGCGACGTGCCCGACGACGACGAGCAACACCTCGGTCCCCCAGATGGCCTGCGGCGGGACGATGGCCAGCGGCGTCGCCACGACCGGCTGCTGGGTCGTCACCTCGACGAACGCGAGCAGGCTCCGGAGGACGTAGGGGTAGTTGTGCGCGAGGTCGTAGCCGACCGCGATGGGGAGCAGGGTCGCGCCGAACGCCAGGGTCGCCCGGCGGACGTCACCCTCGCCCAGAGCGGCCGCGAGGCGAACCACGAGCCAGAAGACGCCAAGGAAGGCGAAGAAGCCCACGACGTAGAGCAGGAGGCTCGCGTACACGCCGAGTCCGACCGTCTCCGCAGCCCAGACATTGAGCCCCTGGTACTCGGGGGTCGCCTCGAGCCCGTCGAAGCTGACGGTGTAGACCGCGGCCACGGCGAGTGCAGCCGCACCCCGGTCCGGGAGTGCCTCGCTGCAGGCTTTCCAGGGCGAGGTCTGGACGATTTGGAAGTCGCCGGTGTCGGCTCCGTCGGCTTCATCGGCTCCGGACGCCCCCTCGCCACGCCGAATCGAGAGCGGAGCGACCCGCCCCACGAGGCGGTAGAACGCCGCCAGCGGGTCCGCGTTGGCGAACCAGTCCCGCCCCCAGACGACCCCGCCGACGAGCATCACGGTCGCGTACAGGGCGATGGTCACCGCGGTCAGCCGCGGGCTCGTGGGAACCGCGCTCAGGTTCTCGGCAAAGCCGATGAGCACGAGGAAGCCGAAGGCCGCGGGCCAGGTGCCGAGCCCCGCGGGATACGCCAAGAGCGAGGGGTCCTCACCCTCCAGTCGTGCGAGCAGGTCGTACAGCGTCTCCCAGGGCGAGAGCGAGCGCCACGGGCTCCCGACCACGGCGGAGACCACGAGCAGCCCCTTGAACCAGACGGGCCAGACGAACACCGTCGCGAACTCCTTCGGGGTCTGTGGGCCGGTCAGCCCGGTGTAGATGGCCGCGAGGAATCCCACGAGGAAGACGGTGCGTGCCACCCACCGGACCGCCTCGCCCGCACGGGCGGGCACACTGACCAGCACGTCGTCGACCGCGGTCGGTACTGCGTCCATCCGGGACACGACGACCGCCGTCACGGCGACCGCGCCACCGGCGCTGAGGAACAGCAACCAGGCAGGAATGGGAGGTGCCGCCGACGTGTTCCCGTGGGCGCTGGCGGGGGTGGCCAGTGCCACCGAACCGAGCAACACGACCGTCAGCAGGCGCGAGAGCCGACTCATTGGCAGCGACTCGTCTCGCCCCCGTCAAAGAACCGTTGGTTCAGCCGTCGAAACTCGCGCGGGGACGGGCAACGTTTTTCCTCCGACTCTCCAAGCACCACGCGATGCGCCCCCGGACGCTCGTCGCCCTGCTCGTCATCGTCGCCGGACTGGTCGGCGTCGCCTACGTCGGTCTCTCCGACGGCCAGGGCGGCGAACTCACGGTCGCGTGGACGAGCGACACCGCGGTCGAGGGGGGCAGCAACCACCACGAACCGGCCGTCGCGGTCGTCGACGGTGAACCGCTCGTGTTCGCCCCGGTCAGTTCGACGAAGGAGTTCGGGGACTGCGCGCTGGTCGCGCTCGATGCGACCTCCGGCACGGAGCAGTGGCGCTACGAGGTCCCCCGCGCGAACTGCACGACCCACTCGGTCGCGGACCCGAGCGTCGCCGACCACGACGGTGACGGCTCCCGGTCGGTGCTCGCGACGACGACCGAGCGCGAGGTGGTGGCTTTCGACTCCCACACCGGCGAGGTCGAGGACCGCTACCCACTCACGGCCTACGGCTACTCGAAGCCCATCGTTGCGAACGTCACCGGTGGGCCTGCCACGGAGACACTCGTCGCCGACGTGCGCGGCTACGTCCAGGCGCTCTCGCAGGCTGGCGAGCCGGTGTGGTCCGTGAATCGCTCGACCTACGTCTGGGCGACGCCCGCCGTCGCCGACCTCGACGGCGACGGCCAGACCGAGGTCGCCATCGCGGGCCGTGACGGTCTCATCGCCGCCTACGGTACCGACGGCTCGGCCGAGTGGGAGACGAAGGCGGGCTACGCGGTCACCTGGATGACGACCGGGCAGCTCGACTCGGACCCGGCGGTCGAACTCGTCGTGGGCACGCAAGAGGGCTCCGTGGCGGCCTTCGACGGCCGAACCGGCGAGTACGAGTGGCAACACGACACGAAACTCCTCTCGGCGGTCGAGGCGGTCGGCACGGTCGAGGGCGTCCCGACCGTCTTCGCCACCGCCGGCGACGGCTCGACGGTCGCCCTCGACGGCCAGGACGGGTCGGTCCGCTGGGAGAGCGCCGTCACCACGAAGGCGGTCCAGATGATGCCGCCGCCGGTGCTCGGCGACGTGGACGGCGATGGCGAGGACGAACTCGTGGTCGCGAGCAACGACGGCACCGTCTCGGTCATCTCGCCCGGGACGGGTGAGGTGCTGGCGAGCCACGAGCGCGACGTGGACGTACTCGCACACCCGGTGCTGTCGGATACAGACGGGGACGGGAGCGAGGAGATATACGTCATCTACACCGACGGGCGGGTGCAGCGGCTAGAGTACGAGTCGTAAGCCATCCCGGGCATGGGGTGGAGCGCACCACAAACGGTTTAAAATATTGCTGACACGTTCGAGTATGCGACGACGACCCCTCCTCACAGCGACTGCCGCGCTCGTTCCCGCGACACTGGCCGGCTGTAGCGAACTTCCCGGCGGGAGCTCGGGTTCCCTGACCGTCGACCCGGCAAAGATGCCGACGGCCGACCTCACGATGACTCCGCTGGACGAGTTCCAGCTGGTCCGGCGAGCCCTTCCCCGGATAGAATCGGCGGGAGGCTCCAACGAAGATGCCCAGTTGTTCGAGCGGATACTCGACGGGGGCGCACAGACGCGAGCCATACGACCGCCACTCCCAGTAGACCGACACGTCCTGTTCGATGGCGACGTGTACGTCCTCTCCCACGAAATCGTCGACAAGACACCCGCAACCCGGTACTCCGTGAAGATCGACGTCGTCCAGGGGGCGGTGACCGAGGACGAGTCGGTCCAGTTCTCGGACCTCCCGGCGGTGGACCGCGAGGTGTTCCGTCGGTACGGGCTGGCGGACGGCGAGACCGTCGGTGTCGGGACCGGGTTCCTCTATACGGACGCCGAGCGCGAGGAATCGGTCCTGGTCCCCGACCCCGAGTACTCCTACATCGTCTGGGAGAACGGCAACGAGGCCGAAGTGGTGGTCGACCGCGTGGATGAAGCCACCATCCACACGTATCGCTACAGCGCCGAACACGTCGCAACGATGGACGCGTACGCCCGCAAGCTCCGGGACCGGTTCGCGTTCGAACTCGGTGAGCTGCCGGCGGACCAGCGCGACATCGTGGAGACGGCAATCGAAGAGGACGCGTACGTCGTGGAGCCGGACGACGAGCTACCGTCGGTGTTCCGTGAACTCACAGCCGAGTTCCGCGGCCGCGAACAGGTCCGCGCGCTCGACGAGACGCCCGACGACAGGCTGAACGGGGACTACCTCGTCAGGTATCGCGGGAACGGTTACTGGACGAGGCTTCGAATCGCACCCGACGCACTCGCGGCGACGAGCGAATCGACGAGTGATTGAACGCAGCGCTGCTCAGGCCAGCGGTTCGTCTGGCCGCGGCAGGTCGTAGGTGTCCCTGACGGTATCCGCGAGCAGTCCGTCCTTCGCCAGCGCGATGTAGATGACGACGAACTCGCCGCCGGCAGGCCGCAGGACGAACACCTCTCGGTCGCCCGGTTCCTCGTTCTCGTTCACCCGCGCCACGAGGGGCTCGATTGGCCGCCGACCCGAGACGAACTCGTCGTACAGGTCGCCCGCCCCCTGTGTCTCGCCGAACACGTAGAGTACGCCGTTGACCGCGCCGTCGGTGTCGCGGGTGACCTGCGAGGCCATCGCCTCGCCCTGTGCCCTGGCGTTCTCCCAGGCGTCCTGGGCGGCCTCGAACAGGTTCGTCACGCCGTCAGCACTGGCGTAGAGCGTCCGCTTCTCGACGGCGAGCGATTCCACGGTGGGGTCCTCGGTGGCCCACGAGAGCTCGGCCTCGACGACGTAGCCGGGGCGGAGCCCCGAGACGGTCTCGTCGAGGTCGCCGTGCCCGGTGTGGGCTACGTCGACCAGTTCGTACGCCTCCTCGGTCGGCTCGGTCGGGTCGTCGGGCAGCGAGACGAAGGTCCAGACGCCCTCGTCCCGCGGATTGGCGAGTACCCGGAACCGGCCGCGTGTGGTGGACATACGCGGTTCGTTGTGTGTCACGACGGGTAAGCGTCGCGTTCGACCGCGGCGAAGATGCAGAGGTCGGTGCTGGCGACCGGTCACTCCTCGGCGTCGCAGGGCACCGCCTCGAACCCCAGTGCCACTGCAGTCGGCGAGTCCTCGTCGGCGTCGACCGTCGCCGAGTCGGGAATCGACCAGTCGAAGCGGACGGTCTGGACGCTCTCGGCTGCCATGCACGACCCGTCCACGGCCGGGTCGCCGCCGACGAGGACTGAGCCAGCGGCGACGGCGGTCAGGACCTCCCCGAGCGTGCCCTCGACCAGGACGGTCTCGGTCGGGTCGGCGGCGTCGAGCGCCCCGGTGTGAACCACCGCTGCCAGGGCAGCGTCGAGCATCGGCGTCGTCTCGGCTCCGTCGGGGTCACCCCGCCCAGACAGCGGGAACTGGCCGGGCGGCGGGCGCGCGATGCCGAAGTCGGTCTGGAGCGGGACGACCGAGATGTCGAAGGGGACCGACACGACATCGCGCTCGGCATCGAGCGTCGACTGCCCGCACGGTCGGCCCCGCATGACCGCCAGTCCGGGCTCGCCGGTGAGCAACAGGTCGAACGCCACCGACCCCTCGTCGCCGGGCGCGGCGTCGGTCAGGTCGACGACCGGGCCGGCACCCCCACAGCCGAACGCCTCGCTCGCGGGTGCGAACTGTGCCTCGAAACACGTCTCGACCGCGGTCGCGCCGAGTCCCGGCGTCGCCGCGTCGATCTCCTCGCGGGTCAGGATGTCCCCCTGCTGGCCGTGCTCGACGCTGCCGGGGTGGGCGTCGACGCCGACCCCGTTGTAGGTCGCCTGCCAGGCCATTCGAAGCGATGGCTCCGTAGCGTGCATCGTCAGTGCGCGACTGTCCTCCCCCGGTTGTGCGCTGGCGCTGGCAGAACCGCTCGCCACCCCGATGCCGATGCCGGCACCGAGGAGCCCGAGTACCTGCCGTCGCCGTCGTTGGTACGTGGTCATGATCGTCCCCTCTCCCCAGGACATGCTGACATACGCTGTACTCACTCTTAGCAGAGGGCCATGCCCCTCACCGTGACGATACGAGGAGCTAACACGATACCGCGAGACGCCGGCCCGAAAGGACGGGTCGCGGCTCAGTCGAGCGCCGTTTCGGTGGTCGCGGTCCATGCCGCGGGGTCGTGGAGCCGGTTCGTCCACCAGTCGTCGGTGCGGACCTCGACGGTGTTGCGGAAGGTCTGGCCCGCCGCACAGGGGCTGGTGTTCAGGGTCACCAGCAGTTCCCAGGTCTGCTTCGGTTCGACGGTCCCGAGGTGCCAGATACCCGTCCGGGGGTCGTACGTCTGGTCGTAGGTCAGGCCGCCGCCGGCGTCGCCCTTCGAGAAGTCGTTGAGCATCGACGTCGTGGGCCCTTTCCGGACGCGGATCGCCTCCACGTCGAGCCAGTCGTAGGGGTCGAGCAGGCAGTTCCCGTAGCCGGCGATGGTGGTCCGCTGGCTCGTCGGTCCGACCTCGCGTTTCGGGACGACCCGGACGTTCCGTGCCGTCGCGGGCCCGTCGTTCCGGACGCGGACGATGTAGACCAGCCGGTTCGAGCTCATCATGTACGAGCGCGTCGTCACCGAGAGCGCCGGTCTGGTCGAGGTGGGGCAGGGGACGGCCGTGAACCGGAGGTCGAAGCGCGCCCCATCGTCGGCCGCCACCGAGGCGGTCTCGGGCAGTCGCCAGGTGAGCCGGACGTGTGGGACCGAGGCGTCGTTGGTGCAGTCCAGCGTGTCCGTCGAGAGGTCGCCATCGAGGGGAACCGGTCGGTCCCCGACCGCGGCAAGCACCTCGCGGAGCGTGCCCTCGGCGAGGACGACGGTCGTCATCTCGCCGACGCCGGTGTGGCCGGTCTGGACCAGTTTCGCGGTGATGGCGTCGGCCATCGCCGTGGTCGCTGCCGGCGTCGCCGTGGGGAGGGGTTCCCCCGTTTCGTTCCCGGCCGTCGCCTGGGGCTGTTGCGCGCCGTTCGAGTGGAGCCTGCCGGTCACGCCGACGATGCCGTCTCTCCCGACCGGCTGGACGAAGAGGTCCAGCTGTCCCTCGTCTCCGGGCTGGATGCCCGTCAGGTCCATCAGGGGCTGGTTCCCGCTGGCACCGTAGAGCGCGTCGATATCGAGGAACTGCTCGCGGAAGGCGGTGTCAAGGGTTCGTGCAGAGAACATCGGGAACCGGTCACGGTACTGTGCGCGGGACCACAGGGGGGCCTGCTTTCCTGTCCGGTCGGCCGGATAGGCGTCGACGACGCGCCCGTTGAACTGCTCCTCCCAGGCGACGAGCAACCGGAACTCCCCGCTGTCTTCCTCGTCAGGTGATTCGAGCCCCGCGATGAGGTTGCTCCCCGGTGCTCCGCCGTCGTGGGCGACAGGGGCCGCCTGGCCGATGCCACCCAGTGTGCCGACTGCGAGGCCACCACCCACCAGCCGGAGCAGTCGTCGCCGTGTCAGATGCTGTCTTCTCATGGTATCGTCGTCCCAGTCTCCCCGCGCCCCCACGCCGCCATCGTATCGAGTTGACTACACGTCTCGCGGGCCTGTTTCAGGGTCGAGTGCGTCTAGGCCAGCATCGGATATAATATAGACTACCCGACACTTACGCCCAGGGAGTAACCGGTGCCTCAGCGCCACTCCGACGGAATCGGTTCTTTGAAAACCTGTTCCACCGTTGTTTCGACGATGACCATCCCGACGTTCGTAATCGGCATCGCGGGCGGGACGGGGGCAGGCAAGACGACTGTCGCCCGCGAAGTCGCCGACACGGTGGGCGAGGCCGTGACACGGATTCCACTCGACAACTACTACCAGGACAACTCCGACCTCGAGATGGCCGAGCGCGAGGCGCTCAACTACGACCATCCCGACGCGTTCGAGTGGGAGCTGCTCATCGAACAGCTCGACTCGCTGTTGATGGGCCAACCCATCGAGATGCCCCAGTACGATTTCTCGGTCCACAACCGCAAGGAGGAGACGGTGACCGTCGAGCCATCCACCGTCATCGTCGTCGAGGGCATCTTCGCGCTCTACGACGACGCCATCACCGACATGTGTGACCTTCGGGTGTACGTCGAGACCGACGCCGACGTGCGCATCCTCCGGCGCATCCGGCGCGACGTCATCGAGCGCGAGCGCGAACTCGCCGGCGTCATCGACCAGTACCTCTCGACGGTCAAACCGATGCACGAGCAGTTCGTCGAGCCCACCAAGAAGAATGCGGACGTCATCATCCCCGAGGGCGCGAACCAGATGGCCGTCGACCTGCTGACCGAGAAGGTCGAAGCCGAGACCGATACGGCTGCCGGCGACCCCGAGGACCGTCGGTCGTGGGAGCGGGCAGTTCACGAGGACCGTACCACCGTCGAACCGACGGAACAGCCGGTCGAGGACGCCGATTCCCGGTCGACGCGTTGACGGGAGAAACAGGCAATTTTTATACGCGTGGGGGGCCGTACATTGTTCACATGAGCACTGGAAACGAAGCTGGCGCCTCGGAACTTCGGCGGCCCGAGGAGGTCGAAGACGGCTTCCTCGCCCGCAATTCGTGGCTCAAGCCCTTCGCCCTCGTCGAAGTGATCTTCCTGGTCATGCTGCTCCTGCTCGACATCGCGAACGACATGTTCACGTGGATGCGAGGCGGGTTCAGTCAGGCGATCTTCGGGATGATACTGTCCCTGTTCGTCCTGGCACTCACCGCCGCCGTCATCGTGCTGATGATCAGTGCGTTCCGGTACGTCACCGAAGACTGACCCCACGGAGCCGTCCTGATTTCTCCGATTCCCATCCAGCGTCGCGACGACAGTCGCTCGCGATTCCGCGTCTCGTCACGCCAGCCCAGCGAGCAGGTTCCCGACACCGTACGCGACCGACGCGGCGAGCATCCCGACCACCAGCATCTCAGTGCCGTTGACCAGCCAGGTCCGGTCGGTGACCAGGCTCCGACTCGCCCCGACGGCGAAGAACGCCACCGCCGTCACGAGGATGGAGAGTTCGAACAGCAGCCCTGTGTCGAGGATGTAGGGAAGCAGTGGCGTCCACCCGGCGACGACGAACGCGAGGAACGTCGTCAGCGCGGTCCGGCCGGGGGTCTTCCCGTCCTCGACGTGCTCCGTCCCGGATGCCTCCGCGTAGTCGAGTTCCGAGCGCCGACTCAGGAAGTTGCTCATGCCCATCGAGAACCCGTCGGCGAACAGGTTCGCCATCCCGAGGATGAGAACGATACCGGGGTCGAGGGCAGCGCCTGCGACGCCAGAGACGACTGCGAACGTCGTCACGATGCCGTCGTTGGCCCCGTAGATGACCTCAGCGATGTACTGGCCCGAATCTTCGACCTCGTCCCCCAGCAGTTCCCGAAGCATCCTCGGCTACTACTCCTGCGGTGACCATAAGCTGCAGCGGCTGGCGACTCTGCTATCGCAGATGCGCACCTCTGTTCGAGCATGGAATCCGTTCTCGTCGCCATCGACGGGTCGCCGTTGGCAGACCGTGCGCTCGAATACGCGCTCGACCGCTACCCCGACGCGGCCATCACGGTCCTCCACGTGGTCGACCCCGTCGAGGCGGTGTACGTCGCCGAAGCGAAAGGTCCCAGTGAGGGTCGCTCGTACGTCCAGGCCGCCAGGGAACACGGTGAGGAGCTGTGTGCCACGGCCCGTGGGCTCGCAGCAGACCGGGGTATCGAGGTGACCACCGCGCTCGAAACCGGGAACCCGGCGCGCGAGATACTGCGATACGTCGAGGCCGACGACGTGGACGCGATCGTCATGGGCAGTCACGGCCGGTCCGGTCTCTCGCGAGTGTTCCTGGGGAGCGTCGCGGAGACGGTGCTCAGACGCTCGCCGGTCCCCGTGACGGTCGTCCGTTGAGGCCCGGGTGCCGCGTCCGGTCGCGGCCGGTGCACTCAGTCCGTGCCCGGGGCGTCATCCACGAGGACGACCGCCTCACCCGTGATGACCAGCTCCTCGTCGGTGTCGAACACGTCCGTCCGGAGGCGATAGCGGTCCTCGCCGACCCGGTCGATGACCTCACACACCGCGGTCACGCGGTCCCCGAGCTCGACCGGCCCGCGGAACGTCAGGTTCTGACTCAGGTAGATGACGAGCCCGGGCAGGCGCGCGAGGGCCGCACTGATGACGCTCGAGGCGAGCGCGCCGTGGACGATTCGACCACCGAAGCGGGTCCCGGCCGCGTACTCGTCGTCCAGATGCAGGGGGTTCGTATCGCCACTCAGCGCGGCGAACTCCTCGACCTCGGTCTCGGTCAGAATCTGGGAGAACCGCACCACGTCGCCGACGCTCAGGCCCTGGTCGTCCCGGTCCTCGTAGCTCGTCGACCAGTCCTCCTCCACCTCGACGACCGGTTCGTACTGGAAGCGCGGCAGGTAGTACGAAAGCTCCGTCACGGAGAGCACGCCCACGAGCGCTTCGCCCTCCGTGACGACCAGCTGGTCGATGGCTTCCTCACGAAGCAGGTCCGCGGCGTGTTCGACCGACCGCGATGCGGGGACCGTGACCACCGGCGACGACATGATCTCCGCCGCGGTCTTCGTCGTGGTGTCCGTGCCCGACGCGACGAGGGCCACCACGTCGCTCTTCGTGACGATGCCAACCGGGTCACCCCCGCTCGTCACCACCAGCGAACCAACGGCAGCGTCCCTGAGTCGCGCCGCACATGCCCGCACGGTCGCCTCCGTCGAGATGGACTCGACGGTCTGTTGCATCACGTCCCTGACCAGGGTCTTGATACGCATACGCGGGCTTACTCTCGGCTCGATGATAGTTCTGCCGACTGGAGAATCACCGGATTCAGCCCGGCCAGGCCACCCATTAACACTCATGGCAACCAACGATGATGGCTGACTCGAAACGTTCGAACAGAGGCGGGTCGACCCACCAGCGACATCCTGTCAGGAATCCGTGCAACAGGCAGCCCCCGCCCACGGGCTGCCGTCATCCGCTGGGGCAACACCGGTCGCACCCGCCTCGACGCCAGACGTGCCCGTCACGCGCCCAAGCCCACATTCTTTTGACGACCCACTAGAGAGCCTGTGCCAGCCGAGCCGTTACGATAGCTGGACGCGGTTCTGGTTGTACGTCGTCGTCTTCCGGACCGCGGAGAACTCGTACGACCCGTCGAACGGTTCGGGGGAGGCGTTTTCCGGCACACTGCCGCGCGAGATGCCGCCCATGTAGAAGCCGTCGAACTCCTCGCGGTCCTTGTAGATGTAGACCGGCGTGCCCGGCTCGACAGGGCGTTCGAGCGGGACGACGGTCCGGTCGTGTGTGTCCACGTTCGTGAGCTTGAGACGCGACGCCCCCTCGATGCGGTTCCCGGACTCGATCTCCAGCCGGCAGAAGCGCCTGTCGTCGGTCAACGACGCGGAGACGACCGGCGCGTTCTCCCTCGCGTCCGCCAGCCAAGACGGGTCCGGGACGGAGGTCTCGCCGACCCCCTCCACGGTGTACTCGCTCGTGACGCGCAGTTCGTCGCCGGTCGGCTCGCTCGCCTGGTAGGTCGCCTCCAGCGCCCGTATCACGCCGTCCTTGGTGACCTCCAGCCAGGCCGAATCGAGTCCGAGGAGCTCCCCGTCGAGGTGCCCGGGCGAGGTCGCACCCTCCTCGAAGCCGGTCGCCGCTACCCGCCACACAGCCGGCGAGTCGGCGACGAGTTCGGGCGCGCCCCACGAGAACACCTCGAGGAGCGCCTTCACCTCGACCGCCCAGGTGACGTTGGCGATGTCGAAGCCCTCGGCGTCCTCGCCGTAGGTCACCCGGTCGTCCATGTCCTCGCGCCAGAACGCCTCGGAGCCGTCGCGGTAGATGGTCACCTCACCGCTGCCCCCGCGCCGGGTCCACCGACCGAGGGCCGACCCGCTGTCCACGTCGTACTCCTTTTGCCACATGACCTCGGTGTTCGTGACGTCGAACTTGGTCCACGCCGCCCGGAAACTCGATTGCAGGAGGGTCCGGACGTGCCCGGAGAACAGCAGTGGTGTCGCGCCGTCCTCGGAGAGCCCCATCGGATA
The DNA here is from genome assembly GCF_025399835.1 of Haloarchaeobius sp. HME9146. Lineage (NCBI taxonomy): Archaea > Methanobacteriati > Methanobacteriota > Halobacteria > Halobacteriales > Halorubellaceae > Haloarchaeobius > Haloarchaeobius sp. HME9146. The sequence continues at coordinate 2,564,869 of NZ_JAODVR010000001.1, forward strand.
GGCCGCCTGCGCTGAGTCGGCCGTCGTGGACTCCGCTTGCATCTCGGTCGCCGTCTCGCTTCCTGTCGCCGTTGTCGTCGCCCCGTCCGTGGCGGTCTGCTGTCCGGTTCCCGTCCCACCGCCTTCGCTCAGCCGAAGACAGCCAGAGACCGAAAATAGAGAGCCGCCGAGCAGGGAGATCACACCTCTGCGTTTCATCGTGTCGAGTAGTTCTCCCCATCGTACAAAAGTCATTCCGCCGTCAGAATGAACCGCCGGTCACTCAGAGACGGGGACGCGCTCGCAGTAGTTGTTCGTCGTCCGGAACGCCGTGACGTTGTAGGACTTCTCGAACGGGGCCGGGGACACGTCGCTCGGGACACTCCCGCGTTCGATTCGCCCCCGAGCGACCCCGGTTGCCATCTCCCCGTCCCTGTAGAGATAGGCGACGACCCCTGGTTCGAGCGCCTGCTCTAGCGGCACGACCGTCTTCGTCTGTTGGTCGTCCGCGAAGACGGTGATGCGCGAACCGGGTTCGAGCCGGTTGCCCGCGACCACCTCGAACCGGACGAACCGCCTGTCGTCGGTCAGCGACGCTTCGATGGTCGGCGCGTTCTCCCGTGCCGTCGGCAGCCACGACGGCGCGTCGACGGTCACCTCGCCGAGGGAGTCGACGGTGTACTGACTGCTGACCCGCAACTCCTGCCCGTCAAGCCGGCGGACCTTGTACGTCGCCTCGCTCGTGCGTATCACACCGCCTGCCGTGACCGTCATGGCCCCAGCGGTCAGGTCCAAAACCTCCCCCTCCATGTGTCCCGGGACGGCCGAAGGGGTCTCGATGCCAGTCGCCTCGATCTGCCAGACCGCGGGAGACTCCGAGACGAGTTCAGGCGCGCCCCACGAGAACGCCTCCAGGAGTTTCTGTATCTCGACGCTCCAGGCGACCTTCCCGATCTGGAATCCCTCGTTGTCCTTCCCGTACGTCGTCCTGTCCCCGAGTTCCTCCCGCCAGTAGGCTTCCGACCCCTGCCGGAAGATGCGAACCGGCCCGCCGTTCTGCCGCGTCCACGACCCGAGCGCCTGGCCAACGTCCGCCTGGTACTCCTTCTGCCACCGGAGCTCCGAGTTCGTGAGGTCCAGCTTCGACCACTCCACGTGAAAACTCGTCTGAAGGAGCGCCTGTACGTGAGCCGAGTACAGCAGCTGCGTCGCGCCATTCTCCGAGAGTCCCATCGGGAACTCCGGCTCGTCGGGCTGGTCCGTCGTCTGTTCCTGCTCGGTCGCCGTCGCCGACGAGACTGCCGTCTGTGACCCTGTCGTCATCGACCCTCCTGCTGTTCCTGCGCCACTCCCCTCGGACAGCCGAAGACACCCCGAGACCGAGAAAAGAGACCCACCCAACAGTGAAAGCGCGCGTCTCCGTTTCATCTATCTCGACCAACTGGTCGGCCGCTAATAAATCGTTTCGCCGACTAGATGGGGCACAGCCGACCTGCAGGCGTCGCGAGACAGGTATCTGGAATAGATTCAGAGCCCTCCAGTCAGTGATTCACCCGCTCACGAGTGCCGAGCACACGAGTTGCTCGGCGGGATAGTTCGCGGGAAAAGTAAGCCGGTGGAGGGAGTGTGAACCTCACTCGCTCCTTGCAGTCGCTCGGTGATTCAAATCCCTCGCGAGGCTCTTCAGTCTCACTTCGTTCGACAGAAAGAGCCGGTGGAGGGATTTGAACCCTCGACCTATTCCTTACGAAGGAATCGCTCTAGCCAGTCTGAGCTACACCGGCGCGGGCGTACACTCGTCCGGCACCGTCCTCCGGCGCTCGAACGCATCTTCACGTACTGCGATGATACCAATAAGGGTTGCGAATCGGTTCGACAATCAGGCCCGCGTCAGGCGAACGTCCAGACAGACGTTGTCCTCGTGTGGCGCATACGACCGGACGGTCTGGCGGGTCTCGACGGTGACCTCGTACTCGGGCTCTGCGGCCTCGCGGATGGCGCGCTCGCCCGGCCCGAAGCGGTCGTCCTCGTGCTGGATGTCGTAGAAGTGGAGGACGCAGTCGTCGCCGGCGAGCGCGACCGCGGTGTCGACGAACTCGTTCGCGCTGTGGGGGAGGTTCATCAGGACGCGGTCGGCCCAGCCCTCGTAGTCCGCAGCCACGTCGCGCACGTCCCCGTGGACCGCAGTGACGCGGTCCGTGACGCCGTTTCGCTCGGCGTTCTCGCGCAGGTACTCGACGGCGCGCTCGTTCAGGTCGACCGCGACCACATCGGCCCCGCGCTTGGCGGCCGGGATGGCAAACGGGCCGACGCCCGCGAACATGTCGAAGACGTGCTCGCCGGGCTGGACCTGCTCGACGACGCGGTGGCGCTCGGTGGCCAGCCGGGGGGAGAAGTACACGTCGGCGATGTCCAGCGCGAAGCCACAGCCGTACTCGCGGTGGACGGTCTCCGTGTCGTCGCCGACGAGCACGTCCCAGTCTCGCACCCGCAGCTCGCCCTTGATCTCGGAGGCGCGGTTCACCACCGTCGAGAGCGGAAGGTCCGACGCGACGATTGCGTCTGCGATCTCCATCGCTCGCTCGGGGTCGTCCTCGTCGATGATGGCGATGTCGCCGAGCCGTTCGAGACTCGGGTCGAAACCGAGGATGTCCGCAGGGGTCGTCGGCGTCCGCCGAGTCGAGGTGTCGTGGTCGACGACGTCGTACTCCGGCGGGACCGACTCCCGGTCCACCACCGGAATGTACACCCAGTCGTCGCCCGCCGATATCTCGTACTCCTCCGAGAGGAGGCCCGCCTCGGCGAGTGCCTGGCGCGTCTCCTCGCCGGCGGATCGCTCCACTCGCACGCAGGGGACGTTCATATCGTGTGCGAACCGTGCAGGCGTCCTAACGCTGACGCTTCGGCCCGACTCTCCTCGCGCGCGAGGTCGAAACGTTATAGCCCGTGATGGCGCTACGGACGGTATGCTCACCTTCATCGGCCTCGGCCTGTACGACGAGCGTTCCATCACCGTCGAGGGAGCCGAGCGGCTCCAGGCCGCCAACCGTGCCTTCGCGGAGTTCTACACGAGCAAGCTCATCGGCGCGGAGGTCGAAGACCTCGAAGCCTACCACGATATCGACATCGAGGTTCGAGACCGCCCGGGCGTCGAACAGCACCCCGACGACATCCTCGATGCCGCCGAGTCGGAGGACGTGGCGTTCCTGACCGCCGGGGACACGATGATATCCACGACCCACGTCGACCTCCGGCTGCGCGCCCAGGAGCGCGGCATCGACACCCGGATCATCCACGGAACGACCGCCCAGACCGCCACCAGCTCGCTCACCGGCCTGCAGAACTACCGCTTCGGGAAGGCGACCACGCTCCCCTTCGAGTACGCCCACGGCGGCGACGACGTGCCCGAGAGCGTCCGCCGGACCATCGACGCCAACCGCGAGCAGGGCCTGCACACCGTGGTCTACCTCGACATCAAGGTCGGCCGCGGCCCCGACGGCGACGACCCCGACCACGAGGAGTACATGACCGCCGACTACGCCGCGAACCTCCTCGCCGAGTACTACCCCGACACCCTCGGCGTGGTCGTCGCCCGCGCCGGCAGCCCCGAGCCACTCGTCGCCGCGGACAGCCTCTCCGCGCTGGCCGACCGCGAGTTCGGCGACCCGCTCCACCTCCTCGTGATTCCCGGCGACCTGCACCTCATCGAAGCCGACGCGTTGCGCGACCTTGCGGGTGCACCCGAGGACCTGCTCGACGTCTGAAGTAGTACTTCTCTCGCTCTCTCCTCAGCTTCGCCCCAGAGAGCTGTGGCTGTGGGATGCAGCGTCCGAAAGAAAGCGAAGTCAGGAACCAGACGAGGTCCGGTAGTTAGCAGTCAGTTCTGGCGGCGGACCGCGAGCAGTGCCGCAGCGACGAGCGCGACCAGCGCGACGCCGATGCCGAAGCCGGGCTGTCCGCTCTGGGGCGAGTCCGGCTCGGCCGTCGTGGTGGTGGGCGGCTGCGTCGTGGTCGGCGGCGTGGTCGTGGTGGTGGGCGGCTGCGTCGTCGTGGTCGGTGGCGTCGTCGTAGTCGTCGTATCCGGTTCGATAATCTCCATCTCGGCGGTCGCGTTCGAGTCACCGACGTACACGCCGTGCGTGTAGGTGCCGGGCTCGGCATCCGCGGTCACCTCGAACTCGACGGTCTGCCTGTCGCCGGCCGCGACCGTCACCTGGTTGGATTCGACCACGTCACCGTCGAAGCGGAACTCGACGGTCGCGGTGCCTTCGGTGCCACCGGTGTTCGAGACGGTCGCGGCGACGGTGAGGTTCTCACCCTGTGTGACCGTGCTCGGTGCGTCGAACGACGAGACGCCGATGTCGGCGACGCCGACGGTCTGGCCCTCGACGCTGTCGAGTTGCGTCGCGGAGTTGTGCGCGGTCGCGGTGAAGTTGGTGCCCGCGGGCACGTCGCTGAAGTCGAGGTCCAGGGACCACGTCCCGTTGGGGCCGACGGTCGCCTTCCCAGTTTCCAGGAACGGCTCGAGCGGGTCGTCGCTGTTCACGCGGACCTGAACCGTGGACCCGGGGGCGAGCGTGCTCGTCCCGGAGATGGTCTGGTTCGCAGTGGAGACCACGCTGAGTTCGCGGTTCGCGTCGGTATCGAAGCTGACCTCGCGGTTCGCGAGCTCGAACTCCGCGGTGACCGACTGGTCCGCGGACGCCAGGGTCCCGCTTTCGAGGACCGTGACGTTGGCCTCGAAGCGGTCACCGGCCTCGGTCGCGACCCAGTTGCCCGACCGGTTCGCCTCGAGGCTCTCCGTGGGCGTGACGAGGTAGTACGTGTCGTTCGCCCCGTCGGCGACGACCGTCGTGTTGTCCGGACCGAGGTCGATCTGCTTGCGCATGCGGTTCTTGTCCGGGTTCGTCTGCGTGACCGTCAGGGACAGTTCGCCACCGGTGAGGGCGAAGAACCGCTCGGTGACGGAGCCGCCGTTCTGGACCGCGATGGCACCATCGAGGCCCTCGGCGTCGAGCTCGTGGACCAGCACGTCACCCGAGGCGATGGTGTCGTCACGGGTCAGCGTGCCCTCGGTGACTGCGTCCTGGACGTCCGACGCCGACTGCAGGGTGGTCCCCTGCGGCGCGGTCCAGACGTTCAGGGCGTTCGTATCGCGCTGTCGGATGGTGAGCGTCCCGACGTCCTGGGCGTTGCCGGCCGGGTCGGTCCCGGCGTGTGAGGTGATGGTGTAATCGCCGGTGTCGATGAGCGACGGGAGCTGGGTCTGGTTCTCCCCGGCGACGATGGAAGCCGAGTCCTCGCTGTCCAGCGCGCTGTAGGCCGCATCGCCGTGGCCAGTGGCGTTCCCCATCGCGTACGTGTTCACGAGGAGCGTCACGGTGCCGTCGTCGTCACCGTCGGTGACGCTGACGTTGGCCGTGTAGCCCGCGTCCGGGCTGCCGACCTGCACGATTCCCTGGCTCGTTCCGACGACGTCGAGCTCGACTGCTGCCACGTCACCGCGCTGTTCGATGATGACGGTGTCGACGACCTGCACGTTCCCCGCGGCGGCCTGGCCGACGCTCACGTCCACGGAGGCCGTGTCGCCGGTGTCCACGACGGTGAACGTGAACGTGTAGTTCCCGGGGTCGATACCGTCGAAGTCCGCCGCGAGCACGTTCTCGGTGCTACCGTTGGTGAACTTCACGGCGTCGTTCTCGGAATCGTCGTCCGTGTCGACGAGCGTCCCCGTGCCTCCGAGGACGCTCTGGACCTGCAACGCGGTGAGCCCGGACGCAGAGACCCTGTAGTCGTAGCCGACACGGTTCGAGTCGAGGGTGAACGACGTCTGGGCGGCATCACCGTCGTTCTCGACGGTCACCGCGTCAGATTCCGCGCTGTACGTCTGGTTCGATATCTCGAACGTGATGTTCTTCGAGTAGTCCCCGACCGCGACGACGCGGTAGGTGTCGGTCTGGAGTCCCGACGTGTCGACGGAGATGCTTCCGTCCGCGTCCGTCACGATCTGGGTCTCGAATTTCCAGCCGTTGTCCGTCTGGCGATGCAACTCGACGGTGTCCGACGATGCGAAGACCGTATCGTTGACGAGGACCTGGCCGGCCCAGTATCGCTGGCCGTCCTCAAGGTCATCGGCGGCCACAGCACTGCCGGAGAACGCGACGACGCCCGCGAAGACGGACGTGACCAGCAGCGTCGCCAGCAGGATGCTGCGAACCTTGTCTATGTTTCCTGTCATACTTGGTGGAGTAGGGCGGCGGCAACTCCTTTCGTGCACGTCAGCTGGAGGGCCTACTCGGCGCTGCCACCATGGGTAGGGGCACAGCGAAAACTATCGGACGTGTATGATAAACTCCTTGTGGTAACTAAAATCTGATATTTAGTTTGGTAGTCCTCGACAACCATCCCGATGCCTCGGCCGGGGAGCGGACCAACGAGTAAACGCAGCTGTACGATGCCAGGCGGGAGAGAATCAGCACGGGACCCGGCGTAGCCACTGTGTCTCGTAGCGTCCGAAAGAAAGCGAAGTCAAGGACCGGACGAAGTCCGGTTAGTTAGCGTTTAGTTCTGGCGGCGGACTGCGAGCAGTGCCGCAGCGACGAGCGCGACGAGCGCGACGCCGATGCCGAAGCCGGGCTGGCCGTCACTGTCAGGCTCAGCCGTGGTGTCGGGTGCGTCAGTTGCCGTCGGGGTGGCGGTGGCCGTCGCGGTCGCGGTCGGGGTTGCCGTCGCGGTCGCGGTTGCCGTCGCCGTTGCGGTTGCGGTGTCCGTTGCCGGGGCAGTGACCTCGAGTTCCGCGGTGGAGCTCATGTCACCGACGTACACGCCGTGCGTGTACGTGCCGGGTTCGACGTCAGCCGGGAGGCTGAACTCAACGGACTCGGTTGCGCCAGCAGCGACGGTGACCTCTTCGGAGGCCACGGTGTCACCGTCGAAGCGGAATTCGACGGTCGCCGTGCCGGATGCGCCACCGGAGTTCGAGATCTCCGCGGTGACGGTGACAGTCTCGCCCTGCTCGACCGAGCTCGGCGCGTCGAGGGACGCGATGCTCAGGGAAGCAGCGCCAGTGACCTGGCCGTCAGCGGTATCGGCTTCTGCCGAGCCACCGGGACGGTCAGTGTCACGGACGGAGACCGTGAAGTTCGTGCCTGCCGGGACGTCACTGAAGTCGACGTTAGTCGACCACGTACCGTCAGCCTGCACCTTCGCGGTGCCGGTCTTCAGGAACGGGTTGTCGGCGTCAGCACTGTTGATACGGATGTTGAGGTCCGAGCCAGCTGCGAGCGTGCTCGTACCGGAGAGCGTCTGGTTCGTGTCGGAGCTCACAGCGACCTCGTCGTTCGCGTTGGTGTCGAGGGACACCGAGCGGCTGTCGATGTCGAAGCTCGCGGAGACGGCCTCGTCAGAGGAGGCGAGGTTACCGCTCTTGAGAACGGTGACCGTTGCGTCGTACTCGTCGCCAGCGGCGACGGAGACCCAGCTACCCGAGCGCTCGGCCATGAGGCCGTCCGTCGAGGTAACGAGGTAGTACGTGTTGTTGTCGGCATCGGCGATGACCGTCGTGTTGTCAGCGCCGAGTTCGATCATCTTCGGCTGGCGGTTCTGTGCCGGGTTGGTCTGCTCGACCTCCACGGACACGTCACTGACGTTGAAGAACCGGTCAGTGAGGGAGGAACCGTTTGCGACAGCAACTGCGCCCTCGAGGCCCTCAGCGTCGAGCTCGTGGACGAGGATGTCGCCAGCTGCGATGGAGCTGTCCTGCGTGATGACGCCGTCAGCGACTCCCGACTGGACGTCGGAAGCCGAGGAGACGCTAGCGTCTGCAGGCGCGGTCCAGACGTCCAGGCCGTTGGTGCTGCGCGAGCGGATGCTCAGCGTCGCAACGTCCTGGGAGTCGTCAGACGGGCTGGTGCCAGCGCGCGACGTGATTTCGTAGTCGCCGGTGTCGATGAGCGAGCCCAGCTGGCTCTGCTGACCGACAACCGAGGCAGTGTCCTTGCCCTCTGCGCTGAAGGTGGAAGCACCGTCGCCGGTGAAGTTACCCATCGCGTACGTGTTGACGAGGAGGGTAACCGTACCGTCGCCGTTAACGTCCTCGACAGTGAGGTTTGCTTCGTAGCCAGCGTCGTCGCTACCGATGGTGACAGCACCGTTGGAGGTGCCGGTCACGTCGAGTTCGATAGCTGCAACGTCACCGAGCTCTTCGGTGACGATCGTGTCGACGACCTGAACGTTACCTGCGGCAGGCTCCTCGACGGTCACGTCAACGGAAGCCGTCTCGCCGGTGTCGACGACCTCGAAGTTGAACGTGTAGTTGCCCGCTGCAACGCCGGTGAAGTTACCGGTGAGCGTCTTGCTCGTGGAGCCGGACTGCGGGTTGGTACCGAAGATGTCCTCAACCTCAGAGTCATCCAGGTCCGGGGAAGTAACGTTGTAGTTGTAGTTCGCACGGTTGGACTCGACGGTGAAGTCGAGGTTGCTACCAGCCTTGACGGTGCTGGAGGCAGCCGAGACAGAGAAGCTCTGCTCGGAGACACTGAAGTTCCGGGTGGTCCCGTTGTTGTCGGTAAGGACGTAGTCACCGGTCGTCAGGTCCGTCGTGTCAATGGTGAAATTACCATTGGAGTCCGTGAGAACCTCACTCACGAACGTACCGTCATCAGTCTGCAGTTCGATTGTTTCGTTCGCTCCGTAGATGTTGTTGGTGTCCTCAATGGTCTGGCCCGCCCAGTAGCGGTCGCCATCATTGAGAGGACTTGCAGCCGCACTGCCGGAGAACGCGATGGCGCCCGCGAATACGGACGTAATCATCAGCGCCGCCAGCAGGATGCTGCGTGCCTTGTCTTTGTTTCCTGTCATAGGTTGTATTGTAGGTTCGTTTCGGCGGCGACATTACCTTTCACGCCTGATGCCTGTGGGGGGCGACCAGGTGTACTCGGTACTGTCACCATGGGTAGGGGTACAACAGAAAGGCACGGACCATTGTTATAAATGCTTTGTGGTGAAGCACCAGTGGTGCGAACACGTCTCACACCCCCACTACCCCGTATTCTGGAGGTTTTCCGGTGACGCGATGAAATCGTAGCCGCCAGCACAAAGTACTTAAAGTAATCCGGGGTTCGGCCTCACAGATGGCGGAGAGAACGGCAGTATACGGCCGTTATCGGCCGATTGACTCGGTGTCGAGTTATCACTCGCGTTCGAGGAGTTCGACCTCGTGGCCGTCGTTGGTCCGGGTGAACGCGTACATGTCGTCACAGCTCGCGGGGTCGCGGTAGTCGTCGGCGTCGCGCAAGACGAGGTCGTCCCAGGCGTCGTCCAGGTCGTCGACGCGCACGCAGACGTGGCCCCAGGAGTCGCCCTGGTCGTAGGAGCGACCGTCGTAGTTGTAGGTCAGCTCCATCGACATCGCTTCCTCGGGGGCGTCCTCGGGCTTCATGAAGTAGAGCGCGAACGTGTCGAGTTCGGAGCGCCGGACGAGGTCGTAGTCGAGCTTGCGGGTCCACCAGCCGATGGCCGCGTCGGCGTCCTCGACGCGGACCATGGTGTGGTCGAGGCTCCACTTCGCGCCGTGGTCACGTTCGACGATCTCGACCTCGTGGCCGTCGGGGTCCTTCACGAAGGCGTAGGAGCCGCCACAGGAGTCGGGGTCGCGGTAGCCCTCGACGCCCTGGGTCATGAGTTCGTCGTAGGCGTCGTACACGTCCTCGACGCGGACCGCGATGTGGCCCCACGCGTCGCCCATCTCGTACGTGCGGTCGTCGTGGTTGTAGGTGAGTTCGAGCATCGCACCCTCGTCGTGCATGTCCTCGGGGCCGAGGTAGACGTTGGTGAAGGTGTCGGCCTCCCAGCGACCCTTCTCCTCGTAGTCCAGGTGTGTCTGGTACCATTCGAGCGAGGCCTCCAGGTCTTCGACTCGCAGCATCGTGTGGTCGAGTGTCGCTGACATGGCCGGCGATATGCCGAGAAGCCTGATAGGGATACCGGAACGGGAAGTCTGCGTGGGTGGAAGACGAGGACTGGCTGCGAATCCTCGCGTGCGCGATGAATTATTTGTAAGCTTCGCGTCGAACCAGCGGCCAGTACACCCACCACGCGAGGACGATGGCGACAAGACCGCCGACCGGAATCGCGGTCTGGTTCGGGCGCGCAAGGAACCCGAAGGCGAGCCGGAAACTGGTGATGCCAGAGAGCGCGAGCAGGCCACCGGTCAGGCGCGGGTCCTCGTGACCGGTCGCCGCCGCGACCAGTGCTGCCGCGAGCGCTGCACCGAGGGCGAGCGTGGCCAGTGGCCAGGCCTGCAGGAACGGTGGCAGACTGGCGAATCCGCCGGTGAAACGAAAGAGGTAGTCGTGGAGGAACGTCACATGGAGTGGTTCCGGATCGACCAGCGCCCAGGGGAACACCAGCGTGAACTCGCCGTTCGCGAGGACTGCAGTCCACGGGGTGAGGACGACGAGGAGGATGGCACCGATTCGGCGCAGGGCCGCGCGGGTGTCTGCAGTGGCTCCCACGCTCACTTGCGGAGGATGAGCTTCAGGATGTCCTCGTCCTGGAGGACGTGGTCTTCACCGACCTGCTGCCCGTCGTGTTTCGCACTCGGTCCGCGGATGCGCGCGAAGCGGAATCGCTTCTCGATGTCGCCGCCGAGCTTGGGCAGGGATTCGCCGATGGTCGACCCTTCGGGGACGACCAGGGGTTCCTCCCAGTCGATGCCGCGGCCGGGTTTGTCCATGTAGACGCGGATGAGGCCGAGGTGGTCCCAGATACGTTCTTTGAGGGCATCGAGGCCCTTCTCCTCCTGTGCGGAGATGAACGTCGCCTTGTCCGGGTTGAGGTCGCGCTTTCTGAGTTCCTCGTCGACGTGTTCCTTGTACTCGGGGTCGATGAGGTCGGCTTTGTTGACGGCGACGATGGACGGTGTGTACACGCGGTTGTCCATGATGCCGTCGATGAGCCGGTCGATGTCGAGTTCCTCGCCGAGATTGATGTCCGCGTTGACGTAGCCGTGTTCGCGCAGGACCTGTTTGATCGTGTCGTCGTCCATCGGCTGGTCGACCGTGGAGGTGACCTTGATGCCGTCTTTGATCTTCTTGCGGATGGTCACCCGGGGTGGGGTCTGGTCGATACGGACCTTGTTCTTGTACAGCTCCTCGCGCAGGCGGTCGTACTGCTCTATCTCGAATACGGAGAGGACGAACACGAGGAGGTCGGCGCTCCGGACGACAGAGAGCACCTCTTTCCCGCCACCACGACCTTCGGCGGCACCTTCGATGAGCCCTGGCACGTCCAGAAGCTGGATATTCGCACCCTTGATGTCGGCCATCCCGGGGTTAACCGTGAGCGTGGTGAACTCGTACTCGCCGGTCTCGGAGTCGGCGTTCGTCATCGCGTTGATGAGCGTCGACTTCCCGACACTCGGGAACCCGACGAGCGCGACCGAGGCGTCACCGTGCTTCTCGACGGCGTAGCCCTGGCCGCCGCCGCTGCCCGACTGCTGTTTCTCCAGCTTCTCTTTCTTCTGTGCGAGCTTCGACTTCAGCCGGCCGATGTGGGCCTCCGTCGACTTGTTGTAGGGCGTGTTGGATATCTCCTCCTCGATCGCCTCGATCTCCTCTTTCAGCCCCATTTGGTGCTAGGTCCGCCGTCGGTACCGAAAAACCTGTCCACTCGCTTCGTCGCCCACCCCCTGTGGCCCCCCCATTGCCAGCGGTAAGATACTTCGGTGCATTAATATCTAACGGCCGTGACGGCCGATACGAGGAATGCCAGACCCGTCGCAGCTCCGAGATAGCACCCAGATCGTGGTTCCCGACGACGCCCTGACAGAGGTGCGACAGGACCTGGACGAGGAGTTCATGCTCACCATCCTCGAGGAGGGTGGGTACTACCGCCTCGTCGGCAGTCCGGTCGAGATAAAACGGGCGAGCAAGTTCCTCGCCCGTCGCGGCGTTTCGATGCCCTGAACCCGGTTCGTATCGCCTCTCTACTACTCCCCGTTTTTCGCGCGACACTGTCACGACGACCGCGAGGTCGCTACGACTCTCGAAGCTCGGCGAGTGCAGCGAGCGTCCCCGTCGCGTGTGCACCCTCGAGAACAACGTCAGCAGCTGCTTTCGCGGCGTCGTCCGCGTTCGCGGTCGCGTAGCTTCGGCCGACGCGTTCGAAGGTGGACACGTCGTTCTCCGAGTCCCCGATCGCGACGAAGTCAGCGGGGTCGTAGCCGAGACGGGGGGCGACTTCTTCCAGCAGCCGGCCCTTGGACATGTCGCCCTGTTTGACGTGGTAGGCGTAGCCGGTGTCGACGACCTCGACGCCGTGGTCGGTCGCGATGCGCCGGAGGAGCTCCTCGTCGGCGTCGCGCCGGAGCGCGACCTCGGTCTCGCGCCAGCGGTTCACGAGGTCGGAGCGCCCCCAGCCGAGGTCGCCGCCGTTCTCGGTGAACGCCCGGACCGCGGCGGTCGCTGATTCACCGTCACCGTGGACCAGCACCTCGTCGTCGACGAAGCCGATACCGCCGTTCTCCGCGATGACGCGCTCTTCGATGCCGATGAACTGGCAGAGCGCGACCGGGTAGGGGAACGCTTTCCCGGTGGCGATGACGACAGGAGCGGGCCAGTCACGGATGGGGTCGAACACGCGCGGGTCGACGCCGTGGTCGGGTCGCGTGAGCGTCCCGTCGATGTCGAGGACGAGCGGGGGGAGGTCGGTCATACCTGTCCTCGGGGCAGGCGAAGTAAATCGTTCACGCTCTCCGGTGCGAGGAGTCACTATGGCAGAATCAGTCCGCCCGCAGGTCGTACAGCCGCCGGAAGACGAGCGTCGGGAACCGCGGTTCGAGCCGGCTCGGGGGCCGGCCAGCCCCGGCGGCGTGCTCGCTGGTCACGCGCTCGGTGATGCCAGCCTCGGCGAGTTCGTAGAGGAACCGCTTGACGGTCGCAGCCGACAGGTCCACGTCGGGCGAGGCGGCGATAGCCTCCGTGGCCGCCCCGACGGACTTTGCCGACTCCTCATCGAGGTCGACGAGTTTCCGGAGGACCAGCTGGCGGTTCGCCGGGAGGGTCAAGACGCGACCGAGCGACACCGATGGCCGGGGCACAGCATCCATCCCCGTCTCAAGGTCACGCTCCCGGATACGGTCGTGGCCTGCCTCGCTCGCCACGTCAGCGGCACCGAACAGGCCAGCGAGTGCATCGTGGGCGTCGCCTTGCGCCCAGTCCGCGAGCCGGCGGACCTGCTCGTGTTCGATCACCTGTCGCGCGAGTCCGTCGGACGCACGCGCCGTCAACACGTCGACCAGGGTGTGGCGCTCGTAGGCCGGAATCTCGATGCGTTCCGGCGGCCGGACCGCGTCGTCGAAGCTGTCCGGGTCGTCGCGTCCGACGGCCACCCACGAGAGCGATTCGGAGACGGGGTCGAAGCACTCGTCGAGCAGTTCCAGCGAGACCGTGTCCGCCTCTTCGACGTGGTCGACCGTGATGACCGCATCGCAGGTCGGTTTCTCGAGGTGTGCGACCAGCCGGTCGCGGAGGTCGTCGCTGCCGACACCCTGCTTCGGGACCGATTCCTCGAGTAGACCGTCGATGACCGCGTGATAGAGGCCGAGCTCGTTGTTCGCACGCCGAGCGTCGACGTAGACGAACGCTGGCGCGGTGCCACTCTGTGCGCGGGTGGTCGTGTGGATGGCAGAGCCGCCGTGAGAGACCAGTCTGTCGAGGTGCGAGCAGAGGCTGGTCAGCACCGCAGACTTACCCGCACCCGGCGGTCCCCAGACGTAGGCGTTCGGGGGCAGGCGCTGGTCGAATACGGGGTTGAAGTAGTCGAGCAACCGTTCGAGCACCGGCCCGCGGCCGGTGGGCTCCTCGACGTGAACGTCCGGGCTGATCGCGTCGTAATCCAGGACTACCGGCGCGTCTGCACCGTTTCGCTGGCGGCGGCGTATTCGTGTCTTGAGGTCCATAGTGTGTATCGCGGGCGACCGTATCGAAATCGGGACGGTGGTATGCCGGCGCTAAATAAAAGCCTGCTGGCAGTAGCCGATCACGGCAGCGGGACCCACCCGGCCTGGGGCAGGACACCGGCCATCGCGAGCACGGCGATGAAGAACGTGTTGACCACGATGGCGGCCGCGGGCGGGTCGAAGTGCGTGTCCGAGTGCGCGTAGAAGATGCGCTGGATGACCTCGCCGGTCAGCGCTCCGCTGATGCCGAAGGCAGCACCGACGAGGAGTGCAGGGACCATCGGCACCGCTTCTGCTGCAGGCACGATCGCGAGTGCGGCCGTGCTGGCGGGGAGGGAGATGTGGTGGGTGACCGGAATCTGTTCGACCCCACAGTTCAGGAACAGCAGGCTCGTCGCGCTGATACCGAACGCGAGGAAGTAGCTCCCCGTGGTGACGGCGACGTAGGCCGCGAGGATGCCGACCGTGAGGCCGATCATCGCGACGCCGCTCCACTTGTACTGGTGGGGGAGCCACGGTTCGACCTTGAGCCGTTCCTTCTGGACCACGCCACCGTCGGCGACGACCTCACCGCCCTCGGCGGTCTGGCGCATCTCCTCGGTCTCGAATGGGTCCATGTCGAAGATACTCCTTCCGCGGACCGTCCCGATGATGGAGTACCCCAGGATGAGCCGGTGGAAGACCGCAGAGAGCACGACGCCCATGGCGATGGGGTCCCACGGCATCGCGAAGCCGAACGAGACCTGTCGGACGATCATGCCCAGAATGCCGAACAGGCCCCCGACCACGAGGACGTCCGGCTTGGTACCGAGCGCGTGGGCGATGTTCTTCGCTTCGTGGTAGTCGAACCCGGTGTCCATGTATCCCTTCCGCGCGGCGTAGGCGGCCGCGGCTGCCCCGCCGGCGAAGGAGATGTGTGGCCCGAAGACGGGGCCGAACGCGATACTGCCGGTGATACCGACGGTGAACGCGTCCGCCCCGATGAGTCCCGCACCGGCGAGTTCCGCCTTGAGGATGTTGGCGGACTCGCCGATGAGCACCATGAACCCGGTGAAGATGAATGCCGGGAGCGCCCCGAGGGCGGCCCCGAACGCGCCGCCAGCGAATGCGGCAATCCAGAGTTCAGGTTGTGCAAGTGCGTCGGCGACAGCCTGAACTCCCATACCTAGTCACCTCCGTCCTGGGCCCAGTCGAGTGAGCGCTCGACGGCGTCGTGCCAGCGGCCGAACTTGCGGTCCATCTCCGCCTCGTCGGCGTCCGGGCTGAACTGGCGGTCGACCTGCCAGTTGTCGCGCAGCTCGTCGATGGTGTCCCAGTAGCCCACGGCGAGGCCAGCCGCGTACGCCGAACCGAGGGCGGTCGTCTCGTCGACCTCCGGCCGGGCGATCTCCGTGTCGATGATGTCGGACTGGAGCTGGCAGAGGAAGTTGTTCTTGACGGCCCCACCGTCGACGCGCAGGCGGTTCATCTCGATACCGGAGTCGGCCTCCATCGCCTCCGCGACGTCGCGGGTCTGGTACGCGATGGACTCGAGGGTCGCCCGCACGATGTGCTCGCGGCGGGTACCCCGCGTCATGCCGACGATGGTCCCGCGGGCGCGGCCGTCCCAGTGCGGGGCACCGAGCCCGGTGAAGGCAGGGACGACGTAGACGCCGTCGGTCGATTCGACGCTGCGGGCGAGCTCTGCGGTCTCGGCCGGGTCGTTGATGAGGTCGACGTCCTCCAGCCACTCGATGGCGGCTCCCGTGATGAAGATGGAGCCTTCGAGCGCGTACTGGACGGGCTCGCCAGAGCGCTGGAATCCGATGGTCGTGAGCAGACCGTGGTCGGACGTGACAGCTTCTTCGCCGGTGTTCATCAGGAAGAACGACCCCGTTCCGTAGGTGTTCTTCGCGTCACCTTCGTCGAAACAGGTCTGCCCGAACAGGGCGGCCTGCTGGTCACCCAGCGCACCGGCGACGGGGACCTCCGCACCAAGGAAGCCCTCGGCGTCGGTGGTGCCGTAGGTATCCTCGTCGCTGGACGGACGAACCTCGGGGAGCAGGCTGGCCGGCACGTCGAACTCCTCGAGGAGTTCGTCGTCCCACTCCATCTCCCGGATGTTGTACAGCATCGTCCGGGACGCGTTCGTGACGTCCGTGATGTGGTTGCCCGTGAGCTTGTAGATGAGCCACGAGTCGATGGTCCCCATGCGGAGTTCCCCGGCCTCTGCGCGGTCGCGGACGTCCTGTGGACGCGACCGTTCCATCTTGATGGGGTCTGCATTGTCGAGCAGCCACTCGGCCTTCGTCGCCGAGAAGTACGCGTCGGCCTCGAGGCCGGTCTTCTCGCGGATCCATTCGACCTTGTCTTCCTCCTGGAGGACCTCGACGCGGTCGGTCGTCCGGCGGTCCTGCCAGACCAGCGCGTTGTGGATGGGCTTGCCCGTTTCAGGGTCCCAGATGAGCGTCGTCTCGCGCTGGTTCGTGATGCCGAGCGCCTCGAGCTGCTCGGCCTCGACACCGGCCTCGGTCAGCGCTCTCGTCACCACCTCCTTCGTGTTCTCCCAGATCTCCATGGGGTCGTGCTCGACCCAGCCCGGCTCCGGGTAGATCTGTTCGTGCTTCTCGTAGGCGTTGGCGACCACCTGTCCGCTGTGGTCGAACACCATGAAGCGCGTCCCTGTCGTTCCCTGGTCGATCGCACCGACGTAGCTGTTTCGTGCCATGGTTGGTCCGGGCGGCCGACTACTTTATCGAAGGTCGGCCACTGGGGGTAAAGTGTATGGTCCATCATGATAAAACCCTGTGAATACAATCAACAATTCGACAAGAAACTCCACTTTCCGCCCGTATTCGGCGAGAGACACCGGGTAATCGAGGAACGACCCCAGAAGTTACTGAAGGCCTCCCCCCACAGGATAAAAAATAAAGTAGCTACGCCACGGAGTTGAGATAACTGGATGGCATCGAGAACAGACGTTCTGGTCATCGGCGGGGGCTCGACGGGCACCGGTATCGCCCGAGACCTCGCGATGCGTGGGCTCGACGTGACACTCGTCGAGCAGGGTAACCTGACCCACGGGACGACGGGCCGGATGCACGGCCTGCTCCACAGCGGCGGCCGGTACGCCGTCGCCGACCAGGCGAGTGCGACGGAGTGCATCGAGGAGAACCGCGTTCTCCGGGACATCGCGGGTCACTGCGTCGAGATGACCGGTGGCCTGTTCGTGAAACGACCCGAGGACACCGAGGAGTACTTCGAGGAGAAGCTGCAGGGCTGTGCCGACTGTGGCATCCCCGCCGAGGTCCTCTCGCGGGAGGAAGCACGCGAGGTCGAACCCTACCTCGCGAAGGACGTCGACAAGGCCATCGAAGTACCCGACGGCGCGGTCGACCCGTTCCGGCTCTGCGTCGCGAACGCTATCTCCGCCGAACAGCACGGCGGGCGCGTCGAGACCCACGCGAAGGTCATCGACCTGTTGACCGACGGCGACCGCGTGACGGGCGCACGGGTGAAACACGAATCCGGACCGGGCAAGCGCGAGCACGGCCTGCCCGGTCAGGAGGAGGACATCCACGCCGACTACGTCGTCAATGCCACCGGGGCGTGGGCCGGCCGCATCGGCGAGATGGCCGGCGTGGACGTGGAGGTCCGCCCCTCCAAGGGGGTCATGGTCGTGATGAACGTCCGGCAGGTCGACACGGTCATCAACCGCTGCAAGCCCAAGGGCGACGCCGACATCGTGGTTCCCCACGAGACCACGGCCATCCTCGGCACGACCGACGAGGAGGTCTCCGACCCCGAGGACTACCCCGAGGAGGGCTGGGAGGTCGACAAGATGATAGACGAACTCTCCCAGCTCGTCCCCATCCTGCAGGACGCGAGAACGGTCCGGTCGTTCTGGGGCGTCCGCCCGCTGTACGAACCGCCGGACACCGGCACGACGGACCCGACCGACATCACGCGGGACTTCTTCCTGCTCGACCACGAGGAGCGCGACGGTCTCGATGGACTCACCAGCGTCGTCGGCGGGAAGTTCACCACCTACCGCATGATGGCCGAGGACGTGGCCGACCACGTCTGTGACGTATTGGGCGTGAACGCCTCGTGCCAGACCGCCGAGGTCCCCCTCCCCGGCAGTGAGAACCCCGAACGCCTCGACAAGGGGATGAACGCCTACGGGCTGCGCTCCCCGGTCGCCCGCCGGAGCAAGGAGCGTCTCGGCTCGCGCGCAGACGACGTGCTCTCCTCGACCAGTCCGAACCCGGTGCTGTGCGAGTGCGAGGCCGTCACCCGCGCCGAGGTGCGGGACGCCATCGACCAGTCCGGCACGGACCTCAACGCGGTGCGTATCCGAACCCGCGCCTCGATGGGCAACTGTCAGGGCGGGATGTGCTGTCACCGGCTCGCGAACGAACTCCACCCCGAGTACGATTCCGAGAAAGCCGGTGACGCCCTCGACGAACTCTGGCAGGAGCGCTGGAAGGGCGAGCGACATGCCCTGTGGGGTGAGCAGCTCGAACAGGCGATGCTCAACCACGCGATGCACGCGACCACCTGGAACCGCGGGAACGAACACGAGGCCGATGACATCGACTGGAGCGAGTTCGGGGGTGCCGACCGATGATCGAAGACGACGTGCTCGTCGTCGGTGGTGGGCTCGCAGGTTCCACAGCAGCCCTCGCCGCAGCCAAGACTGGGGCGGACGTACGCCTCGTCTCCGCGAAGGAGAGCACGATGCGCCAGGCGTCGGGGCTCGCTGACTGTCTCGGATACGCCGGGCCGGAGGGCGACCTGCTGGCCGACCCCTTCTCCGCCATCGACGACCTGCCCGAGGACCACCCCTACCGAATCACCGGCGAGGAGGCCATCCGCGAGGGCTTCGCACTTTTCGACGAGGTGACCGGCGACGCCTACGCAGAAGCGGAGGGAGAAGACGACCGGAACGTCCTCGTGCCGACCACGCAGGGAACGGTCAAACCCACGTTCCGGTACCCGACGAGCATGGAAGCCGGCCTCGCGGGCGATGGGCGCGCCACCCTCCTCGTGAGCTTCGAGTCGGACCCGGACTTCGACGCCCCACTCGCCGCGAACCAGCTGGACGAGACGATTCCCGGCGACGTGGCGGGGGTCGAGATATCCTTCCCGGTCGACCTCCGCGACGACGTGAAACCCACCAGAATCGCCAAGCTCCTGCAGGAGGACGGCGGTGTCCGGGGCGACCTCGCGCGCGCTGTCGAACCCCACCTAGAGGACGCGGACGCCGAGCGCGTCGGCTTCCCGGCAGTCCTCGGCGAGAAGCCCGGGCCGGTCGTCGACTCCCTGTCGAAGGCCCTCGGCGTTCCGGTGTTCGAGGTGCCGACCGGGCCGCCGAGCCTGCCGGGGATGCGCCTGCGCGACCGAATGCGGTCGGCCCTGCTCGACGCGGGCGTGGCCGTCACGACCGGCTGCCCGATGGTCGACTTCGAGGCCGAGGATGGCAGAATCGACGTGCTGGAGATGGACAGGAACGGCGCAGCCATCCCCCACTACCCCGAGCAGGTCGTCCTCGCCACCGGCGGCCTGGTCGGCGGCGGTATCGACACCGACCGCGAATCGGTGCGCGAACCCCTGTTCGACCTGCACGTGCCCCACCCCGAGGACCGGTACGACTGGTCAGCCGAGGCCGCCTTCGGTGACCACGCGTTCGCCCGGTTCGGGGTGCGAATCGACGACGACGGCCGCCCGCTCGACGAATCTGGGAGGGCGGCCTACGAGAACCTCCGCGCGGCCGGCAGCGTCGTCGGCGGGGCGGACTTCGCGACGGAACTCTCAGGCAGCGGCATCTCGCTCGCGACCGGCTGGCTCGCCGGCACGCGGGCAGGAGACAATCTATGAGTACTGACGAGACGACTACCAACAGCGACGACGAGTTCGAACCGATACAGGTGTTCCCCGAGGGCGAGGCCGACCTCCGCCCCGGCGCGGACAGCTGCTACAAATGCTCGACCTGCGACACCTCGTGCCCCGTCGCCGAGGTGGACGACGAGTTCCCCGGTCCGAAGTTCCAGGGCCCCGAGCAGTGGCGGCTCAAGCAGAAGGAGGACACAGACATCGACAAGTCGGTGATGAAGTGCTCGAACTGCATGCGCTGTGACGGCGCGTGCCCGGCCGACGTGCCCCTCAGCCAGATGCACAACACGGCCCGCGCCGAGTACGTCGACGAACACTTGGACACCTTCTCGCGGGAGTACGTCCGCAACAAGATCCTCGCGAACTACGGCCGCCTCGGCAAGCTCGGCTCGATGTTCCCGCGTCTCACCAACTTCGTGATGGGGAACTCCCTCATCCAGACGGTCAACGAGAAACTGCTCGGCATCACCGCCGAGCGCGACTTCCCCGAATTCGCGACCGAGACCTTCCGCGAGTGGTTCGAGAAACGTGGTGGTGCGCAGGTCCAGAGCGAAGAGAAACGCATCGCGTACTTCCACGGCGACTACGCGAACTATAACACGCCCGAGGTCGGAAAAGCGCTCGTCGAGACCTTCGAACACTTCGGCTACGAGGTCGCCGTCCCGGAACAGCGCTGTTCTGGCACTCCGATGTTCGCCAACGGGATGCTCGACGACGCCCACCGCGCCGCCAAGTTCAACGTCGAGACCTTCGCCGACCTCGTCGACGACGGCTACGACGTCATCTGCTCGTGCACCTCCTGTTCGATGGCGCTCCGCCAGGAGTACCCCGAACTGTTCGACTTCGAGGACACCGAGCGCGTCGCGGCACACACCTACGACGCCGTCGAGTACCTGCGCACCTTCGAGGACCTCGAAGGCGAACTCGGTGCTACCGAGGACTACGACGGGGAGTTCGACGACCTGGCCTACCACGCCCCCTGTCACGCCCGCAACCAGGGTCTCGACGGGCAGGCCGTCGAAGTCCTCGGGAACGTCGACGGCGTCGACGCACACGACGTCGGCGAGTCCTGCTCCGGCATCTCCGGCACCTACGGCTGGAAGGAGGAGAACTACGAGAACTCGATGGCTATCGGTGAGGAGATGTTCGACCACATGGACGAGGCCCCCGCGGAGACCGGGCTGACCGAGTGTCCGACCTGTGCCATGCAGATGGAACACGGGAGCGGCTACGACGTCCGGCACACGCTGGAGGTCGTCGCGGATGCGCTTGGGGGCGACTGAGTCTGCAAGGCGTGGGTCGGATTGTGGTCTAGAGAATATCGTTTTCTACCAGAAATTTAAGTGCTCTAAACTGTACGTGTAGGTATAGACCCGACTGGCACGCATCACCGGACGCTGGCGATGGACCGGGTGTCGAATCGATGGGCAACGACGACTCCCTCCCTTGGACGCGTCACGATTCACACGGTCACCGCCTGCTGTGACATGCTGATGTAGTGGGAACACCGCCTAGGAGCGTAGACAACCGTCGTTATCACCAGAGAGAATGAAAATAAGCTATCAGACGACCGAGGACCCAACTGGTGTGGTCATCAAAGACCACGTGAAGCAGCGTCAGGTTAGAGTAGTGACTGATCGAGATGTTGTGCCAGAAGTGAGTAGTACGTCCTCATTTAAATACCCGGTCGACGAGGCATTCACGATTAGGGCCAAGCGGTTGTCCCTTCGGCAATCACCGTGGGTGTATCTCCGAAGTTCAGACGGCGAGTACGACCAAACGATACGTACCCACGAGTCGATAGAACTTGAAGCCGGATACTACAGTTTAGATTTCACTACTCCGGTGAAAATATACGCGCGTTTCTCGGACGGTGCCTCGATCTCGAAAGGGATGGAAACGTTCCAAATCGAATTCTCGGAACCAACGGATATCGAGTTCGGTGTACGCTCCTACCACAAACGACCGGCCGGTTCGATTACAACTACGGGAGAGCCTGCCGATTTAATGTCCGCCATCAGTACTCTCTCTTCCTCTCTTAAAACCATGTCCTGCGAACGGTCATATCCCACTCTCAGAGGTTATCCTCCACGAATCGAACTTGGAGACGAACTACGCATCCCAGATCAGTTCGAACGCCCAAAAACGGGGATAGAGTTCATCGTTCCTCCTCAACTTGATTACCTCTTCTCTGCAGCCCCGCTCACGTACTATTTGGGAGCAGAGCTCGTTCCCGGGCGCAGTCCTCGACTCGTCACTGACCATTTCGAATACCAGTTCGATACCAACGGAAGGTTTGAGACCGAGGTCAGTGAGTTACTGAAACAGTTTTTGTTCCTCGATTGTGTGGTTCGGACAGAAGGATTGTACCAGGTCGACCTACACGAGCGCCATGAGGTCGAATCTTCTCTTCCCTTCGACATAAAAAACATCTACGACTGGCCATTGCGTGAGCAGCTACCTTCCTATCTCGAGGTATCTTTCGACGAAATCGAACCTTACATCCCAAGATGGTGTCTCACCGCGTATCTCCCCCCTCGACCCAAAGACGTGAGAGCGATTCCACACATCGTGAACGAACTCGGGATCATCCGGGAGCCGCGCGCGCACGAGCGCGCCTTCGAGCGCTCTGTTTCTGAACCCGGGTCACCCAGGAGAGCGGTTAAGCCACAAAAGAGGAGTGTCGAAGATGAAGAAGAGCTACTGAATCTGGTAGAGCCGATAATAAGCGATGATTCGATCGAGCACGCGTGGTTCGGTGACGGTGTCCCTGTCGGAGCATCAAAATCGTCAGTAGAATCGTTCGAACACCAGCTTGACGAGATAGAGAGGAACGACTCTATCGATATCACGGTCGTTTGTAACGACCCGAATATGATAGACGAGCAGGAAACTCTCGACCGGGTCTACGGTGACCGTGAAGAACATCCGTTCAGTGTGACTACGTTCTTCGGCGTCTCGAAGCAAAAACTGGCCGAAATCCTACAAGAAGGTCAGTCTGACCTCTTACACTACATCGGCCACGCCACCCCGGATGGACTACGTTGCAGCGACGGTGAACTGGATATCCGTGAGCTTGACGCCGTGTCATTGAATGTATTTCTCCTCAACGCTTGTCGTTCGTTCGAACAGGCTGAAGCACTTGTAAAAAAAGGCGCGTACGGGGGCGTCGCGACGCTCGGCGATATAGTTAACGAGCATGCTGTGGAGGTCGGGCAGGCGATAGCGCATCTGCTAAACCTTGGCTTCCCTCTTCGAGCGACAGTTGAATTAGTGCACAAGCACGGCAGTATCGGACAGCGGTATATTATTGTCGGCGACGGTTCCCTCGACATCGTACAACCCGATGCAGGTGCTCCGATGATAAGTTCGATTGAAAAAATCGAGAACGATGATTACGAACTCTCCATCCAGCTCTTCCCTACGAAATTCCAACAGATAGGAACGACCGTCACGCCACATTTGGATGATATTAAGAAGCACTTCTTACATCCGGGAACTATCGGAGGACTGACCATCAATAAGAGCCAGTTAATCGACTACTTGACCTGGAACAACTATCCATTTGATATGGGCGGCGAGATTAACTGGAACGAGACGCTCGGTGTCGTCCTCTTCGAGGACTAGATTATCTGTGTCTATTTCTGCTACTCAAATGAAGGACGGATTCAGGGCCCGACATTCGTACTGTTCCCAGCGGCGACCGGTGCCGCCTGCATGAGCAGGAGTCCAATCATAAACAGCACGCCGATCATCCGCGGGTGTTCTGCGAGGTAGTTCGCCAGGGTGTCGTTGTCTTCTTCCATGACAACACCACCTTTGGTAGTGAATGACATTAATCTATCTTAAATTTACTTATAAAAAATACATATTTCTTACGTGTTTTGAAGACATATGTAGCTAATTTCTCCAAATCTGTGGACGCACGTTCCAATATTCTGCTCAAAATTTTCTGCTTGCCGCTAGAAATCACCGATAAAAATTACATTCGGATAATGTTTGGTTCGCTCTCCACCAGCCGGGCTCAGGCGTACTCGAAGTCCTCGGTCACGTAATCGACCCCGAGGACCAACACGCCACCGATCAGCGCGATACCCACGATGGCAGCCATCGATTCCCCCGAACTCAGATCGCCCTCGTCGAGGATGTCCACGAGCGGGAGTCGAAGCCCGCCCACCATGAGGCTCACCAGGAAGGTCAGCGTCGCCTCGCGGTAGTTGTCGAGTGCCCAGTCGATGATACGGGACATCGAGAGCAGGCCGAGCGCCATCCCGGTACAGAACGTGACGACCACCACGCCCGACTCGGCGACGGGGCCGAAGTCACCGCCGCTGGCGAGCGACAGCAGCCCGTCGACGAAGCGTTTCAGCGTCCCGGTCATGTACTCGTACTGCTGGAGGATGACGAGGAAGAACGACCCAGAGACGCCCGGCAAGACCATCGCCGAGACCGCGATAGCTCCCGAGACGAAGACGACCGGCGTCGAGTGCCCGAGCGCGTTCGACGGAATCATCGTCACGCCGGCCGCGATGATGACGCCAGCCGCGCCGACGAGCAGTCGGCGGGGTGTCGAGACGTCGACCTCCTGGTAGAGGACGACCGCAGAGGCCGCGATGAGTCCGAAGAAGAACGCGGCCACCAGCGCGGGGTACTGCTGGATGGCGGCGTGGAGGACCCGGGAGAGGGTGATGACGGCCGTCGCGATACCGAGGCCGAGGACGAGCAGAAACGGTGCGTCGACGCGGTAGAAGAGCTCGCGGAGGGCGGCCCGACCCGACTCCTCGTGCACACGAAGGACGTGTTGGAGGTCACGCGGGTCGAACGCGGTGATGGCCTCTATGAGCCGTTCGTAGATGCCGGTGATGAGCGCGATGGTGCCGCCAGAGACACCGGGGACGGTGTCGGCAGCGCCCATCATGAACCCCTTCAGGTAGACCGCGAATGACTCACGCATCGCTCTCAGGTATCGCTGGAAGCGAGAAAACGGTTGTCCTTCGGTGATTAGGCTGCGCGGGCGAGCGTGCCAGCCTCAGTCCGGACGAGTCGCGGCTGGTCTTCGTCGGCAGCGGATTCGGATTCGGAGCCGCTGGCCGCGTCTGTACTCACCGTGCTGTTCGAGCTACCGGTTGCGGCGGAGAGTTCGACGGTGATGGGTTCGCCGTCCTCGGTCATGATGGCCGATTCGGGCACCGCCACGGTCCCGGTCTCGTTAGAGTCCTCGACCGTGATGGTGTATTCGCCAGTCGCCTCGACGACGGTGTCGGTGCTCCCGTCCTCGACGGTCAGGGAGTCGTCGGTCGCGTACGGCACCGTGATCTCGAAGTTACCCTGGTCGTCCGTCTGGACCGTTTGCGTGTAGTTGAACGTCCGGTTGGTCGTCTGGGACTTGAGCTGGACCTTCGCGGTCACGTTCGTCGCGCTGGAGACGTCCGCCTGGCCGGCAACCGTCGCGCCGGGGACGCGCTCGTAGGTCTTGACGACCGATTCGACGCTCGTGTCGTACACGTGTACCTGCGGGCTGAACTGGTACTGCAGCAGTTGCTGGATGTTCAGTGCGCGGTTGACCGCCGCCGCCTGCCAGCGACCGTTCTGCTGGACCGCGAGGGACGCGAAGCCGACCTGCGAGGGGTTCTCGTGGACGAGCCGGTAGTGCTCCAGCCCGTTCGCGTCGTCGAAGTACAGCCGCGACAGCATCGTCCGCTCGTACTGCTCACCCATGCCGGGCAAGACGACGGACGAGTTGTTGATGTTGACCTGCTTGTTGGTGTAGTAGGTCTGTGGGTCCGGCCCGGTCCAGGTAGCGATGGCACCGAACTTGCTGCTCGCCATCTGGTAGTCGATCATGACGTACCGGGTGTCCTCACTGGCCTGCTGGTCGTTCTGCTGGTCGACGAGTCGCTGGAGGTCCTCGTTCGAGAGCTGGTCGACGGGCTTGTCCGCCTGGTCGATGTTCGGCAGTGCCTCGAGCAGGAGGTTGGCGTGCGTCTCGTTCTGCGCGAGCAGGTAGTCGGACGCCGCCTTCGCGTTGTGCTGGAACGGGTTGGCGACCGGGATACGCTCGCCTTTCACCGTGATCCAGTGCCCGTAGTCCCACCAGGACATCACGCCGTACGCGCCTTCGGGGTACGCGAAGTCGTCCTGGTTCTCGTACGTCTCGTAGTACCCGAGTTCGTTGTTCGCACCGCCGTACTTCCCAGGTGCTGGCGTGCTGTTTCGCATCCAGTCCGTGCTGTTGTCCCAGAGCATGACCGATCCGGGACCCATGCTGTCTGCCTGGGCGTCGACGGTCGTTGAGGTCATCGCCAGCACCGGCGTCAGTGGCATGACGACGAGCATGATGACCGCCACGATGGACATGACCTGATATGGCTCGACGTCGATATCGTCGGTCGAAACGTCCGGGATGCCGACGACCTGGACGATGCGGCCGATGAAGAAGCCGTTCAGGACGGCCACACTCACGACGAAGTAGTAGTTGAACCGCACCTGCGTCATCGCCATGAGGAACATGAACGTCGACCAGACGAGGACGAACAGGAGTTCGGAGCGATACTTGTCGCTCGAGTAGAGGTCCCAGACGAGCCAGACGAACGCGGCCGCGGCGACCACGTAGGTGAGCCCGTACTGTGCGCCCATGAACTGGGTCAGCGTCTGGACGAACGGCTCACCGGCACCGACGACCGCCTGCGCTTCGCCGATGGTCAGCGTGGTGTCGCTCTGTGCGAAGGCGATGGTGCGGTTGACGTTCCGGATGAGGATACCGAACGCGCCGGGGGCGACGAGTTTGAGTGCACCCAGTCCTGCCACGAGAATCGAGGAGATCGCCACCGGATAGTAGGCTTTCTTCTCGGCTTTCTCGTCTCGCGTGTACGCGACACCGCCGAAGAGCCCACCGAAGACGAGGATGAGCGCGAACGGGAGCCCGAGGAAGGGGAGTCCGGCGACCGCTGCGAGGATGATAGCGAAGAACAGGAGTCCGAAGGAGGCGAGGGAGGCGTTTCGCAGCGTCTCCGTCTCCATCGTATCCCACGTCCGTGCCAGCCAGGCCATGAACGCACAGCCTGCAGCGAGGCCGAGGCCGAGTCCGACCTGCAGTGGCGAGAGTGAGGTCACGCCGAGACTGAACTGGTCGATGCTCAGGAGGACGGTGAATGCGGAGGTAACACCGACGACCACACCGGTGAACGCGAGGTGGTCCGGGCTGCGCCCCGCGATGTACTCGATGGAGAGCGCGATGGCGAAGAACACTCCGAGGATGCCGAGGAGCACCGCTGCGGGCGGCCAGACCCACATGTAGAGGCCAGCCGAGATACCGGCGAGGGCGGCCCACTTGCCCGGCGTCCGCATCGCATCCCAGTCGCGGTCCGCGACGAGCTCGTAGACGGGTTTCTCACGCTCGGCCGAGCGGAGCGCCACCATGATGCCGAGCACGGTAAGCGCCTGGAACAGGACCTCCGCGACGTGGTGGTCGGAGAAACCGGCCGTTGACCGACGGAGGAACACGCCCGGAAGGAGCGCGAGGACCAGCGCAGCAGTGACACCACCGAAGCGCCCAGCGACGCGCTTGCCGATGAGGTACGTGGGAATCGCCACCAGCATCCCGAAAACGGCCGGCGCGACCAGAAGTGTCATCGCGATAGTGTGCTGGGAGGGGTCGCCGAGGCCGACGATGAGTGCACCAGTCGCGACGAGTTGGTCGAACAGCGTCCCGAACTGGTCCGCACGAACCCCTGTCGGGAACTCGCTGTAGACGTCGTACGGCATCGTCGTCGGCCAGTGGCGAACCGTATAGGAGACCTGACGAAGGTGGTACCAGGCGTCGTTGCCAGCGTAGAACACCTCGCCGTTTCGTGTGAAGTTATCTAGTGGTTGCAGCCGCACCCAGAGCATGAAGGCCATGATCAGCCCCACACTGGGCACGTGATACCAGCGTTTGAAAAGCTCGATGACGGAGTCCGAACGGACCTGTTCGGATTCCGTCTGCTCGCCAGTCGACGTGCTCATTGTACGGGAAAAGTCTGAAGCGACGAATAAGCCTTGTGTAATCCGTTCATGTGTAGACACCTTCCCTTCACCCGATTTTCAAAACCCTTATTCGCGCTTCCATGATTGGTGCGAACAATGAAAGTATCCGTCGTCGTCTGTACCTATCCGACGGACCGCTACGAGTGCTTCCACGAGTGCGTCGAAAGTGTGCTCGAACAGACATACGAAGACCTCGAGGTGGTACTGGTTATCGACGGAAACGAGGAAGTGTACGAGTGGACTGTCGATGATTTCGGTGACGTGCCTAATCTCCGAATCCACTGTAACGACGAGAACCGTGGTATCTCCTACAGCCGGACGAAAGGTGCGGAGCTGGCCGACGGTGAGATTGTCGCGATGATCGACGACGATGCCACTGCGGAACCGGACTGGATAGAGACGCTGGTCGGGACGTACGAGAGTACGGATGCACTGGCAGTTGGTGGAGACGTTAGGCCAGACTGGCAAGTCGAGAAACCGGATTTCTTTCCCGACGAGTTCTATTGGCTCGTCGGCTGCGTCGAACCAGGGTTCGCCGAGGATGGTGAAGAAGTCCGGAATACGTATGGGTCGAACATATCCTACCGGCGCGATGTGTTCTTGAACGTCGGTGGGTACGACCCGAACACGGGTCGGAAGGGCGAGAAACACCTCCAGGCGCACGAAGCCCCCGTCGGAATTCGGATGCTAGAGGAGTACGGGAGAGGGATGGTATTCATTGAGGACGCGGTCGTCCACCACAAACTCTTCGACTACCGGGGCGACTACAGGTGGCTGGTCAGCCGGTCGTTCTGGCAGGGATACTCGAAGCGAGTCATGGACCTGCTGTACCCCAACGCACCCGACGACAAGAGCGCGTACCTGAAGCAGCTTATGACGCAGTACGTGCCGAAACGGATTGCCGAACTCGTTCGGTCCCCGTCGATGCCGAAGGTGAAACAGTTGGTCACGATCTTCGTCTTCACCGCTGTCGTCGGACTCGGCTACCTGTACGCGATGGTGACGCCTGACGTCGTCGAGAAGGCGAACGCGTAAGCACGAGCAGTAAGTTGTCGCATCGGCGTGGAAGATACCGAAGCTAGACTCATTCCCCGCGGAGTTTTACTGGCTCTACGGCTGTGAAGAGAAGGGCCTCAGTCAGCACATGAAGGAGATGTAGAAAATAAACGGATCCAACAGCTCGCTCTGTCGTGACGTGCTATTGAACGTCGGTGGATTCGACGAAAAGGTTGGGCGAAAAGGTGACAAGCACATCCAGGCGCACGAGAGTACAGTGGGTGCCAGGCTGCAAAAGGAATACCTGCGTAGTGTGATTTATAATAAGGGAGCGGTGGTACATCACAAACGATTCGAGTACCGTGGTGACTTCAGATGGTTAGTGAGCCGGTCCTTCCGGCAGGGCTACTCGAAGCGCGTCATGGGCCACCTGATTCCCGATGCGTCTGCGGACAAGAACGAGTATCTCAAATATATCGCTCTTGTCACGCAGGTTTCTGGTCGGGGAGAGTTGATACTGCGAAAGCGTAGCGGTCGAGACGATGCGCATGCGTCACCCGATATGTTCCCATTTGAACTGCTAAGATCTGAGGAGGACACCACATCAAGGCGTCCCAAAAGACAAGTTGACAGTATATCTCAGACCGTTCCAACTCCGACGACGAATCTTCGAAAGCCTAGTCAAGAAGCACTCAAAGTGGTTTTTCGAGCAGTTCTCTGACTCACCAGCAATGTACTTCACAAGAGCGTTTATTTTAGGGACCGATTCTGAAGAGACGAGTAAAATTCTATCGGCGTGGCATCGAGCGATGTCGAAACCACGGGTAGATACGACGGGTCGCACGCGACTCAGTATTGGAGGCACAACTATCATGCTCACCACTTTTGTCTTGTTATTTTTTGTACCAAGAAGAGGCGTAGCGACCGGCTTTGAAATTCTCAGTATACGGATTACTCTCCCTGGAGCCGGATTTTAACAAAATACTCTCACGATGACATGGCAAAGTTGTGATTGGTTGTCTTCAGCTACCGCCTGAGAGGGGTGAAAATAGAAGATGCGTTGAAAAGCGTCATATTGAAGACTGCGACAAAGAGCTCAAGATTTTCAGGAATGATTTATTCACAGTGCACTTTGTGTTGTACTTGCCTCCTACAACAAGTATGTAGTAACTGCGATTAATACGAGGTGGTGACCGCTCGTACACGGGGTTGTTCGTACAGGTCTGGACCGTCAAGCTCTCGGTTCGAAGATGTAGTCCCCATGCCAGTCCAGTTCAATAACGGCGAGTCACCGTAACACCGCACAACATCTGTCCAGATACGTCTGGAAATTTTTTAATAAACCTCGGGCCAAGTAGCAGCCTATCAAGGCTTCTCGAGGTCTCGTGACGGGAGGTTCCTATTTGATTGGGTGTAATAGAAGTACACAGAACCGAACACCACCATCGACACGATGGTGATCATTCGATCTACGAGAACAAATGCGAGACCATCGCTTGCAGCGATGCCGAAGAACACGAGCGTTGATGTGGTAATCGCCTCTACGATGCCGATGCCAGCAGGCGTAATTGGTAGTCCGGTAAGAACCGTAATGAGAATCGCGATGAGAAAGATATTGAGAAGACTCATATTAATTCCTACAGACATCGTGACGAGCCCAATTCGAACCACGTTCATCGACCAGATGACGATGCTCAACAAAAGAAACACCAACGTACCGCTGAATGTTGTCGTTGCAGTAAATCCCCTCAAAAACTCCACAGATATATCTCTTACCTTCTGAGGGACCAGTTCATGGTAAGATAAAATCACATAGAATGCCGTTACACTCATACCAACGATGCTGACACCTAGTGCGGCAGTGCCGGAAAGGCGCGATAATATGAGTCGTTCAAATAACGATGCCGATCCGATGAGAAGACCGAGCAGGAGAAGCGTGATATCCGTTGTTCGTTCTACCGCGACGGTACCAATGTGAGCACTCTTACTTTCGCCGTATTCTTCCGATGCAGAATAACAGCGATAGAGGTCTCCACTTTTTGCAGGAAGAATCGTATTGAAGAACAGACTCAAGAACATCAGTCTGTTTGCTGAACGTAGTTCCGGCTCCAACCCCATCCCTGATAACAAAAATCGCCACCTGATTGTACGGAATAAAATTGTCGCGTAAAACACGATGAGGGATAGAACCCAGATTTTTAAATTAGCTGATTTAACCTGTTCTATTGCAATAAATATGTCGACAGTCGTCCAAAGGTACACTGTAGAAAATGCCAAAACCGCTAGTGTTACTCCATGTCTCACGAATGGATGTGACCCATAGGACTGAATTCGATTCATCAAAGGTCTGCTCATACGTTCACGCACACAAATCTCACAAGTCAGCCCGCCAGTTTATAAGTCACTTTTTGAGGCCACATCGAATCCTGCCTTCACGATGTCCGTTGATTCCTTATCGGTTTGAGTGCTAATCGCCGCAATCCTTGCTAGTTGCTCATGAAGTACGTCGTTATCTATCTCCGCATCTTCTCCTTTCTGTAGGTCATACAGTTTCGATCCTTGATTAGTCTGGATGTACTTGTACCGGCGACCGCGTACTGCGATCTTTTCTCCGTTCATTGATTGCGAGGTTACGAATTTCTCCCCGTATGCTGTCTCGTTCCGGCCGACAGCTTCGTCAACGACAATTTTCGAAAGGGATCGGAGAGATACCGGTTCCTCCACTCTTCCCGCCCGTTTACTATTGATAATGAGCAGTGGGACATGTATATTCTCTTCGTATAAGTACGAGTGATACTCTTGTTCTCCATTCTGGCCGAACGCTCCTCCGTGATGTTCATACGTTCCATGTTCACCAAATGACTCTCCGTGGTCAGATGTGAAGATGATTGTTGGGTCGTCGTCTGCTAAGTCCCTGGTGATTCGGTCTACGAACTCATCGACGTACTTGATAGAGTCACAATACGACTGTACCAAGTTTTGGTGTGCTCGCTTACCCAGCGGGGGTTCGTAGTTCTTGTACCGGAGTTTCCAGTTTGCGTAGTAGAGATCCGGCTTGGAAATTGATCGGTGGTCCTCTGATGGCAAATACGGGTGATGGGCATCCATCAGGAATATCCAGATGAAGTAAGGTTCGTCGGACTGATTTGTCCATTCAATAATCTCGTTGTAGAAATCACTCCACGGCTTGAATGCCTCTTCTCGTTGGAACCAGTTCATCATAATCCGAACTGGCATATAGAGTCGACTTCCGCTGAATGTACCTTTTAAAAAACGTTCATATAGCTTATTTCGAGAGCCGTCCAAGAAATCTTGATACTTATCAAAACCATTTCCGTATCCGAAGTACCGAGACGTGAATGGGTTAGGGGTGAATGCTGCAGTCCGATATCCAAGCGACGACATGCGCTGTGCAAGATTCGTCCGGGCCTCCATGTGCGGTGCAATCTGGTCGATTCGCTCGTCTATCGTGGTCTGACTGTTCGGTCGAGGAACTGGGTAGTGGCCGGTGAGGATTGCAGGAACGGATTCCGACGTGCTCGGTCCCGGAGCAATCGCATTCTCGAAGACTAAACCATCTTCTGCGAATGTGTCCAATGTAGGTGTCGTGGGTTTCTCGCACCCCATAAACCCACAATGGTCTGCTCGGAGACTATCGACCGTTACAAGAACGATATCGTCTAATTCTTCATCCATTTTGTTATTAGAAGTTCAATAGTTGGGCTGCAGTCCTCAATCGATGTATCCCAGTGACTTCAACCGATCCTTTACTTCTCCTTCATCGACCGACTCGCGGTTCTCTGCATTCTTTTCAACTTGGTATAGTACTTCCTCCAGAACGTATTCAACGTATTCTTCCGTGCTATCGAAACGGGTTTTCGACACTCGGTCCTCAATTCGTTGGACTAACGCATTAGATAGAGAAACCGTTTCTTTTGCCATTGTTAATTAACGGCAAATTAGAAAAGCTGTTATTTAACGATTTCGCACTTCTTGTGATAGTCTTCGAACAGAACATTAATTACTTGCTAGCGGATGTTGTCGTTTAGATGCAACGGCTGTTATCTCAGCGACGTTCAAACTCGTGGCTGATAGGAACTGTTTGTCTATTACTAATAATACAGTTCATCTCGGTTGCTAGGACTGTAACTTCAACCTCAAAAACGGAGATTACACCCGATGTTTTGTATTACCTTCATTTCGGGTGGTCTATCACGCAAGGGGTAACTCCTTATGTTCATTTTTGGGACCCTAAGCCGCCGCTTGTTCACGAATTGAGTTTTCTCATGGCAACTATCACTGGGGAAAACATGTTATTGTTGTATATATTCAGTATCGCAGTGACAGGGCTGGCAGCCGTTCTCTGCGGTGTACTGGTTGCACTATTAACATTCGAACTAACAGATAGTGGTTCTGCTGCAGTATTTTCTGCCGCAGCTCTTTATTCATTCGCAGGGTTCCACATCACGGCCTCACAAGGTTATCGCCCAAAATTCTTCGCCGCACTTTTTGGACTGCTCGGAATCTATCTTCTGCTAAAAGAGCGGAATTTCTCGGCCGGGCTTTTTACTGCGATGAGTGCCGCTTTCTGGCAACTTGCAATCATATATGTGCTCGTTGTAGCCGGTTACCTAATCTTTCACCGGGATAAAACGTCACTGCTGTGGTTAGTAGCTGGAGCTCTTACAGCTGTTATCCTCGTCGTCTTTCCATTTTTCATCTGGTGGGATGTCACCGCGTTAGTTGGCGGTGCGATTATCGCACCCCTGTCTTCATCTGATAGCTGGTCACTGCTTGAGCTCCTCACTCGATTATACAATGTTCCACTTCGTTTAAAATACGCTACTATAGTCGTCGTATTCGCGATTCCTGCCACGGTTACTGCCGTTGCTGATGACGAACGAGATCCGGTTATTGCCGTGGCTGGGACTGCGTGGTTCGCACTTCAAATACTGTTCCTCGACTTCGATGGCACAGTTGACCTCGTTGTTTGTTTCCCTTTCGTAGCAATCTTGATGGGCTATTATTTTTCTTCATTAAGGATTAACCGACAGCAAACTCTTGCACTCGTTTTCGCTGTCTGTTTACTTGTGAGTGGGATTGGTTCAGGTGGTCTGGGACTTGTATTTGGTTCCGTCCAGACGAACGACACAGGAATTGATCAGACCGACCGGGGTATCTACGGAGCCATCGGTACGCTCGCAAAACAACAGATGGGTGTCTCAGACACCACGAATCAACCAGACGAGTCTGTCCGAGACAGTGTTCCCTCCATTTACACGCTTTATTGGGAAAAGCAACTCCCAGATCGGTGCCACTATTGGATTAACAAGCAATCAAAAACGTATATCGAACGAACGGGGACGGACCCGACCCAGGAGGTTTGCACCTACTAATGTCCTATTCATATCCTCCATTGACGCTAATTAGAGGACTCGTCTACGAGGTCCGGCCTTGGCAGTGGTACAAGCAGGGTGTAATGTTCCTTGGCATCGTCTTCTCGAAAAATTTGTTCGAAATGAACAAAATGCTGACGCTAATCGTTGGTGCTGCTTCGTTCACAGCAATTGCGGGAGCAACCTACATTTTCAACGACATCAGCGACATTGAGGAGGACCGCGCTCATCCACGGAAGCAGCATCGGCCAATTGCCAGCGGTGATCTTCCGGTTTCAATCGCAGCGGTGGTTGCTGGCTTCCTTGTCGTTGGCGGCTTGACTGCCGCATACTGGGTTGGAACACTCTTTTTCGGCATGCTTATTATATACATTGCCCAAAACGTGTTATACTCACTGTATCTCAAGCGAGTGGCGCTCGTTGACGTACTCGTTATCGCTTTCGGGTTCGTCCTTAGAGCAATCGCTGGAGTCTTTGCGATTGATGCAAAACTGAGTCCTTGGCTGATTGTAAGCACATTTCTGTTGGCATTAGTACTTGCGCTCGGAAAACGGCGAGGAGAAATCGAAAACGTCGAAAATATCAACCAAACCCGACCTGCACTGCGTGTTTATATGAGAGGCTCGATTGATAATTTGCTTTTAATTACTATGTCGAGTCTTTTGATGGCATATTCACTTTATACGTTCTCCGGGACGAGCTCAATGATGATGCTTACTATTCCTTGTGCGTTTTTTGGCGTTTTCCGATATCACTATTTGTTGGAGTCAAAAAATATTGCGGGTAAGCCAGAATATTTGCTCACCGACCCTCAAACCATACTTAATATGTTAATTTGGGTTGCGCTGTCAATCATAGTTCTTTATGAGGTACCACAACTGATTCTATCGTATCTGGTATGAAACTGTACGACCTCCAAGTACACACAGATGCGTCGCCTTGTTCGCGGATATCTCCCGAAAAACTGGTCGAGGGCGCAGTTGATGCAGGCCTCGATGGTATTGCGGTCACGGACCACGATACGATAAAAAATGTTAAATTCGTCGAGCAAGCTGCTCCCCCGAGTCTAGATATTATTCCTGCCGCAGAAATAACGACTACTCAAGGACATCTACTTGCATTAGGGATTTCTGAGGTACCTCCACAGACCGACCCAATTAGTGTTATCGAGCATGTTCATGACCAAGGTGGGGTTGCTGTACTTTCACATCCTTTCGATACATTTCGCCAGTATTACAATCAGGATTTGGAAGAGATAGCCGCCCACGTAGACGGCGTCGAAACCTGTAACTCTCGATGTATTATGCCGAGGTTCAACAGAGAAGCAAAGCAATTTGCAGAAGAATATGATCTCGCCCAAACAGGCGGGAGTGACGGTCACTTTCAACTGGAGCTAGGTCGGGCATATACCCTTTGTCAGGGTGACCCACTAGATGCGATTCGGAACGGAGATTGTGCTCCCAGAGGTCGCGGTAGTTATTTATCTGGTCATATCGCGACGAAGGTTCACCAGAGCCTAACTCGAGTCGGGATTTAAATATGGGCGTCAAGGTCGTTGTCAAGATAACGTGGGTTGAAACAGTCAAATAAAACGCAACATTTTAAATTGCACAGGTTAATTATTGTATTTAAGTGTTTAAAATTGGTGCGTATGTTTGGGTCGGTTTCTAATAAACGGACAAGCAATCTATTTTGCTTGAATCATTGTAGACGAAGCGATGAGCACGCATTCGTACGAATATACACAGCAATAGTGGGATATACTGGCATCGCTCTTTTGAAGCAGATAGTTGAAAGTCCCTCGGAGGCCTGTGCCCGGTTTACAAATGCCGTTTCTCGATTTCCCGAGACACGTTATCAAGTCGGTTGCCTCAACTGCGAATCGCAGGTCACCGCCCATCAACAATGTACTACACAAGAACTTGTTCAAGCGTAACTACCAGTGTTCGATTTTCGGTGAGGTTGCGCTCTGGGCTGCCGACTAGGCCAATTTAGACTCGGTACATTGAGGCGTGCTCGGCAGCGATGTCCGACCAGTCGTGGTTCGTCTCGGCTGTTTCTCTGTTCTGGGTGCCGATGGAGTCCAACTCTTCCAGGGAGAACTCAGAGAGCCGTTTGAGCCCCTCGTCAAGGTCGTCGTACAGGATGTTGTCAGGGGGAGAAACGGACTTGATGCTCCCTTTATCCGGAGCGACGAACGGTACCCCGAGAGTCATCGCGAGTAAAACAGAGCCGGAGTTGAAGATGTGCTTGTACGGGAAAACCGCTGCATCGGCGGCCGAAAAGTACAGCGGGACCTCCTCGTCAGGGATGTATTCCATGTGGAGGTGTACCGTATCATCCCCTCTCGCAAGCTGTTCAATCTCGTCTCGCAGGTCCGTATACTTGGGATTACCCGCGACCACGAGACACGCACCGTCTTCGTCAAGTGCCTGAAATCGCTCGATGAGCAGCGGAACCTGCTTGTACGGTCGAATCACTCCGAAGAACAGATACACCCGTTCGCAGTCGTCGACGCCAATCGCCTCCCTCGCTTCTTCTCTGGAGTAGGATTGGTCCTCATAGAGCGGACGATAGTTCCCGTGAGCGACCTCGTAGACCTCTGGGAGCGATACGTCCAGATACGATTCAATCTCTTCGCGAGTCCGACTATCCCACACCTGCACACCGTCGACGGTGCGGAGAAGACGGCGGCTCACCCACTGGTCGAGGTCCTCGTATCGTTGTTCGTGGTTGCATCTGTTGTGGATGGTCCACACCACTCTCTCACAGACTATCGATGCCATCCAGACCTGCAGCAGGAAGACGATGGCAGCGACATGACACACCAATCTGCTTAGGGGCAGCGAGTACAGCTGACGCTTGCTCCCGAAAAGGAAATACGGGTGTGTCCAATGGACGTGAAGTACATCTACCCTCGACAAGATTACCTGGAGAAGCAACGGGGAAAATGGGATGTTCCACCGCTCGCCGATCACTTCGACCCCCTCCTCCCGTAGCGCCGAAGAGAGCAGCTCCTGATATTGGTTCCCCGAAAAGAAGGGGGCGAACATCACTTTCATACACTGAAGGTCCCCTATCTGAATAAAAAAGGCTTCTGACCACCGCGCGCACGCACTGTCTTCTGTCGTGCTCTTCCCTGGGAGTTCAAGAACTGACCGATGCGTATTTCAGAGGCCCCCGATTGATTCATGCTAGACGCATGTATTCGGTAGCCCAACTCAAACGGGGGTTACGCGCGCCCTCCCTCTTCCTCAGAGAACTCAACTATCTCTACCACACCCGTTTGAAAACTCGCGATTACAACACTGCCGGTGTGGATCTGATGACACAGGACTGGGATTACCTGTGTCTCCTCGATGCGTGCCGTTACGACATGTTCGAGGACCAGTCGACGCTGCCCGGTACCCTCGAATCCCGTCAGTCTCGAGGGTCCAACACGGTCGAGTTCCTTCAAGCAAACCTCGCGGACCGAGAGCTACACGACACGGTTTACGTCACGGCGAACCCCCAGTACCGACGACACTTCGACGAGCTCGATGCAGAGTTCCACGCGGTCATCGATGTCTGGCAAGACTCCGGGTGGAACGAAGTGTACAATACGGTGCTTCCGGAAACGACGACCGAATACGCGCTGGAAGCTGCCCGAGAATATCCTGACAAACGGTTGCTAGTGCACTACATGCAACCGCACTACCCGTTCATCGACGATGAGACCGACTTCGACAAACGGCACCTTCACAACGAGATGGACGACACCATCGACTTCTGGCACGAGATAATGTTCGGACAGCTGGCGCTCACGCCGTCCGATATCTGGCCACTGTATAAAAAGACGCTCGCAGCGGCTCTCCCGCACGTCGAAGAGTTCATCACAACGCTGGAAGGCAAGCACGTCGTCACGGCAGACCACGGTAACTTGGTCGGTGAACGGGCATCGCCCGTTCCGGTCACTGAGTGGGGGCACCCGAGAGGAATCTACACGGAAGAACTTGTGAAGGTACCATGGCATGTGTACCAGTGGGGTGACCGACCAGAGATCACTTCCGAAGAGCCAATCGACCAAGCAGCTGGTGTCGAAGACGACACGACGATGGACCGACTGCGGGACCTCGGGTACGTTCAATAGCAACTCCACCGGGAGTGACCGCGTGTTTCTCGCTACACAATGCTTATATCTGTCTTACTGTAGAACTCCGGTATGGCGCAACGGAACATCGTACTCGTCGTTCTGGACTCGGTCCGGAAGGACTTCTTCGACGAGTACGCCCCGCGAATTCGAAGCAGATCCGACATTTCCTTCGAGCAGTGTCGGGCAGTGAGCTCCTGGAGCACACCGAGTCACGCGAGCATGATTTCGGGGGAACTTCCGTCGGTGCACGGTGTACACACCCATTCTCCAAGTTTCAGTTCTTTGCCGCTTGAGCGGACATTCTTCGACGAGCTGGACGAAGCGACGACGATCGGAGTCAGTGCGAACGAGTTCGCGAGCTCGTCCTACGAGTTCGATCGTTACTTCGACCGGTTCGTCGAGACCTCGGCGACGCACTGGTATCCAGATGGCGCAGACCCACTGGAAGCCCTCGACGAAATCGATTCGGAAGGGGCGTCGAAGCATCTCCAACTTCTGCGGTCGATTCTCGGGCATCCGAACACGAGTAAGAGTCTGGTGAACCTCCTGGTCGCTGCCGCACACAGTCTCTCGGAGAGCAGGCCGGTACCGAAACCGGTCGACGACGACTTGACCCCCGTCCTCCGCGCGGCAAAGCGAGAAGTGCGTGACGTAGATTCTCCCTACTTTCTCTTCTTGAACATAATGGAGGCCCACATGCCGCTACAGCACGTGGTTGGGTTCGATTCCGAGCTGCACGACGCTCCGTGGTCCTGGAGTTCCTCCTCGAAGGGCGTCTGGGAACTCATGGATGGTGACCACGAGGACTACTGGGAGACCCGGGAAGGCGTCTACGCGGCCGCAATCGATTATATCGACCGCAAGGTGGCTTCCTTCGCGGAGTGGCTCGACGCGAGAGACGATTGCGAGACGACCATCATCGTCACTTCAGATCACGGAGAGAACCACGGCAGGGAGTCAGAGGGCGGGCTCGTCAACCACAAAAGTAGCCTGTCGGAAGGATTGCTCCACGTCCCTCTCGAGATTATCAACCCGCCGAAGGACCTGGAGTCGGTCACCGACTTCGTCTCGCATGCGAAGCTGCCCAGATTGATCACGGGAATCGCGAACGGGTCCGTCCCAGACGTCACTGAAGAAGTGATAACGGCCGAACTGGTGGGACTCAGCGCAGGCCCTGAACCCCCCGAGGACTACGATTACTGGGATCGTGCGATGAGATGCGCGTACCGGAGCTCGGAGAAGGTCGTCTGGGATTCCTTAGGCGAGACACAGTGGTTCGAGTTGGAACCCGAAACAAGTTCCACGGAAACGAGAGTCGAGTCGACCGATGGCATCCCGGACTGGGCTACTGACCGATTCGCAACCGAAATAGTGGATTTCAAGCGGGAAGCAGTCTCCAATGCCTCGAAACCGGACGTTAGTGGGTCGACGGAGCAACGTCTGAAGAACCTCGGATACCTATGATTTACGCTAGAATTTCACGAGGACGTAACACTTTCCGCGTGATTAATATACGTACCGAGGAATTCGATAACGAGAATGAGTCTACTGAAGCGTGCGCTCTCCCGGTTCAGTGAGAACGTGAAGGACGACGGTCTCACGGGAGTGAAACTAACCGCTTACGACTATTACGTCGGTGCCCTCATGATGAGTGGCCTGTACTCGAGGGTCGATTCGACCAACGTGTTCGAGGAGGAGTGGGACGTCCTCGTCCTCCTCGACTGTGCACGACCCGAATTCATCTCGGAGGTCGAAGACGAATACGAGTTCCTCGAGTCGGGGGCTTCCGAATCGACACTTGTCTCCGTCGGGTCGTCGTCTGAACATTGGCTCGAGAACACCTTCGTGGACACGTACGCTGACGAGATATCCGAGACAGCGTACGTGACCGCAAACCCGAACTCCGAGCGGACGGTCTCGAGTTCCCAGTTCGCCCTCCTGGACGAAGTGTGGCGCGACGAGTGGGACCCAGACCTGCAGACGATTCCAGCGGAGGCAGTGACGGACCGTGCGATCGAAGCAGCACGCGAGAACGATTTCGATCGGCTCATCCTTCATTACATGCAACCCCATCCACCGTTCGTCCCCGATATGGACATTGACGCGATGCGGGTGACTCCACCGGATAAAGAGGAAGCTGGCAGCAATATGCGAGACCTTGTGTTGAAAGACGGGTACGAGCCGAGCACGCTGTGGGACGCACACGTGGAGAACCTGCGATACGTGCTGGACAGTCTGGAGGTACTCCTCAGGAGTCTCGATGCCGATTCGGTCATCATCTCGGCCGACCACGGGCAAGCGTTCGGCTCCTGGGGGCTGTATGGCCACCCGAGCAGGGTCCCATTGCCAGCGCTCTACACTGTCCCGTGGGTCGAGGTATCGGCGACCGATACGGGAGAGTACGTCCCCGACCCTGAACGTCGTGCCACACAACGTGACGAGGACCTCGACTCGAAATTAGAAGCGCTAGGGTACAGGACGTAGGTGTTCGATGCACAAACCCGTCGACCGACACGCACGAACACGAACCACAACGCCCATCTTCCAGACGTAGATAGCTACAGTGGATGGCCGACTCTTCGCTCAGAGAACTGCTCAAAGGAAGCGGCCTCGTGTTCGTCGGCCGAATTTCTGAACTCGGTATCTCGTTCGCTGTCGCACTGATCGTCGCCCGGGAACTCGGGAAGGAAGGATACGGAACAGTCAGTCTCGGCGCGACCGTCTTGGCGGTCGTCTCTACCCTGGTGGTCCTCGGGACCCATACCGGGGTGGGGAGATATCTCCCACGCTACGAAGACCCAGCCAAGCGCCGTGGTATCCTCGTTTCTGCCTTCCAGCTCACGATGCCACTCGGAATCCTTGCTGGTGCTGCCGTGTTCTTCAGTGGGGAGTTCATCGCGACGAACATCTGGAACGACGAGTCTCTGACCCCAATATTACGCCTGTTCGGTCTCGCGATTCCGTTCGGTGCGCTGGTGAAATACGTTCAGGGAGCGATGCAGGGGTCGAAACTCTCTGGTCCGAAAGTGATCGTTCAGAACATCACGCTCCCGCTCACGAGGCTCGTGCTCGCAGCAGGCGCCGTCCTCCTGGGCTACGGTGTGCTCGAAGTTGCATCGGCCTACGCTGCCGCGTTCGTCGTCGCCAGCGTACTTGGGGTCTATTACCTGTACACACGCACTCCCCTGTTCTCCCGGGAACCGTACGAGCCCATGCATCGGGAGTTGCTCGGGTTCTCCCTTCCCCTCGTGGTCACTATCCTGATGGCACGGATACTGGGAGACCTCGACATCTTCCTCCTCGCGAGTTACTCCACGACCGCGGCAGTAGGTGTCTACAACGTAATCTATCCGATCTCCAATCTCGTTCTGCTCGTCTTGTCATCGGTAGCGTTCCTGACCGTCCCGATTCTCTCTGAACTCCATTCCGAAGACGAGTTCGAAGAGATGGACAGGATGTACAAGATACTGACCAAGTGGGTGTTCATATCGACGCTTCCCATCTTCCTGTTCCTGGCGCTGTTTCCGACAATCTCGATCAAGTATACGTTCGGACAGGAGTACGTCGGTGGGAGCCTCGCGCTGGTGATTCTCTCTGCCGGGTTCTTCTTCCGGACCATAATGGGCCCGAATCGGGACACGTTGACCGCAATCGGACACACGCGCCTGATAATGTACGACAACATCACCGCGGCGACCACCAACGTCGTGCTCAACGTCCTATTGATTCCCCGGTACCAACTGGTCGGAGCCGCCCTGGCAACCGCGATCTCGTACACTGTCCTGAATCTTCTGTACGGGGTTCAACTCTACCGGCGAACGGGAATCCAGCCCTTCAGCACGCCATTGGTCAAACCAGCATTGGTTGCCGGAGTGGTTATAAGCGTCTTGTATTACGGCCTGCGGGCGAACGTGTCGATCACGCTCCCGATCTCGATCCTCGCACTCACGTGTTTCCTACTCGTGTACGGGCTGGCACTGTTGCGTTTCGGTGGCATCGAAAACGAGGACGTCGAATTGGTACTCGACTTCGAGGACAAGTACGACGTCGACCTCGGCCCGCTGAAGACGGCGGCGAAGCGGCTGATGTGAGCAGTACGCTGTTGTTCGGCCACCGTTGTTACAATCAGAGATAGAGAGAGGACCGCACCAGAATTTCGCCAAGCAGCCGTGCCCGACTCAGTTCGCCTGATTCTCGACCGACGCCTCGCCACCTCCCGTCTCTCCCTCCTGGAGTTTCCGTTCCGCCTCGTCACGGTCCTCTGGGTACCCGATATCCGACCGCCACCCGTCGATGCGAATCGCGTCGATGGTCCGTCCACTCTGAATCAGCAGGTCCACAGCATCCGAAATCTCGTACTCGCCACGATTAGACGGCTGCACCAGGTGACACGCGTGGAAGATTGCAGGCGTGAATGTATAGAAGCCGGTCATAACCAGATTCGAGGGTGGGTCCTCTGGTTTCTCGACGACGTCCGTAATCTCACCGTATTGATTCGTCGCACAGACACCGTAGCGACTCGCCTCCTCCCAAGGCACTTCCTCAACCAGGAAAGCTGCATCAGCTCTATCCTCACGCTGGCGGCGGACCACGTCTTTCAGGTTCGCATCGAAGATGTTGTCCCCAAGCATCAGCATGAAGTCGTCGTCGATGTGTTCCTCGACGGTCAGCAGGGCGTGTGCGAGACCCTTCTGCTCGCGCTGGTGCGCGTAGGTAATCGGGATTCCTTCGAACTCGTCCCCGTAGTGGCTGATGATCTTCTCTTTCATGTAGCCGACGACCAGAACGAACTCGTCGGCACCCAGGTCACGGAGTTGCTCCAGACAGTGCGTGATGATTGGTTTTCCGGCGACCTCGACCATACCCTTCGGTTTGTCGTCGGTGAGTGGCCGCAATCGCGTACCCTTCCCTGCTGCGAGGACGACTGCTTTCATACCACAACCTCCACCTCCCCGGCGATAAATACTTTTAGCCCGAACCTCGCTCCGCCGACAGCAACTCTTTTGCGCCCACACCGAGGACATCCGCCCGATGGCCGATAGCGACGACGTGTGCGTGTTGGTGCCGACTTACAACGAGGCGGCGACCATCGGCGAGGTTATCGACGGGTTGCGCGAGGAGGGGTTCGAGGACGTGCTCGTTATCGACGGGCACTCATCGGACGACACTCGCGAGATCGCCGAAGAGCGCGGCGCACGCGTCGTCAAGCAGAGTGGAACAGGCCGCGGGTCGGGCAAAGGCGAGGCCGTTCGAGAGGGCGTGCTCCAGCACATCGACGCGGAGTACGTCCTGATGCTGGACGGTGACGGGACCTACAAGCCGGAAGAGGCACATGACATGCTCGAACCGCTCTTCGCAGGCCGCGCCGAGCACGTCATCGGGGACCGATTCGCCAACATGGAGTCGGGCGCGATGACGCGGCTTAACCGGTTCGGGAACCGGATGATAAACACGGGGTTTCACGTCGTGCACGGGCAGAACTTCCGGGACATCCTGAGTGGCTACCGGGCGTTCACGCGCGACTCGTTCGAACGGATGACGCTCAACGCGGAGGGGTTCGGCATCGAGACCGAACTCGCCGTCGAGTGCGCGCGACAGGGAATCAGGACCGAGGTCGTGGACATCACGTATCTCGCGCGCCCGGACGAATCGGAGACGAACCTGCGGCCGTTCCGGGACGGCGGAGCCATCCTGCTCACGCTGTATCTGCGCTCGAAGACGCACAACCCGCTGTTCTACTTCGGGAGCGTGGGCGGAATCAGCGGGCTCGCAGGGCTCTTCGTCGGTGCGTGGGTCGGCTACGAGTGGTTCTTCAGGAGCGTCCCACACGACATCCTGGCGATGCTCGCGGGGGTACTCGTGCTCCTGGGCGTCCAGCTCGTCATGTTCGGCGTGCTCGCGGACACCATCGTCTCGCTCCACCGGGAACAGCGAAGTCGCCTCGAACGGATCGCGGAGGAGACGCGAGAGGAGGCTGCAGCGGTTGAAGAGGC
Source organism: Haloarchaeobius sp. HME9146 (assembly GCF_025399835.1). Classification (NCBI taxonomy): domain Archaea; kingdom Methanobacteriati; phylum Methanobacteriota; class Halobacteria; order Halobacteriales; family Halorubellaceae; genus Haloarchaeobius; species Haloarchaeobius sp. HME9146. The sequence goes on from NZ_JAODVR010000001.1 coordinate 2,609,224, forward strand.
CTCGGCCGCCGAAGATTAGAAGGGAAGCGCGCCACGCACTCGTTCGACGACGCTCAGGCTGCCGGAGCGCCACTCGTCGAACACTGGATACAGTTCGTTCAACAGGGCCTGTTCGTCTTCGAACTCGGAGACGTTGGTATCGGCGATTGCCTCACCGAGGTTGACCGTTCGCCCTCGCGTGTCGTAGGGAACCTCGATGTGGCCGACGTCTCGCTGGAGTTCCTCGGCGCTCACCGGGTACTCGATGTCGACGCGGTCGAGCTCCGCGTCGACGCGTGCGATTCCGAAGTCCATCGCCGCAGCTGCGCTCGTGTCGTTCGACGGCGGGCGCATTGCCATATATCAGGTCCTGTCGGGCTGCAGGCATCAAAATCCTTCGGTCGAAAGCAACTTGGCCGATGCGGCGAACACACCGTGTATGACCGAGTACACGACGGTCTCCATCCCGAAGGACCTGGCCGAGCGCGTCGACGAGACCATCGAGGGCACGAGTTTCTCGTCGACCTCCGACCTCGTGCGCTTCCTGCTTCGTAGCATCGTCATCCAGCACCAGCGGTCTGACGGTCTGTCGGAGGCGGAGTTCGACGAGATAACGAACCAGCTCCGGGACCTGGGCTACCTGGAGTGAGCAGCCGGCCGCGGTGGTGAACCAACTGCCGGCGAGGAGTTCACTGCCACTGTTCTTGCGGCGGTTCCGCGTCGATGACGGTCATCTCCTGCTGGATACCGGCCCGGTCGAACGCCCGGACCGTGTCGGCCTCCCAGGGCGGAATCGCGACGAACACGACCGCGTGCAGGTCGTCTTCGAGGGAGACGGACCGACCGCCGGTCGGGTGTGAGACGAACCGGCCGTGGGTCTGGCCCGGGGGCGTCGAGAGGTCGACGCCGAAGACCGCGCTCACGGACCGTCCCGCGTCGGGCAGGTAGAAGTCGGTGAAGACGGGTGTCTCGGGCGAGAGGTCGTCAGCACCGTCGAGGTCGCCGGCGGCCGAGGCGGCGAGCGAGAGCGTCACACCCTCGGGGTCAGCTTCTTCGGCGATGTCGACGAGTACCTCGAGCAACCCGCGAGTTACGTAGACCACGGAACATCTAGCACGGCTGGTGGCTAAAGGGATGCGGTCGATCCGCCACCACTGGGGCCGACTCAGGCCGTCCAGAACTCGTCGGCACGGTCGTATCCTCGCGCTTGCAGGTCGGCGAGGAACTCGGGGTCGCGGTCCAGTTTCGAGTAGGCGTCGAGGTTCTTCTGGAGTGTAACCTCGCGAATCTGTATCTCCTTGTACTCCGGGTTCCCGTCGAGCAACCGATTCACCGTCTCGATGGTGTGTTTCTCCTGTTCGAGCGAGAGGTTACCCGAGAGTTCGGTTCGGCGGTCGGTGATATCGAGCATCGACCGGGGTGGCACGTCCCTGGTGTCGGGGTCCATCGCCTTCGGGTCGACGCGGACGATCCAGATCTCGTCGGGCTTCGCCGACACGTCGACGCCCGACGTGAAGTGCCGAATCGGCGGGTTCTGCGAGAACAGGCCGTCCCAGTAGTAGCGCCCGTCGATTTCGACGGCCTCGAAGATGGTCGGGACGGCCGCGGAGGCGAGGGCGGCGTCGGCCGCCTGCTCCGCGGTTTCGACCAGCCGGAACGTCTCCGGTTTCGCGGCGACCCGCGCTTCATCCGTGGTGAAGACGGTGAAGTCGCCGCCTTCGACGTCGACCGCGCCAAGGAACAGGGCGGGCGCGTCGTCGGCCTCGAACGCGCCAGGCACGTCGCAGTGGTCGAGGATGGTCTCGCGCAGCCGTCGCTGTCCCACGTCCGAGGTGGGGTTGTAGTACGGGCTGATTCCCACAGAGCCGAACTCGCTCATGAGCCGGCTACTCGCCAGCGACCAGTCGTTCGCAACGGCCTCGGCGTAGGATTCGGCGGCGATGTCGCGCCAGAACGCGGTGAGGTTCGAGACCGCAGTCACGGGCTGGTCCGCGGCCAGTCCCGCCCAGGCTAGCAGTGCGCAGATGCCGCCGCCGGAGGTCCCGCTCAGCGCGACGAGGTCGTACTCGGCTGGACAGTCATCGAGGATTCGTTTCAGTGCACCCGCGGTGAAGGCGGTGTGGCTGCCGCCACCCTGGCAGGCGACCGCGATTGTCGTCGTCACGCTCCGAGACGACGGCGGCGATTACCAAAGCGAACCCCCATGGAGGGTAATGTCGGTAGCGAGTACAGGAGGGGGAGCACGGGATGGGAGTTCAGGATGTGAGCACAGGATGGAAGTTCAGAATGGGAGCACAGGGAGGCGTGGTCGGCGTCCCCACAACCATCACGGTAAAGAGCGGCCACCGAGTACCTGCGACCGATGAACGTCAGCATCATCGGCAGTGGGTACGTGGGGACCACGGCCGCCGCCTGTCTCGCAGACTTCGGCCACGACGTGGTGAACGTCGACATCGACGAGGACATCGTCGCCAGCATCAACGCAGGCGAGTCGCCGGTCCACGAGCCCGGTCTCGACGAGCTCATCGCCGAACACGCGGGCGACCGCCTGCGGGCGACGACGGACTACGAGTCGGTTCTCGAGACGGACGTGACCTTCCTCGCGGTCGGGACGCCCTCGCGCGAGGACGGGAGCATCGACACGTCCGTGGTCGAGGCGGCCACCGAGATGCTTGGCGAGACGCTCGCCGAGAAGGACGGCAAACACCTCGTCATCGTCAAGAGCACGGTCGTCCCGGGGACGACCGACGGGACCGTCGCGCCCCTGCTGGCGGAGGCCGGCGACCTGACCATCGGCGAGGACGTCCACGTCGCGGTCAACCCCGAGTTCCTCCAGATGGGGTCCGCCGTCGAGAACTTCCAGACGCCCGAGAAGATCGTCTTCGGAACCCCGGAGGGTGACGAGTGGGCGCTCGACACGCTCCACGAACTGTTCGCGCCCATCGTCGAGGCTGCCGACCCCGCCATCGTCGAGACCGGCCTGCGCGAGGGCGAGATGATCAAGTACGCCAACAACGCGTTCCTCGCGAGCAAGGTGAGCCTCATCAACGACCTCGGCAACATCTGCAAGGAGTTCGACGTCGACTCCTACGAGGTCGCCGACGCCATCGGCCTGGACGACCGCATCGGCGAGCGGTTCCTGCGCTCCGGGCTCGGCTGGGGTGGCTCCTGCTTCCCGAAGGACGTTGCAGCCATCATCGCCGCCGCGAAGAACCAGGGCTACGAGCCGCCCCTGCTCGAGGCCGCGGTCGAAGTGAACGACCTGCAGCCTATCCGCCTGCTGGACTTGCTCGCGGACCACGTCGACCTCGACGGTGCCCGCATCGCGGTCCTTGGCCTCTCGTTCAAGCCCGGGACCGACGACGTGCGCGGGACCCGCGCCCTGCCCGTCATCGAGGGACTGCAGGAGCGTGGTGCCAGCGTGGTCGCCTACGACCCGGTCGCGACCGATAGCTTCCGCGAGAAGTACGACCACGTCGACATCGAGTACGCGGATTCGGCAGTGGCCGCCCTCGACGGGGCTGACGGCTGCGTGGTCGTCACCGACTGGGACGAGTTCGCCGCGCTCGACGACGAGTTCGACGCGATGGCCGACCCAGTTGTGGTCGATGGTCGACACGTTATCGGCCGGCGGGATGGAATCGAGTACGAAGGACTGACCTGGTAAGGTCGCCCCTCGAAGCGGTACCGAACCGCATGGCTGCCACTGTGTCTCTCCAGCTGGACCTCAGGGGTGACATTTCGGGGACTAACGGCTCCAGTACCAACTAGAACGGCTCCCGGACGAATGAGACGATTTCAGACACGCCAGGTCGCCCGGAAGGTGACCTGTGTCGGAGTGGGGATGATGGAATGGAATCGATGGCTGGCGAGTACCAGAGAACAGTGGGTGTTTCGGACGAGAGACTAATCGTTCAATCGCCCGAATTCCAACCATCTGGGCCCTCTTCTACAAACCTGGCTTCGTAAGCTCGCAAGAAGCCAGCGACCTGTTTCGCCTGACCGACGGCGAACTGTTTCAGACACGGTTGCAGTCTATCGGTTTCGGAACCCAGTAACCGATGATTCGCCGGTTTTCCCGTCAAGCCGTTCTGCCTGAGAACCCCGATTTCGGGTGATTCAACGTCCCGCGTATCACGGGCTGACACGTCACTTCTGATTGGCGCTTCGACGGGTTCCAGATATCCTCTCAGCACCGCCCAGACACCACCCTGCGGAGGATTCTCCGAGTCTGGGCGCGTACAGAGGGAGTTACAACTGCTCTCGTCACCCCTCCACCGTCACTTCCTCGAACGACCGGGTCTGACCACACGAGCGACGACACCCCTCGGTTCAGCAATGGTTCGCATATCAGTCAGAAAAGATATACGTGGCCCGCTTTGAACGTCGAGCATGCGCCGCCGCGCCCTCCTCACCGCTCTTGCTACCGGCGGGACAACAGCCATCGCCGGGTGTAGCTCCGGCGGTGGCTCCTGTGAGCTCCCGCCGTCGACGGTCGACCGCCCACGTGACCGGTGGCCCACAGCAGGCTACGTCCCGACGAACACCGCCTACGCCCCGGCCGGTCCTGCGGAGTCGACGGTCCAGTGGCTCACCGGCCGAGACGAGGGCGACGGCGAGTACCTCATCGGCTACTTCAGCACACCCCTCGTCGGCGACGGGCAGGTGTACACCGCGATGCTGGATTACGATCTGTTCGACGCGGACACGCGCCACGACGAGTCAGGCTTCGTCGTCGCGTTCGACGACGAGACGGGCACTGAAGCGTGGCGACTCGAACTCCCCCGGCTGGCCGGCGGGTCGCCGTCGCTCGCGGGCGACAGGCTGTTCGTCGGCGATTCGGGTGGCGGCCTCCACGCCATCTCGACCGATGGGGAGTTCATCTGGACGAAGAACCTCGGGGCACCGGCCCGAGGGTGTACCGTCGCAGGGTCGACCCTCTATGTCATCGACAACTCGGGGGCGGTCCACGGGTTCACGCTCGACGGTGACCGCTGCTGGCAGCACGACCCGTCCAGCGTCCTCGACGGCATCCTCGGCGGGGAGTCCTACGCCGTCAACAGCGCCCCGGCGGTCGACGCCTCGGGTGTCTACGCCACGGTCCACGTGAACCCGAACTCGCGGGACGACCGGACCGCCCGCGTCCTCGCGTTCGACCATGGCGGGAGCCAACGATGGCACTACGACTTCCCGGCCAGCTACCAGCCGCCGAACACGCCGACCGTCGTCGATGGCACGGTCGTCGCGACAGCCGGAAACCAGATACACGCCATCGACGCGGAATCGGGCGACCGCCAGTGGCGGTTCGTCACTGGGCACGACCACACCGGCGCGCCGGCCACCGACGGCGACCGCGTCTACGTCGGCGCGAAGAACCTCTACGCGCTCTCGCTGTCGGACGGGACCGAGCAGTGGCGCGTCGTCAACGAGGCCACGGAGGGGAGTGTCGGCTACGAGAACGGCGCGCCCTTCATGGCTCGCCCGGCGGTGACCGACGACGCGGTGTACCTTCGAGCAGGGGCGTTCGACCCGGAGGACGGGAGCCGGTTGTGGGGCGACTTCGCCAACGAGCACGCCGTCGAGGACGGCGTCCAGCGAGATTACGGCTGGCGGCCGATGGTCTCGCCGTCGGTGACCGCCGATGCCCTGTACCTCGCCCACCAGACGGAGGGGGTGCTGAAACTCGCATGAACCGCAGAGCCTTCCTGGGTCGGCTGGCTGCCGCCGGGTCGCTGGCCGCACTGGCCGGCTGTAACGACCTCGGGGGGCAGGCGAACACCCTCCCGAGCATCGGCCGCGCCGAGGGCTGCGGCCCGTACGACCCGACTATCGGCGGGACGGCGGAGTGGCGGTCGGTCGGTGGCGACCCCGCCGGAACTGGCGTGTTCCCCGCGGACTCGGTCCCCGACACACCGCTCTCGGTCGACTGGACGTTCCCCATCGACGGTGCCTCGGGAACCACCCGCCCGGTCGTCGGGGACGGGCGTGTGTACACCCACGACTTCGATTCGACGGTGTACGCAGTCGACGCTGAGACGGGCGAGTCGGTCTGGCGGCAGGGTATCACGGAGCCGCGCGGGTCGCCGGCCGTCGCAGCCGACGCAGTGGTCGTCATCTCGGAGGAGCATGTCGTTGGTTTCGACCCGGCGACCGGCGCCGAGTTGTGGACTGGCCCGACCGGCGACCCGCATTCGTTCAACGGGAGTCCGGTCGTCGCCGACGGAATCGCATACGTCCCGTTCGGGCTGTCACTGTACGCAATCGACGTGAGCGACGGGACGGTTCGGTGGAAACACACCACGGGTGAGGAGACGGTCGGAACGCCTGCGATTACCGACGGGACCGTCTACTACGGCGACGAAGATACCTACGTCTACGCGCTGGACGCGGCGACCGGCGCGGAACGCTGGCGGTACAAGACCGAGGCACACGTCCGCTGTAACGTGACGGTCGCCGACGGCCGGGTCTTCACCGCGACCTGGGACGGCGAGGTGCTGGGACTGGACACGACGACCGGCGAACGGTCGTGGTCGTACCGCATCGGCGGCGTCCCAGAACTCGTCGCGTCGGACGGCGCGAACACCTACGTCGCCACCGACAACCGGCTGTACGCCTTCGACCCGGAGACGGGTGTCGCCTGCTGGTCGACCGGCGAGTACGCCGGGAGCTACGATTCCGGGCTGGCGGTCGCGGACGGGCGTGTCTACGTCCCCACTGCGCTCACGAGACAGGGTTCGTACACTGTCCCGGGCATCCTCGACGCGGCGTCCGGGAAACTCGAGTGGCAGCTGGGCCAGACCCCGAACGCCGACCGTCTCGGATTCGAGATGGGCCCGGTCGTCGTCGATGGCGCGGTGTACGCGACCGGAGGCGGCGCGAAGACGCTCCGCCTCACGAGGATGAGCTGAGTCCGTGCGTCAGACCGGCAGCAGTTGCTTCGCGTTCTTCGCGTACAGCCCGAACATCTTCTTGCGCGAGTTCGAGAGCGCCTCGCGGAGTGCTTCGGCTGGGCGGAGTTCGACGCCTTCGCCGTGGCCGACGAGAATCAGTTCGGGTTCCAGCCCGCCGAGGACGCGCTTCGGCGGGACGGCCCGGAGCATCGGGTGGACGCCCAGGCGCTCGCCGGAGCCACAGAAGTAGTCGACCGTCCCGACCGACTCGGGCACCCACAGCGTCCCCAGTTCCTCGTTCCAGAGGCCGGCCTCCTGCCAGAAGCGGTTGTCCCGCAGGCGCAGGGTTCTGTACCCCGTATCAGCGAGTTCCTCGCCGAAGCGTTCGACCGGAGCGTCGAGTTCGCTCGCCACGCCCTCCATCCAGGTTGGGACGTAGACCGGCACGTCGTGGCGGTTCGCGATGGCCGCCGAGTCGCGCTTGTGGCGGTCGAGGGTGATCACCACGCCCGCGACCTCGCCGCGCTCCGCGAGCAGGTCGTCGAGGTCGGGGACGTCGACCGGGTCGAGGACCCACACCTCGTCGTCGACCACGAGTGCGTGACACGCCCGTTGCATCTTCTCGTCGGGGTATGGGATCCACCCGACCCCGCCATCGTGCTCGTTCACGATGCGGTACTGGTCGGGGGACCCGGACCCTTTCATCGGCATAGTTGTACTCAGGGGCGCGATGGGAATAAGTGACTGCCTAACGGCAGCTGGACGAGGACCGGCAGACCGTCGTGCGCGAGGTGAACGACCTGCTGCGCGAGGACCGGTCGGTCGTGGACCTGTCGACCCACATGCTCGGGGTCGCGTGGGTGCTCGGGACGAACTGACAGAAGCGAATTTCGGTACGGCGGATTACAGAAATGTAATTCTGATTACCTATTTATCCACAGGGGGTGTACCAGAGACTGACGATGAACCACAGCATCACCACCCAGGGAATCGCCCGTAACCAGCTCACGACCGGCCTCCTCCGTGGGGCCGCCTTCGCCGTCGGCCTCGCGCTCGTCGTGGCCGTCCTCGTCACGGTCGCCTCGCTGTTCCCCGGCGCGGGCATCCTGCTCGCGCTCCTCGCGTGGACCGTGCTCCTCGGACTGCTCGTCGGCCTCCCGGTGTTCGCCGTCACACTCGTCGGCGAGTCGCTCTGAGCCGGCTGCCGACTCCAGTCCCACGGTATCGCACCGATCCCTCTGTTTCTATCATCCCGTTTTCCACACTTTGAGAACGCCCACCGGTTTATACGGGGTTCCCAGCACAACCTCGAAATGTGAGGTGAGGAAACGATGTCATACCAAGCGAGCAATCCCCTGGCGGACGAGTTCGAGTTCGACCTAGACCGGCCAGTCACGGCGTACTGGTTCGCGATGCTCCGCGTCATCACCGGCTGGTGGTTCTTCCACGCCGGCGTGACGAAGCTCATCGACAGCGGCCTGAACTTCGGGTACGCACCGGCCTACCTCGAAGGCATGACCGGCACGGCCCTCGGGCCCATCCCGGTGATGATGGCAGAGTACTTCGGCTGGGCGCTCCCGGCGCTCGTCCCGCTCGGTGAGACCCTCATCGGGCTCGGCCTGATGGTCGGGGCGATGGTCCGCCTGGCCTCGTTCTTCGGGGTCATCTTCATGACCCTGTTCTGGGTCGGCAACGCCGGCTTCGGCCACGGGGTCGTGAACGGGGACCTGATGGGGCTGCTCCTGTTCGCGACCATGATGGTGGTCGGCGCTGGCCGGTACTTCGGCCTGGACGCCATCATCGAGAAGTTCGAGTTCGTCAAGCAACGTCCGAAACTCCGGTACCTGCTCGGCTAACGAGGTGACACACAATGAACAACGAAATCATCGACAAGACGGCGATGGGACTCAGCGGCGCGCTGATGTTCCTCGGTATCATCGGCCTCGGCATCGTGGAGATACTTGCGGGCCAGCCATACGGGGCTGCACCGGTCACGAACGACGCGGGTGAGGTCGTCGCCACCCCGGCGATCGACCCGGCCCTGCGGACGGGGCTGGTGCTCTTGGGGATCGTGGTGCTGCTGCTGTGGCGGCTCTACAAGATGGCCCAGCCACAGATCGCGGGCGGCGCCGCCAAGCAGCCGAACCTCGCCGGGGAGTAGACACGCGAACGCGGTTTCTCGGCTTTTTCCGAACCCACACGCCACCCAGTGGCGACACTCGCGACCCACGTTTAAGCGACCGGCGCACGAACTGGGCGTATGCTCTCGACCCTGCGCTGGCTGGCACTCGAAGTGAAGTACCTCGGGTCGGCCATGGAGTTCTACGGCGAGACGCTCGGCATGGCCGAGCGCCGCCGCGACGAGTCGGAGGTCGCCTACGCGGCCGGCGACACCGACCTCGTCCTGCGACGGCCCTCGTCGGTCCCCCGGGGTGGCGTCCACACCCACTACGCCTTCTCGATTCCGGCCGACGAGTACGACGACTGGTGGGACCGGCTCGCAGACGAGTACGACCTCGACGAGCACGTCTTCGGCGAGGCACGGTCACTGTACCTGTACGACCCGGACGGGAACTGCGTCGAGCTGGGCCAGACTAACGTGGCGGGTCCCGGCATCGACGGCATCTTCGAGGTGGTACTCGAGGTTGCCGACCTCCACCGCGCGGAGTCGTTCTACCGCGCCCTCGGCTTCGACGTCGTGGACCGCGGCGAGAACCGGACCCGGATTCGACTCCAGGGGCCCATGGCCCTCGAACTGTGGGAACCCCATCTCGGACTCGCGGATGCCCGCGGTGGCCTCCACGTCGACCTCGGCTTCGATGGCGACCCCGACGCCGTGGTCGACGCGGTCGGAGAGACAGCCCGGTCGGTCGAGGGACTCGACGATGGTGGCGTCCGAATCCTCGACCCCGATGGTCACTACCTGACGGTCGACAGGGCCTGACAGAAACAGGTCGCGCCCGGCTACAGTCGGCCGGTGTCTATCTCGATGCCCGGCGGGGAGACGATGAGGAATCCACGGAAGTGGACGAGTTCACCGCCCGATTTCTTCACGTCGCGTGCGAACCCGGACGCGAGTTCGTTCACGTCGCCCTCGATGTGCAGTACGAGGATTCGCCCGTTCATGATGGTGTCTATCCACTCTTCCGGCGGCGTCGTGCCGTCGAGTACACCGAGTTCGACGCCACCGACGAGGTCGCCGTCCTCGTCCTCGTCGAGGTGGTCCTCGACGGCCCGCAGATCCAGGTCGAAGTCGCCCATGAGCGACTACTCGGTGTGCCCCGAGAAAAATCCTCGCCTCTGGTGGAACGGTCCACCCGATTGCGGGCCGCGGGTTGCCGAGACTGCTCAGACGTTCTTGTTAGTCGTTCTTGTACTCCTTGCGGTAGCCGCGGAACTCCGAGCGGTGGGCCTCCTCGTCGGCGAGGAGTGTGACCGCGAGGTCCTCCGTGACGGGGTCGTCCGCTTCCTCGGCCGCGTTGATGAGGGCCCGGTAGGTCTGGATGGCGTCCTCCTCGGCCTCGATGACGCCCTCGATGACCGACAGCACGTCGGTCGTGTCCTCCGGCGGCTGGAGGTTCTCCTGGCGGGCCTCGAACTGCATGGAGCCGGGCGGGGCCTCGTCGAGCTGCTTCAGCCGGTCCCCGAGCTGGCGCGCGTGCGTGAGCTCTTCCTGGATGTCCTGGTCGAGGCTCTCCTTGATCTCCTCGGCGCGGACGCCGTCGAGCACGATGGCGTTCGTCATGTAGTTCATGACGGTCTCGATCTCGTCGCTGTACGCCTTCTTCAGGAGGTCGACGACTTGCTGGTCTGCCATACGCGAGTATTCTCACGCCGGAGACATAACAGTGGGGCCAAAGGCAACCTGGGCGTCGACCGCGTGCCGCCAGACCCAGAGCCGCAGCCCAGGTGCGCGTGAGCCTGTCACCCCCGCGCACCATCCCGGAGCTGGCAAGACATGCCGTATCGCACGCCGGAACTGCCAGAAGCACGACACCACTTCTCGAAGGAATATAAGGAATATGTATCCGACTGTAGTCGCCTCAGTCGTGCGATTCTCGGATTCGTGATGGTCGTTCAGCACGTTTCGCGGCTCGCGAGACACCTGTCACACCACCAAGTTTAAATATGGGTTCGCGCTTGGACTGAGATACAATGTCGCACCACGACACCCGCTCTGACACCAGTCAGGGCGATCGAGTTCTTCCAGGGCACACTGAACGCCACAACTGAATTCGACACTGCACGCGTATTCGACACCACACTGCGGGACGGCGAGCAGTCCCCACGGACGTCTTTCTCCTACGAAGACAAACGGGACATAGCGGCCGTGCTGGACGAGATGGGCACCCACGTCATCGAGGCAGGGTTCCCCGTCAACTCCGACGCGGAGTTCGAGGCCGTCTCGGACATCGCCAAGTACACCGACTCGACGACCTGCGGGCTGGCCCGCGTCGTCGACAAGGACATCGAGGCAGCCATCGACTCCGGCGTCGAGATGATTCACGTCTTCGTGAGCACCTCCGACGTCCAGATCGAGGATTCGATGCACGCCACCCGCGACCAGGTGAAACAGCGAGCCATCGACTCCGTCCGCCGCGTCAAAGAGGCGGGCGTCGAGTGCATGTTCTCGCCCATGGACGCCACCCGGACCGACGAGGACTTCCTCATCGAGATGGTCGAGGCCGTCACCGAGGCCGGGACCGACTGGATCAACGTCCCGGACACCTGCGGGGTCGCAACCCCCCGCCGGTTCTACGACATGATCCAGACCATCGGCGAGCACACCACGGCTCGCATCGACGTGCACACGCACGACGACTTCGGGCTGGCCACCGCGAACGCCCTGTCCGGCATCGAGGCCGGTGCCCACCAGGCACAGGTCTCGGTCAACGGCATCGGCGAGCGCGCCGGCAACGCGGCCTACGAGGAGTTCGTCATGGCCGTCGAGTCGGTGTACCAGGCCGACACGGGTATCGACACGACCCGAATCACGGAACTGAGCAAGCTGGTCGAGGCGCGCTCGGACATGCCGGTCCCGGCGAACAAGCCGGTCGTCGGCCAGAACGCCTTCAGCCACGAGTCCGGCATCCACGCCGCCGGCGTCATCGAGAACTCCGACACGTTCGAGCCGGGCGTCATGACCCCGGAGATGGTCGGCGCGACCCGCGAACTGGTGCTGGGCAAGCACACGGGCGTCAACGCCGTCCGCCAGCACCTGGTCGAGGCGGGCTTCGACCCGACCGAGTCCCAGGTACGCGCGGTCACCCGGAAGGTCAAGGACCGCGGCGCGGAGAAAGAACGCGTCACCGCGAGCACGCTGTTCGAGTTCGCCCGCGACATCGGGATCCCCACCGTGGAGGAGACCGAAGAGGTGAAGGCCTGATGGGCCATCCCCGCAAGGTCTGCCCCACCACCAAGATTTATATCGACCGGGGGGCGTACACAGTCGGTAATGAGACAGTCACCAGCTGCAGACGGGGCACGCCTCGCCAGCAGCGGTGCTGTCGTACGGACGCTGTCGATTATCGTAGGGGCCGCCTAGCCCCTACAACACCCCATCCTGACCCGGTTTTTGCATCGTTTCCAGAGTCACAGCCGACAGCACGTACGTCAGTAATGTCCCAGCACACATCCGACACCCCGTATCGACCCCGACCGACACCAGCCGCGTTCGACGCGACACCGACAGGACCGAACACATGAGTGAACGCGCGAGCACGACTCCAACCGACACAGCGACTGGTGAAACGACCGGCGCGGACACGGAGACCGACGCCGAACCGACCGTCCCGAAGACCGGCGCGACCGCCGTCATCGAATCACTGGAAGCCGCCGGCGTGGAGTTCGCCTTCGGCGTCCAGGGCGGTGCCATCATGCCCGTCTACGACGCCCTGTACCACTCCGACATCTACCACGTCACGATGGCGCACGAGCAGGGGGCGTCCCACGCGGCGGACGCCTACGGCATCGTCGCCGGTGAACCCGGCGTCTGCCTGGCCACGTCCGGCCCCGGCGCGACCAACCTCGTGACCGGTATCGCGGACGCCTCGATGGACTCGGACCCGATGATCGCCCTGACCGGGCAGGTCCCGACCGAGTTCGTCGGGAACGACGCGTTCCAGGAGACGGACACCACGGGCGTCACCGCCCCCATCACGAAGACGAACTACTTCGCGAGCCACCCGGACACGGTCGGCACGACCGTCTCTGAGGCGTTCGCGCTTGCGCGCGAGGGCCGCCCGGGCCCGACGCTGGTCGACCTGCCCAAGGACATCACGCAGGCCGACTCGAACGCCGACGCCGGCCCGCCACAGCTCCCGGACACCTACACGGTGACCGAGAGCGCCGCGCCCGACGCGGTCCAGGAAGCCGCAGACGCCATCCAGTCCGCGAACAAGCCGCTGTTGCTGTTCGGCGGCGGCGTCATCAAGGGTGACGCGAGCGAAGAAGCACGGGAGTTCGCGACGACGTACGACATCCCCGTGACGACCACCATGCCCGCGCTGGGCTCGTTCCCCGAGGACCACGAGCTCTCGCTGGAGATGGCCGGCATGCACGGCACCGGCTACGCCAACATGGCCATCACGATGACCGACTGTCTCGTCGCGGTCGGCTGCCGGTTCGACGACCGGCTCACCGGCGGCATCGAGACGTTTGCGCCCGACGCGGAGGTCGTCCACATCGACATCGACCCCGCCGAGATCAGCAAGAACGTCGAGGCGGACTACCCGCTCATCGGCGACGCCGGCACCGTCCTGGAACAGCTGGACGAGGCCATCGAGGCAGCGCCCCAGACGAAGAAGTGGCGCGCGACCTGCCAGCAGTGGAAGTCCGAGTACCCGATGGACTACAGCGCGCCGGAAGACGAACCCCTCCGCCCCGAGTTCGTGGTCGAGGCGTTCGACGAGGCGACCGCTGACGACGCCATCGTCACGACCGGCGTCGGCCAGCACCAGATGTGGGCCGCCCAGTACTGGACGTACAAGCGGCCCCGCACCTGGGTCTCCAGCCACGGGCTGGGGACGATGGGCTACGGCCTGCCCGCCGCCATCGGCGCGAAGGTCGCGGCCCCCGACCAGGAGGTCGTCTGCTTCGAGGGCGACGGCTCGTTCCTCATGACGATGCAGGAGCTGTCGGTCGCGGTCCGCGAGAACCTCGACATCACCGTCGCGGTGCTGAACAACGAGCACATCGGGATGGTCCGCCAGTGGCAGGACGCCTTCTTCGGCGGCCGCCGGATGGCATCCGAGTACCCGTGGGTGCCCGCCTTCGACAAGCTCGCCGAGGCGTTCGGCGCGAAGGGCATCTCCGTCGAGGACTACGACGAGGTCGCGGACGCGGTTGAAGAAGCACTGAACTACGACGGCCCCGCGGTGGTCGACTTCCACATCGACCCCGAGGCGAACGTCTACCCGATGGTCCCGAGCGGCGGCGACAATGGCCAGTTCGCGCTGGAGGAGGGTCACCTATGAGCGGCGGACTGCAGGGCCCCGCGCCCGAAGAGCGCGTCCGACCCCAGGGCCGACGCAACAAGCAGGGTATCCGCATCGACCCCGAGGTCGAGGCGGAACAGAAGCCCCGCCGGGCTGTCATCTCCGTGCTGGTCGAACACGAGCCGGGCGTCCTCTCCGACGTCTCCGGCCTGTTCAGCCGCCGGCAGTTCAACATCGAGAGCCTGACCGTCGGGCCGACCGAGGACGACTCGAAGGCCCGCATCACGGTCGTCACCGAGGAACCCGACCCCGGCATCGACCAGATAGAGAAACAGCTCCGGAAGCTGGTGCCCGTCATCGCGGTCAACGAACTGCCCGACAACGCCATCAACCGGGAGCTTGCGCTCATCAAGGTCGCGGGCGAGCACCCCGACCAGGTCGCTGCCGTCGCCGATATGTACGATGCGAAGACGGTCGACGCCTGTCGGGAGACCGTGACCGTCGAGATCACCGGGAGCAGACAGAAGATCGAGGCGGCCGTCGAAGCGTTCGAACGCTTCGGTGTCCGCGAGATCACCCGAACCGGCACCGCCGCACTGGCGCGAGGAACCACCGACACCGCACAACAGCAATGACAGACGACGAGTTCACCACCGAAGTATACTACGACGACGACGCCGACGCATCGCACATCGAGAACAAGACCGTAGCCGTCCTCGGCTACGGCAGCCAAGGCCACGCCCACGCACAGAACCTCGCCGAGAGCGGGGTCGACGTGGTCGTCGGCCTGCGCGAGAGCTCCTCCTCGCGAGCCGCCGCGGAAGCCGACGGGCTGGCAGTCGCCACCCCGAAGGCGGCCGCCGAGCAGGCCGACATCGTGTCGGTCCTCGTGCCCGACACCGTCCAGCCCGCCGTCTTCGAAGAGATCGCGCCGGTGCTGGACGAGGGTGACACGCTCCAGTTCGCCCACGGCTTCAACATCCACTACAACCAGATCGAGCCGCCGGAACACGTCGACGTGACGATGGTCGCGCCGAAGTCGCCGGGGCACATCGTTCGCCGCACCTACGAGAACGGCGAGGGCGTCCCCGGCCTCATCGCGGTCTACCAGAACGCGACTGGCGAGGCGAAGTCCGAGGCCCTGGCGTACGCCCAGGGCGTCGGTTGTACGCGCGCCGGCGTCATCGAGACGACGTTCCAGGAGGAGACCGAGACCGACCTGTTCGGCGAGCAGGCCGTCCTCTGTGGCGGCGTCACCTCGCTGGTGAAGCAGGGCTACGAGACGCTGGTCGACGCCGGCTACAGTCCGGAGATGGCGTACTTCGAGTGCCTGAACGAACTGAAGCTCATCGTCGACCTGATGTACGAGGGCGGGCTCGGCGGCATGTGGCACTCCGTGAGTGACACGGCCGAGTACGGTGGGCTGACCCGCGGCGACCGCATCGTCGACGACCACGCCCGCGAGAAGATGGAGGAGGTCCTCGAAGAGGTCCAGAACGGCGAGTTCGCCCGCCAGTGGATCAGCGAGAACCAGGCCGGCCGCCCGAGCTACACCCAGCTCAAGCAGGCCGAGGAGAACCACGACATCGAAGCCGTCGGCGAGGAACTCCGCAGCCTGTTCGCGTGGCAGGAGGACGAGGACGAAGAACAGACCGAAGAACCAGCGACCGCAGACGACTGAGACCGAGACCCCAAATGACCACGAACAAAGCGAACGGAACGATGGAAGACGTCAGCCACACCAACCCCTACACCGGCGAGAGCATGGGGTCGGTGTTCGAGCACGGCGTCACCATCGTCGCAGACGGCGGCCGCGACCCCGAACGAGAGGACGTCGAGGCCGAAACAGAACCGGAAGGAACGCCCATGAAAGACGTCGACCACACCCCGCCGCACGACGACGGCGAGGGCACCGACCGCGTCTTCGAGCGCGGCGGTGAGGGTGTACCCGAGGAGACAGAGGAGTAAGATGTCCGAGGGCACGCTCTACGACAAGGTCTGGGACCAGCACAAGGTCACGACGCTGCCGACCGGGCAGGACCAGCTGTTCGTCGGCCTCCACCTCATCCACGAGGTCACCAGCCCGCAGGCGTTCGGGATGCTCCGCGAACGCGACATGGAGGTCGCCTACCCCGACCTCACGCACGCCACCGTCGACCACATCGTCCCGACAGCCGACCAGTCCCGCCCGTACAAGGAGGACGCGGCCGAGGAGATGATGGCCGAACTGGAGGAGAACGTGCGCGAGGCCGGTATCGACTTCTCGGACCCGACCTCGGGTGACCAGGGTATCGTCCACGTCATCGGGCCGGAGCAGGGGCTCACCCAGCCCGGCATGACCATCGTCTGTGGCGACTCCCACACCTCGACCCACGGCGCGTTCGGCGCGCTGGCGTTCGGTATCGGGACGAGCCAGATCCGTGACGTGCTCGCGACGGGCACGGTCGCGATGGAGAAACAGAAGGTCCGCAAGATCGAGGTCACCGGCGAACTCGCCGAGGGCGTCGAAGCCAAGGACATCATCCTCGAGATCATCCGCCGGCTCGGCACCGACGGCGGCGTCGGCTACGTCTACGAGTACGCCGGCGAGGCCATCGAGAACCTCGACATGGAGGGCCGGATGTCCATCTGTAACATGTCCATCGAGGGCGGTGCCCGCGCGGGCTACGTCAACCCCGACGAGACCACCTACGAGTGGCTCGAAGGGCGCGACCGCGTCCCCGAGGGCGATGCCTTCGAGGAGCGCAAGGCGTACTGGGAGTCCATCAGCTCCGACGACGATGCGGAGTACGACGACGTGGTCACCATCGACGGCTCCGAGCTGGAGCCCGTCGTCACCTGGGGCACGACACCAGGACAGGGCGTCGGCGTGACCGAGCCCATCCCGTCCCCGGAGGACCTGCCCGCAGACAAGCAGGACACCGCCCGACGCGCCCAGGAGCACATGCGCGTCGAGCCCGGCGACACGATGGAGGGTTACCCCATCGACGTGGCGTTCATCGGTTCCTGTACGAACGCCCGGATGCCCGACCTGCGCCGCGCCGCGAGCATCGTCAAGGGCAAGCAGGTCGACGAGGACGTTCGCGCCCTGGTCGTCCCCGGCAGCCAGCGCGTCCAGCGCGCCGCCGAGGAAGAGGGCCTCAAGGAGGTCTTCGAGGAGGCCGGCTTCGAGTGGCGTAACGCCGGCTGTTCGATGTGCCTCGCGATGAACGACGATACCCTCGAAGGAGACGAGGCGTGTGCCTCCTCCTCGAACCGGAACTTCGTCGGTCGCCAGGGCTCGAAGGACGGCCGCACCGTCCTGATGAACCCGCGCATGGTCGCCGCCGCGGCCATCAACGGCGAAGTGACCGACGTTCGCACCGTCGAGGAGACGGAGGTGGTCGCCAATGAGTGACGGCCCCTCCGAAATCGTCGAACACGTCTCCGGGACGGGTATCCCGGTCCGCGGGAACGACATCGACACGGACCAGATCATCCCGGCCCGCTTCATGAAGGTCGTCACCTTCGACGGCCTCGGGCAGTTCTCGTTCTTCGACCAGCGGTTCGACGACGACGACAACCCGAAGGACCACCCGTTCAACGAGGACAGGTTCGAGGGCGCGAACGTCATGGTCGTCAATTCGAACTTCGGCTGTGGCTCCTCGCGCGAGCACGCCCCGCAGGCGCTCATGCGCTGGGGCATCGACGCGCTCATCGGCGAGTCCTTCGCCGAGATCTTCGCGGGCAACTGCCTCGCACTCGGCGTGCCGACCGTCACGGCCGACACCGAGACGGTCGAAGCCATCCAGGACTGGGTCGACGAGAATCCTGACGGGGACATCGACGTGGACGTCGCCGAGGAGACGGTGACCTACGGCGATACCACCGTCGACGTCACCGTCGACGACGCACAGCGCAAGGCGCTCGTCGAGGGCGTCTGGGACACCACCGCGCTGATGAAGGCGAACTCGCAGGCGGTCTCCGAGACGGCAGAGAGTCTGCCGTACGTCGAGGACGGCAAGCGGGTCTGAGCGGGTTTTCACCGTCTGTTTCGACGGTCGTAGCCGGTCTGGGGACTTACTCACGTTTTCGACTGACCGGAGGGAATCGACCGTGATTCCGGACGAACAGCTATCTCCCCGCGTGCCATCCTGTAACATGGGTATGTTGTTGACGGAAACGACGAGGGTACACGCGTCCCCGGGCGACGTCTACCGGTTCTTCGAACGGATGGACGCGAACTACGAGCGATGGCACCCGGACCACGTCGAGTTCAGGTGGGTCGATGGGGACGGGCTGGAAGCGGGAGCGGAAGCGTACTTCGAGGAGCACATCGGCGGGAAGACCCAGCAGAAGACGGTGCGATTCGTCGAGGTCGACCCGGACCGGTACATCGAGTTCAAGCCGACCTCGCTGCTCGTCGGGCTCCTCATGCCGTCTATCAGCTTCACCTTCGAGTCTCACGAGGACGGCTGTGACGTCACGCAACGGATCAAGGTCCGGACCGGGCCGATCGGTGCGCGCCTCAACCGGCGGGAGTTCGACGCCGTCAGGGAACACATGACAGAGGAGGGGGAGAACCTCAAGGCGATACTCGAGTCCGGTGACGTCGACGCGCCCTGACCAGCGCCGTAATTTCTCGCGGTCGACCCGCAACTTCGGTCATACGTCGGGAGTGCCTCGTGCCGACACGAGCCCCTTCTCGAGATACTCCAGCACCCGCGGCCACGAATCCTCGCCAGCACGTGCTGTGGCATTCGCGACCTCGGCAGGCCCGACACCGGAGAGCGGCTGGTATGGCGTGCCGATGTAGTGGCCGACGCCGTCGTAGGTCCGGTGCTCGGAGGGGTGTGCGAACTCGTGGCGGTCGAGGCGTTCGATGGCGATTTCGGCGAGGTACCGGGATTGCCACACAGGGTCATCGCCACCAGACAGGAGCAACACCGGCCCGTTCATGTTCTCGACTCTCGTGGCGACACGTTCGATTTCCTCGTCGTCGATACCCTTCTCGACGGTCTCGCCCGGTGTGTCCTGCGCGACGATGTGGGGAACCGGCTCACCACCGTCTGTCCACGCCGGCTCGCCGGAGGGCGTGTCCCACGCGAGGCCGCTCCCCGCGTAGGAGATGACGACGCCGACCCAGTCCCGGCGAGCGCCGAGCAGCAGGGCGAGTTCGGCCCCACGCGAGACGCCGAACGCGCCGATGCGCTCGGCATCGATTCCCGGTTGCTCGCGGAGCCACTCCCGTGCAGAATCGAAGTACTCCAGGGGGACGTTCCGGTGGTCGTCGGGGATGGGGTCCCCCTCGCCGAAGTAGTCGAGGGCGAGGGTGGCATAGCCCTTGTCGGCGAGCAGTTTCGCACGGCGGGTGCTGAGGCGGCCGGCAGACCCGTGGAGGTCGAGGATGGCCGGGTGCGGGCCGTCTCCTGGGGGTTCGAACAGGGTCCCGACGAGGTCGTCGCGGTCGACGGGCCGGCTGGTGATTCCGGGGTCGTACAGGGTGCGGGTGATAGTCCGGGTGGCCGCCGCGTCGTCGGTGCTCGCCCGAAGGTCGGTGGCGACGCGCGGGTCTTCCCCGAGTACGGGGTAGGCCTCGTCGGCGTCGTTGTCCATCGCCCAGAGCCAGCCCATCGGTTCGCAGCCGTCGTAGCTGCCGGACTCGGGCGCGTGCTCGGTCAGGTCGACCGTGCCGTCGTCGTCGGCCTGGAACGTCAGTTTCGAGTACCACTCGACGCCGTCGTCGGCCGTGAGGGAAGCGGTGAACGTGACGTGCTCGTCGGGGTCGAGACCGGCCAGTCGAATCGCGACGGGCTCGTCGTTGCGACTGGTGTCGGGAGCGTGAATCGTGAGGGTGGTTTTGGGGTCGTCGGTGTCGGTTTCGGTACCTGGGTCGTCGGTAATCACGTTGTCTGTCATATCGAAGGGAGGCCGGTTCTCTGCAGGCGGTGCTGGTCCTGTCCAGGTCGGTCAGTGGTCACTCGAGGAGCAGTCGGGCGTCGGCCTCGACCATCCCCGACTCGTCGCCCGGAATCTCGTCGAACCAGTCGACGATGAAGTCGTCGGGCTCGACGTCGTCGTTCTCGATAGCCTCGGGGTTCAGCTGGGGGTCGGGGCGGTCCGCTGGACCCGCCACTGGCACGGCCCGGAAGACGACGTGGGTCGTCGACTCGAACACCTCCTCGGAGCCCTCGACACGATGGTCAACCCGGCGGAGGCGCTCGGTTCTGGCGAACTCGACGGCGACGCCGGTGAGGTGTTCGATTTCGGCGAGTGCTGACGGGAGCCAGTCCTCGTCCGGCTCGACCTTCACGTTCGGCATGAGCGGGGTGCCAGATGGCTCGTGGACCATGAGCAGGATTCGACCCTGTTCGTCGATGATTCCGGCGATGGCGCGGCCCGCATAGTCGGCCTCGCAGTGGTCCTTCCCCTCGTGGTCGTTGGGCGTCTCTCGGTAGTCGGCGCCGACCTCGTCGGCGAGCGATTGCAGGTCGGTGAACTGGTCGAACGTGGGCGGTACGTCGGTCTCGGTGGGTGTGGCGTACTCGGACATGTGTTGGGAGTGTCGGTGGTTCGCGGGCGGTTCGCCTGTCATCGGTGGAGGAACGGGTGGACGTCAGAAACGACGGTCCGGTCTCTTCGTTCGCGGTCGGTCAGCGGGCGGGCGTCAGCTGGGGACCTGGAATCGGGAGAGATGTCTCTCATGTGTCCTGTCGAATTTCGGATTGGCAGTCGCTCGGTGGTCGGTGTCGCTGTCGTGATCACGCTCGCGTTCGGCCCTGTGCTGGCCGAACACCGGAGACTCGCGCTCCGGAGAAGTAGCTACTGGAGACTGATACAAGTAACTGGCGATTTAATTTTGCACTGCTTCTGCGTTTAATAATTCGATGCCCGGGGATAAAAGTCTTGGGGTGCTGCTCGCCTGACAGGTGGGGCGCACCCTCACGGCTGCCGACCCGGAGAACATCTGCCGATACCGAATCCCTTTCCACCCATTGTACCGTCATCGCGAGCAATGAGCGAACACATCGCCGTCATCCCCGGCGACGGTATCGGACAGGAGGTCGTCCCGGCCGCCATCGAAGTACTGGACGCGGTCGGCAACTTCGAATTCGAGTACGGTGAAGCGGGCGACGCCACGAAAGCAGAGACCGGCGACGCACTCCCGCCGGAGACACGCGAACTCGCGGCACAGGCTGACGCGACGCTGTTCGGCGCAGCCGGCGAGACCGCAGCAGACGTCATCCTCCCGCTGCGCGACATCGTGGACTCGTTCGTGAACGTGCGCCCTGCCCGCGCGTACCCGGGCGTGGACGCGCTCCGCCCCGAGACGGACCTCGTCTTCCTGCGCGAGAACACCGAAGGCGTCTACTCCGGCCACGAAGACCGTCTCTCCGACGATCTCTCGACGCTGACCCGCGTCGTCACCTCGTCGGCTTCGGCCCAGCTCGCCGAGTACGCCTGCGAGTACGTCGACGAGCGCGACATGGACAGCTTCCACGTCGCCCACAAGGCAAACGTCATGCGCGAGACCGACGGGCGCTTCCGCGACACCGTCGTCGACGTGGCCGAGTCGAACGGTGTCGAGACCGAGGAGGTCCTGATGGACGCCTTCGCGACCCACATCTGTCTCGACCCGACGCAGTTCGATGTCGTCGTCTGCCCGAACCTCGCGGGCGACGTGCTCTCGGACCTCGCGGCTGGCCTCGTGGGCGGCCTCGGCCTGCTCCCGAGCGCCAACATCGGCCCGGAGAACGCCCTGTTCGAGCCGGTCCACGGGACCGCCCCCGACATCGCCGGTGAGGGCGTCGCCAACCCGTCGGCGACCATCCTCTCCGCCGCCATGCTGCTGGAGTACCTCGGCTACGACGAGGAGGGGCAGGCTGTTCGTGACGCAGTCGAGAGCGTCCTCGAGGAAGGCCCGACCACCCCCGACCTCGGCGGCGACGCCAGCACCGAAGAGGTCACCGCGGGCATCGTCGAGCGCCTGTAGACCGACACCAGTTCTCTTTCTGCTGCATCGCAAGGGCTGGGCAGCTGTTGCTGTCCGATACTCCATGCTATCAGTTCACACAATCGAGAAAGATTCGGCCTTTCTATTCAGAAACAAACACACTATCCGGCACAAACAATTAAATCCGTGCAGTCACCACACACGAATAGGAACTCAAGAGGACAGTATGCTACCTGCAGAGAGAAAACGAAAGATCGTGGAACTCGTATCGGCCCAGGACGGGTGCTCCGTGCAGGAACTCGCGGACCACTTCGGCTTCTCGAAGGCGACCGTCCGGCGCGACCTCCAGCAACTCGAAGATGACGGGATGATAGAACGCTCCCACGGTGGGGCGGTCCCGGTGACAACCGTCGGGCGCGAACAGACCTACGGGCAGCGAGAGGTCCAGAACTTAGAGGAGAAGATGGCCATCGCCGCCCGCGCCGTCGAGGAGATCGTCGAAGGGCAAGTGGTCTGCTTCGACTCCGGGACGACGACGATGGAGGTCGCGAAACAGACGCCCAAGGACGGGTCGGTTCTCACCGTCACGAACTCGCCCTTGCTGGCGCTCGAACTCGGGAAAGACGAGAACGAGGTCAAACTCACGGGCGGGACGCTCCGCGAGCGGACCCGAGCGCTCGTCGGCCCGAGCGCGGAGCGCTTCATGGAGCGCATGAACTTCGACTTGCTGTTCCTGGGGACGAACGCGGTCGACGTCGAGGCGGGGCTGACCACACCCAACGAGGACGAAGCACGCATCAAAGAACAGATGGTTGGCTGTGCGGAGACCGTCGTGCTCTGTGCCGACAGCACCAAACTCGGGGACAGAAGTTTCGTCCAGTTCGCCACCCTCGACGATGTGGACGTGTTCGTGACCGACGCCGAGCTCACCGACGAACAGCGCGAGGCGTTCTACGCCGCGGGCGTCAGACTCGTGACGGAGGTCGCCTGATGATACTCACGGTCACCCTGAATCCGGCCGTCGACCACACCGTCACGGTCGACGAGGCGTTCACCCCCGACACTGTCCACCGGGCGGGGTCGGCCCGGTACGACGCCGGGGGGAAGGGCATCAACGTCTCGAAGTATCTCGTCGAGTTGGGTCGCGAGACCGTCGCGACCGGTGTCCTCGGTGGGTTCCTCGGTGAGTTCGTCCGTGAACGCCTCGCCGCCGACGGAATCCCGCAGGACTTCGTCGATATCGACGGCCTCACCCGTCTGAACACGACGGTTCTGGGAGAAGAAGAGTACAAGGTGAACCAGAACGGCCCGACCGTCGGCGTCGAGGCCATCGACGCCGTCATCGAGACCATCGAGCACCACGAGCCAGAGCTGGTCGTCGTGGCTGGCAGCCTCCCGCCGGGCCTCACGACCGACGCGATAGACGCCATCAGTCGCGCGGGCGACTGGCAGACAGTCGTCGACGTGGGCGGGGCGACACTGCAGAGCCTGGACGCGAACTACGCACTCTGCAAGCCGAACCGGGCCGAGCTCGCTGCCGCGACCGAGATGCCCGTTGGGACGGTCGACGAGTGTGCCGCCGCGGCTGAAGCCTTCCGTGAGGAAGGGTTCGAGACGGTCGTCGCGTCACTCGGGTCGGATGGAGCTGTCCTCGCCTCGTCCGATGGGACGTACCACGCACCCGCACTCGACGTGGACGTGGTGGATACCGTCGGCGCAGGTGATGCACTGCTGTCCGGCGTGCTGGCCGCGCTCGACCGCGGGGTCTCTCCCCGGCAGGCCCTGGGAGAAGGGGTCGCCGTCGCGTCGAAGGTGGTTGCCGTGGCGGGAACGAGCATCCCCTCTCTTGCCGACCTGCCGACGGACGCCGAGCACGTCTCGGTCACGGTCCACTGATGGGTAGAGCGCGTGTGCCCGAGATTCGCCCTTCTGGCGATGTTTCAGCCCAAAACAAACATAAACGAAAATATTCGAAAGTACTTTTGAACCGTATCTGAACTATTGTGATGGACACACTCATGGCAATGAAGGACACGGCAGAGGGGGCGCTCAGAACACACGTAACGAACGTCAAGGAACACCTGATGACGGGTGTCTCGTTCATGATACCGTTCGTCACCATCGGCGGTATCTTCATCGCGCTCGGGTTCGCAGCCACCGAATTCGTCCCGGGCACGCCGGCGATCGAGAACCTGGCGAGCCAGCCCGGCACGCTGGACTGGTACCTCGTCCAAATCGGCGGGGCAGGGCTCACGTTCATGGTGCCGATACTCGGCGCGTACATCGCGTACGCCATCGCCGATAGACCGGCACTCGCACCCGCGTTCATCCTGACGTACATCATCCAGCAGCCGGCCGTCATCGAACAGACCGGCAAGCTCATCGGACTGAACGCGGGGGGCAAGCCCGCGGGCTACCTCGGGGCCATCGTGGTCGGTCTCGTGGTCGGCCTCGTCGTCCGGTGGTTCAAGAACCTGGACGTACCGAAGGCGGTCAAGCCGATGATGCCGGTGCTCATCATCCCGGTCGTCTCGACGGCGGTGCTCACGCCCGTCGTCCTGTTCGCGCTCGGGGTCCCGGTCGCCATCGTGAACGACGCGCTGACCTCGTTCCTGTCGAGCATGCAGGGCGGCACGGCCATCGTCCTCGGCCTCATCCTGGGTGGGATGATGGCGTTCGACATGGGCGGCCCGGTGAACAAGGTCGCGTACGTCTTCGCGGTCGGTCTCATCGCCGCCGAGGGCGGTGCCGTCACCAAGCCGATGGCCGCGGTGATGATCGCGGGGATGACCCCGCCCATCGGCATGGCACTCTCGAACCTCATCGCTCCCCACAAGTACTCCGAGGAGATGTACGAGAACGCCAAGAGCGGCCTCGTCCTCGGGGCGTCGTTCATCACGGAAGGGGCGATTCCCTACGCAGCGGCCGACCCGCTCCGGGTCATCCCGAGCATCATCGCCGGCAGTGCGGTCGCGGGCGCAACTTCGATGGCACTGGGCGTGACGATGCCCGCTCCCCACGGCGGCATCTTCGTCTTCCTGCTGTCGAATAGTCCGCTGCTGTTCCTCGCCTGCGTGGTGCTGGGGTCGCTCACCACCGCGGCCGTCGCGACGCTCATCAAGCCCGACTACGAAGAGCGCATGGCAGAGAGCAGAGCAGAGGGTGACGCACAGCCCTCGGACTGAAAATCGAAGATAAACTACCAACGACCGCCCGATTGGCCCATTTCACGTACACGCAATACGATACGATACCATGCAACAGCCACAACCCGACATCCGAGAGATACTGACGACCGACACCGTCGCCCTGACCACCGAACCCACCGACAAGCACGACTGTATCGAGACGCTGCTCGACCTCGTGGTCGAAACCGGTCGTGTCGACGACCGGGACGCAGCCCTCGACGCGCTCCTCGCTCGCGAGGAGGAGACGACGACCGGCGTCGGCAAGGGAATCGGTATCCCGCACGCGAAGACCGACGCCGTCTCCGAACCGACGCTCGCGTTCCTCCGCTCCGAGGCCGGCATCGACTTCGACGCGATGGACGGCGAACCGGCACACCTGATATTCATGATACTGGTCCCCGAGAGCGGGAGCCAGGACCACCTCAGCATCCTGAGCAGCCTCTCGCGGGCGCTCATGCACGACGACGTACGTGAGGCGCTGTACGACGCCGAGTCACCCGACAAAGTGGTCGACGTGGTCGTGGAGGCGGTCGAATGAGCGAACGAATCGTCGAGGTCGTCCCCGCCGACGGCCTGCACGCCCGACCCGCCGCGAAGTTCGTCGAGGCCGCGAACGAGCACAAGGCCGACGTGACGGTCCAGCCCGTCGATGGCGACACCGACCCGGTCGATGCCCGGAGCATGCTCGGCGTGACGAGTCTCGGTGTGGCCTGTGGCGATTCCGTGAAACTGACTGCCGAGGGGGCCGACGCCGATGAGGCGCTCGACGCGCTCGAAACCGTCCTCTCCACGCCGGAGGCCGAACAGGACGCATGAGCTGGCGACTCGACGGCGTCGGTGCCACGCCCCGGTCCGGGGTCGGCACCGTCGTGTGGTACGACCCGGACGCGAGCCTGGACGAGCCGCCCGATCCGGAGACGGTCGACGCGGACGCCGAGCGCGAGCGCGTCGCAGACGCCCGCCAGACCGCACGGGAAGAACTCGAAACTGAGCGCGAGCAGACCCGCGAGCGCATCGGCGACGAGGAGGCCGAAGTGTTCGACGCACACCTGCAGTTCCTCGACGACCCACAGCTGGTCGACGCCGTCGACGACGCCATCGACGAGGGACTACCCGCCGAACACGCTGTCGTCGCCGGGTTCGAAGACCCCATCGCCCAGTTCGAGGGCATGGACGGCATGATGGCCGAGCGCGCGGACGACCTGCGGGACATCCGCGACCGCCTGGTCCGCCTCCTGACCGATGGCGACCGGGTCGACCTCGGGGACGTCCCCGAGGGCACGGTCCTGCTCGCGGAGCGACTCACGCCGAGCGACACGGCCCAACTCGATTCCGACCGCGTGGCCGGCTTCGCGACGGTCGAAGGCGGTCGTACATCCCACGCCGCCATCTTCGCTCGGTCGCTCGCCATCCCGGCCATCGTCGGGCTGGGCGACCAGCTCAGCGAAGTCGAAGAGGGAGCGACCGTCGTCGTGAACGGCGACGACGGAACGCTCGTCGTCGACCCCGACGAGGAGACCCGGACCGCGGCCGAACAGACGGAGACGGTCGAACTCCGCCCGGACCCGGTCACGACCGCCGACGGAACTCCCGTCGAGGTTGCGGCGAACCTCGGCACACTCGCGGAACTGGACGGTGCAGTCGAACAGGGCGCGGACGGCATCGGGTTGTTCAGAACGGAGTTCCTGTTTCTGGACCGCACCGCCCCGCCAACCGAAGACGAACAGGCCGACGTGTACTCCGAGGCGCTCGACGCCTTCCCCGAGGGGCGCGTCGTGGTCCGGACGCTCGACGTGGGTGGCGACAAGCCCATCCCGTACCTCGATCAGCCCGACGAAGACAACCCATTCCTCGGCGAGCGCGGCGTCCGCCGGTCGCTCGGGCGCGACACCGACCTGTTCGAGACGCAGTTGCGCGCGCTCATGCGAGCGGCCGCTGTTGGCGACGGGGACCTCGCGGTCATGTTCCCCATGGTCGCGACCGTCGAGGAACTCGACACCGTCTTGGCGCGGGTCGAGTCGGTCGCATCGGACCTCGAATCAGCGGGTATCGCCTACGAGGTTCCCGAACTCGGGGTCATGATAGAGACCCCCGGAGCCGTGTTCCTCGCGGACGAACTCGCCAGCCGGGTCGACTTCCTCAGCCTCGGAACGAACGACCTCACGCAGTACGTCATGGCCGCGGCCCGCGAGAACGACCGCGTCGCGGACCTCCACGACCCGCTCCATCCGCCAGTCCTGCGCGCGATCAAGCGGACCGTCGAGGCCGCCCACGCGAACGACGCCTGGGTCGGCATGTGCGGCGAGATGGCCGGTGACCCCGAAGTCACGGAACTGCTCGTCGGGCTCGGCCTCGACGAACTGAGCATGAGCGCCGTCACCGTCCCCGCAGTGAAGGCGGGCGTCGAAGCCGTCACCGACGACAACGCCGCCGCCCTCGCAGAACGTGCATTGTCAGCACAGACCAAAGACCAAGTGCCCACCACCACCAACGATTCACCATGAAACTCGTCGCAGTCACGTCCTGTCCGACCGGAATCGCACACAGCCAGATGGCAGCAGAGAACCTCGAACAGACAGCGCCGGAACTCGGCCACGAGATCAAGGTCGAGGTCCAGGGCGCGATGGGCGCGGAGAACGAGCTCACGGCCGCGGAGATCGACGCGGCTGACGCGGTCATCATCGCCGCAGATACGGCCGTCAGCCGCGACCGATTCGAGGGAAAGCCCCTCGTCAAGGGAACCGTGAAAGACGCGGTCAACGACCCCGAGGGACTCATCGAGCAGGCCCAGGCGGAGGTCGACGGCGCTGGCTCGGCGGAGGCAGCTGGAGACGAGGCTGCCGAATCCGAGACGGCCACGACCGACACCACGGATGCAACCACGACCGACACCGAGCCCACCCAGCGCCCGAAGGGCGGCGACCGCTCGAAGGGGCTGTTCGCGCGGCTCAAGCGGCTCTTCTCCTGAGTTCGCCCGATTCGTTCCCGTCTTCTGGTCGGAGCCCTACCCGCGGAGTCGATACGCTTTTCCACCAGCCATCTGACACGCCGGTATGGACGAGGTCTCCCGAACTGCGAGCGTGTACGAGGGTGACACCGCGGCGTTCGTCGAGAAGTACCGATCGGAATCGGTCGCGGCACTGTACGGGCAGCGGTTCTTCGAAGCCCTCGCCGGTGAACGGGTCCTCGACGTCGGTTGCGGGCCCGGTGCCGACTCGACGGTGTTCGCCGAGCGCGGCTTCGAGGTGACGGGATTCGACCGGACCCGGCCGTTCCTCGAGACGGTACGCGAGCAAGTCCCCGAGGCTCGCGCCGCTCACGGCGACATGCGCTGGCTCCCCTTCCGTGACGATGCCTTCGACGGCGTCTGGAGCTCTGCCTCCCTGCTTCACGTCCCGCGCGAGGACGTTCCTGCGACGCTCCAGGAGTTCCGACGGGTCCTCGCCCCGGACGGCGTCGTGTTCGCGTCGCTCAAGCGCGGCGAGGAGAGCGGCTACAGCGAGGATGGCCGGTACTTCGAGCGATACACGCCAGCGGAGGTGCGACGGCTGTTCGCGGAGAACGGGTTCGACTGCGTGGACATCGAGATAGAAGAAGTGCCGGACACCGAGCCGCCGCTAGCATGGATCAGCGTCCTCGCGGGTGACGTGCGTCCCGCGAGCGAGGATTAGTTCTCGGTCAACGCATCGACCAGTTCGGGCGTCCCCAGAATCGTCGGGACACGCTCGTGCAGTTCTCCAGGCTCACGGTCGAGCAACCGCTGTCTCCCGTCGGTCGCTGCCCCGCCCGCGCACTCGACGATGTGGGCAACGGGGTTCGACTCGTACTGGAGCCGCAACACGCCGTTGGGCCGCCCCTCGTGTTCGGGGTAGCACAGCAGGCCGCCGTTGGCCAGCAGGTGTCCCATGTCCGCGACCATCGCGCCGGTGTACCGGAGTTTGAGGCCGACCTCGCCCGCCAGATCGAGCACGCTGGCCGGCATCCCATCGTCGGTCCGGTCGATGGTTCCGACGCCGTCGAGTCCCACGACGGTAGCCTCGTCCGGAAGCGTCACCTGACTGGGCGCGACCCGCTCCCCATCGCGAACGACCCACTCTGTTGCCTCCCCCTCGTGAGCGACCGTCATCGTCGTCAGCGGGCCGTACCGGACAACCGCGCTGGCGACGAGAGTCGTTCCCTTCGCGGGCAAGGGCGCATCGTACACGCCGACGACGGTTCCGACGAGGTTGTTCGACGCGAGGTTCGAGGAGCCGTCGACCGGGTCAACCGTGACGGAGAAACCTGTCCCACAGTCGACGACCGATTCGCGTTCTTCGCTGGCGTAGGCACCGACCGCATCGAGCGCCGTCAGCCGGTCGTGGAGCAGTGCGTCGACCCGGTCGTCGGCCGCGATGGTGTGGTCGCCGGAGGGGTTCTCGCCTGCCGAGACCATAGCCGCGGAATCGCCGCGACTGGTCGCGAGCGCCCTGCGGATGGCCGGCTCGGCGGCAGCGACGGCGTCGAGGACCGCTGCGACGCCCGTGGTCATTCGAGTGCGCTGGCAGCGTTGGCCGCGGACTCGCCCTCGAACACCACCTGTTCGAGCGCGTCGAGGAGCGCGTGCGGCTCGTCGGCCTGCCAGACGTTCCGGCCCACCGCAAGGCCCGACGCCCCGGCCTCCATCGCCGTCTCGACGAGTTCGAGGAACTCCCGGGCGCTCGTTTTCGAGCCCCCGCTGAGGACGACCGGCATGTCGGCGGCCGAATCACACGCCCAGGCCATCGCCTCGGGCGAGCGCGGGTACTTCACCTTCGCCAGGTCCGCACCCAGTTCTAGTGCCACGCGGGTCGCGTACGCGATGGTACCCGGTTTGCGGTGCTCCTTGATGGCCTGCCCGCGCGGGTAGGACCACATCGCGACCGGGAGGTCGTACTCGCGGGCTGCCTCCTGCACCTCGCGGAAGTCCGCGAACATCTCGGGTTCGCGGTTCGTCCCGGGATAGACCGTGTAGCCGACCGCGTCGGCACCGAGTTCGGCCGCGTACTCCACGGAACACGTCGGTGGGGCGTATGGCTCGCCCTCCCACAGGCTGCTCGACCCGTTCAATTTCGCGAGCAACGAGACGCTGTCGTCGTACGAGGGATAGTACGTCTCCGCGAGCCCCTTCTGGACGGCGAAGCCCGTCACCGCGTCGTGGGTCGCCATCTCGAACACCGTCTCAGGGTTGAGTCGTGCCTCGACACCGTCGAACGCCGTCGGCCCGTGTTCGAGCCCGTGGTCGTGTGCGAGGATGATTGCCTTGCCGTCTCTCGTCAGCGCCGAGTCCACTTGTGGCTGCATAGCACGACCGACGGGAAACAAACAAAAACAGTTTTTGAATATGTTTGTTTACTATTGTCTCTGTCTGTAATAGGGCTGGTTTCGAAACCTGCTGTCCGGTCTGACCGTCCGAAACCGAGACCAATTCGGCCTCGGCACCGCGCTTAACCCCTCTGCAGCCGTATCTCTACCCGTATGCCGACCATCGAGATCTCCGAGAAGACCCAGGAGCGACTCGACCGCCTCCGCGAGGAGGACGAGACAGACGACGAGCTCATCACCGAGCTCATCAACATCTACGAGGCGAGCGAACGGACCCTGTTCCACGCAGGGGACTGATTCTCTCTATTTCTCTGCCCGGGCGCACACCGAGTCCCACTTGCCCTTCGATTCGAGGTGTGCCTGGAGCGTCTCCGCGTACTCGCTCGCGAGCTTGCTCGCCGCTTCGGTCCGCTCGGCTTCGCGCTTCTTACCGCCGCCACCCATCCCGAGCGCACTTTTCACGGAGTCGAACAGACCGCCACCGCCGCCACTGCTCCCACCGGAACCACCGGGGGCCCCACCCATGCCCTGCATCTGCTGTGATATCTTCTCCAGTTCCGGGATGACCGCCGAGAGTTTCTCGTCGTTCGCGACGATACGAGCCTCCTCCGGGTTCTCGGGGTTCTCTATCTCGAACTCGATGGCGCTCATGATGAGGTCCCACTCCTGGTTCGAGAACTCGGAGTCGAGCACCTCCTGATTGAACTCCTTGTCGACGGTCATCCGGTCGCCCACGATAGTGTCCTGCCAGTTAGCCATACCCGATAGTTCGGGGACGGCCCGTATCAGAATTGTGTCTCGCCGAGGACGCAACCCCAATGGTTTGTCAGGCACGGTATAAAATTATTCTGCCAGTTGGCCGACCGCGACAATCAGGCAGTCGTTTAGTGGTTCTGACACTGGAACCGGGAACTGGTCCCCATGGACGAAGACAAGTACCCTCCAGAGACCGATAGACGACGGTTCGTCAAAGGCGTCGTCGGTGGCTCCTCCATGGCAGCCATCACGACTGCCGGCGCGGCCGCAGTGAACAGCAGCACGACCGACGTGGGCAAGGGCGGCGGGTCAGTGACCTACCGTGCCATCCGGAACACCGACGGCCCCGCCCCGCGCGGCCTTCCCCAGATACCGCTCGAAACGGACGAGGACGGCTACCTCAAGGGTGTCTGGCCCGAGGCCGAGACCAGAACGCTCGAAGACGGCACCGAGATCACCGTCGCCGAGACCGAGATCGCCGGCGTCACCTACTCCTCGCGCTGGTTCCAGTACTGCGGCGTCCAGACGTACCGCAACATCCAGCCCGACTCGGACCACGACAACTACCTCCGGTACGAACCCGCGACGACGTACGACTGGCAGCGCCAGGCGGTCGAAGGCGGGGAGAAGGTCCACCCCGAGGACTTCGTGCCCTACGAGGACTGGACGAACCACATCGGTGACCCGGGGTACGGCAAACCCGCCGACTGCAACTGGCGTTCCCACGCGGACTCGGTTCCCGCAGAAGAGAGCCTCGCCGTGCAGGTCATCCGGAGCCCGCTCATCGAGGAAGCCGCGAAGGAGGACGACTGGGTCGCCGCCTCGACGGTAAAGGGCTGTCTCGCCTTCATGAACAAGTGCACACACTTCTGTTGCATCCCCGGGTTCAAAGACAGCGGCGACGCGCCGAAGTTCGGTGCGGCGAACAAGAGCTACTGCGGCTGTCACCAGTCGGTGTACGACCCGTTCGACATCGTCGAGAAGACGTACATCGCGTTGCCGCGGCCTGACGAGTAAGACCGCAACACGGCCGGGGCGGCCGACCGAAACCGGTTAGAACGCGCCGTCTTCGAGTTCGACCGTCGCGTGCAGGCTCTCCTTGAGCGCGTCGTGGACCTTACAGAGGGCCTCTGCTCGCTCGACGACGGCGTCGGCCTTGTCGCCGACCTCGTTCTCGACCTGCACGTCGAACGTGATGGCGTCGAGTTTGTCGTCGTCGTTGAGGTCACCGGTGGTGTGGATCTCGACACGGCCGAGGTCGCCGGCCTTGCGCTGCTCGGCGGCGACGCGGAGCGCGGGCACGAAACACGCCGCGTAGGAGGCCAGCAGGCTCTCGAGTGTGTCCGGTGCGGCCTCACCGGTCGCGTCGATGCTGGTCTCGAAGTCGCGAATTTCGTTCGTCGCGCTGAACCCCTCCTCGGAGATGGTACGGACTTCCTTGGACATTGCGTTAAGTACATCTCACGGAAGCGGGGTAAGCGTTGGCCTCCCGGTGGTTGCTGTCGCCGTCTCGGACGCGGAGCGAGCGCGCGTGTTGACCCTCGAAACCGCACGACTCCGGTCGATTCTGGGACCATCGTGGGACGAATCTGGGTCTAACCTGTGGTCGAGTTTCGTGTAACCTCGGCGAACGCTCTTTAGCTACTTCGGGCTCTCTGCATCTGGAGTTCAGACATGAAAGCACGAACGATGACCGCGGTCGGGTTCGCCGCCCTGCTCCTCACGTCGAGTGTGTTCGGCGTGGTGGCTGCGACGCCCGACGAGACGACGACCGACCCCGAATCGACCGGCGACTGGACCGCCGAACTGACCTGGTACCTCGGACTGTTCGACCTGAGCGACGACCAGGTCGACGCCATCGTTGCCGAGGCCCAGCGCATGCACGACGACGGCGCGACCGCACACGAGATACGTCGCGAGGTCGTCGACTCGCTTCGCCAGTACGGCGTCGACGAGCGCGAGATTCGCGAGAAGGGCCAGCTGCGTGTCCTGTACAACCTCAAGACGCACTACGACCTGACCGCCGCCCAGCTCGACGAGCTGACGACGATGGTCGTCACGATGTACGAGGATGGCGAGGCCATCCCCGAAATCAAGCACGCCGTCGTCTGGCAGCTCCAGGACTACGGCGTCGACACGAGCGACCTCGAAGAGCGCATGTGGCAGGCACGGTACGACCACCTGCTGAAGCGGTACGACCTGACCGAGTCCGAAGCCCAGCTCATCGTCGACGACGCCCGTGCCCTGTTCGAGGACGGCGCGACCTGGGACGACATCCAGGACTCGGTGCGCTCGCACCTCCGCGAGTTCGACGCCCAGCGCGTCGACCAGGGCCACTGGCGCGACAAGCTCCAGCACGTCAAGAAGGTCCACGACCTGGCCCACCGGTACGGCCTCAGTGCCGAGGAGATCCGTGACGTGGCCACCACGGCCCGTGAGATGAAGGCCGACGGCGCGAGCGACGAGGAGATTCGCACCGCGGTCGGCGAACTGGTCCGTGACTACGCCAGCGACGACCGCCCCACGGACGGCAGCGACCGGCTCAGCCAGCTCGCCGAGCGCCTGCAGGCGAACTTCCCCCTGACCGACGGCGAGGTCCGCGACATCGTCTCGACCGCCGAAACGATGCACGAGAACGGTGCCGACCGCGAGGATATCAAGCAGATGGTCCGCGAGAAGGTGACGCAGTACACCGCTGACGACCGCAAGAAGGTCGTCGCGAAGCGCGTTGCCCACCACCTGCACGCCGAGTACGACCTGACCCGCGAGGAGATTCACACGGTCCTCGTGGAGGCCCGTGACCTCCGGAACGACGGTGCGTCCTGGGCCGAGGTCCGCGAGTACATCACGGACCGCGCCGAGGAGCTCTCGGGTGACGACGCCACCGGGGAGGCCGACCCCGAGCGTCCCGACGATGCGGACGAGACGGACTCCCGGCGACTCGTCGCCCCGGCCTGAGCTGACAGCCGGCCCTCCGAGTGTCACCCCCCGACCCCCGTGACTTATTACAGCGTTCGCGGTACAGGAAACAGACATCGATGCGAAAGGTGCTCTGGTGGCTCATCGGCGGTGCTCGCGGGGGTCGGAACCGCCTGCGCATCGTCTACGCGCTGGACCAGAAACCGATGAACACCAACCAGCTGTCGAACGCACTCGACCTCGACTACAAGACGGTGCAACACCACCTCGAACTCCTGACCGAGAACAACGTACTGATGACCATGGGCGACGACTACGGCAAGACCTACTTTCTGACCGACCAGATGGAAGCGAACATGGACGTCCTCGACGAGATCGCCGAGCAGGCGGACCTGGGTGATGTGGATGTCTGAGGTCCGTGCGGGCCGCCGGACGCTCGCCGTCGCGCTCGTCGCATTCCTCGTCGCCATCGTCGCGACGTTCCTGTTCACGCGCCTCGTCGGCCGGCTCCCGTTGACCGACCATCCCGAAATCGCCATCCAGCTGGTGGTGAAGATGTTCGTCTCGACGTTCACCGTCGTCCTGCTCATCGCCCTGACGATGAACTACCTCACCGTCTACCGCGAGCTTCCGAACCGGTTCACGCTGAGTCTCATCATCTTCTGCCTCTCGCTGCTGCTGTACGCTCTGACGTCGGTCCCCATCGTCGCGATGATATTCGGCGGCTTCCGGCAGGGACTCGCCGCGAGTATCGGCCCGTTCGCGTTCATCCCCGACATGTTCGCGAGCATCGCGGTGTTGATACTGTTGCACCAGAGCTACGAGTGACCGAGTTCGGCTGAAAAGTAAGAACGGTCGGGTTACCGGTCCAGCAGGTTCTCGCTCAGCTCCCAGGACTCGTCGCCCTCGAGGACGACGACCTCGGCGTCGCTGCCCGTGGCCGTGACCTCGCGTGCGAAGTCGTTGGGGTCCTGCTCGATGGGCGGGAACGTGTCGTAGTGCATCGGGAACGCGTAGTCCACGTCCAGCCAGTCGACCGCGATGGCGGCCTGCCACGGCCCCATGGTGAAGTGGTCGCCGATGGGGAGGGCGGCCGCGTCGGGCTCGAGGTGCGGGCCGATGACGTCACGCATCTCGGTCATCAGTGCGGTGTCGCCCGCGTGATAGAAGGTCTCGGACTCCTTGTCGTCGACCTGCGTCGGCTTCGTGTTCGAGATGATGAAGCCGCCCGGCATCCCGCCGGAGGTGCCGTAGCTGGTGTCCATCCCGTTGGTGTGGTCGGCGCGGTGCATCGTGATGTAGGCGTCGCCACACTCGACGGTGCCGCCGAGGTTCATGCCCATGCCGCCGACTGCCTCGTACTCGCCGAACTCGTCGCGGCAGTACTCGACGACCTCGGGTGTGGCGACGAGTTTCGTCCCCTCGTAGCGGTCCACGTCGCCGATGTGGTCGGCGTGCCCGTGTGTGAGGAGCAGGTAGTCCGGGTCCAGCTCCTCGGGGTCGGTCGACGTCTTCGGGTTGTCGAAGAACGGGTCGATGAGCAGCTCTGTATCGCCGACCGTCACGGACCACGTCGAGTGGCCGTACCAGGTGAGTTGCATGGCAACTGGTACTACTCCCGAGATACACTTAAAACTGCACGCGGCGGCAGGGCTGGTCCCGTGTCCGACGGGTTATATGAGTCGGACTCACGTAGCCGACGGCATGCTCGCGTTACAGCTCAGTGACTTCATGCTCGAACTCAAGGAGGGCTCCATCAAGAACGTCGGTCCGGCGAACAAGTCGGGGTCGGCGAAACTGTTCGACGTCGCGGAGGCAGAGGCACGGGAGTTCGGCGACAAGCGCGTGAAGCTGGTCTGCGAAGACGACGACGGAAACGAGGTCCAGGTCGCGCTCTTCCCGGAACAGGTGCGGTCGCTTACGGACGATATCGAGAAACTCGAAGAGGAGTCCCCGGTGTTCGAGTGAACCCCGGAACCACCAGTGTGGGATACGCACGCCGGCAGGGCAGTACCCAGCTACCCGGCCGGCAGGTTGGTCGATTCGTCGGTCGAGTGCCCGAATCAGGCGTTGTTCATCCGCTGGCTGGAGCGCTCGCCACACGTCTGGCACTCCTTGACGCGGTACGGTTCGCGGGAGAACTGCGCGTTCTCCGTCTTGGAACTCTCGGTGATGATCTGGACGGAGACCTTGTGTAGCGTCTCCGTGCTGCAGCAATCGCAGTGTTCGGTCAGCCCGTTGAATGAGTCGTCAGTCGTTGCCATATCTGAAGATTACCCTCTACTGTTATAATGCCACATTAGCGTTTTCAAGCTGAGAAATAACCCTGTTGTACCACCAGGTGGTGAATTTTGACACTGTTCAGACCGGGTACAAAAACCTTATATTTCGTAACCGGTGACGTATGTGCGTGGACGACGAGCGGCCAATCGAGGAGATTCTGGACACCATCGGCGACGAGCACGCACGCGAAGTGCTCGCCGCGGTCAGCGAGGAGCCTCGCTCGGCCAAGCAGGTCGCCGAATTCTGTGACCTCTCCCTCCCAACGGTGTACCGGCGAATCGAGATGCTCAAAGAACACCAGCTCGTCACCTCAGAGACCCTCGTCGCGAAAGACGGGAACCACTACGACGCCATCAAGTCGAACTTCGACGCGACGGTCATCCGTCTCAAAGAGGACGAGTACGACATCCGGATCTACCGCAAGGAGAACCTGCCGGACCGGTTCTCCAGTCTGTGGGACGAGCTCGGTCGCTGACCGGGCTCCGGCGGTGCAGTTATGTTCTCGGGCACAGTAGCAGGAGAGCAACCGTGGTAGAGTTGCTCGAAATCGCTGGAATGGTGCTGATGTTGATGCGTCTCATCCTGTTCGCGCTCGCGCTGGGATTGACCTTCATCAGTTTTCAGGCGTACAATCAGAAGGGCGGTAAACGGCTCGAATCGGCGTTCATCGGCTTCGCCTTCATCAGTATGGGCGTCGCCCTGACCAACATCAGCATGCAGATAACGGAAGGCGTCATCTACTTCAACATCGCCGAAACGGTGCCGTTCATCGTGGGGTTCAGCATGCTGTATCTCTCCTTGTACCGCTGAGCGAGTTTCGACAACAGTTTTAGGCCGGGTCCATTCTACTCCGGCAAATGGGTAACTGTATCATCTGTGGTGCCTCGGTTGACGGGCACATCTGTAAGAGCCACGAGGAGGACGTCGTCTTCACGTTCGAGGGCGATTCACCGAACCAACTGACCCCCGGCCGCTACTACCGCGGCAGCGTCGACGGCTTCGCCGAGTTCGGCGTGTTCGTCGACATCGGGACCTCGGTCACCGGTCTGTTGCACCGAAGCGAACTCGACAAGCGACTCGACAGCCTCGACTGGAAGTCGGGCGACACCGTGTACGTGCAGGTGACGGACGTGCGCGACAACGGCAACATCGACCTCGGCTGGTCCATCCGACAGGCCGAGTCCGAGTTCCGCGGCAAGCTCATCGACAACCCGAGCGGTGACCGCCTGCCCGAGGAGGACAAACAGGAGGTCGCGGCGACGACCGACGGGAGCCAGCAGGCCGCGACGCAGGTCCGCACGCCCGACGCCGACGACGCCCAGCCGACGACCGAGAAGACCGAACCGCCGACGGAGGCGCCCGACGAGGGAAACGCTGACGCGGCGGTCGAATCGAGCGACGACGACGCCAGTGAGGCGTCCGAATCGAGCCAGGAGCCCGAATCGAGCCAGGAGCCCGAATCGAGTCACGAGCCCGAGCCGAGC
This sequence comes from Haloarchaeobius sp. HME9146, assembly GCF_025399835.1. Taxonomy (NCBI): domain Archaea; kingdom Methanobacteriati; phylum Methanobacteriota; class Halobacteria; order Halobacteriales; family Halorubellaceae; genus Haloarchaeobius; species Haloarchaeobius sp. HME9146. Next base: position 2,647,432 of record NZ_JAODVR010000001.1, read on the forward strand.
GACGACGAGCCGCTCGCCCGGACTGAGATCGAAGCTCTCGCCGACAACGTCGGCAAGGACGTAAGCATCGAGGGCGAGGTCATCAGCGTCCGCCAGACCTCCGGCCCCACCGTCTTCGAGCTCCGCGACGAGAGCGGTGTCATCGAGTGCGCCGCGTTCGAGGAGGCAGGTGTCCGCGCCTACCCCGAGGTCACCGTAGACGACGTCGTCCGCCTCGTCGGTGAGGTCGAGCGCCGTCACGACAACATCCAGGTCGAGACCGAGTCCCTGACCATCCTCGAGGGTGACGAGGCCGCAACCGTCGAAGACCGCATGCAGGCCGCGCTCGACGACGAGGCCGACCCCGGCACGGTCGACCTGCTTGCCGACCACGACTCCGTCGCCGCCGTCTCCGACGAGATTCGCGAGGTCGCGACCGCCATCCGCCGCGCCGTCATCGAGTCGCGCCCGGTCGTCGTCCGCCACCGTGCGAACGCCGAAGGCTACGTCGCCGGTGCCGCCATCGAGCGCGCCGTGCTCCCGCTCGTCCGCGAGGAACACGCCCGCGACGACGCCGTCTACCACTTCTTCGAGCGCCGCCCGCTCGACGAGCCGGTGTACGACATGGACGCCGCGACGAACGACGTGACGAACATGCTCGACGCGCGCGAGCGCCACGGCGAACAGCTCCCCCTCGTCGTGCTCGCCGACCTCGGCAGCACGCTCGAGTCCCAGGAGAGCTACGACCTGCTCGACGTGTACGACGCCGACCGCGTCGTCGTCGACGCGGGCCACCCCGACGAGGAGATCGTCGATTCCGTCTCGGGCATCGTCAACCCGCACCTCGCCGGTGCCGGTGACGACGTGACGAGTGCGACCCTCGCCGCGAACGTCGCCGTCCACGTGAACGAGGACGTGCGCGAGGACCTGCTCCACCTGCCCGCCATCGGCTACTGGCAGGACACGCCGTCGGTGTACACCGACCTCGCCAGCGAGGCCGGCTACAGCGAGGACGAGACCCGCGAACTCCGCGAGGCCATCGCCCTCGAAGCGTACTACCAGTCCTACAAGGACAAGCGCGAACTCGTCACCGACCTCCTGTTCAACGAGAGCGACGGGCTCGCGGGCCACGTCAGCAAGCAGTTCCGCATCAAGTTAGAGCGCGAACTCGAGACCGCGCGCCGCAACGTCTCGACCCGCACTGCACAGGGCATCGAGTTCGCCGTGCTGGACGCCGACGCGTTCACGCACCGCTTCGACTTCCCGCCGACGGAACTCCTGCTCGACTCGCTCCACCGCGAGCAGGCCGCCGAGACCGACGAGCCGCTCGTCACACTCGCGCTGGGTGACGACGACCTCTACCTCCGCAGCACGGAGTACGTCGACGTCCGCGAGGTCGCCGACGAGGTCGCCGAGGTCGTCTCCGACGCTGGCCTGAGCGTCGTCGGTGGCCGCGACGGCCACCTGGAGTACCTCTCCGGCGAGCGCGACGACGTGCTCAACGCGACGGTGTCGGCCATCGCGAAATCGTTCAAGCCCGAATAACTGCGAGACGCGACGCGACCGCCGAACCGCCATCTCTCCTCCCGCGACCGGTCCTGACTCGTTAGACTCGCTAGCTGTCGGTCACTCGGCGGGCCTGCGTCTCGTCCACTGACGGTTCGTCTGCCGGCTTCTGAGACACGTCGTACACCTTCTGGAACTCCTCGACCGGGACCCGGTCCAGAACCTCGACGGTTCCATACGTCCCGTCGACCCGGATGCGCTCGCCGGTCTGGATGCGGGCCGTCGCGGACGGGACCGAGACGACCGCCGGGATGCCGTACTCACGGGCCACGAGCGAGCCGTGGGTCATCCGCCCGCCGACCTCGGTGACGAGGCCAGCCGCGTTGAGGAACAGCGGCGTCATGCCGGGGTCGCAGAACTCCGTGACGAGAATCTCACCGTGGTTGAGCGTCTCCTTCGTGGGGTCGCGGATGACCCGCGCGACGCCCTCGACGACGCCCCGCGAGACGGGTGTTCCTTCGAGCGCGCCGTCTTCGGCGATGCGTGGCTCGCCCAGCGCCTCGCCGTCGCTGGTGATGACGCGCGGGGCGTACATGGCGGTGTGGTGGGCGAACAGGGCCTTGCGCCGGCGGATGTCGGGCGCGATGGGCTCGCCGGCGAGGGCGGCCTGGAGTTCGTCGAGCCGGAGGAGCCACACGTCCTCGGTGTCGATGAGCACGTCGGCAGCTTCGAGCGTCTCGCCGGCGGCCACGAACTGGGCCCGGGTCTCGGCGAGCAGCCGGGCGATGCCGTACTTCGGGTGCTCGCGGATGGCGAGGTAGCCGCGGTAGACGGCGACGAGTCGGCGGACGGCGGCGGCGCGGGCCTGGGCCTCGACGTAGTCGAGGTTCGCCCTGATCTTCGTCGCCTGGACATCCTCGGCGACGGCGACCTCCAGTCGCGTCGCGGCAGCCTCGGCCTCTCGGACGAGGGTCTGGAAGTGTTCCTGGTGACCACTCGTATCGCCGCCCACGAGCGAGCCACGGACCGCCTGCAGCAACTGGGTGGGGTCCTCGTTCCACCGCGGGCGCGAGATGTCTATCTCGTTCGGGCCGCGGAACCCGTACTCGTCGAGGAAATTCTGGAGCGCCGCGTCGAAGGCCGCGCCGCCCTCGACGGCCGCGACAGTCTCGCGGTCCTGTCCGGCCTCGATGGCGCGGGCGACGGCCGGAAGCGACCGCGCGAGGTCCGCGAGGTCACCTAGGGCGAGCGTCATGTCGGTGACCACGTCGCCCGCCAGACCGCGGCCAAGTGCATCGATGTCGGCCTCGTGGCCGGGGCAGAGCCGCCGGAGCGCGGCCCCTGCGATGAACGTGGCGTAGAACGGGAAGAACCGACCGACGACGCCGAACAGGGAGCCAGAGAGTTCGTCGCGTGCGGCCTGGACCCGCTCTTCGACGGTCTCTTCGGTACGGATTCGTTCGACCGCCTCGGTGGCGAACTCGTCGTACCAGTCGCGCTGCCGGTCCGCGACGGTCGCGGGGTCGCCGAGGGCGAGTGCTCCGACGGCGCTGCCGACGATGCGCGAGACGAGTGGTGTGGCGTGGAGCCCGGTTCGCACGCCGCGACCGACCGTCGTGACCAGCCCGTCCTCGTCGGGCCAGGGGTCGCGTTCGTCGAGGAAGTCCCCGATGGCGACGGCCGCCGGTTCGTCCACGCTGGCCATCGCCCGGAGATAGCGCTCGCGGAGCCGTGGGGTCCGGACGAGTGGCGTTAGGTCCTGGTAGATTCGACCACCCGCGACGGCGGTGTCGGACAGCCCCTCGAACCCGAATCGGGTCATCGATTCGTCGAGCAGGCTGCGCCAGAGGTCGACCACGAGCGGCGGCATCGCCGCCGACATGGCCTCCTTGTGGTTCCAGCTGTAGTAGAGATGCAACTGGTCGTCGGTCGGTTGCGGCTCGGGGACCGGGAACAGGGTCGTGATGGGGCGCGCCTGGAGGATGAGGAACCGGTCGTCGTCGCGGCACCACTCCACGTCCATCGGGCTCCCGAACAGGTCGTGCGCCTGGTTCCCGATGTCGACGAGGCCGCGGACCTCGTCGTCGGTGAGGACGCGCTGGCGGCGCTTCTTCGCGGAGACCTGCGTCGTCTCGGTGCCACCTCCCGGCGTGGCGTGGACGGCCTGGCGCTTCTCGCCGACGGTGTAGTCGAGGACGTCCCCAGTCCCGGCGTCGGCGTGGATGGTATCCGCCGTGACGAGGCCGCCGACCTGTGACTCCCCGAGGCCGTAGCCCGCGTCGATGGTGACGCGGGCCCGGTTTCCAGAGACGGGGTCCGCGGTGAACAGGATGCCCGACGCCTCGGGGTAGACCATCCGCTGGACGACGACGGCGCAGCCGACCTCCTCGTGCGGGATGCCGTTCCGCTGCCGGTAGACGATGGCCCGGTCGGTGAACTCGCTGGCCATGCACTCGACGACCGTCTCGCAGACCGCGTTCGGGCCGACGACGTTCAGAATCGTGTCGTGCTGGCCCGCGAAAGAGGTGTGTGGCATGTCCTCGGCGGTCGCGCTGGACCGGATGGCGTAGGCGTCGTCGATGCCGAGGATGCCGAGCTCGCCGATTATCTGCTGGCGAACCTCGGGCGAGAGCCGTCTCGCCCGGATGGCCTCACGGGTCCGCCGCCCTGCTTCCTTGACGGCAGCGGTATCAGCTGGGTCGAGGTCGGCCAGGGCTTCGATGCGGGCCTGCACCGTCGGGTCGGCCACCACCTCGCAGTAGACCGCCGTGGTGACGCAGAACCCGGCCGGGACCGGTAGGTTCGCGCCCACGAGTGTCGCCAGGTTCGCGCCCTTCCCCCCTGTCCACGTCGGGTCGGTTGCGAGCGATTCGGCCAGCGGAACGACTGTTGGTACTCCCACTTGTGCTCCCCCCAGAGTGCGCCCTATACGGGCCGTAGCGATATGACGGTTCCGCGATTCGATATATAAGGGAGGGCGGCGACACGTGGCGGACCACAGCGCGTCGAACCCGTCCCGACACCCTTTTTGCCGTTACACGGCGATGCCATACCAATGAGTACCGAGACGGACCCGACCGAGTCCGACGCGTTCGCGGCCGTCTGCGAGGACCTCATCGAGCAGATCCTCGCGGGCGAGCTGGAGCGCGACGACGTGGAGTCGGCCAAGTTGCAGGCCTGTTCGCGTCACTCCGCTCCGAAGGTCCCCAAGAACTCGGAGATACTCGACCATGCGCCCCAGGAGCGCCGCGAGGAACTCGAAGCGGTCCTGATGCGCAAGCCCGTCAGGACGGCCTCGGGTGTCTCCCCGGTGGCCATCATGACCTCGCCGCACATGTGCCCGCACGGGAAGTGCCTGTACTGTCCCGGCGGCCCGGCCAGCGAGTTCTCCAGTTCGCAGTCCTACACCGGCCACGAGCCCGCGGCGGCCCGCGGCGTCCAGAACGACTACGACCCGTACGGGCAGGTCACCCTGCGGCTCGAACAGTTGCGTGAAATAGGCCACCCCGTCGACAAGGTCGAACTCATCCTGATGGGTGGGACGATGACCGCCCGGAGCCACGACTACCAGGAGTGGTTCGTCAAGCGCGCCCTGGAGGCGATGAACGACTACGACGTGGACAAGCAGCCCGAGCCCGCCGAGGGCGAGAGCTTCGCGCAGGACTTCGACGACTACGAGTTCAAATATCTGGAGGACGTCATCGCCGAGAACGAGACCGGGCGAATCCGCAACATCGGGACGACGTTCGAGACCAAGCCCGACTGGTGCGACCCCGAGCAGATAGACCGGATGCTCGACCTGGGCGGCACGAAGGTCGAGGTCGGCGTCCAGACCACCTACGAGCGCATCAACCGCGAGATGCACCGCGGCCACGGCGCGCAGGCCAGCATCGACGCCAACCAGCGCCTCCGTGACTCGGCGTTCAAGGTCGGCTTCCACATGATGCCCGGCCAGCCCGGCATGTCCAAGGAGATGTGCATCGAGGACTTCCGCCGGCTGTTCGAGGACGAGAAGTGGCGGCCCGACTACCTCAAGATCTACCCGACACTGGTCGTCCGCGGGACCATGGTGTACGACTCCTGGTACCAGGACGAGTACGACCCGCTCACGAACGAGGAGGCCGCCGAGATCGTCGCCGAGGTCAAGTCGATGATTCCGAAGTACACCCGGCTCCAGCGCGTCCAGCGTGACATCCCCGCGGACTTCATCGACGCCGGCGTCTGGAAGTCCAACCTCCGCCAGCTGGCCTGGAAGAAGATGGAGGAACACGGCTGGACCTGTGACTGCATCCGCTGTCGCGAGGTCGGCATGAACGACGAGGTGCCCGAGGACGTCGAACTCGACGTGATGACCTACGAGGCCGCCGGCGGCACCGAGCACTTCATCAGCTACGAGGACCCCGAGAAGGACCTCCTCGTCGGCTTCTGCCGCCTGCGCTTCCCGGGCGACCCGGTCCGCCGCGAACTCCAGAACGCCGCCCTGGTCCGCGAACTCCACGTCTACGGCCCCATGGTCGAGGTCGGCCAGCAGAGCCACGACTGGCAGCACAAGGGCTACGGGAAGAAGCTGCTGGCGAAGGCCGAAGAACTCGCCGCCGACGCGGGCTACGACAAGGTCAGCGTCATCTCCGGAATCGGTGCGCGCGAGTACTACCGGAACAAGCTCGGGTACCACCAGGATGGTCCGTACGTGAGCAAGCGGTTGTAGCGACGAGCGGGAGGACCAGTGCGTTCGGTAGTGTGACCGTGGGCCGCACCTGCAACGGTGTCGGAAATATCGGAGCGACTGTGTCAGGGGTGGATAACTGCGGTGAACCCTCGAATTCGCATATCCGTGCGCATGGTCTACCGCTAGCTAGTGATGTAGATGCCCGTTACCATCACCCCCGAACGCACAGCACTGCTGATCACCGACCCACAGGTAGACTTCCTGAAGCCCGAGAGCGTGGTCTGGGACCACATCGGCGAGACGGTCGAGGAGAACGACGTCGTCGAGCACCTCGTCCAGCTCCGTGACGCCGCCCGCGAAGGCGGTATCACGGTGTTCTACTCCCCGCACTACTACGACGCCGACGAGTACGAGAGCTGGCAACACCTGAACCCCATCGACGAGATCATGTTCGACACCAGGATGTTCGACCTCGCCGGGTCGGGTAGCGAGTTCATCCCCGAACTCGAACCAGGCGACGACACCGTCGTCTGCGCCCCACACAAACAGCTCAGTGGCTTCTGGAGCAACGACATCAACACGCAACTCCGCCAGCGTGGCATCGACACCATCGTCCTCGCTGGCATGAGCGCGAACCTCTGCGTCGAATCACACCTCCGTGACGCGGTCGAGGCCGGGTTCGAGGTACTGGTCGTCACCGACGCGACCGCCGCCGCCGGGAAGGACGCACTCGAAGCCGCCTACACCAACTACGGCTTCATCGCACACGAGACCGCCACCACCGAGGAGGTCGTCGCCAGACTGTCACAGAAGGAAGTGGCCCCGGCCGACGATTAGGCCGGTCGGCCACTGCCACACATCTGCAGGACAACCGTATTCGACCCTTTTCCGACGATACCCAGATAGATTCCGTAGCACACCAGCGCGACGACGACCAGGGCCATCGTCCCGGCACCGACGACACGGGCGGGAAGCGGGACCATCGATGCGCCGTCGGGGGCGGAGGGTGGACCTGCGGCTATCTGTTACCTGGTTGACTCGAAGTGTCGATATAACAGTTGTGCTGGCGGCCCTGAACGACAGGCCCTTACCCTCCCCACCAAAAATCTCGCCCATGGAACCCAAGCGAGAGTTGACGAGCGTCGACCTCGCCGCCCTCGTCTCCGAGTTGAACGCCTACAAGGGCGCGAAACTCGACAAGGCGTATCTCTACGGCGACGACATGATTCGCCTGAAGATGCGCGACTTCGAGCGCGGCCGGGTCGAGCTGCTCCTGGAGGTGGGCGACACGAAACGCGCCCACGTCGCCGCGCCGAGCCACGTCCCCGACGCCCCCGGTCGCCCGCCGAACTTCGCGATGATGCTGCGCAACCGGCTCTCCGGGGCGGACTTCGAGGGCGTCGAACAGTTCGAGTTCGACCGCATCCTCGAGTTCTCGTTCACCCGTGAGGACAAGGACACGAAGATCATCGTCGAGTTGTTCGGGCACGGGAACGTCGCGGTCTGCGACGAGAACTACGAGGTCGTCGACTGTCTGGACACCGTTCGCCTGAAGTCCCGGACCGTCGCGCCGGGGTCGCTGTACGAGTTCCCCGAGTCGCGGCTGAACCCGCTGACCGTCGACTACGAGCCGTTCGTCGCGAAGATGAACGAGTCCGACACCGACGTGGTCCGGACGCTCGCGACCCAGCTCAACTGGGGCGGGCTCTGGGGCGAGGAGCTGTGCCAGCGCGCCGGCGTGGAGAAGGCCATGGACATCGAGGATGCCGGCGAAGCCGAGTACCAGGCCATCTACGACACGGTCCAGCGCCTCGCGAGTTCGCTCTCCTCGGCCGACCTCGACCCCCGAATCTACTACGAGGAGCCCGAAGAAGACGAGGGGAGCCGCCGGGTCCTCGACGTGACACCGGTCCCGCTGGAGGAACGCGAGAACCTCGCCAGCGACGTGTACGACACGTTCAACGGTGCCTGCGACGACTACTTCTACGAACTCGAACTCGAGGACGAGGAGGAGTCCGGGGGCAGCAAGGCCGGGTCCAATCGCCCGGACTTCGCCGAACAGATCGCCAAGCACGAGCGCATCATCGAGCAGCAGGAGGGCGCTATCGAGGGCTTCGACGAACAGGCCGAGGCCGAACGCGAGAAGGCCGAGTTGCTGTACGGCCACTACGGGCTGGTCGACGAGGTCTGTTCGACCATCCGGGCTGCCCGCGAGGAGGAGGTCCCGTGGGACGACATCGCCGCGAAGTTCGACCAGGGTGCCGACCAGGGTATCCCGGAGGCCGAGGCCGTCGTCTCCGTGGATGGGGCCGAGCGGACCGTCACGCTGGACCTCGACGGGACCCAGGTCACCGTGGACGTGTTCGAGGGCGTCGAGAAGAACGCCGACCGGCTATACACCGAGGCCAAGCGCATCGAGGAGAAGAAGGAGGGTGCGCTGGCCGCCATCGAGGACACCCGCGAGGAACTCGCGGACATCAAGGAGCGCCGCGACCAGTGGGACGCCCGCGACGATGACGACGAGGACGGCGGCGACGACGAGGACACAGAGACCGACTGGCTCGCCCTCCAGTCCGTCCCCATCCGGACCGACGAGAAGTGGTTCGAGCGGTTCCGCTGGTTCCACACGAGCGACGGGTTCCTCGTCATCGGCGGCCGGAACGCCGACCAGAACGAGGAGTTGGTCAAGAAGTACCTCGACAAGGGCGACAAGGTGTTCCACACGCAGGCACACGGCGCACCCGTCACCATCATGAAGGCGACCGACCCGAGCGAACCCTCTCGTGATGTCGACTTCCCCGAGTCGAGCATCGAGGAGGCCGCACAGTTCGCGGTGACGTACTCCTCGGTCTGGAAGGACGGCGTCTTCGCCGCGGACGTGTACGAGGTCGACGGCGACCAGGTGACCAAGACGCCCGAGAGCGGGGAGTACCTCGAGAAGGGCTCGTTCGCCATCCGGGGCGACCGGACCTACCACAACGACACGGCCGTCGGCTGTGCCGTCGGCATCCAGTGCGAACCGCTGACGCGCGTCATCGGCGGCCCGCCGTCGGCCATCGAGGACCGGACGGAGGTGAACAGCCGGGTCGAGCCCGGTCGCTACGCACAGGGAGACGTGGCCAAGCGCATCTACCGGCAGTTCCGTGAGGAGTTCACGGACACGTCGTTCGTCAGGAAGGTCGCGAGTCCGGACAAGATACAGCACTTCCTCCCGCCGGGCGGGAGCCGCATCCTCGAGGAGTAGTCTAAGGTCGAGGCCGGTTTTTCGTCGCGTCGTTTTCAGACCAGACTGTCGGCGATGCCGGAGACGACCGGCAGCCGGATGGACCGACCCTGGTACGTCCGGACCAGCATGTACACCCAGATGCCGAACGCGGCGAACCCGAAGACGAGCCCGACGAGCGAGAGCACGAGCGAGATGAGGCCACCGAGGAGCCCGCCGATGGCGAACGTGAGTACGACGTTCACCAGCGTGAGGGCGAACGCCGCCACGAATATCGCGATGGAGAGGACGATGGACTGCGCGGCGTGGAACCGCACGAACTCGTTCTCCGATTCGAGGACGAACACGATCGCGCCGGAGATGACGCCGAACACGTACGCGAGTGCGCCCGCGACGTTCTCGTCGACGCCGAGGCTGGTCTCCGATGGCGTGTGCGTGGTCGAGTCGGTGGTTACGGAACTGTCTGCCGTGGCTACGGGGTCAGCGGTGATATCATCAGTTGCCATGTGGGTGTATCACACCTTTGAGGTATATAGCTATGCGTGCGTTTCAGACCATGAAACGTCGATAACGTCGGGTTTCCCGTGTCAGAATCCGAACCAGCAGGCACTTGCGACTCCGGGTTCGACCGCGAATCATGACCCGTACGCCCACCCGACGAGGTGTGCCCTGAGTGCTCCTCGACACGTTCCGGTACCCGTTCCGTGGGCCCGACGCCAGGAGTGTGTGGGCAGCCCTCGCCGGGTTCGGCCTCACCGCATCCCTCCTCGCCCGGTTCGCGGTCGGCCTGTATCCCAGCGCGCTCTCGCTGGTCCCGGCGCTGCTTGCTGTCGTCCCACTCGTCCTCTGGGCGGGCTACTGCCACAGGCTCGTCGCCACGACCATCGAGGGCGCGACAGAGCTCCCCCCGGCCCGGTCGCTCCGCGAGTTGGCCCGCGATGGCGTTCGCACCGCGGCCGTGACCGGCATCTATCTCTCCGTTCCGACCGCCGTCCTCCTCGTCACCGTCCGCGGTGCCGGTTCCCTCTCACCGGCAGACGTTTCGGGTGGCGGTGGCGCGCTCTTCGTCCTCGGGACGACCGTCACCCTCTGTCTCGCCCTCGCTATCGTCTACCTCTACCCGGGGGCATTCGCGGCACTGGCCGACGGGGAGCCACTCGTCACTGCTCTGGACCCGCGCGGCCGTGGCTACGTCTACCGCCACAGCGCGTACTTCCTGACCTGGGTCGTCGCGTTCACCGTCGGCGGCCTCGGTGCGACCCTGTTCGGTGTCGTCCTCGCGGGCCGCGGGGTCGAGGGACTCCTCGCGCTGGCCGTCACGGTGTACACCAGCCAGGTCGCCGCGCGGCTGGTCGGGGTGGGCTACGGGCGGGTGGTCCGGTAGAAAGGAAAGGCATGTACGACCCCAGGCCGGACTCGGGCATATGCAGATAAAGAACCGGGTGCAGGTCGACGGGCGCACGGAACGCATCACGCTCGTTCCGGAGACCATCGACGACCTGTGGCACCTGCAGTACGTCCTCGAGCCCGGTGACCTCGTCGCCGGCGACACGACGCGACGTATCCAGCGCGACGACGAGCAGCTGCGCGACACCGGCGGCGAACGCGAGCACATGCACATCACGTTGGGTGTCGAGGAGGTGGAGTTCCACAAGTTCGCGAACCGGCTCCGGGTGTCGGGAACCATCGAGCGCTGTTCCCGCGAGGACCAGCTCGGGCTGCACCACACGCTCAACGTCGAGGAACACGACGAGATAGAGGTCGAGAAGATCTGGAAGCCGGACCAGCTCGACCGCCTCTCCGAAGCGGAAGAGTCCGCCGACAACCCCGACGTGGCCATCGCGACCGTCGAGGAGGGCGAGGCGCACATCCACACCGTCGCCCAGTACGGCACCGAGGACCGCGGCTCGTTCACGGGGACGACCGGGAAGGGTGAGTACGCCCGCGGGCGCTCGGAGCTGTTCGCAGAACTCGCCCAGGCACTGGCCCGGATGGACGTCGACGCCGTCATCCTCGCCGGTCCTGGCTTCACCAAGCAGGACGCGTTCAAGTACATCGAGCAGAACCACCCCGAGGTCGCTGAGAAGACGACCGTGGTCGATACGGCCTCGGTCGGTGACCGGGGCGTCCACGAGGTCCTGAAACGCGGCGCGGTCGAGGACGTCCAGCGCGAGACTCGCATCGCCGAGGAGGCCGAGTACATCGACGAGTTGACCACGCGAATCGCCACCGGCCACGAGGCCGCGTACGGGCCGGAATCGGTCGCGAAGGCCGCCGACTACGGCGCTATCGACCGGTTGCTCGTCCTCGACGAGAAACTCCGCGAGGAGCGCGGCCCCGACGGCGAGTGGGACCTCGACGTGAACGACCTCATCACGAACGTCGAACGCAAGGGCGGCGAGATAACCGTCTTCTCCAGCGAGTTCCCACCGGGCCAGCAGCTGAAGAACCTCGGCGGAATCGCGGCGCTCCTCCGGTATCGACTCGACTGACCTGTCCTATTTTCGAGAACATGGAATAGAAAACCAATTGGTCGTCCGACCCGCAGTGAGAGCCACCCATGAGTTCTGACGATCTCGACATCGACTTCGGTGGCGGCGGGTCCAGCAGCAGTGGCGGGGGCGGTGACGGCCGACGTGGCCTCGTCATCGCTATCGCGGGCATCACACTGCTCTTGCTGGTCGTCGTCCTCGTCGCGTTCATCTTCGGCGGTATCGTCACGGTCGACGAAGGGACACGGGCCGTCCACACGAGCCAGGGCAAGGTCGTCGGCGTGTACGGCCCCGGCTGGCACCTGAAGATCCCCGTCCTCGACGGTGCACACCACTACGACGTCCGGACCCAGGAGTACACGATGAGTTCCTCCTCCGGTGAGGGCGCGAAGTCGAACCGCGACGACTCCATCACGGCACTCTCCTCGGAGGGGATGGAGCTCGATATCGACGTCACGGTCAGGTACCACGTCGTCCCGAACGAGGTCGACGCCATCTACTCGACGGTCGGCACCTCGAACGAGGAGATCAACCGGAAGATCGTTCGGCCGACCTCCCGGTCCGCGGTCCGGAGCTGTGCTGCCGAGTACGAGGGCCTCCAGATATACTCGACCGACCGCGACAAGTTCCGCACCTGCATCAACTCCCAGTTGAGCACGGAGTTCGGGACCAACGGGGTCGAACTGGAGACCGTCCAGATACGGAACGTCCAGCTCCCGCCGAAGGTCGTCGAGGCCATCAACGAGAAGCAGGCGACCGAGAAGCGACTGGAGAAGAAGGAGACGGAGATAGAGATAGAGAAGAAGGAGAAAGAACGGGCGGTCATCGAGGCCGAGGCCGAGGCGGAGCAGATCAAGATCAAGGGCGAGGCACTTCGCGAGAACCCCGAGATATTGCAACTGCGCTACATCGAGGCGCTCCGGACGAACCCGAACACGGTCTACATCCCCTCTGACTCCGGGCTCACGCTGACGCGCGAGGTCGATGCACCGAACGGGAACACGAACACCACGAACAACTCCTCGCGGGTCGTCTCACAGCGCGACATCGCGGGCGTCGACCCGACGTTGCTCGATTCCGCGACGCTCGACCTCCCGCGGGTCGTGGTCGGCTGAGCACCCCGCCCCGACCGACCCTATTCTCGTTGGGTGCAACTCCAATAGCGACCAGTCGATAGCAGTAGATGCGGCAGTCGCACAGGCCAGTCAGCATCCCACAACCGTGCCAACCGAATCACAGCCCCCACTCGTGCCCTGACGGTCCTCGCGTTCCGCTCGAACGCCTTCCGCCATCCACCCCCACCCCCTTTCCACCACCCCCTTTCCGCCACCCCTACCCATCCCTTCGTGTGATACCACTGGTCGAATAGCTCGGCGCAACGCTACACTCCTCTCGAAAGAATCGCTCGCTGGACCGGTGGCGGCTGGGCTTACTCGACCGGGCCGCCCGCCGATTTCGCCAGCTGGATGAGCATCTTCGCGAAGTTCGTCTCCTCGCTCCAGAACGCGGTCTCGCGGTCGATGCCGGGCAGTTCCTGCCCGTGGCCGACGACGCTCAACAGCAACGCGTCGTCGTCGACGAACACGCCCCGGCAGGGGCCACCCTCGTCGGGGGCACCCTTGTGTGGATTTGCGGGTTCGTCGGTCCTGATACCGGGCTCGTCTGCGAACAGCTCGCGGACCGCGGGTTCTTCGCTCAGCACGGCCGTCTCGAGGCCGCGGTCGGCACACGCGCGGAGCGCCTCGGTGATGTCTTCGGTGACGAGCTCGGGCGAGGCCGCGGCGTAGGCCACCGACTCGTCGGCACGCCGGATGAGGTCGGCCGCGCGGTCGGAGATGCGTTCGCGACCGCGGATGGTCCAGATGGCCTCCTGTTCCTCCTGGTCGTCACCGAACTGTTCTCGCACCGTCTCGACGTAGTCGAACGCCTGGTCGGACTCGCGTTCGAAGCGCTCTCGCAGCATCGAGCGCGCCTCGTCGGTGCTGACCGGCCGGTACTGCATCGGGCTGGACTGCTGGACCTCGATGAGTCCGCGCTCCTCCAGGCCCTCTGTCACGCTGTATACCTGCGAGCGTGGCACGTCCGCCACCCGGGAGACCTCCCGGGCGGTACCGGTCCCGAGCTTCTGCAGTGCGATGAACACCTTGGCCTCGTAGCTGGTGAGCCCGAGACGTTCCAGGGAGTCGATGGCCTCGTCTTCGTTTGCAGTCATGACTGGAAGCCAGCACCTCCGTCGTGTTGGGTCGTCGATTCCGCACCGAGGTCGTCGTCGCCGTCGAGCCAGCGGTCGTAGAGGACCTCCAGCTCCTCACGGGTGAGCTTCCCGTCGCGGGCCTTCTGGCTGGCTTCGTCGAGGGTCGCCTGCGTGACCGGTGCGTCGAGCACCTCGCGGAGGAACGGCGTCATCACCGTCAACTCGGACGGGCCCTCGATGGTGCCGTCACCAGCCGAGGTCCGGAGCGTCGACTCGAACGCGAGTCGCTTGCCCGCCTTCGCATCCGCCGGCACGCCGGCGAAGTACGAGAGCGAGAGGTCGGTCGGCTGGTCCAGCTCCCACAGGACGTACAGCCGGCGGCCGACCATCGAGTACGAGGTCGGCGTCGGCGAGAGTTCCGAGACCTCGCCACCGGTGCCGGGCACCCGTTCGGAGAGCATGACGCGCCCCTCCGCGTCGGGGATGGTGAGGGACGCGGTGAACTCGCTGCCGGGCGTCGGCGTCTCGTCGGAGACCTCGCGGGTCCCACGGATGGTCGGCATGCTCGCCGGTTCGCCAGCGTCGGCCGGCTGCTCGGTGGCCGCATCAGACTCTTCGGAGACGAGCGGCGTCCACTCGCCGGCGTCGTCCGTGCTCGATTCCTCGGGGTCGGCCGCCACGCCGCCGTTGGGCGTCGCGTCGACCGTCGTCGGGCCGTCGTCGGCACCTGCCGGGACGGCCTCCTGCTCTATCTGCACCATGTCGTCGGTGCCGCCGACGTAGCGGTGCCAGACGACGAGCAGGCTCGGCAGCACCAGCACGCTCGCGAGGAACGCGTAGATGATGGTGAGCGCGGTGATGACGCCGAACTGTTGCAGTGCCGGGAAGATGGCGAAACTCAGCACGCCGAAGCCACCGACCGTGGTGGCCGCGGAGCCGAGCAGTGCACCACCGGTTCCGGTGATGGTCGTGTCCATCGCCTCCCACTGGTCCTCGCGGCGGCCCAGTTCGAGGTTGAACCGCTCGGAGACGTGGATGCTGTAGGCGACCCCGAGCCCGACGGTCAGGCTCGTGATCATCCCCGTCAGGACGTTGAACGGCATGCCGATGACGTACATCGTCCCGAGAATCCACGCCACCGAGAGGGCGACGGGCAGCAGGGTGACGATACCGAGGGTCGCGCTTCCCTCCGTGATGCGGTACGCGATCATCAGGAACGCGAACACCGCGATGAGCGTGATGACGAGGCTCTGGATGACCGTCTCGAGCAGGTCGTTCTGGACGATCTCGTTCACGATGGGCGAGCCGGTCGCGATGACGGCTGCATCATCGAGGGACGCGGAGTCCTGCACGTCGCTGGCGATGGCGCGCATCTCGGTGGTCGTTTCACCGGTCCCTGCGCCACCTTTGATCGGCACCACGAGTCGCATCGCGACGTAGGAGCCGTCCTCGGTCTGGTGGATGACGCCGGCAGCTTCCCCTGGTGCGACCTCGAACAGCTGGTCGTACACACCGGTGACGTTCTCGTCGGGCACGCCGTCACCGTCGGTGTCGGCGGCGGTGAACGTCTGGTTGAACGTCTCGTTCTCCGCGGCGACCTGGGCCATGACGGTCAGCGGCGAGCGCATGTTCACCGTCCCGCTCGCGCCGGCGAACGGGGTGTCGTAGTCACCCGCATCGATGCGCTGTTTGGTTGCATCGAGCGCCTGTAACGTCTGTGGGTCCGTCGCCCCGCCTCGTATCAACACCTGTGCCTGGGAGTCCTCGCGCTGGAAGTGGTCGTTGACGTAGTCGAGGTTCTGCTTCGCGCTGTACTCGCCCGGCTTCAGTGGCTCGGGCAGTTCGTACATCCACGACGGCGGTTCGCCCGCGATGAAGTCCTCCTGCGAGAACGAGGTGTCGACCTGGCTCCCGCCGTAGGCACCTGCCGCAGAGATGGTGAGCGCGACGAGGATGACGACGATGGGGGCTTTCTTCGCGAGCACGGAGCCGACCTTGAGGGCCTGGCTGAACCGACCGCCACCGGTCCCGAAGGCGCGCTTCTTGCGGTCGAAGCCGAAGCCCTCCAGCAACTCGTCCGCCTCGACCTTCAGCGCGGGGATGAACGCGCCGAAGATGGCGAGTGCCGAGACGATACCCCACGAGGAGACGATACCGAAGTCCGCAATCGCCGAGAGCGGACTGGTCAGGTTCGAGAGGAACCCGATGACCGTCGTCGCGGTCACCCAGACGAGGGCGATGCCGACGCCGGCCAGCGCGTACTGCATGGAGCCGCGCACGTCACTCGGGGTGTTGTCGTCCAGGCGCTCCTCGCGATGGCGCATGAAGATGTGGATGGCGTAGTCGATGGACAGCCCGATGAGCAACACCGGGACCGCGATCATGATCTGGTTGAACGCGATGTTCAGGTAGCCCATCATGCCGAACGTCCACATGAGCGCGGCGAAGATGCCGACCAGCCCGAGCGCGATGTCGAGGAGGTCGCGGTAGGCGACGACGAGCGTCACGACGACGAACAGGAGTGCGAACGGTCCGACGATCGCCAGCGAGTCCGACAGCGACTGGTCGATCTCCTGTGAGATGACACCGAAGCCGAAGACGATGTACTCGTCACCGCTCCCACTGGATGCGGCCTGGGCGAGGTCCTGCATCTCCAGTTGGGTCTGGATGGTCCGGTCAGCGACCGAGTCACTGCTCTGGATGTCGCTGTCTATCTGGGTCTGCTGCTGGATGATCATCATCCGGGCGCTCGCCGTGGTCGAGCCCGGCTCGTAGTTCTTCTCCATCAGCTGGAGTGCCTGGCCCGCGAACGGCGACCCGCCGTTGCCATCGTCCGGCTCTGCGAGGACGATTCCGAGGACCTCGTCGACCTCGGACGCGTTCATCGACTCGAGCTGGTCGATCTGCTCGGCCAGCGAGGGCGAGCCCGACTCCTGGAGTGCCTGCTGGTCGGCCTGCAGTTCCTGGAAGGCTTCCTGGAGTTCCTGGCCCTCCTGTTCCAGCTGGTCGGCCTGCTGCTGGAGCTCCTGGCCGCGGTCCTGGAGTTCCTGGCTCTGCTGCTGGAGGTCGGCGAACTCCGCCCGCAGGACGCCCTGGGTCCCGAGGGTGTACGCCTCCTCTATCTCGGACTGGTTCTGTGCGCTCCGGAGGTCCTCGGCCGCCTGCTTGAACGTCCGGTACTGCGTCTCGTTCAGCCGGACCGAGGTGTTCGCCTTGACCTGCTCGAACTGGGTCCGGATGCTCGCGTCGGGGTTCTCCCGGAGTTCGGTGAGTCCGGCCTTCAGCAGGTCGACGGTCGTGTTGAGCGTCTGGCTCCGCTGTTCGAGTGCCGCCCTGTCGGCCTCGAACTCCGCGAAGGACTCGTTCAGCTGTGCTTGTTGTTGCTGGAGTTCCTGCCGTCGCTGCTGGAGCTGGGCCCCGCGAGCCTGTAGCTCACCGGCCTGTTCCTGCGTGATGGCTGCGATGGCGACGATGTTGGAGACGCCGATGATGGCGTTCTCCTCGATGAAGGTGTCGTTGATGGTGTCGTTCGCTCGAATCTGTTGCTGGTATTCGAGCGACCGGAGCAGGGACTCTCTCGTCAGGACGTTCCCGTCGGTCCCTTCGTTCCTGACGATGACCTGTGTTATCTGTGTGTCCTGGTCACCTGACGAGAAGTTCTCGCTGATGTAGTCGGACGCCTTCGCCTCCGGCGAGTCGCTCTCGAACTGGCTGAGGCCAGAGTCCGAGCTCACCTGGGCCGCGCCCGCCCCGATGACGACCGTGAGGACGAGCATGATCACGATGACGATGCGACTGTGCGACGTGATTCCGTCAGAAAGCCGGTCGAGGGCCGTCATGCGGGGATCACCTGCATGCCGGAACCGGCTCTGCTGTGTTGACTACTCATACGACAGTTGTGTTGTTATGAAACTACTAACAACCAACCTCTCATAAATCTACTGCCATACGACCCTTGAATAAACTCTCGAGAACGGCGAAGACGTTTCGCTACTCGATGGTCAGCGACAGCATGTCCTCGGCGAACCGCACGTCGCCGTCGTAGGACGCTTCGATGGCGTCGAGCATGTCGCCGTGTTCGCCGACGGTGTGCGGGTAGAGGTGCGTGAGGTAGACGCGGCCGATGTCGCACCCCGCCAGCGACTCCCCGAGCTGTGACGGCGTCGGATGGTTCGACACGTCGATACCGTCGGGGAACGAGCAATCGTGGGCCAGGACGGCGGCCTCGTTCGCGAAGTCGGTCAGCTCGCGGAACGCCTCGCTGTCGCCCGAGAAGACGAACCGGTCGTCGAATCGGTACGCCAGACAGGCCATCGAGTGGCGGGTCTCGAACGCCTCCACGTCGAACCCGGCCACGGAGAAGGGTTCGTCCGGGCCGACCTCGCGCACCGTCAGGTCGACGCGCCCCTGCAGGTAGTCGTGGACGTCCAGCAGGCCGTCGACCAGGTCCTGCGTGCCTGCTGGACCGACGACTTCGAGGGTCTCCTCCCCCGCCAGCCAGCGCGCCTTCAGCAGCGCCATGAGGTCGGAGACGTGGTCGAGATGGTGGTGCGTGAGCAGGACCGTCTCGACGCCCTCGTAGCCGACGTTCGTCCGCGCGAGGCGGTGCAACACGCCACTGCCGCAGTCGACCAGCAACGGCTCGTCGTCTTCGAGCAGGATACCGGTCTGGAACCGGTCGCCGGTAGGCATCGCGCTCCCGGTCCCGAGGAAGGTGACTCGCATGGCTGAGAGCGCGTCGGCCACCGGGAAAGCCCTGACGCTCCGCCGAGCGCTATCGTTCCTCGGTCACGCGCTCGGCGCGCTCGGCGACCGCCGCGACCCGGTCCCTGAGTGGCTCGGGTGCGACACCGCCGTGGGCAGCCGCCGTATCGACCGCATCGAGGATGACCGTGAGCGTGTCCCGCAGGCCCTCACAGCCGGTGACGCTCGCCAGCAGGTCGTCGAGTTCCTCGCCGACGGCGAGGCAGTCGTCGAGGGCGTCAACCCGGACAGCCCGGCGGAACTGCGCTCCCAGCGCGGCCACGTACAGCGGGAGCAGGTCGTCCACGTCCAGGTCGAGGTCGACCGGCAAGGTGCCGCGGTGTGTTATCCGACCCAGTGCGAGCGCGGCATCCTCTCGCAGGAAGTCGTCGTCGCTCTCCAGTTGCGGGACGAGCCGGTCGGCGACGCGAGCGACCGCCTCGGGCTCCGTTCTCGCGAGTCGGGCCAGCGCCGTGGTCGCCCGACGCCGGCTCGGCAGGTCCGGCGCGTTCGCGACGGTCACCCCGAGCTGGTCGACCGCTATCGCCACCGAGCCCGGATGGTGTTCGGCCAGGCGTGCCAGCACGAGGGTCGCCTGCTGGCGGACGTTGGTCGCACCCGAGGACGCGTAGGGGGCCACGTCGACGATGGTGTGTTCGACCGCGTCGGGTTCCTCGGCGGCGAGTGCAGCCACACCCCGAAGGACCGCCACGCTCCGCTGTGAGTCCGTCTCCAGTGCCTCGACGCAGGCCTCCCACTCGTCGACGATGGTCGCTCGTGGCACGCGAGCGGTCTCCCCCGCAAGTGCGCTCCACTCCGGACTCGGCGACCGCTCCTCCGGCTCGCCGTTCTCCCCTCCCATACACGACATGACGAGTCCCATAGGCAAATCCGTTCGCCTACCGTGGCGTGCCCCCGAGGGCAAAGGCACTTGCATACGCAACCCCGAGACCCCGCCAATGGACGGGAGAGCGCTGCTCGCCGAGACCGAGGGGTTCGAGGGCGACCCGGAGACGGTCCCCCTCGACGACGAGCACGTCCTCGACATGCTGGACCCGGCGGTCCGCAGCTGGTGGGTCGAGCAGTTCGGCGAGTTCGCCGCCGAGAACGAGGGGTTCTTCACGCCACCCCAGAAGGAGGCCATCCCCCTCATCCACGAGGGCGAGAACTCCCTCATCTGTTCGCCGACCGGGTCTGGCAAGACGCTGGCGAGCTTCACGGCCATCCTGAACGAACTGTTCGCCCGCGAGCGCGAGCAGGACGACGGGCTGGAGAACTCCGTGTACTGCCTCTACGTCTCTCCTCTCAAGTCACTCGCCAACGACATCCACCGGAACCTCACGGAGCCACTGGAGGGAATCCGCGACATCGCAACCGAGCGCGGGGAGCCAGTCGGCGAGATACGCCACGCCATCCGCCACGGCGACACCGACAGCAACGAGCGCCAGAAGATGCTGAAGGAGACGCCGCACATCCTCAATACGACCCCGGAGACGCTGGCCATCCTGCTCGATTCCCCGAAGTTCCGCGAGAAATTACGAACTATCGAGTACGTCGTCGTCGACGAGATCCACTCGCTGGCGGCCTCCAAGCGCGGCACCCACCTCTCGGTGTCGCTGGAGCGACTGGAGGCGCTCACGCACGACTCGCCGACGCGAATCGGCTGTTCGGCGACAATCGAGCCACTGGACCAGGTCGCCGAGTTCCTCGTCGGCCAGGACGACGGCGACCCTCGCGAGTACGAGATCGTCGATACTCGCTTCGCCCGCGAGTTCGACCTCGAACTCCGGTGTCCCACCGACGACCTCATCGACACACCGGGACAGGTCGTCACCGGCCGGTTCTACGACCAGCTGCACGAACTGATACAGGACCACACCAACACCCTCGTCTTCACGAACACGCGCTCGGGAGCCGAACGCGTCCTCCAGCGACTCCGCGAGGACTACCCCGGCTACGACGAGGAGAACTCCGGCTGCCACCACGGGAGCATGTCGAAGGACGTGCGCGAAGGCATCGAGGGCAAGCTGAAAGACGGCGACCTCGATGTCGTCACCACCTCGACCAGCCTCGAGCTGGGTATCGACATGCCCCACGTCGACCTGGTGGTGCAGGTCGGCTCCCCGAAGTCCGTGGCATCGCTGCTCCAGCGCGTCGGCCGGGCGGGCCACCGCGTCGGCCAGACCGTCACGGGGAGGGTGTTCGCGCTCGACCGCGACGAACTGGTCGAGTGTGCCGTCATGCTCAAGAAAGCCCAAGAGGGCTTCGTCGACTCGGTCGCGATTCCCGAGAAACCGCAGGACGTGGCCACCCAGCACGTGTACGGGATGGCCATCGCGGAGGTCCGTCCCGAAGAGGAGATTCTCGACATCCTGCGGTCGGCGTGGCCCTATCGCGAGTACACCGACGAGGACTGGGCCCAGCTCGTCCGGTACCTCACGGCGGACTACGAGGGGCTGGAGGACCGCAACGTCTACGCGAAGATCTGGCGCGACGAGAACGACCCGCCCGACGGCGAGTACCACTACGAGGACTTCCCCGTCGGGGAGACCCTGGTGGGCAAGCGGGGGCGCCTCGCCCGGGTCATCTACATGACCAACATCGGGACTATCCCGGACTCGTTCACCTGCGAGGTGTTCACCCGGGCCGACAACGAGTGGGTCGGCCAGCTCGACGAGAACTACCTCGACACCCTCGAACCCGGCGACGTGTTCGTCCTCGGCGGGCGCAACTTCGAGTTCCGCTACCGGAGAGGGTCGAAGGTGTACGTCGACCCAACCAGCGCCGCCCCCACCGTGCCCTCGTGGTATTCGGAACGCCTCCCGCTCTCGTACGACCTCGGGAAGGAACTCGCCAGCTTCCAGGGCGACCTGCTCGCGAAACACGAACGGGGCGGCGCGGCCGCGGTCCGCCACTGGCTCCGCAACTTCCCCCTCGACGACAACAGCGTCCGGGCCATCGCGCGGATGTTCGACGAGCAGATTCGATATACGGGCCCGGAGAGCCTGAGTACGGATTCCCGGCTCGCCATCGAGGAGGAGATAGACCGCCAGGAGTACAAGCGCCAGTACTACGTCCACTCGACGTACGGCCGGCGGTTCAACGACGGCTTCTCGCGGTTGCTCGCCTACCGGTGCGCCCAGGAGACCAACGCGAACGTGGGCCTGAGCGTCGCCGACAACGGGTTCGTGCTGTCGATGCCCCTGAACCGGAAGGTGGACGTGGTCGGCCTCGTGGAGTCACTCGACGCCACCGAGGTTCGCGAGCTGCTCCGCCAGAGCCTCGGCGATACGGAACTGCTCCAGCGATACTTCCGCATCAACGCGACCCGCGCCCTGATGATACTCAAGCGGTACAAGGGGTACGAGAAGTCGGCGAAACAACAGCAGGTCTCCAGCGAGATGCTGCTCGGGTTCGCCGAGGACCTCGACGACTTCGCGGTCATCGAGGAGACCTACCGGGAGATACTGGAGGACAAGCTCAACGTCGCGGGCATCGAGGAGGTCGTCCGGGCCATCGAGGCCGGGCAACTCGACGTGACCCACACCCGGGTCGAGTCTCCGACGCCCCGGGCGTTCGGGCTGGCGACGCTCATGGCGAGCGACGTGGTGCTGGCCGAGGACGAGAGCGCGGCCTTACAGGAGTTCCACGAGCGGGTCCTCGACGAGATCGGGGACGAATCTCTCACGGGGGCAATGGCGGGCGGGGAGGAGTGAGGGTCCGAACCGACACGACCTACATCTGGGTGACGGTCACCTTGATGACCTCCGAGACATCCGGGTACTGGTACATGTCGTCGACCTCGTCGATGGTCCGGATGGTTCCCATCTCGTCCGCACCGGTGTCAGGGCCGGACTGGCGCGGTGCCTGGTCCGCTCCGGCCCCCGGCTCCTGGTTCTGTTCCGTGCCGGCGTCCCACAGCAGGAGCCGGTCGGTCACGTCGCCCGAGATGGGCTGGTCGTCCTCGAACAGCGACAGACCCGTCGGTTCGAAGGCGTAGAACAGGTCGTTCGACTGGACGAACATGGTCGCCAGCGAGAGGCGCTGCCCGGCGTGGGCCTTCACGTCGAAGCTGTACGTCTCGCCGGGGAAGATCGGTGCCGGGCCGTTGGCTCCATCGGGCGTGGTGAAGGTCCCCGTCTTCTCGACGTGGTCCGCGCCGGCGAGTTCGTCGGCGTAGGTTCCAGGACTCCCGTCCTCGGCGAGGGCTTCGAGGCCCGCGCTCGCGGCAGACCCGGGCGAGAACGCGGTGGCCATGTCGTCGTGAACCGCCCAGGCCCCGGGCGAGAGCGGGACGGCGACCTCGTCGCCAGCGCCCGTCGTGATGGTCCCGGGTTCGGAGACGTTCTCGACGGTGACGGTGAAGGTGACGCTCATCATGTCGTCGCCTTCGGTCATCTCGTCACCGCCGTCGGTCATGGTGTCGTCCATCCCGTCGTCCGTCATCTCGTCGTCGGCCATCGGTTCCTCGTCGGTCGGGCTCCCGCCCGAGTCGCCACCGAGGCAGCCGGCCAGTCCGATTGCGGTCGAACCGGCAGCGATGGTCAGGAAGCGACGGCGCGTGGAAGTGGGTGCGTCTGACATCTGTCTTCATCTGACCGGAAGCAGAGGCCGTAAAAAGCGATTTTTCAAGGTCCGACTCGACTCTCTTCGGAGAGGGTCGCAAGTCGTTCTAGAATTGGTTCGGAGTTCGGGTCAGTAAGCTGTCCTGACCGGCAGTTTCGGAGCGTTCAGACCGCGATCTCGGGGCGCTCGTAGTGGCCCGTCAGCCGGGCCGAGACGAACCCGAGCAGGAACCCGTACACCAGGTGGGTCACGATGGAGAACACGAAGAACACCACCAGGTCGCTCCCGGTGTACCGCGTCGCGAACGCCGTGACGAACCCGGTCCAGAGG
The DNA here is from genome assembly GCF_025399835.1 of Haloarchaeobius sp. HME9146. Lineage (NCBI taxonomy): Archaea > Methanobacteriati > Methanobacteriota > Halobacteria > Halobacteriales > Halorubellaceae > Haloarchaeobius > Haloarchaeobius sp. HME9146. The sequence continues at coordinate 2,671,134 of NZ_JAODVR010000001.1, forward strand.
ATGGCCGCGAACACCATCCCCTGTCGCGGTCGGGTCTTCCCCGGCAGGTACGCACCGAGCGTCACGAACAGCAGCGGCCATGCGACCGCCCCTGCGCCGAAGAACAGCACGAACCCGAGTGGGACGTTCGAGCCACCGCCCGCGAGCTCTGCCAGCGTGCCGAACACGTCCAGGCTCGGCCCGTACACCGCGTTGACCACGACCAGCACCAGCGTCATCAACGTCGTCCCGACGATACCGGCGGCGACGCTCGCCAGGGCAGCCCGCAACTCGTCTTCCCGTTCCCGCTCGTCGACGGACTCATCGGCGATGGTTTCGTCCTCGACGTCTGAGATGGTACTTCCCATGTGGTACGATATGGCATGGCAGTATTAAAGAGCCTCGCAAATATCAGAACTGTGCTACTTCGTGCGGGTGGTGGAGTCCGGGAGGACCGGAATCGCATCACGGGCAGCCCGTACGATGGCCGGGAGGGCGAGAATCCCGGCGACCAGCACCGCGTCGTGGACCGCCATCCCCACGATGGAGCCGTCGAAGGTCGCACCGAGTTCACGAAAGGCGACCACGAACGCGAGGCCGAGTACGGTGATGGCGGCTGCATTCATCCAGGAGGCAGGCACATCGACGCCGGAGAGCACGCGACAGCCGACCACGCCACCGAGACACGACCCGAACAACGTGACGGCCAGTTCGCTCGCGCCCGTGACGAGGAGTGCCGGGACGGCCACCACGGCTGCGACGGCGTAGCCGACAATCGGGCGGCCTGCCCAGGTATTGCGGCCCACGAGGAGGACCAGCCCGCCGATGACGAAGCCGACCAGCACGTCACCGAGGTAGTGGACGCCCAGCACGACACGAGAGAACCCGACCGCGAGGCCGACAGTCGCGACGGCCGCAGTCCGCAGTCGGGACTCCAGCCACCCGAACTCGACCGCCATGCCGCCGTAGACGACCGCACCGGCGATGGCGTGGCCGCTCGGGAACCCGTAGCCGGTGGTCTCGATGAGGCGAACCGATGCCGGTGGCCGCGGCAGTGCGAACGCGCCCTTCAGCAAGACGGTCAGTGAGAACGCGACGAAGGCGTAGCCGACCAGCTGGGCGGTCGATTCCCGCCGATAGCCCCAGTAGAGCACCGCGAGCAAGAGGGTCAGGACCCCCGGGTCCCCGAGGTGCGTCACGCCGGCGTACGCGTCGGCGTACTCGGCGGGGAAGGCCTCTCTGATCGCCTCACTCAACCCGACCAATCGAATCATTAACTGTTCTCCGTCGGCACATTGTTTCAAGCTTTCGTGTCTGGACCCAAGTGGCCTGAAGTCACGGCGACGGCGGTCTCAGACCCCTTCGGCATCCTGGAGCCCGACCGCCTCGACGCTGTACTCCCAGAGCCGTCGCTGGGCGTCCTCGTCACGGGCGACTGGTGCGGCCCGACGCTGGCGGCAATTGTCGAAGTACCCACCTGTCAAGTCTGCGACCTCGGGCGACGCCGCGAGGAACGTCTGGGTCTCGGCCCCTTCGCGCACCGACTCGACCGGCGCGAACGGGACCCACGCGAGCAGCGACCCGAAGAACTGTGCGGGCTTACGAACCGGCATCGGCAGGTCGCGCATGAACCCGGAACCGGGGACGACCCCCGGATGCAGGCAGTTCGCGGTTACCGTGTCTAGCCGCCGTGCGAGTTCGAACGTGAACAGCACGTTCGCGAGCTTCGAACGAGCATACGCCGAGAACGACGAGTAGTCCTCGAGCGATTCGACCGCGTCGAGGTCCAGTTTCCCGTTCCGGTGGGCCTCCGAGGAGACGGTGACGACACGGCCGGCCGGGGCCGCACGAAGCGTGGGCATCAACAGGTTCGTCAGGAGGAACGGCGCGAGGTGGTTCACCGCGAACGTGTACTCGACACCCTCCTCGGTGAGCCGACCCTGTCGGAAGTAGCCGCCCGCGTTGTTCACCAGGACGTCGAGTTCGCCGGTCGTCGTCTTGACGTCGTCGGCGAGGTCACGGACGTCGGCGAGACTGGCGAAGTCCGCGCGGAAGAACTCCGCGCTGGTCCCCTGCTCCTGCAGGGCGTGGACCGTTTCGGCTCCGGCACGCCGATCACGCCCGTGGACGAGGACCCGGGCACCGAGGCTTCCGAGCGCCAGCGCGGTCTCCCGGCCGATGCCGGTCGTCGAACCGGTCACCAGAACGGTCTGGCCCTGCAGGTCGACATCCGCGACACCGGCACCGACGGCCACGCGATTCGTAGCCATAACCCGGGGTATGGGGTGCGGCCTGATAACGTGTGCCCCTCGAAGAAGGTCTTCCGTGCGAGTCCAGGACGCCTGGAATTACCCTGACGCCCGTCTCACTCCCCGCGAACGCGTCACCGTGCCGCCCAGTCGACCATCCGGGCATACACCTCGTCCGTCTCCAGCGTTCCCCGGTCGCCGACGAGGACCAGGCCGCGCTTCGCGCGGGTCAGCGCGACGTTCATCCGCCGGTAGTCCTCGAAGATGGGGCTGTCGAGGTCGCCGGAGGCGACGAATGAGACGACGATGACCTCCTTCGCCGACCCCTGGAACCGGTCTACTGTGTCGACCGCGACGTCCTCGGGGACCTGTTTGCCGATTTCGGCCACCTGTGCCCGGAACGGGGCGATGACGCCAACGTCCTCGGGCGAGAGGCCAGCGTCGATGTAGGCCTGGACGACTTCTCTGACCTTCGCGGCCTCCACGGCGTCGGTATGACGGTTGTCGTCACCCGGCGTGTCAACCATGACGACCCCGTCCCGGAGGTATTCAGGCAGCGAGTCGACCGAGAACCCGGACAGGTCTGCGAGCGATCGCCCGGCGACATCGGCGGTAGCGGGACGCAACTGGCCGTCGTAGAACTCGCGCGAGGAGAACGCCTGGATGCGCTGGGACATCCGGTACTGGCGGTCGAGCAAGATGCCGGCGTCCGGGTACTCGGTCACCAGCCGTTCGAACAGCGACCGGTGGAGGAACTCGTCGTCGGCCCGCACCACAGGCGGGAGCTGCTGGTGGTCGCCCACGAGGACGAAGCGCGACGCGAGGTTCACCGCCGCGAGGGTCCCCGGTTCGGTGAGCTGGCCTGCCTCGTCGACCAGCGCCACGTCGAAGTCCTGGTTCCGCATGACCGTCCCGCCGCAGGTCGCGGTCGTGGCGGCGACCACGGACGCGGATTCGATTGTCTCGACACACTCCTCGGGGTCGCCGATCTGGTCGAGCCGGAGGTCGAGCATGTCCTCGCGGACGCCCGATTCGGTCCCGACCCGGCAGATATCTTCGAAGCCCTGTTCGCGCAGCGCTTCGAGCGCGTTGTCGACCGCGCGGTTGGTGAACGCCGAGAGCAGGACGCGCTCGCCACGCTCGACCATCGCCCGGATGGCTCGCGCGATGGTGTAGGTCTTCCCCGTCCCGGGCGGGCCGTGGATGAGCGCGCAATCCCGGGCAGTGACCGCCTTCCGGACCGCCTCGTCCTGCGCCTCGTTGTTGTCGATGAACACCTCGTCCGTCTCCTCGAACGCTGGCTCCTCACGACCGAACAGCACGTCCTTCCGCCGAGAATCGCCCTTCAGGAGGGCGTCGTGGACCGCCGTCAGCATCCGGCTGATACCCATCTCGGAGGGGTAGGTGTCGAGCCGGTGCACGTCGACCGGCTCGTCGGCGGTGAGGACGGCTTCCCCGTCGCCCAGTTTCTCGACGCGGGCGAGTTCGGCGTGGCCGCGGATGGGGTCGCCGTCGCTGGCGAGGACGTAGTCGCCCTCGCGGATCTTCGAGACCGCCGACGAGGTTCGCTCGGCACGCAACTCCCACCGGCCGGCCGGAAGCTCCCGTTTACCGGACGGTTCCAGGTCGACCAGCGCCCGGTCCTCGTCGGCACGTTCTGCCGCGGTCTGCTTGTACAGCTTCGCGAACGACCGGTGGGACTCGCGGCGTTCGGCCTCGATTGCCCGGTACATCCGGTCGAAGTACTCGCGCTCGTCCTCGGGAATGGCGCGGCCGATCTGCCCGGCCTTCGACTCCTGATTCAGCCGGCCCGAGACGACCATGCAGGTGTCGCTCTCGAAGCAGTACTCGCAGTTCGAGTCCGCCTCGTACCCCGTCGGCACGTCCACGCCGAACTCCATCGCGGCAAGCTCGTTCCGGGCCCGCACGACGAATTTCAACAAGCCGTTCCCGATGGAGAACTCCTTGGCGGGCGAGAAATCGCCCGTGAACTCGTCCTTGTCGAGTGCCTTGTTCTTGGTGTAGAGCAGGGTCCCCGTGTTCACCGGGACGCCGCGTTCCTGCAGGAGCAGCGCATACGCTGCCGCCTGTATCTTGTCCGGGAAGCGCGGGTCGGACTTGAGGTTCTTCCCGGTCTTCAGTTCGACCGGCTGGCCGCGGCGGATGGCGTCGGCCCGCCCCTTGATGCCGAACGTCTCGGAGATGAGCAACTGCTCGGAGCGCCACTCGTCCTGATCGCTCAATCGCCCCTGGGCCAGCCAGCCCTCGATGGCGCGGGCGTTCTGTTCGACCTCGCGCTCGACGTCCTCGGCTGATTTCTGGAGCAACCCGAGTTCGAGTGCGTTCCCGCGAACCCGGTCCTCGACTGATTCGTCCAGGTCGCGTCCGCGGAGCAGATCGCCGAACACCTGGTGGACGATGGTCCCTTTCGTCACGGGGTACGCCAGTGGTACGGGAGAGAGCTTGTTGAGGTAGTACAGCCGCGGACACTGGACCCACTGGCGGATGTCGGTCACGTTGACGAGGAAGTCGGGTTCGACGACCACGTAGGAGTCGCCTGTCGTCGAGTACGACAGCTCGCCCTGGTACTCGTCCTCGTCTGGCTTCGTCACGAGCAGTTCCATCCCCGGTTCGAGGACCTCGGCGGTCTCGGTCCACCGCCCCCAGAGCGTCACACTCGTCGGTTCGTCCTCGTGTCGGTCGAGTCCGACCTCCACGAGCTCCGAGGTGCCGTGGCTCGTGTTGACGGTTCGCGCTTCCCCCACGTCCGTGACGACGCCTCGCAGAGTCACTGTCGGTGTTCCGTCGGCCTCGGCTATAAACACTGGCTCTCACTCTGGGCATCGACTGCTGAAACGGCTACAGGTCCGGTAGCCCCTACCTCGGTGACTGTTTATACGTTGTGTCGCCTCTGTGACTACAGAGACCTTCATGAGCATCATCGCAACGTTTCAGGTCCCTCCGGAAGACTTCCCGCTGGGTCCCGTATTGCAGTCGCTCGGAGAGGTCGAGGTCCAGATGGAGCGCATCGTACCGCTGAGGGGACGGGTCATCCCGTTCGTCTGGGTGTCCGGGGATGACGCGGAGGAGGCGGACATCGAGCAGGCGCTCGAGGAGCACGAGGAGGTGGAGGACGTTTCCGTCCTGGATCACATCGGGAACGATTGGCTCGTCCGGCTGGAGTGGCAACCCGAACTCGGGGGGCTGCTGGAGGCGATTCTCGATTCAGAGGGGGTGCTCCTCGACGCCTCCGGGTCGAACGACGAGGGTCGTTTCAGCGTCCAGTTCGACGACCACACCGGCGTCTCGGAGTTCCACCAGCACTGTCAGGACAACGGTATCGAAGCGACGTTGCTGCGGCTTCACACACCCGAGGAACGGCCAGCGGCCTGGGCCGACTTCGGACTCACCGAATCGCAGTACATTGCGCTCGTCACTGCTCACGAGGCGGGGTTCTTCGACGTCCCACGGGGGACCACCCTCACACAACTCGCGGACGAGTTCGGAATCTCGGACAGTGCGATCTCACAGCGGATTCGTCGCGGGATAGACGCACTGATAGAGAACACACTCCTCGTGCCGGACCAGGACCAAGACTGAGTCGGCCGCCAGCGATACGTTCTTTCCTCCGCGGTGAATACTCGGCAGTATGCGGGTTCGAGACTGGGACGATATCGTCTCCGAGGTAGTCGAGTCGAAGGCAGACCCGGAGGGCTGGCGCGCCGTCGCCGGCGACCGGGCGAACGGCCTGGGCGAGGACTTCTACGTCGGACACCGAAACAGCGGCGTCTACCACCTCAAGACCTACGCGAAGAACCCATACGAGGTCCGCGGCGTCGGAACGCAGGTGGCACGCAAGCTGGACGACGAGATCGGCTCGTTCTTCCCCGAACAGCAGGAGGCGAGTCGCTTCGCTGTCCAGTCACCACCCGAGGACGAGGACGACGCCGAGGACAAGGCCAAGAAGTTGCAGGCGGTGCTCCAGGCCCACGCGGACGCGCCGACGACGCCGGGCGACCTGTTCGACGACATGATGGACGCGCTGGAGAGCCCCGCGTTCGGCCCGATGGAGTACGACCAGTACGACCGCCCCGAGAAGCTGGACGACCTCGCGACCACGTTCGAGGACGCAGAGACGGTGCTCAACAGCGAGCTGGACGACCTCATCGGTGACGACGAGGTCGACCGCGGCTTCATGTGATTCTGGAACGCGTACGCTGACGAGCTGGCGAACAGGCGGTACCGATGGCCGACTCCCGGCGGGCCGCACCGCGCACCCGCGACGCCCGCCGGGGCGATTCTCAGTGCATACCGGCGGTGGCCGCGTCATGGTATTTGAACCTCGGTGGAAAGGTGCTTTCAAGCCACCCCGTCCCTTTCGCACGAACATGAGCGCCGAGGACACCATCAGGGACTACTACGAAGCCCTCCGTCGTGGTGAACCGCTGTATCCGTACTTTCTGGAGGACGACGCGACCTGGAAGGGCGCGATAAGCAACCAGTACAGCGGCTACGACACGGTCGCGGAGGCCCTGCGCAAGCAGAGCAAGACGACCGACGAGTGGACCGTCGAGAGCCACGACCTGTCGGTCACCGAGCGCGACGACTACGCCATCTTCCACGACGAGGTCCGGCTGGCCTGGACCAACGTCGAGACCGGGCAGCGCTGGGGCTTCGACTCGCGCTGGAGTGGGACCCTGGAGTGCATCGACGAGGCCGACGAGGAGTGGCAGTTCGTGAGCATGCACGTCTCTGCACCACACGATCTCTAAGATGGTCGGGCCCTCGATGTCAGAGGACGACCGTCGCATCGGGATGAACAGACTCCGCTACGTCTTCGTCGGGATGGTCGCCGCGTCGGGGGCGATGGTCGCGCTGCAGGTCGAAGCGTCCCTGCTCTACATCCTCGGCGGCCTCGTCGGTGGGGCCGTCGCCGGGGCGTTGCTGTGGGCGTACCTCGTCCACGCGTTCCGACAGGGGAGTTCGCGAGAACGACGCTAGTTCTCCCGGAGAATCACCGGTTCCCCGTCTTTCACGGATAACCAGATACCGCCGCCCGAGTACGGGCAGGTGTTCCAGGTGACGGTCTCGGTGTGCTCGCCGACCGTTATCGTCGCCTCGAACGACCCACCGATGGGAACCGCGACGGAGAGCGGGCTCCAGCTCCCCGGGTCGACCGTGACCGACCCTGTCGCGCCCTGGACGTACTCGTTGGTCAGCGAGAGGTCCACCGTCCGGGGAACCTCGTCCTTGTTCTCGACGAAGAGCTGTACTCGGCGCTTCCCGAGCGATGCGACCCTGCTGCAGCCGACGAGGAGACGGCTCGAGTCGTCGACCACGACCGCGAGATTCGCCCGGTCACCGCCCACGTGCCACCAGAAGTGGCGGTCCTGGCCGTCTGCAGTCCCGGCAGCCACGCTGTACGTGCCCGCCGTCACGACCGGGTCTGGAATCCAGATTTCGGAGCCTGGCGGGACCACGTACAATCCGTCGAACACCGCCTGACCACCATACGCGACGTGGAGTTTCAGCTCCGTGGCGGCCGACGATTCGTTCCGAAGCGCTGCCCTCGTGAACATGACCTCGCCCTCACCTGTGTCGACTGGATGCGCGATGGCCCGGCCCCTCATCGCACGACAGTCCGGCTGACAGCGCAGGACCTCGGTCGCCTCGAGCTCGTCCCCAGGCCAGAGTGCGAGCCGGAGCTTGTGGGAGTCCAGATCGACGGCCCACGTCCGTTCGACGGTCCACCGCCGGTTCTCGGTCGGGGCCTGGGCGACGTCGAGAGAGATTCCGTAGTCGCCGATTGCACTCAGTGGGCCGACCCAGAGATACCCCCCGTCGCTGACCGTCCTGCTCTCCCACCCGACGAGCACGTCGTTCCTGTGGACCGAGACCGTCACCTCGCGGTCTTCTCCGGAGCGGTTCTGGAACTCGACCATCGCCTCTGGAATCGCGGGGAACGAGTCCTCGGTCGTGGTCGGTTCCCCTGTCGTCGGTTCATCCGTGGTCGGCAACAGGTCGACGGTGAACGGCTCCCTCGTCCTGGTCCCGGGACCGAGCACACCGCTGCACCCGGCCAGGCCAGTCGTCACGGCTGCAGAGACCGCCCCGAGCAGGGCCCGACGTTTCACGTGTATTATACGTCGAGACCGGAGAAAAACAGCGTACTTGTCCGGTCAGGTCGATGCCGTGTTACGGATTGACGCGGGCTATCCACTTGCGCGGCGACTCCAGCTCCTCTTCCGTCGGGAGGTTCTCTGGCCCGTCCCAGACCACGCCGGCGGCGGCGATGCCGCGCTCGGCCGCGACGTACTCGAAGAAGTCTTTCCCGCGTTCGTACTGCTGGCGCTTGAGCCCGAGGCCGAGCAGGCGCTTCGCGAGCTTGCTCAGTGGGCCTGCCCCCTTCCGGCGGGCGTCGACCTTCCGGCGGAGGTCCTCGTACTCGTCGTCGAAGGCGTGGTCCATCAGGAGTTCCGCGTAGCCCTCGACGACGGTCATCGCGGCGTTCATCTCGCGGAACGCCTCGCGGTCGAGTTGGCCGTGTTTGAGCTCCGCGAGGCCCTCCTCCATGCGGGACTCGAGGTACTCCGAGAGCCACGGGGCGGCCCCGAACTCGGCGGCGTGGGTGACCTCGTGGAAGGCGATCCAGCGCCGGAACCGCGGGTAGTCCACGTCGAGTGCGTGGGCGACGCGGTCGATGTTGGGGTGAACGAAGTACAGCGCGTGGTCGGCGTCGACCTCGTCACCGGCCAGCAACAGCGGGTCGTACTGCCCGAGGACGTTCCGGGCGAGGAACCCGAGCATGAACGACATCGTGCCGGTGTTGACGGTCCGGGCGAGACCCGGGAACATCGACCCTTCCTGCGCTTCGAGTGGGTGGAGGACCCGACGGAACGTGTCGATGTTCGCGTCTATCCAGTGGTGGCGGTGCTGTATCTCGATGGTTCGCGGGACGTCGAAGTCGATACCGGCGACCTCGCGGACGCGGTCTCGCGCGTCCCGAACGTCCGTCGCGTAGCCAGCTTTCTCGGCGTCCGTCAGGCGTACCGACCCGGGGTCGGTCGCACCCTTCGCCGCTTCGGCGACCGCGTGCCAGTCGATGACGCCGTCGCCACTGGAGGAGGAGGCGACCGCGCGAACACTACGAAAGAGACTCACGCACCCGAGTTGGGTCCGTGCGGCCAAAACCCTTCTGTCTATTCTTCCAGCTCGACCATCTCCGGTTCGAACTCGTCGGCCGCGTCGTCGCCCAGGAGGTTCCGGACGACAACGGCGACCAGGACGAGGGCGACGAACCCGGCGAGCAGGAGCAGGGGGTTCGGGGCTCCGCCGCTGGCGTCCTCGGCAGCCGGTTCGGACTCCGTAGCTGCATCGGCTGCGACCGCCGCGGTGCCGCCGTCTGTCGCCGCCTCTGCCTCCTCGTCGGCGTCGCTGCCGATGACGTTGCTGAAGCTGACTTCGTCGTTGAGGTGGAGTTCGAGGAACGTGAATTTCTCCATACTAGTCAGTTCCGCGACAGTGGCCTTAGGCGTTGTGTTCACCGCCCCTGTCGTGGCACAACCGGGGCCTTCAAATCGCGCCCGTCCCACGCACGGGTATGAACGATTCGCAGTGGGACTTTCTCACGGAACTGCTGGAGACGCCGAGTCCGTCGGGCTACGAGACCCGCGGCCAGCGCGTCTGGGTCGATTACGTCGAACAGTTCGCGGACGAGGTCCGCACCGACGAGTACGGGAACGCGGTCGCGAAGTACGAGGGGAGCGACGACGGCCCGACCGTCGCCCTGACCGGCCACGCCGACGAGATCGGCTTCATCGTCAACCGCATCGACGACGACGGCTTCATCCACCTCGGTCGCATCGGCGGGTCCGACCGCACGGTCACGAAGGGCCAGCACGTGACCGTCCACACCGCCGACGGGCCGGTCTCCGGCGTCATCGCACAGACCGCCATCCACCTCCGCGACCCCGACGACGACAAGATCGACGACATCTCGGAGCAGGCCGTCGACATCGGCGCGGCAGACAAGGACGAGGCGACCGAGGTCGTCGAGGTCGGTGACCCCATCACGTTCTCCAGCACGGTCGAGGAACTCATGGGCACGCGTGTCGCGGCCCGCGGGATGGACAACCGGGTCGGGACGTGGACCGCCGCCGAAGGGCTCCGGATGGCCGCCGAGGCGGAGGTCGACGCGACCGTGTATGCGGTCTCGACCGTCCAGGAGGAACTCGGTACGCGAGGCGCGAAGATGGTCGGCTTCCAGCTCGACCTCGACGCCGTCCTCGTGGTCGACGTGACCCACGTCTCGGACTACCCCGGTGGCCAGCCCGACAAGGCGGGCGACATCGAACTCGGCGCGGGCCCGGTGGTGGGGCGGGGCAGCGCGAACCACCCGGTCGTCACCCAGGCGGTTCGCAAGGCCGCCGCAGACGCCGATATCGACGTGCAGTTGCAGGCGGCAGGGATGGGTACCGGCACCGACGCGCGGGAGTTCTTCGTCGCCCGCGGCGGCGTCCCCACGGTCAATATCAGCGTCCCGAACCGCTACATGCACACCCCCGTCGAGGTCATCGACACCGACGACCTGGAGGAGGTCGCGGAACTCCTGGCCGCGTTCGCCGGGCAGGCGAGTCGCTACGACTCCTTCGCCGTCGACGTGTAACACGACTCCCACGTCACCCCCGCGCGAGCGCCGTCACGCCCGAATCGACCCGTGTTTCGGTCGAACTAACTCGGTACGTTTAAGCACGCGACGGAAGGCCTTCGAGGTATGAGCGAACAGAGTGGACGACCGCTCGATGTTCTCGAAGCCGCAGTCGGCGAGGACGTCACGGTCAAACTCAAGGACGGCGAAGCGTACGAGGGAGAACTCACCGGCTACGACCAGCACATGAACCTCGTCCTGGAACAGGACGACAACACAACCATTATACGCGGCGATAACGTCGTCTCGATAAGCCCATGACTGGCGCAGGAACACCCTCCCAGGGGAAGAAGAACACCACCACACACGTCAAGTGCCGACGCTGTGGTGAGAAGTCGTACCACTCGAAGAAGAAGGTCTGCTCGTCCTGCGGATTCGGCGACTCCGCCAAGCGTCGCGAGTACGCCTGGCAGTCGAAGGCCGGCGAGTAGATTCGAAGGTTTCTCTCTTCACAGCAATCGACCCGTGAGCCGCAGCGCTGTCACGGACCCATCCACCTGGCGTGTTGGTGGTGGACCCGCGACACCGTGCGGGCTCGAAACGTGCTCCTTCGCCGACAGCCCTTCTAGTGTCGTCTCGAACCCGCTGCATACGGCGAGAGTATGCAAGTATGTGCATATATCGCCAGTCGCGAGTCGATATTAGCGCATAACCACGGGGATTTTTACCATCGGGCACCTCAGCCACGACCATGACACAGGGGCCGGGCGAACGCCCGCAGATGGACGGTCCGACAGAGAAGTGTGGTGTCGTCGGTGTCTCCCTCGCCGACCGTGATGCCGCGCGACCGCTGTACTACTCGCTGTACGCCCTCCAGCACCGCGGCCAGGAGTCGGCAGGTATCGTCACCCACGACGGTTTCCAGCAACACGACCACGTCGCGATGGGACTCGTCGGCGACGCGTTCACCCAGTCCGACATCGAGACGCTCAACGGCGAGTCCGGCATCGGTCACGTCCGCTACCCGACCGCCGGAAGCGTCGACAAGTCCTGCGCACAGCCCTTCACCGTCTCGTTCAAGTCCGGGTCGCTCGCGCTGAGTCACAACGGGAACCTCGTCAACGCCGACGAGATCCGCGACGAGTTGGCGGGCCTCGGTCACGCGTTCACTTCCGATGGCGACACCGAGGTCATCGCGCACGACCTCGCGCGCAACCTCCTCGAAGCCGACCTCGTACGCGCCGTGAAGCGAACGATGAGCCGCATCCACGGCTCGTACTCGCTCACCATCATGCACGACGAGACGGTCCTCGGCGTGCGCGACCCCGAAGGCAATCGCCCGCTCTGTATCGGCGAACTGGAGGACGGCTACGTGCTGGCCTCCGAATCCGCCGCCATCGACACCCTCGACGGCGAGCTCGTCCGGGACGTGAAACCCGGCGAACTCGTCGTCCTCCACGAAGACGGGACAGGATTCGACTCGTACCAGCTCGTCAACCAGGAGAACACCGCCCACTGCTTCTTCGAACACGTCTACTTCGCCCGACCCGACTCCGTCATCGACGACCACCTCGTCTACGAGGTCCGACGTGAACTCGGCCGCCACCTCTGGGACGAATCCGGTATCGAGACCGACGTGGTCATGCCCGTCCCCGACTCCGGGCGCGCGTTCGCCTCCGGTTACGCCGAAGCAGCTCAGGACGACGGCGCGGAGACCGACTTCGCGGAGGGCCTGATGAAGAACCGCTACGTGGGCCGGACGTTCATCATGCCGACCCAGGACGAGCGCGAGCGCGCGGTCCGACTGAAGCTCAACCCCATCAAGTCCACCGTCGAGGGCAAGACCGTCACCATCATCGACGACTCCATCGTCCGCGGGACGACTTCGAACCAGCTCGTCTCCCTGCTCAAGGACTTCGGCGCGGAGGAGGTCCACATGCGAATCGGCGCGCCGGCCATCGTCGCACCGTGTTACATGGGCATCGACATGGCCACCCGCGAGGAACTCATCGCGGCGGGCCAGACCACCGACGACATCTGCGAGGAAATCGGCGCGGACTCGCTGGCGTACCTCTCCATCGACGCCGTCGCGAGTGCGCTCGATAGCTCCAGAGCCGACCTCTGTCTCGGCTGCGTCACCGGCGAGTACCCCTACGACATCGAGGGCGAGTCGACCGACCGCGAGGTCGAGCGCCCGGTCATCGGCGGGGCGGACCTCGCGGCTGACGACTGACCGAACTCGTTCCCTGTTGCACTGGTAGAACCTTTCACGCGACAGTTATCTCTCCCTGAGGCCTCTCTCCGGTATGTCTCGCGCAGTGTTCCTCCACGGTGAGTCGGTCGACCTCTGTCCCATCGACGAGGCCGACCTCGACTTCCTCGGCCAGTTCGTCAACGACCCGAAGGTCTGGCCCTCGCTCGGGATGGACGGCCCGGTGAACGACAAACAGGGGAAAGAATGGTTCGAAGAGCACGTCTCGAAGGACGACACGGTGAACTTCCTCATCACGGTCGACGGGGAGCCCGTCGGGACCATCAATGCCTTCGACCTGAGCGAGCGACACGGGCACGCCACCCTGGGCTGCTGGCTCGCACCCGAGTTCCACGGCCAGGGCTTCGGCTCTGACGCCACGAGAGCCATCCTCCGGTACCTGTTCGACCACCGGCGGATGCGGACCGTGGTCGCCTACGTCTTCGGGTTCAACGAGCAGTCCATCGGCCTGCTCGAATCGGTGGGGATGGAGCGCGTCGGGTCGCTCCCGGACTGGGTGTTCGTCGGCGGCGAGCACCACGACGCCCACGTCTACGCGGCCAGTGCGGACTCGTGGGACTGCCAGATAGTCGGCTAGCACACTACCCGACTGCTTACGACCGTTCCCGGTGAACCACCAGCTATGCCCGGTCCAGTGTTCTGCTCCGGCGAGACGGTCGACCTCTGTCCGGTGGAAAAAGACGACCTCGAGTTCTTCCGCGATGCGATGAACGACCCCGACGTCCGCCCCAACCTCGGGAGCGTGACGCCGTACAACATGCAGATGGAGGAGGACTGGTTCGAGAACCGCGTCTGCGAGGGCGACGACGTGAAACTCGTCATCGTGGCCGACGACGAGCCGGTGGGCAACATCTCGCTCAACGGCCTCGACGAACACCACGGCCACGCCGAGGTCGGCTACTGGGTCGCGCCCTACCACCAGCGAAACGGCTACGGGACCGACGCCCTCCGAGCTGCGACCGACTACGCCTTCACCGAACGCCGACTCCGGACGGTGATGGCGAAGGTGTTCGAGTTCAACGAGGCCTCCGCCAAGGTGCTCGAATCGGTTGGCTACGAGCGCGTGGGGACGCTTCCAGACTGGGGGTTCGTCGACGGCGAGCACCACGACGTGAACCTGTACGCGGTCACCGCCGACGAGTGGCCGTGATGTGCCACCGACTGGCCGTGATGTGCCACCGACTGGCCGTGATGTGCCGGCTGCACTGCTAGCACACCTGTGGCTGATTTATCCCGTCGCCGCGAGAATCACCGGTAATGCCCGGCGCAACCTTCCTTTCAGGCGAGACGGTCGACCTCTGCACCATCGAGGAGGACGACATCGAGTTCCTCCGTGATGGCATCAACGACCCCGCGGTTCGGGTCCCGGTCGGCAACCACACACCGTACAACCTCGACGAGCAGCGCGACTGGCTGGAGAACGTCGCCTCGGGCGATGACGAGGTGAACCTCTGCATCGTCCCTACGGAAGGAGACGAACCGGTCGGCGTGGTCACCATCGCGGAGATCGATGAGACCCACGGGACCGCCGAACTCGGCTACTGGGTCGCACCCGAACACCACCGCAACGGCTACGGCTCCGACGCGGCCCGGACGATGGTGGAGTACGCCTTCCGCGAGCGCCGCATCCGGTCGTTGATGGCCTGTGTCTTCGCGTTCAACGAGGCGTCGGCCGGCCTGCTCGAATCGGTCGGCTTCGAGCGAACCGGGACGTGGCCCGAGTGGGTGTTCGTCGACGGCGAGCACCACGACGTGTGGCTCTACACCGTGACCGCCGACGAGTGGCTGGCAGAGTAGACTGAACCCACGTTCCCCAGCGACACTCGTTAGCACACCTGAATACGGCTTTACATACCGGGACGTGAAGCGTCTGCCATGCCCGGAGCTACCTTCCTCGCTGGCGACTCGGTCGACCTCTGCAACATGGAGGAAGAAGACATCGAGTTCGTCACGGAGAACGTCAACGACCCCGACGTTCGTGTCCCCCTCGGTATCGCCCAGCCACGGAACGAGACCCAACACGAGGAGTGGTTCGAGGAGGAGGTCTCCTCGGACGACGACCTCACACTGCTCATCGTCGCCACGGAGACGGAGGAGCCTGTCGGCGTCATCCGGTCGAACTGGATGAACGAGCGCCACGGTCACGCCGTCCTCTCGTGCTGGCTGGCGGCCGACGCCCACAGCCAGGGCTACGGGAAGGACGCGACCCGCACCCTCATCACGTACCTGTTCGAGGAGCGCCGCATGGAGACGGTCCGCGCCGAAGCCTTCGCGTTCAACGACGCGTCCAACGCGCTGCTGGAATCCATCGGCATGCGCCACGTCGGCACCCTCCCGAACTGGGCGTTCGTCGGTGGCGAGCACCACGACTCCAACATCTACGCCGTGACGGCAGAGCAGTGGTGGGACGAGCGGTAGGAGAACGAGGAGCGGCTCAGTAGACCAGATACAGCAGGACGTACACCACGTTCCCGAGCACGAACGAGATGAGCCACAGCGGCGCGGCGATGCGGCCGATTTTCGGGTGTTTCGTGTCCTTCAGCTCCGCCATCGGGTGCGTCCAGGCGAGCAACAGCACGTAGTACAGCAGTGGCAGGCAGAAGATGGCGAGAATCATGTGAATCGCGAGGATGCCCAGGTACGCCACCTCGACGAGCCCGCTGCCGGGGAACGGATTCGGCCCCTTCAGCGCGACCTTGTAGAGGTAGAGCACGAGGAACAGCAGGAACAACCCGACCCCAGCGAGCATCAGCTTCCGGTGGCGCTCGTACTCCTTGCGCTTGATGGCGCGCAGGCCGGCGATGATGACCCCGATGGCGACGAGACTGATGACCGCGTTGACGTGCGGGATGGCCGAGACCAGCCACTCGGGGGCCTTCGGGAGTATCGACTTCGGGATGAGCTGGCGCGCCGCCCCGATGACCAGCGCGAGCGAGACCACCGTCAGCACTGCCGTCACGGCGGGGACGTTCTGCTTGACCGTCTTCTCCATGCGGGGGTCTCGGGAACGCAGGCAGAAAGCGGTTACTCAGTCGGACAGTCGTGGCGGCGAGTTACGGGGGGTGACTCACTCCTCGACGACGATCTCGCCGATCATCCCGAGCGACTCGTGCGGTTCACACACGTACTCGTAGGTTCCGGGGACCTCGAACGTGTACTCGTACTCGAACCCCTCGTCCTCGATGGGTTCGTGGCCCGGCCAGTCTGCCCCCTCGGGCTGGGACGTGACGAGGATGTTGTGGGTGTTCGACTCCCAGACGAATGTGACGGTCGTACCGGTGGTCACGGTGAGCGGCTCGTCGGTTCCGGGCGTGAACACGAACTTCCCCTCGGGGCCGACCTGCACCGTCGCGGTGCCGGTGTCGGGGGCGGGCTCCATCTCCGTCGGCGTCTCGGTCGGTTCGGGCGTCGTCGTCTCTCCCTGACTGTTCGAGCCGAGACAGCCGGCGAGGCCAGCTGTCGCGAGGGCGATACCAGCGGTTCGGAGGACTGTGCGGCGGTCTGTCTTCGAGATGTCTGTCATCTGTACGGGACCTCTGGGAGATGGTTAGGAAGGGACCGACATAATCAGGGACCCGGTTCTCAGGAGGTGAAAACCGGCGACGTAGTAAGAACTCTGTCGGTCGCGGAAGCCCCACCGACGGCTCTCCCGTCGGTCGGTTTCTTGGAGAGAACGACGAAGCGAACCCTCTCCGAGTGTTGCTTCGTCAGTAAGTTGTGCGTGGGTGCTGTCCGTTAGGAGAGCACCCGCATCGTGTTGGTGGCTGAGTTGGTGGCCACCTGTGCGATGCGTGGGACCGGATTTGAACCGGCGGACCTCTACAGGACAGCGCCCTCAACGCTGCGCCGTTGGCCTGGCTTGGCTACCCACGCTCGCTGTGTCTTGCTGCACTCATCCGTTTTGGGGGGATAAATAAAAGCGTGTCCTTTTCCCGCGACGGTGCCGCCCCGTCGCATGGTGGAACGCGACAAAGCGGGGTATTCAAATGGCACGCCACGGTAGGGGGGGATATGCCGAAGTACTCGACGGGCGGTTCGTCGGGTGGCAGCGACGGTGACACCTGTGAACTCTGCGGCGCGGCCAGCGACGGCCTGCGGCGGGCGAACGTCGCGGGCGCGACACTCCAGGTGTGTCCCTCGTGTGCGCCCCACGACGACGCGCAAAAGCAGCAGTCGAGCGGGAGCAACCGCTCGAAACAGCAGGACGAGTCGGACCGGAAACGTCGGGCGGTCCAGAACGCCGCGAAGGCGAACGACGTCTGGGACGGCGACTCCAAGCGCTGGGAGGAGGAGGGGACGAACTACGACGACGACCCGCTCCCGTACCTCGTGAAGGACTACGGGAAGATCGTCACCGAGAAGCGCCAGGAGCAGGGCCTCCAGCGCGAGGAACTCGCGAGCGAACTCGGCGTCGACGAGTCCGACATCATCGCCATCGAGCAGGGACGTGCCACCCAGGCCGGCATCGGTGGCGGCCTCATCACGGCGCTCGAAGACATGCTGGACATCGAACTCGCGGATTCGTAGTCCGCACCCGTAGCCCCACAGCGTTTTTGTTCGCTGGGCGTGTCTCGCTTCTCGATGACCCAGAACGCTGCGGCGGAGCCGTACACGACCCGCTTCTCGACGGACGTGGCGGCCATCGACGGACGTGCGGTCCGACTCGAGACCAGTTTCTTCTACGCGGAGAGCGGCGGCCAGCCCGCCGACCGCGGCACCATCGGTGGCGTGCCCGTCGCCGACGTCCAGCAGGCCGAGGACGGCACACACGTCCACACGCTGGCCGCGGACCCGACGTTCCGCGAGGGCCAGACCGTCGTCTGTGACATCGACTGGACGTTCCGGATGTACTGCATGCGGGCACACACCGCCAGCCACGTCCTCTACGGCGTGGCCCGGGAACTCCTCGACGACCTCGGGTACGGCGGGTTCGGCATCTCCGCCGCCTCCGACCCGGCCGAGGAATCCAACTCCGAGGAGCCAGCCGCCGACGAGGGCAAGGTCCGCGTCGACTTCGAGACCTCGACGACGGTCGACGACGACGTGCTGGTCGAACTCGAACGCCTGGTGAACCTGGCCGTGTGGGAGTCCCGCGAGGTGACGTGGGAGGAGGTCTCGCTCGACGCGGTCGAGAAGAACGAGTTCGTCGCGTTCAATACGAAGACGGAGGAGGACGTGTTCGCGGACGCCGACACGGTTCGACTGGTCACCATCGGCGAGGGAGACGTGACTCCCGGCCAGCCCTCTGAGGGCCCACTGGACGTGGCCGCCTGTGGTGGCACCCACGTCCGAAACACCCGGGAGATCGGGCCGGTGACGGTGCTCGACCGGTCGAACCCCGGTGAGGGGCTCACCAGGGTCGAGTTCGCGGTAGGCCCGCGAAGCATCGACCGGCGCGCGGTGGAGAAACGGTCGGCCCTGGCCGCGGGTCGGACGCTCGGGACGAGCGTGGACGACGTGCCGGCCGGTATCGAACGGTTACAGGACGAGGTCTCGTCGCTGGAGTCCGAGCTCGCCGACATGCGGACGACACTCGTCGAATCACAGCTCGCTGCGCTCGACGTGGTCGAGCGAGACGGCAGAACCTGGCTCGTGGGGTCGGTCGCGGACGTGGGGCCGAACGACCTCCAGTCCGTCGTCCGAGCGGCAGCGGGGGACCGTGCCGACGTCGTCGCACTCGTTGGCGAGACGGACAGCACCTTCGTTGTCGTGGGGGCGGCGGACGGCCACGACGCCGCAGCAGTCGTGTCGTCGGTGACCGACGAACACGGCGGCGGTGGGGGTGGGAGCGACCGGTTCGCCCAGGGCGGGGGCATCGGGTCGGCTCCCGCTGCTGTCGTCGCCGACCTGCGGGGACAGGGCGAGTAGGGGACAGGAGCCGGCGAATCGTGGTCAGGAATGGCGACGGCCGGCGAGGGAGACGGCCGTCGTCTGCACCGACAGACAGCAATCGCTATTTCCATGCCTACCTGTCTAAAGGTTATCATTCCATGGGTGATGGGACGTTCCACGACTACCGGAATGGTCCAGCCCGAGTGGAACGTTTTCATCTGTCTTGACTGTGTAATAAGTATCTCTAGAGGAGAAGTCATATGTCGACGGAGTGGGGAAAGGGTAGCATGGTTGGTCCCACGCAACGACTCGAGTTCGTCTGGAACTCGAGGGCTCGGCGGACGGTGTTGCACACGCTCGCCGCGTCTCCACGCCCTCGGCAGGACGTTGTCGAGGCCGCGCCCGCGAGCGAGTCGGCTATCTACGACGCCCTGAACCGGCTCCAGCGACGTGGCTACGTCTACGAGCGCGACGACGGCGACTGGGCGTTGACCGGCACGGGCTGGGCGGTCAGAGACCTGCTGGACGAGATACAGGCCGTCGAGGGTGTCCTGGCCGACGCCGAGGAGTACTGGCGGAGCCACGACGTGTCCGCCCTCCCGGAGTGCGGCCGGCGGCGGCTCAATCAGCTCGACGGTTGCGAGGTCGTCGAGTCCCCCGACGCCGACCCGTTCCGCGCGGCGCGATGTGTCAAGCAGACGATTACGGACGCCGCCGAGGCGAACGTCATCGCGCCGGTGTACGACGACCGCTTCGCGGACGCCCTCATCGGCTGTGACGACCCGACGCCTCGCCTGCTCGTGACGCCCGAACTCCTCCAGGAGACCGAAGGGGCGACGGGGCCGAGCGAGGAGGCGACGGCCCACCTCGACATCAGGGTGACCACTGCCGAGTTCGCCATGGCCCTGACCGACGAGCAGCTCTGTCTCTCGCTGCCGACACTGGACGGCTGCTACGACCCACAGAGCGAACTCGTCGTCGAGACCGAGGCAGGCATCGAGTGGGGGAAATCGGTGTTCGAGACGGTCTGGACCGACGCGACACCGGTCGACGCGTTCGTCGAACGATAATCAGGCAACTTTTTCCACCCGTCTCCGTACACGGTAGTATGGAACTGACAACGGAGCAGGCGGCGGTCCGGGACGTCGTCCGGGAGTTCGCGGAGGAGGAACTGCGCCCGGTGGCGGCGGAGTGCGACGCAGAGCAGACCTTCCCGGAGGACGTCTGGGACCAGCTCGCCGACCTCGACCTGACGGGGCTGACGGTCCCCGAGGAGTACGGCGGCTACGACGCCGACCCGATGACGTACGCCATCATCAACGAGGAGATGGCGTACGGGATGCTGTCGGTCGCGACCGCACTCTCGGTCCACGGGCTCGCCACCTCCTGTATCGCCGAGTTCGGCGACGACGACCTGAAGGAAGCCTGGCTGCCGGAGATGGCGCAGGGCCGCCCCATCGGGGCGTTCGCGCTCTCCGAGCCGGATGCCGGCTCGAACCCGGCCGAGATGTCGACCGTCGCCCGCCGCGACGGCGACGAGTTCGTCATCGACGGGAAGAAACAGTGGATCACGAACGGCAAGCGAAGCGACGTCATCATCCTGTTCGCGAAGACCGACCGCGACGACCCCGGTTCCATCACCCAGTTCCTCGTCCCCAAGGACGAGGTCGAGGGGCTCGAAGTCGGCAAGAAGGAGGACAAGCTCGGCCTGCGCGCCTCGGACACGACCACGCTGATGTTCGATGGGGTTCGCATCCCCGAAGAGTACCAGCTCACCGAGGAGGGCAAGGGCCTCTCGGCGGCGTTCCACATCCTCACCGGCGGCCGCATCGCCATCGGTGCGCAGTCGGTCGGCCTCGCACAGGCCGCCTTCGACGAGGCACTGCAGTACTCCCAGGACCGCGAGCAGTTCGACCAGCCCATCTCGAACTTCCAGGCCATCCGACACAAGCTCGCGGACATGCAGACGAAGATCACCGCGGGTCGCCTGCTCACCCGCGAGGCCGCCCGCAAGAAAGCCCAGGGCGACCAGCAGGAGACCGCGTTCGCCGCCTCCCAGGCGAAGTACTTCGCCAGCGAGGCCGCCATGGACGTGACCAACGAGGCCGTCCAGATCCACGGCGGCTACGGCTACACGACCGACTTCCCGGTCGAGCGCTTCTACCGCGACGCGAAGATCCTCACCATCTACGAGGGCACCTCGGAGATCCAGAAGAAGATAATCGCCCGCCACCTGCTCGACTGACCGAAAGCAGACAGCAGATTTATCAGTCCCTCAGGCGAGTGCAGAACGATGGATGGTGGCGACCGGACCGTCGTAGACGAACTTCTCGGGGTGTTCGACCCGGCAGACGCCCGCCAGCGACGCGTCGAGCTCGAACTGCTGCCACTGCGGGACGGGACCCAGGTCTCACGGACGTTCACCGCGACGGACGCCGACGGCGCTCGCTACACGACGACCGGGGCCGCGGCCGTCGACGCGCACCTCACCCTCGAAGGGGCACGGCTCGACATCACCGAGACCGTCGACACCGACCACGGGCGACGGGTCGGCTACGCCCCGGCGCTCCGCCAGCGCGAGGACGAACCGGTGGTCCGTGACGCCGTCTCGTTCCGGTGGGTCGCAGACCGCTTCGTCCGCGAGGAGGTCTCCCTGCCCGACCGGCGCGACCGCCCACGCGAGTTCTGGTACCGCTGGTACGACGACGACCGCGAGGGGCCTGTTGCGGAGACGCTCGCCCCCGCGGTCCGGTCGGTCGGTGAACGACTGTTCCAGGTCGCGACGGCGCGGTCGACCCGCAACGACGCGGTGGCCGTCCAGGATTCGGGCGACGCCATGCGCGTGACCGCGCCACGACCGGCCGGCCGGAGCTTCACCTGCGACGCGTCGGTCCGCAACGGCGAACTGTTCCTGACCGGACTGGCCGAACACCGGCGACACGACCCGCGGGCAGCGGCGACGGCCGGCGGCTCCGGTCGCGAACGCAGAAGTGGTACCGTCCAGACCCACCACGAGGACGTGGCCGTCGCGGTCGCGCCACCGTACCCGATTACGGCCGAAGATGCCCGGGTGACGGTCACGGCGGACCAGCTCGTCGCGGTCGTCCCGCGCTGTCCGCCCAGCGACCGACAGGACGGGGTCGTGACCGTGGAGTGGGCCTGAGCCGGTCGGGCGACTCACCCGAAGCTCTCAACGAGGCGAAAAAACCCCTATAGCGTCGCTACTCGAATCCTCCGGACAGTGCCAGAGACAGTCTCACCGGACGCGCTGACGTGTCGACTCACCACCGCTATCGGCGAGACCGACTCGGTGACACTCAGGGTCGCAGCGACCGGTGACGGCGGCACCGAGGTCGAGCGCGTCGTCCACTCGGGCGACGACGAGCTCTCGGCGACGACCACGCTCTCCCGGCCGGTCACCCTCGATTGCTCGCAGGTCGTCGTGACGCGGCTTTCCCAGGCAGCGGGCGGCATCAAGCTGGTCAGACCGGTCCTCCGCCCGTGTGCCGAGGACGCCGCTGTCGACGCCGAGGCGACGTTCCACCGTGACGGCGAGGCGTTCACCCGGGAGGGACGCCAGGGCCCACCTGCGGCCCCTGCCAGCGCTCCTTCCTACACCTGGCGTCGGCTCCAGGGTGGCGGCTTCGTCGCGGGGACGCTCGTTCCCGCTATCGGCGGCCTCGTCGAGCGTGTCGCGATGGCGCGCCAGCGACACTCGGTCGACGCCACGGTCACGGCGACGCCCGACGAGTTGCGACTCGCGTTCGACCGACTCGCCCAGCCCGAACAGCACTACGACTGCCGGGTCGAGAACGGGGCCGTCTGCGTCTGGCTGCTCGGTGAACGTGAGACCGAGGATGGAACCGACCGGACCGAACACTCGGTCCGGTTCGTGCCGCCGTTTCCCGTCACCGCGGCAGGCGGGTCGGTCACCGCGGGCGAGGACGGCATCGTGGTCACCGTCCCGCGCGTCGGGCAGGCGGAGCGGCGCGACGGCTCGCTGGACGTCGAATCCGTGAAAAACGTCGAACCGGAGAACGCGGTCGCGGACGCCGATTAGTCGTCGGCCTCGACGCCCTCGGTCTCGGGAGAGACCCCGTCGGAACCGGTGTCGGTCGCGTCCTCCTCGGCCGGTGCGTCGACCGTCTCACCGGCAGAGTCGGCCTCGTCGATGACGGGGTCGGCAGCGTCGTCGGCGTCAGCCTCGTCCGTCTCCTCCTCTGTCGATTTGCTCTCGTACGGGGTCGCCGGAATCCCGGTGACGGTTACACCGGGTTCCACGTCGGTCGTGAGCACCGAGCCGGCACCGACGCGCGAATCGTCGCCGAGCGTGATGTCGCCGATGAGCGTGGCGTTCGCGCCGATGATGACGCGGTCGCCGACCGTCGGGTGGCGCTTCTCGGGGCGCGGGGAGTTCCCGCCCAGCGTGACCCCGTGGTACATGTGTACGTCGTCGCCGACGATGGCGGTCTCGCCGATGACGACGCCCATCCCGTGGTCGATGACGACCCGGCGACCCAGCGTCGCGCCGGGGTGGATCTCGACGCCGGTCATGAAGCGGACGAACTGCGAGAGCACGCGCGCCGGCAGGTGATACCCCGCGTTCCAGAGCCGGTGGGCGATCCGGTGCCCCCAGACGGCGTGCAGGCCGGCGTAGCAGGTCAGCACCTCCAGCGTCCCGCGCGCGGCGGGGTCACGGTCGAGCACGGCCTTGACGTCCTCACGCACCATGCGGATGGCGCGAAGCAGTGTCGTCACGGCCACACCCCTGCAGTGTGCTGGTTATTCGCATAGCCACCGTCGTCGAGACGGCAGCAACACCCCGACCGAGACTGCGTCTGGTCGTGGACGTTCCCACCGGAAGTGACGGTGACCGTCATACTCTGTCATGCGCTTGCGACGATGAAAAACTACGCGGTTTCTGGGGGGACGTTACTCGCGAGCAACCCCGAACCGACCCGCTTAATCGGCTGGCTTCCGTACTCCCGTCCGTGACTCGCGAGTACGAGGGCATCGTCTACGACCTCGATGGGACGCTCGTCCGCCTGAACGTCGACTGGGCGGCGGTCGCCCGCGACGTGACCGCGGTGTACGAGGACGCCGGCGTCTCGCCCGACGGCCGGGACCTCTGGGGGCTGTTCGAGGACGCGCACACCCACGGTCTGCGCGACCCGGTGCACGAAGCCATCGCGGCCCACGAGCGCGAGGGTGCACGCAACTCCGACCGGCTCTCGCTCGCTGACGACCTCGCCGACGAGCACCGGCCCATCGCGGTGTGCTCGCTCAACTGCGAGGCCGCCTGCCACATCGCCCTGGAGATTCACGACCTCGCGGACCACGTGGCCGCCGTGGTCGGTCGCGACACCGTCGCCGAGTACAAACCGCACCCCCAGCCGTTGCTCGAAGCAGTGTCGGCTATCGAACTGGAGCCCGGTACCGTCGTCTTCGTCGGTGACACCGAACGCGACGAAAAGACGGCACAGCGCGCCGGGATGGACTTCGAGTGGGTGTAGCGACCCGACCCGGCTCGAGACGGTCTCAGGCCGGGGTCAACCCACGGACCCGTTTCGCGTAGATGAACACGCCGATGGCGGTGACGAACCAGACGATGGCCCCGATTCTGACGGCGAACTCCGCCCTGGCACTCCACGTCTGGAGGTCGAAGAGTATCGAGAAGATCGCCACCAGCGGCGCACCGGTGAGGATGGTGACGACGAAGGTGGTCTGCATGACCCAGGCGTAGAGGTCGTCCGTCTCGACGGCCTCGCGGGTGCTCGGCCCGCTGGTGGCCCCGTCGTTCTCGGGCGCACGTTCCGAATCGGCTTCCTCGTCCGGCACCGAATCGACCTTCTGTGACACGCCCGAGACTGCGGCCGCCACCACATAAGCACTGCCGGTTTCGCCGACAATCGGCAGGCGTTTGAACCCCCCTGTGCAATTCTTGCCTATGCCAACCACGGTGCGAGACGTGCTCGCGAAGTCGGGGGAGGAGCCCATCACGATGCTCACCGCCTACGACGCGGTGACCGCCGAGATCGTCGACGAACGGGGAATCGACATGATCCTCGTCGGCGACAGCCTCGGCAACACGGTCCTCGGCCACGAATCGACCCTTCCGGTCACGGTCGACCAGATGGCGAGCCACACGGCCGCGGTCGCCCGCGCCACCGAGAACGCCCTCGTCGTCGCGGACATGCCGTTCCTCTCCTACGGCCACGACGACAAGGAGAGCATCGAGAACGCCGGGCGCATGCTCAAGGAGGCGGGCGCACACGCGGTCAAGATAGAATCCGGCCCTCACACGGTCGAACTCACCGAGAAGATGGTCCAGCTCGGCATCCCCGTCCAGGCCCACCTCGGCCTGACGCCGCAGCGCGTCAACCAGACCGGCTACGCCCGGCAGGGTACCTCGAACGAGGAGGCCGAGCGCATCCTCGACCTCGCGCGCCAGCACGAGGAAGCCGGTGCGTTCTCGCTCGTGCTCGAACACGTGCCCTCGAACGTGGCCGCGCAGGTGACCGAAGCCATCGACATCCCGACCATCGGCATCGGTGCCGGGGGCGACTGTGACGGCCAGGTGCTCGTCGTGGACGACGCGGTCGGCCTCTCGGACTGGACGCCGTCGTTCGTCAAGGAGTTCGCCAACCTCCGCGAGGAGATGGCTGGTGCAATCGACCAGTACCGCGAGGCCGTCGAATCCGGCGAGTTCCCCGGCGAGGAACACAGTCACGTCGAAGAGGACCTGGACGAACTGTACTGAGTGCTGCCAGCTTCGGCCAGTCCTCGAACGAGAGTCTATTAGAACCTATTCTTCCACCCTGTCGCAGAACGTCGAGACCGCCGCATTGAACGCCTCCGGCTGCTCCAGCATCGCGAGGTGTGCTGCTTGTTCGACGACCGTCAGCTCGCAGTCGTCGATGTGCTCGGCGAGGAACTCGTGGTAGTGCGGCGGCGTCAGGTAGTCGTGTTCGCCGACGAGACAGAGCGCGGGACCGTCGATGGCGTCGACCTCGTCGCGAACGTCGAACTCGTGGCAGGTCAGGAAGTCGCGTTCGGTCACTGCACGGCCACAGGCCCGCATCCCCTGGATGGAGAGCTCTTCGAGCCGCGGGTCCGGGTCGTGGAACAGCCGGTCCTCGTCGTGCAGGAACTCGACGGCGCGGTCGAAGTCGTCCGCCAGCCACTCCCGCAGGTCGTCGAGGACGGCGAGCTTCGCGCCGGTGCCCGCGAGCACCACGCCGTCGAAGTCGTGGTCGCGCTCCAGCAGGACGTGCAGGACGATGGCACCGCCGAGGGAGTTCCCGACGACGACACTCGCGTCGGTCGCCTCGGCGACGGCCAGCACGTCGTCGGCGTAGGCCGAGAGCGTCTCGTACCCGGGGTCGGCGTCGATGTCCTCGCTCTCGCCGTGGCCGCTCAGGTCGAGCGTGACCACCGGTCGTTCGTCGCCGAGGCGTGACTGGGACTTCCAGAGGTGATGTGTCCCGCCGCTGCCGTGGACGAACATGACCGGAGCCCCATCGCCACCGCGGTCGGATACCTCGTACGCCGTCGTCCGTCCGTGGTGCGTGATAGTCTGCATACCTGTGGCTTGGTCGGTCGACGGCATAAAGCCTAAGACGACGTGAACCGCAGTTACATCGTAGTTAGCTGAACCCGCTCCCGTACCCCGATTCCGGCAGCGACAAGTTTATATAGTAGAAAGACTAACTTAGGGTTAGCAAGCACATGCACTTACAAGAATTCGTCTCTGGAAGCGAGCGGTTCGTTCGCCACTACGCTTACGACGACGTGCACGTCATCGCCGCCGACCTCGGCACCCTCGGTTCTGAGGCGACCGTGGACGTCGCCGGCGATACCGTCATCGTCGTCCCGAGCGACGACCACGACCAGTTCGAGATAGAGGTCCCCGGTGCAGCGCGAGCGTTTATCAGAAACGGCATCCTCACTATCGAAGTGGAGGTCGATGCATGAAACTCACCGTCAAACCACTCAAACAGAAGGACGCGGGCCGCGGCCTCGCCGCCATCGACCGCGTCTCGATGCAGGAACTGGACCTGGAGAACGGCGATTACATCGAGATCAGTGGCAAGGATAATGGAAACGCCGTCGCCCGCGTCTGGCCCGGCTACCCCGAGGACCAGGGCCAGAAGGTCATCCGCATGGACGGTCGTATCCGCCAGCAGGCCAACGTCGGTATCGACGACCGCGTCGAGGTCGAGAAGGCCGACGTCAAGCCCGCCAAGAGCGTCACCGTCGCGCTCCCGCAGAACCTCCGTATCCGCGGGAACATCGGCCCGCTCGTCCGCGACAAGCTGAGCGGCCAGGCGGTCACGGGCGGTCAGACCGTCCCGTTCTCGCTCTCCTTTGGCCCCATGGCCGGGAGCGGCCAGTCCGTCCCGCTGAAGATCGCATCGACCAGCCCCTCCGGCACGGTCATCATCACCGACTCGACCGACATCCAGATCAGCGAGAAGCCCGCCGAGCAGATAAGCGGTGGCGTCAGTTCGGGCGGCCGTGAGGGCGTCCCGAACATCACCTACGAGGACATCGGTGGCCTCGACAGGGAGCTCGACCAGGTCCGCGAGATGATCGAGCTGCCGATGCGCCACCCCGAGCTGTTCAAGCAACTCGGCATCGAGCCGCCGAAGGGCGTCCTCCTGCACGGCCCGCCGGGCACCGGGAAGACGCTCATCGCGAAGGCCGTCGCCAACGAGATCGACGCACACTTCCACACCATCTCGGGCCCCGAGATCATGTCGAAGTACTACGGGGAGTCCGAGGAGCAACTCCGCGAGGTGTTCGAGGAGGCCGAAGAGAACGCCCCCGCCATCGTCTTCATCGACGAGATCGACTCCATCGCCTCCAAGCGCGGTGAGGCCTCCGGCGACGTGGAACGCCGCGTCGTCGCCCAGCTCCTCTCGCTGATGGACGGCCTCGAAGAACGCGGCCAGGTCACCGTCATCGCGGCGACCAACCGCGTCGACGCGCTCGACCCCGCCCTCCGCCGCGGTGGGCGCTTCGACCGCGAAATCGAGATCGGCGTCCCCGACAAGGAGGGCCGCCTCGAGATCATGCAGGTCCACACCCGCAGCATGCCGCTCTCGGACAGCGTGGACCTCGACCAGTACGCCGAGAACACCCACGGGTTCGTCGGCGCGGACATCGAGAGCCTCGCGAAGGAGGCCGCGATGAACGCGCTCCGGCGCATCCGGCCCGAACTCGACCTCGAACAGGAGGAGATCGACGCCGAGGTGCTGGAGAACCTGAAGGTCACCGAAGGCGACTTCAAGGACGCGATGAAGTCGGTCAAACCCTCGGCGATGCGTGAGGTGTTCGTCGAGGTTCCCGACGTCACGTGGAACGACGTCGGCGGGCTCGGAGACACCAAAGAACGCCTCCGCGAGACCATCCAGTGGCCGCTCGACTACCCCGAGGTGTTCGAGGCCATGGACCTCGAAGCCGCCCGCGGTGTCCTCATGTACGGCCCGCCGGGCACGGGGAAGACCCTGCTCGCGAAGGCCGTCGCCAACGAGGCCAACAGCAACTTCATCTCCATCAAGGGGCCGGAGCTGCTGAACAAGTACGTCGGCGAGTCCGAGAAGGGCGTCCGCGAGGTGTTCGAGAAGGCACGGTCGAACGCACCGACCGTCATCTTCTTCGACGAGATCGACTCCATCGCGACCGAACGTGGCCGCCACTCCGGTGACTCCGGCGTCGGCGAACGCGTCGTCTCGCAGCTCCTGACCGAACTCGACGGGCTCGAGGACCTGGAGGACGTCGTCGTCATCGCGACGACCAACCGCCCCGACCTCATCGACAGCGCACTCCTGCGCCCGGGCCGGCTCGACCGCCACGTCCACGTCCCCGTCCCCGACGAGGACGGCCGCGAGAAGATCTTCGAGGTCCACACGCGGAACAAGCCGCTCGCAGACGGTGTCGACCTCAGTCGGCTGGCGAAGAAGACCGAAGGCTACGTCGGCGCGGACATCCAGGCCGTCTGCCGCGAAGCCTCACTCGCCGCGACCCGCGAGTTCATCAACACGGTCTCACCCGACGACATGGACGACTCCGTCACCAACGTCCGCATCACCAAGGAGCACTTCGAGCACGCCCTCGACGAGGTCACCGCGAGCGTGACCGAGGAGACCAAAGAGCGCTACAACGAGATCGAACAGCGCTTCGGCCGGGAACAGCCCGAACTCGAAGACCGCGACATGGGTCGGACGTTCCAATAGGACCGTTAGTTCGAGGATCTTTTTCTGCGTCGGGTTTCCTCGCACGCCTTCGGCGTGCTGCGGGAACTGCTTCTTGAAAAAGCTATCGCGCAGGAGCGAAGCTCCTGCTGGATCCCAACGAGCTTCGCTCGTTGAGGACGCTAAAAAGGCTGCTCGCTTCGCTCGCAGGTGCTGCGCTTGACAACAACAGCAACAACCACTGATTCTCTCCGTCTGGGCCCGAGACTGAAACCCGCATCACACCTTGCACAAACCATTCATATCCAGCATCCGAGGTGTGGACCATGCCCTCCCGTCGCGACTACTGCAAACGAATCGCCCTCGCTGCCGGCGGTATCGGTCTCGCGGGGTGTGCAACAACCCTCTCCGACCGGACCGACCCGGCCGGCGGTCCCGGAACCGGCGACGAACCGACCACGCCAGCCAGTGACGCCGGCCCGGTCGACTGGACCGAGTTCGGCGTCGACCCGGGGAACACGGGCTTCGCACCCGGCAACACCGGCCCCGGAGACCCGTCGGTCGCGTGGACCGGCATCGGGTCGAAGGCCACGGTGAACTGTTCGCCGGCCGTCGCAGCCGGGTCGGTGTTCGTCGGCGGCGATGCTGTCTACGCGTTCGACGCCGAATCCGGCGAGCGACGCTGGCGCTACCAGACCGGGACCTTCGTCCCCTGTGCGCCGGCCGCGGTCGACGGGGTGGTCTACACCGCACACAGCGATGGGGCCGTCCTCGCCCTAGACGCGGAGACCGGCGAGGAGGTGTGGACGCACGAGACGAACCACAACCTCTGGAGCAGCGCACTCACGGTCCACGAGGGGACGGTGTACGTCGGGACCGCGGGGACCATGCCGGCAGTCGTGAGTGGTGACACCGACGAGTCGAAGGCCGGACTGTTGGTCGCGCTCGACGCCGACTCCGGCGACCGACAGTGGCGGTTCGAGGCCTCGGACTGGTTCACCGGGCCGGCCCTCGGCGACGGACTGGTTTTCGCCGGGAACGAGGAAGGGCGGTTCTACGCGGTCGACGCGGAAACTGGCCAAGAGCAGTGGCGCTGGGACGCCGAGACGTTCGCCGCACCCCCGACGTACCACGACGGGACCGTCTACGTCGGCCTCCACGGGAGCGGGGCGTGCGTCGCGCTGGACGCCGAATCCGGCGAGGTGCGGTGGCGAACCGACCTCGGCACGCCCAACGTGAAGTGCTCGCCGGCGGTCGACGGTACCCATGTCTACGTCGCCGGGAAACGCACGACCGGGGTGCTCCTGGGTGGTGGCTCGGAGTCGAGCGAGACGGCCACCACCACCACCGAGACCACGACCGCCAGCGGCCCAGCCGCCGACGGCAACTACGGCCGCCTGCAGGCGCTCTCGGTCGAGGACGGGAGCGTCACCTGGACGTACGACTCCGAGGGGGACTTCCGGTCCTCTCCCGCGGTCACCGGGGACGCGGTCTACGTCGGGAACGGTGACGGCATCGTCTCGGTCGCCCGTGAGGACGGGCGCGAGCGCTGGCGGGTCGCGTTCGGCAAGTACGTCAACTCGTCGCCGGCCGTCGTCGAGGGACGGGTCTACATCGGCTGTTCGGACGGCAACCTGTACTGTCTGGCGGACGACTCCTGACGCCGCACAGGGGCCTCGTTACGCCGGCGGACCGTACGGTTCCAGGCAGTGCCGTCTTCGGCGTCGCTTCAGCGACAGCCTCGGCAGACTCCTCACTCGTCGGTCGTGGCTCGCGGCACGGTCACCAGGATACGGTTCCCGGCCCCTTCGAGCGTATCGACGGTTACCTTCCCGTTCGAGAGTTCCACGACCCAGTAGACGAGCCACAGCCCCAGACCGCTGCTATGGTAGATGTCGTCCATCTCGTGGTCTCCCGTGAGGACGCAGGCCTCGACCTTCGGTATCTCCGGTGCGTCGTCCTCGACACACAGGGTGAGGGTGTCCTCCCCCTGTTCGATGTCGACCCAGGCTCTCGGCTCCGCACTCGCGTTGTGGGTTATCGCGTTCTCCAGGAGTTCCAGAACGGCGAGCCCGAACTCGTCGATGACCAGCGCGTCCGCATCGTTGGCGACTTCGGACTCGATGCGAGCCCCGGGGAAGCGGGACCGCAGTATCTCGATGCTTTCGGCGACGAGGCTCGCGACGTCGAGTCGCCGAGGCCTGACCGTGTCGGTGATGACGTCGATTATCTCACGTTCCTTCTCCGCGCTCGCGAGGAGTTCCTCGCCCGTCTTTCGAATCACCGCGGTGCGATTCGCCATCTCGGGGACGTCCTCTTCGATGAGTTGTGCGTTCCCCAGGATGACGCCGAGGCTGTTGCGCAGGTTGTGCCGCAGGAGGTTGTCCATCACGTACAGCTGCCGCTCTCGCCGGTATCGGTCCGTGATGTCCCGGCAGAACCCGGTCACCCTGACGACCTCGTCGCCCTCGAATATCGGCTCGCCCTGCACCCAGAGCCACGCATGATAGTCATCGTCCGGGCCGACCCGGAACTCTATCTCGACGGACTCGCCCCCTGAGAGGCGCTCCATCGCGTCCTCGACCGCTGGCACGTCATCGGGATGGATCTGTTCGAGAAACACGCTCGGGTTCGATTCGAGCGCCTCGACGGGCTGGCCCCACACCGCCTCGTACGCCGGGTTGACGAACAGCAGTTCGGACCAGTCCCTGTCGAACATCCACAGCACCTCACCGGTCGTCGAGGACAGTTCTTCCAGCCGGGTGGTGGTCTCCCTGGTCTCGCGCTGGGCTTCGATCCGGTCGGTGATACACCGCGAACTCACGACATACCCATCGAGTGAATCGTCCGTGACGTTCGACATTCGAGCCTCCAGCCACACCCAGGACCCGTCTTTCGTCAGGTGACGGTACTCCACCGTCGTCTCGGTGTAGGTCTCGTTCTGGATGGTTCGCTCGAACGCCGCTCGCACCCGCGCTGTGTCGTCCGGGTGGAGGTACTCGAACGCGTTCTGTCCGACGAGCGTCTCGGGGTCGAAGCCGAGGATTCGTCTCGCACCCTCGTTCGCGTACGTGACCTCCCCGTCCGGGTCGAGCAGGACGATCTTGTCCTGCGTGTGGTCGAGCAACACGCCGAGAGAGCCGGGTGTCGCCATTTGGATAAATGACACCGCTCAGGCAGTAAAAACCAGTACCTAATCGAGACTGGCGCGGTGAGGTTCGGGGTCACCGCTCGGACCGACGGTCAGTCGAGGTCCAGGTCCGCGAGAATCGTCTCCGCGTGCTCCTCCGGGTCGACGCCCTCGTAGGCGAGTTCGATGGTCCCTTCTTCGTCGATGACGTACGTGTTCCGGAACACGCCGTCGAAGGTGTTGCCGAACATCTTCTTCTCGCCGTAGGACTCGTAGACCGTCGAGACCTCGCCGTTCTCGTCCGAGAGGAACCGCACGGGCAGGTCGTGGTCCTCCTCGAACTTCTTGAGGTCCGAGACGGTGTCGTCGCTGACGCCGAGCACCGCGATGTCGAGGTCCTCGTAGCGGTCCCAGTTGTCGCGGAACGAGCAGGCCTGCGTGGTGCAGCCCTCGGTGTTCGCCCGGGGGTAGAAGTACAGGACGACCCGCTGGCCGTGGTAGTCTGAAAGCGCGACGGAATCGCCGTTCTGGTCGGAGAGCTCGAAGTCCGGAGCCTCCTCGCCGATGTCGAGCATAGCCTCGGGAACGAACAGGTGGATGAAGTGGATTTCGTTTTACACCGACGTGACGCCGTCGCCGACCGCCAGCGTGCCGGTCTCGACGATCTCGGCGCGCAGGCCGCCCCGGTGGACCAGCGACGAGACCGCGCCCTCCTTCGTGAGCGATTCGAGGTACGAACAGGGCTCGCACAGCTCGACACCGCGACAGACCGCGTCCCCGACCCGGAACTCCGCGTCGACGAGGTGGTTCAGGGCGACGCCGCGAGTGGTCACGTTCCGGCGATGCTCGCCCGGGTCGAGCGTGAAGTCGTGGTCGCGCTCGGCGGCTTCGAGGGCCTCGGCCTCGATGAGCGTGATACCCCGCGGCAACCCGTCCGAGAACGTCCCCGACTCGTCGAAGTAGCGGTCACCGCGCAGGCCCGCACCGGACACGGCCTCGACCGATTCGACGGACTCGACGGGTTCGCCGGATTCGCGTGCGATGTGGATAGACTCGACCGTGCCTGTCATGGCGAGACCTTGGTGAAGGGTCGCGAAAAAGCTACTCCAGTTTCTTGGCGGCGTCGCGTTCGACCAGTGGGTCGGCGTTGGCCGACGGGAGTTCGACCACGTCGTCCGCCGAGAGCGAGTACTCGCGCTCGTCCACGCCGAAGATGTCGCCGACGTCGCGGGTGATGAGCACCTCGGTCCGGTCGACGTCCTCCGCCGCGGCCGGCTCATCCTGCCCACCTGTCGCCTCGGGGGTGGAGTCGGCGTCGGCTGCGGGGTCGGTCGGCTCCTGCGGCGGCGCGCCCTGCGGTGCCGGGTCGTCGGTATCCGCCGTGTTCCCCATCACGTCGGCCGCGGAGACGCCGCCGTCGTCCTGCGAGGCTGCGTCCGTCGGGTCGGCGTCTGCAACCGCACGGGCCTCGGCCGCCGAGACGTCGGGGTCGCTCCGCACGTCGGAGTCGTCGCTGGGCGTCGACTCCCCGGTCGAAGACCCGTTCGGCTCGTCGGCACCGACCGGGTCCGTCGCCGGGTCGGGGTCGAACGCCGGGGCGGGGTCGGTTTCGGCGTCCGCACCCGCGGTACCGTCCTCACCCTCCTCGGCCGCCCTGGCTGCCGGTGTCGTCTCGGCCTTGCCAGCGACAACGTCGAGCATGTGCGCCTTGTTCTCCTCGATACGGCTGACGAGGTCGTCGTAGAGCTGGCGTTCCTCGGCGGTGAGCCCCTGGACCTGTTCCGCGTTGGCCATGTTCGCCGCGGCGAGGCTGGCCTGCTTGACCAGCTTCCCGAGGCGGCGTTCGTAGAGGGATTCGGCCGCGTTCTTCGCCGTCTCTATCTCGTCGGTGAGCCGTTGAATCTCGGGCGAGGAGAAGGGGTCGTCGGCCTCGGCCGCGGCCTCCTCGCGCGTCGACTTCAGCTCCTCGACGTACTCGGCGACCTCCTGGTAGAACGAGTCGCGCAGTTGCTGGAGCCCACCCTTCTGCCGTTCCGTGTCGAGTGCGGAGCGAAGTTCGTTGAGATTCATTCTTTCCCTTTCTCGGCCTGCCCGCGGGCCATCAAGAACACGCCCACGTATTCCGGTACAGTGTGTGCGCCTCGCTCCAAATTAAATGTACCGCCACCGAGACGAACGTCGACCGGCTCGGGAACGGTTATCTGTATCTCGCTTCCGACGAACGTTCGCGGGACGGCGTCGTGAAGCGGGTCGAAGTCGTCCAGCTCGGCCCGCGGAATCCGTTTGACCTCCAGCCCGCTTCCGCCGTGGAGACTCCCCGGCAACCGGATGAGCCGGTTGATGTCGGTCGTCACCGGCTCGTCGATGGGTGCAGTCTCGCCGGTGAACGTCTCCTCGGCGAGGCTCCGCGCGAGCGTGAGGAACGCCGGGTGCACGTCGACGTTGCCCGCACGAATCTGGTCGACGTTCGTCCGGACCGCCCGCAGGATGCCCTGGGCTTTCTTCTCGCCGACGCCGTCGAGCGACTGGAGCCGGTCCAGTGCGTCGTCGTCGTCCAGTTCGAGCAGGTCGTCGACGTAGTCGTCGATCCGTCGCTGGACGCGCCGTCCCCAGCCGCCGGTGGTATCGAGCGTCCGCTTGTCCGCAGGGTTCTCGAGTCCCATACCCGCGACCGCCTCGTGCTGGAGCAACGTGTCGAAGTCGACGTCGCTCGCGAGCACGTAGTCGACGATCTCGCGCCGATGGCCGCGACCGAGTTCCTTCACGCCCTCATCGCGGACGTGAACGTGGTACCCTCGCCCCCCGGAGAACACGACGGTCAGGTCGTCGAACCCGAAGTCGTCCTCCAGCAGGTCGAGGAGTCGAAAGAGCGCACCCTTGCAGGTTTCGAGCATCTCGCCGTACGA
The DNA here is from genome assembly GCF_025399835.1 of Haloarchaeobius sp. HME9146. Taxonomy (NCBI): domain Archaea; kingdom Methanobacteriati; phylum Methanobacteriota; class Halobacteria; order Halobacteriales; family Halorubellaceae; genus Haloarchaeobius; species Haloarchaeobius sp. HME9146. The sequence continues at coordinate 2,706,345 of NZ_JAODVR010000001.1, forward strand.
ATCCGTCTCGGGGTCGACCCCCGGCAGGTGGTCGGCGTCGAGGTCGAAGACGAGGTCCGAGGAGCGCCACCCCTTCTTCGACATCGAACTCGCACCGGGGTCGTCGTAGCGCCCGGCCGAGAAGTAGACGTGGCGCGGGCGCTCGTCCGCGAGGAAGGTCTCAAGGTCACCGATGTCCAGCCAGGAGTTGTGCCGGACCATCGTCGTCCCGCCGGTGCTCCAGGTGACCCAGCCCCACTCACGCTCGTTCGCGTCCGGCGGGGGCGTCACCGACAGCTGTCGATAGTGGTCGCGGAAGCGACCGCGGAGGTACCGTCGGGTGCGCTCTTCCATGGCTCTCGATTCGTTGGGGGAGGTGTCTAAAGAACCTAGCGGACTCAACTCGTCGGTGGGCCAGAACGGACCTACCGTCGCATGAACTCCGAGAGTCTGGCGGTCAGACTCGCGTCGTCGCCGAGCTTCAGATAGTAGGCGTCACCGCCGTCTTCGTAGTAGTTGTCGATGCGTCGTTTGATGTCGAACCCGAGGTGCTCGTAGAACCGTAGCGCGTTCTCGTTGGTCGTGCGTGCGTGGCATGTCACCGAACGGTGCTCCTCCGCGACCATCGCGACGAGCTTCTTCCCGATGTCCTCGCCACGGTGGCTGGGGTCGACGGCAAGAAAGAGGATGTACCCGTCTCGACGGACAGCACAGAACCCGATGATGCTCGGGGTCACGCCGTCCTCGACGAAGAGGTGGACCTTCGAACGACGGTAGGCGTCGCTGAAGAACCCCTTTCGCTGCTTGAGGACGCCCTCACGCTGTCGGATGCGTTCTTTGAGCTTCCACGCATCCTCGACGTACTCGTCGTTCCCCGGACCGACGACGCGCGTGTCGATGTTGACGCTCACTGTTCTGTAAGTGGAAGGTACGACGATATAATTCCACCGGCAGTCCCAGGGGGACCACGGGCCACTGAACCCTCCTGCGGGGTGTGGGTACCGCGGGCTGGGGAGGACGAAGCGTGTTGGCCCTGGTTTTTCAACGCGCCGGCCCGTCGGCGTTAGCAATGCTGTCAGCAGATGGGAAGGAACTCGAACGAACCCGCGAGGCCGGTCGGACCGTCGTCGATACCATCAGGGACGCCTTCGTAGCCGGACTGGCCATCGTCGTCCCCCTCATCGTCACGGTCGTCGTCCTGAACGTCCTCGCCGGGTACGTGTTCGCGTTCCTCTCGGTCTTCGTCGAGTTCCTTCAGGCGTACAACCTCAGTCCGGCCGAGGCCCAGGTCTTCGCGGCCATCACGCCCGCAACGGCCGACCTGGTCCTGCAGGCCCTCACGCTGGTTCTCCTCGTCGGGACCATCCTCGGCCTCGGTTTTCTCACGCGTTTCACCTACGGTGAGCGCGGCATCGAGTACGCTGACGACCTCATCAGTGCCATCCCGGGCATCGGCTCGGTGTACGACAGCTTCCGGGAGATGTCGGACGTCATCGTCGAGAGCGACCAGCAGAACTTCCGTGACGTGAAACTGGTCGAGTTCCCCCAGGAGGACACCTACACGCTCGGGTTCCTCACCGCCGACACGCCGGCCGCACTCCAGGCGGCCGCGGGCCGCAACGACATGGTGACGCTGTTCCTCCCGCTCGCGCCCAACCCGGTGATGGGCGGGAACCTCGTCCACGTGCCCGAGTACCGCGTCGAGGACGTCGATATGACCGTCGAGGAGGGTCTCCGGACCATCGTGACCACCGGCGTCGCGACGGGTGACGCCGCTTCGAACGGCGATGCACGGCTCTCCGAGGCCGAACTCAGCCAGATGGCGGCGTTCGAACAGGCCGAAGGGCGGATGGACCGCCGCCCGGAGGACGAGGCGACCGACCCCATCGAGAACCGACAGACAGAGGCCGACGTGGCGAATAGTGACACCCCATGAGCTTCCATCTCCGCGAGCACACCGCCGACGTGGCCGTCGAGGCCACCGGTGACTCCCTCGACGAGACCTTCGCCGCGGTCGCCGACGGCCTCACCGCCGCGATGTGCGACGAGTGGCCCGACTCCGGCGACCGGTTCTCGTTCGACATCGACGCCGAGAACGTCGAAGCCCTCCTGTTCGACTACCTCGACCAGCTCATCTACGAGCGCGACGTGCGCCTCGTCCTGCCGGTCGATAACGAGGCCACGGTCGAGGAGCGAGACGGCGAGTGGCACCTGGACGGGAGCGCACGGGGCGTCCCCCTGGGCGACGTGAACGCCCGCGACATCAAGGCGGTCACCTACTCCGACATGACCGTCGAGGAGACCGACGACGGCTGGCGGGCGTACGTCGTGCTGGACGTCTGATTCCCCGGCGGGCAGGAGAAACCGCGGGACCATCAACGAAATCCTTTCCGGGGTGCCGCGTCCATCTTCAGGTATGGACACTTACGAGGCCGGCGACGTCACGCTCCACAAGGTTCGTGACTACGTCTGGGAGATTCCCAAAGAAGGCGAGATGCGCGTCCCGGCGCGTGTGCTCGCGAGCGAATCGTTGCTCGAGGAGATCAGTGACGACAAGACGCTCGAACAGCTGAAGAACTCGACACAGCTCCCCGGCATCACCAAGTACGCCATCTGCATGCCTGACGGCCACCAGGGGTACGGGTTCCCCGTCGGCGGGGTCGGTGCGATGGATGCGAAGGACGGCTGTATCTCGCCCGGCGCGATCGGCTACGACATCAATTGCGGCGTCCGCATGATGAAGACGAACCTGACCTACGACGACCTCCAGGGTCGCGAGGAGGAACTCGTCGACGCGCTGTTCGCCAACATCCCGTCGGGCCTCGGCGGCGGCGGGGTCTTCGAGGGGACCATCGACGACATCGAGAACATCCTCGACCACGGGATGGAGTGGGCGCTCGAGAACGACTGGGCCGTCCCGGCAGACCTCGAACACTGCGAGGACGAGGGCGTGCGCCACGACGCCGACCCCTCGAAGATATCCCAGAAGGCGAAGGACCGCGGCAAGAACCAGGTCGGCAGCCTCGGCTCGGGCAACCACTTCCTCGAGGTCCAGCGCGTCACCGACGTGTACCGCGACGACGTGGCAGCAGAGTTCGGCCTCGAGGAGGACCAGATCGTCGTCCTCATCCACTGTGGCTCGCGGGGCCTCGGGCACCAGACCTGCACCGACTACCTCCGCAAGATAGAGAAGACTCACGCGGGGCTCCTCAAGCAGCTCCCGGACAAGGAACTCGCAGCGGCCCCGGCTGGCTCGCAACTCGCCGAGGACTACTACGGCGCGATGTGTGCCGCCATCAACTTCGCGTGGGTGAACCGCCAGCTCATCATGCACCGGACCCGGCAGGTGTTCGAGAAGGTGTTCGGCCGCGACTGGGAGGACATGGAGATGGACCTGCTGTACGACGTGGCGCACAACATCGGGAAGAAGGAGACGCACCAGGTCGGCATCGACGCGAACGGCGAGGCCGTGCCCGACGAGGAGGCCGTCGAGTTCGAGGAGCGCGAACTGTACGTCCACCGCAAAGGGGCCACCAGGGCCTTCCCCGCCGGCCGTCCCGAACTCCCGCCCGCCTACCAGGACGTGGGCCAGCCCATCATCATCCCCGGCAGCATGGGCGCGGGCAGCTACGTCCTCCGCGGCGGCGAGAACTCGATGAAGGAGACGTTCGGCTCGACCGCCCACGGCGCGGGCCGGCTCATGAGCCGCACCCAGGCCAAGAAGGACTACTGGGGTGGCGACGTGCAGAATGAACTCCGCGAGCAACAGCACATCTACGTCAAGGCCCAGTCCGGCGCGACCATCGCCGAGGAAGCGCCCGGAGTGTACAAGGACGTGGACGAGGTCGTCCGCGTCAGCGACGAACTCGGCATCGGGGACAAGGTCGTCCGCACCTTCCCCGTCTGCAACATCAAGGGCTAGCGGCTCTCACCGCTCGTCGAGCCCGTGGCGTTCCTCGTCGCTCTTGTTCATACTGACCAGTTTTCCGAGCCCGAGTGCCGCCACGATCCCACCCAGCCCGTACGCCGCGACCAGCGACTGGGACGACTCGAACCCGAGCACCTCGACAACGCTCTCGCTGGTACCGTACTTTCCACCGGCGGCGGCGACGATGGCGAGCAGACTCGTCACGAGCAGGAACAGTGCGACGCCGGCGACGAACTTGCGCTGTCGGTCCGAGAGGTTCACGCCGACTCACCCGTGCTGTCACCGGCGACCACCACAGCGGTCGCGACCGGGAGTGGAGCGGTGGTACTCATCGCTTCGAGTTCCGAAGTGCTACCAATTCAATGTTTTCCGGCAGTCGGACGACGAGCGTTTATCCGTGATGGGGCAGCCAGACACTGCGTGGTCTGAGAGCAGTCACGTTCCGGCCGAGGCGGTTGCGCGGCACACCGGACGTTCGACTGAGAGCTGGTGCCGCCTGTTCGCCCCCATTCGAGTCCCGGCTCACTTCACCCGGTACGGGTTGTCGTCGTCCTCCTCGTCGTCTTCCGGCGGGAACTCCTTGCGCGCACTGAGCGTGATGCTCGCCTCCGGCGTGTCGTCGTCTTCCCAGGGGCTCTCGTACACCGAGAGCTCCGTCTCGGTCACGTCCCAGCCCTGTTCTTCGAGCAGGCGAACGAGTTCGCGCTGGTGGTCGAGTATCTCGTCGTCCATCATCGCCCTTCAGAACAGCGCGAGCTAAAAAGTACACGCCCAGGGCCCTACGCGTTGAAGTCGAACCGCGGGCGGTCGATGTCCGGCATCCGGTGCGGAACCTCCTCGCCGTCGGCGAACTTGACGAAGTTCAGGTAGAACGTCCGTCCGCAACCGTCCTGGTCCGGGTCGGCGTCGCCGAGACAGACGAACTCCACCCCGTCGGCGTCCTCGTACTCGCCCGTCGTGCTCTCGTAGTCCCAGCCGTCGAGCGGTTCCCTGGTGACACACTTGTCCGCCATGTAGGCGTCGCGCTCCAGGCTCGTGAGCGCCTCGCAGTACGGACAGTAGTACGTGACTTCGACCATGCCGGTCGTTGGGACCGGACGACCTTAGCTGGGCGGCTCGCGGGCGACCCGACCCGCGTAGTGGAAAGGATTTTCACCGCCACCGCAGACGGTTAGGACATGATAGACGAGACAGTCGAGGAGATCGAAGAGATGCAGACGCACTCCTCGTCCGTCGTCGCCATCAAGGCGACCGAAGCCCTCCGTGAGTTGCTCGACCGCGAGTACGCGACGGTCGAGGAGTTCGAGCGCGGGCTGGAGCGCAACGCGAAGGCGCTCCAGCGGGCGAACCAGTCCCACGCCTCCCTCCACAACGCGATGCGTGGGGTCGTCGATTCGGTGTCGCGGGCCGAACCGGAGACCGTCGACGACGCGAAGGCCGCGCTGAGCGAGGCCATCGAGTCGGTCGTCGACGACGTCGAACACGGCAAGCGCCGTGCCGCGGAGAACGCGAAGTCCCTCGTCGAGGACGGCACGACCATCCTGACACACGACTACTCCTCGACGGTCCTCGAGGCCATCGAGCTGGCGACCCGCGACGGCGCGTATATCGACGTGTTCGTCACCGAAGCTCGGCCGCGGTACCTCGGCCGGAAGACGGCCCGGACCCTCGCCGGGAACGACCGCGTCGAGACCCACCTGCTCACCGACAGCGGGGCGGGCTACTACATGGACGAGTGCGACCGGGTCCTCATCGGGATGGACTGCATCGTCGAGGACACGCTGTACAACCGCGTCGGGACCTTCCCCATCGCGGCGACGGCAGCCCAGTGTGACGTGCCGGTGACCGTCGTCGGCTCGGGTGCGAAGGTCATCGAAGACGGGTTCATCTTCGAGAACGAGTTCCGCTCGCCGAGCGAGGTCATGCGCGAGCCCGCAGAGGGCTTCGACGTGCGAAACCCGGCCTACGACGCGACGCCGGTGTCGCTGCTGGAGTCGGTCGTCACCGACAACGGCGAGAAGGAGTTCTGAGGCGGCTGTAGAACGCTCTCAGCGGTCGATTTTGGGCGGTTCGTTCCGGCCGACCGTTATCTCGTGTGCCTCGATGTCCTCGAGTGCGGCCACGCGCCCACCGACGGTGAGCGCTTCGCCGTCCTCGGTTTCGAGGGTGAGTCCGGCGACCTCCTCGGTCATCTCGAAGGAGATGTCCGTGATGAGGCCACGGACGATGCGGGGCGCGCCCGTCTCCACGTCGCGGCCCTCGATGGTCGCGTAGAACTCGCCACCTTCCTCCATGAGGTCCTTGACGGTGCGCCGAATCGAGGAGTAGCGACGCGGGAACGGCCGGTCCTCGCCGTTGCTGTAGAGTTCGGTCGCGGTCGTCCAGAGGACGGTCCCGAAGAAGCCAGAGACGAGGAAGCCGAGCGCGGAACGGTTGAAGATGACGCCGTAGCGGTCCTGGTCGTCGCGGAGCGCGTCCTGGGTCGCGTAGATGGAGTACTCGCCGTCAGCGACCGCGATGACCGGACTGGTGATACCGCGGCGAGCCCGGACGGACGTGGCGACGCGGCTGTAGTCGTACTCGTCCGGGTTCGGCGCGCTGGAGGCGGGCGTGACGAGCAACTCGATACTGATACCCTCGTGGTGGCGGGTCGCGAGCAGGTCCTGAAAGCGTTCGAGCAGGTCCGGCGTCAGGGAGAGCGAGAGTTCGTACTCGGCGGCGTCGATGACCTCCTCGAGGTACCGGAGGATGGTCGAGCGCGACTTGACGAGCGACACTGCCTCAGTGTCCCGTGCGGGTGCTGTGTATCGGGCCGCGAGCTCGTCGACCATCTCGACGAGCGACGACTGCACGTCCGAGAAGGCGTCGTCGGGGTCGACCGCGATTATCTTCATCGGGCGGGACTCGCGGAGTTCGACGAGGCCCCTGTCGGAGAGGCTTCGGACCGTGTCGTACACGCGGGGCTGGGGAATCTCCGTCCGGTCGGCGATTTCGCTCGCCGTGAGCTGGCCGTGGTCGAGGACGGTGAGGTAGGCGTCTATCTCGTACTCCCCGAGATTGAACCGGTCCCCCACGCGTTCGATGGTTCCACGGAGATCGTCTGATGGCATATCGTACACACTGCGGGCCGACCCTAAATGATTTACTGAAATCCGAGTAGCACTGGGTTCCAGAATCGAATCCTGTCGCTACAAATTACTTTTTGCTCGATTCCATCACCGGAGTCGGCCTGTCGGTGACCGTGTGAGTCGCATCGGCTGGCACTGTCAGCACCCCAATCGTTATGCGAGACTGTCCGCGAATATCGCCATGAACGTCGAACCGACGACACTCGACGGTGAGTACGTGCGGTTAGCGCCGCTGTCAGTCGAGGACCACCTCGACGGGTTGCAGACCGCCGGGGCCGACCCGGACATCTTCCGCTGGTTCGCCGACGACTACTCCACGCCGGACGCGATGCGGACGTTCGTCGAGGAAGCGCTGTCGGCCCAGGAGGACGGGACCTCCCTTCCGTTCGCGACCGTCCGTCAGCAGACCGGGGAGGTAATCGGGTCGACCCGGTTCTGTGCCATTCGGCCGGCGAATCGGAGCGTCGAGATCGGCTGGACGTGGGTGACCCCTGACCAGCAACGGACACCCGCCAACACCGAGGCGAAGTACCTCATGCTTCGACACGCGTTCGAGCACTGGGGCTGTGTTCGCGTCCAGTTCGAGACCGCAGCCCGGAACCAGCGGTCGCGTGACGCGCTCGACCGTATCGGTGCGACCGAGGAGGGTATACTCCGGAAGCATATGCTCATCCACGGCGAGCCCCGGGACAGCGTCTACTACAGCATCCTCGACTCCGAGTGGGGTGCGGTCGAAGCTGACCTGGCCGCCAAGCTCGACCGCCCGTTTCCGGAATAATCTCAGCGTCGGCGCTCCGACAGAGTCGCTTCGACCGGCTCTCGCCGTCTCTCCTTCTTCCCAATCCTTTTCTCGGGTGGGCGTGAGGGGTCGAACATGCCAGCGGGCGCGGTCTTCGACCAGGACGGGACGAACACGTCGGCGACGACGGCCCCCGGGGCCGAAACCACGACGACCTCGACCGGCGGGGCGGGTGACGGCTCGAATCCGGGGACGACGACGACCACCGACGATGCGGGTGGCGTCGACGCCGTGAGTGACGTCCTCGCCGGGCAACTCGACCGAATCGTCCCGGAGTGGTTCCCCAGCGACCAGCTGGTGAACCTGGTGCTGGCGGTGGCCATCATCGTCTTCGCCTGGTACCTCTCGAAGCTCGTCGTCCGCCTGTTCGGCCGAACCATCGCGCAGCGACTCCAGCGCCCGAGTGTCACCCGGACGGTCCTCCGGATGGTCCGCCTCGGCGTGATGGGCCTCGCGTTCGCCATCGCCGCGCCACTGGTCGGCCTCGGCCTCGGGAACGTGTTGCTCTCGGTGACGGTGTTCTCCGCCGTGCTCGGTATCGTCCTCGCACCCATCGTCGGGAGCATCATCAACGGGGTGTTCGTCCTCGCCGACCAGCCCTACGAGATCGGCGACATGATACAGCTCGCGGACCGCCAGACGACGGGATTCGTCGAGGACATCACCATCCGGTACACGAAGATATTCACGCTCGACAATACGTTCCTCGTCATCGACAACTCCTCCATCCGCGGTCGAGACGTCATCAACTACTCCGCGGAGGACGAGCGCACCCGGCTCTCGCTCTCCATCATCGTGACCTACGAGGGTGACCTCGACGAGGCCCGCGAACTCATCGAGGACGCCGCCAAGGAGGTCGACCTGGTCATCCCCGGTGGCCCGGACATCCGCATCGGCGCGGCGCGATACCCGGCGGCCCCGACGTGTTACATCGACGACTACGCCGACCACGGCGTGAAGCTGACGTTGCGCTACTGGGCGAAACAGCCGTACAAACTGCTGACCGTCCGCTCGAGAGTTCAGGAGAACGTGTGGACGAAGCTCGAAGACGCGGACGTGGAGATCGCGTATCCGCACTCGCACGTCGTCTTCGACGAGACGAGCGGCGAACTCCCCGTCTCGATGCAGTCGGACTCACCGGGAACCGGTGGTCGCGGGCCCGACTGACCCCTCAGGCAGCCCGGACCGTGATCACTTCGCAGTCGAGATTCTTCCTGAGGTACTGGTCGATGTTGGGGTCATCCACGAGTTTCCGGAGCATCCGTCGCCAGCGCCCGGCCTGCTTGTTCCCGATGACGACGATGTCGGCGCTCTCGGACGCGACCTCGTCGAGGATGGTCTCCTCGACCAGGAAGCCACGCCGGACGACGTACCGGACGTGTTCGAGCGGACCGAACTCCCGCTCGGTCGCTCGCTTCAGGTCGGCGCGAGTCACGCGCTTGGACTCCTGGTAGAGGTTGACGTGGAGAACGGTCAGCGCGGCTTCGTGCTCGCGAGCCACCTCGACAGCCGATTCGAGGGTGCGACGGGAATGCTTCGTCAGCGGATACCGGACGGGGACCACGACGCGTGTCATCTGGCGAATCTAGTCGACGATTACACGTAACGTTTCTCACTCATCAGCGTCGCGGAGTAGTCACCCAGTCAGTCGTCGCCGTTCCAGACGATACGGCCCTCGACGACGGGGTCGACCCCGCACTCGCGGGCGTAGGCGGCCAGCACCTCGTACTGGATGTCGAAGGTGCCCGTGCGGTGCTGGTCGTCGAGCGCCGGGAACTCGTGGTCGGTGTGGAACAGGTAGTCCGTCGTCGCCAGCGTGTAGGTCGCGTCGGGGTCGATGGGTTCGCCGTCGACGGTCGCCTCGATGAGTTCGTGGGTCTCGCGGTCCCAGGTGACGTGGGCACCGGAGAGGTGGGCGTGCCACCAGTCGGGTTCGCCGAAGGCGACGTTTGCCCCACTGGCCTGCCGGAGCGTGTCGAGCAACTCCTCGCCAGTGAGTTCGGCGACCGTAACGGGTTCCTTGAACGGGACGACCGAGATGAGGTCGCCGACGGTCACCTCGCCCGCGAGGTCGTCACCCTCGCGGATGCCGCCGGAGTTCTGGAGTCCGACATCGGATCGGGTCGCCCAGCGGTAGGCGTCGGCGACGAAGTTCCCGATACGGCTCTCACCGCGGAAGGCCGCCGCGTGGCTGCGTGCGATGGGTTCGTCCACTTCGGCGACGACCTCGGTCAGGTCGGCCTCGTCCATCCGGGCGCGGAGCGCGTCGGCGACCGACTCGTCGAGCGGACCCTCGCTCGGGTCGTGCCGGGTCGCACTCGCGCCATCGGGGCCGAGTTCGACCTCGAAGACGGCTGCACCGTTGACGCCCGGGCGGACGAGCAGCGTGTCGTCGATGCGCTCCTCGACGACGCTGTGGACGTGCCCGCCGAGGATACAGTCCACGTCGACCGAGACCGCGAGTTCCTCGTCGTCGCTGCCGAGGTGCGACACCGCCACGACGTAATCGACGCCCTCGGCGCGGAGGTCGGCGACGGCCTCCTCAGCGGCGGCGATGGGGTCGGTGAAGTGCAAGCCGGTGGCAGCCGGGTTGATGGAGGGCGTCCGCGGGTCGGTGACGCCGAAGAAGCCGATGCGGGCCCCGTCGACCTCGCGGATGGTCCACGTCTCGGTGTGGGCTGTGGCGAAGCGGTCGCCGTTCTGGCGGACGTTGGCGGTGAGCCAGGTCTGGGGCGAGTCGCGGACGAGCTCCTGGGTCGCCTCGGCCCCGAAGTCGAAGTCGTGGTTCCCGAACGTCTCCAGTTCGGCGTCGATGGCCTCGAAGAAGTCGATAGCCTGGCGGCCCTCGTTGACCAGCGCGAGCACGCCCGGTGCGGTGTTGTCACCGGTCCCGACGACCAGCGCGTCGTCGCCGTCGCGGTCCCGGATGGTGCCGGCGAGGCGACCGATTCGCTCGGGGTCGTCGTAGGCGTTCTCGATGTCGGAGTAGTGGAGAAGACGGGGGGACATACACGGTTGCTTGCGGTGGGTATCGCAAGTAGGCTTCGACACGGGCTGCCCCCGGGGTTCCGGTCAGTCCTGGCGCGACAGCACCGTCCGCCCGTCGAGCAGCGGGCGCTGGATGCGCCCCTCGACCGACACCTCGACACCGTTCGCCCGGCAGTAGTCCACGATGGCCTCGTACTGCGAGCCGAGGCGCTCGGTCACGTCCTCGGGCCCGAACGCGTCGAACAGGTGTGACGACTCGACGTAGTACTCGGAGGTCGCGAGCGAGTAGCTCCCGTCGTCGTCCACTGGTTCCCCATCGACCGCGATGGACCGGGCTGCGCGGCGCTCGTCGTCCCAGACGAGCTCGAGGCCGCTGACGTGGCCGAACCAGTGGGGCTCGACGTCGTCCCGGTCGTACTGGACGAGGCCGAGGTTCGCGACGGTCCGGCGGAGCTGCTCCCCGGTGAGCGAGACCCGGACGAGTTCGTTGTCGAACGGGCACAGCCCGACGAGGTCGGCAGCGGTCACCTCGCCGGCGAGGTCGTCGCCGGGGCGGAGACCGCCGGTCGAGTGGACCGCTACTTCCGCGTCGGCGACCCAGCGGTAGGCGTCGGTGACGAGGTTGCCGAGCCGGCTCTCGCCCTGCTTGCTCGCGCTTCTGGTGACCAGAATCGGGTCCTCGACCGTGTCGATCACGTCCGCGAGTCCGGCCGCTTCGCGACGAGTCTCGAGCGCCTCGACCACGCCCTCGTGGACCGGTGCGTCCCGGAGCGGGTGGCGATAGGCCCTGGGACGGCCGTCGAAGACCACCTCGCCGAGGCCGCTGGCGGTCGCGCCGGGACGCACGACGAGCGTCCCGTCGATGGTGTCCATTCGCTCCGTGTGGGCGTGGCCGCCGAGGATGCAGTCCACGTCGAGTGCCTCGGCGAGCAGGTCGTCACCGCTCCCGAGGTGCGAGAGGACGACGACGTGGTCCACGTCGCGCTCGCGAACCGCTTCCACCGCGTCGGCCGCGGCATCGACCGGGTCACGGAAGTCGAGCGACGTGGCTTTCGGGTTCATGTCGGGTGTGTCCGGCGTCGTGACACCGACGAGGCCGACGCGATGCTCGCCAGCCTCGGCGACGAGCCAGGGGACGGTGCCGTGTTCGCTGGCGAACAGGCCGGTGGCGTCGTCCTCGCCATCTCCCTCGAAGACGTTCGCGCAGACGAACGGCATCGGCGCGTCGCGGGCCACGTCCCGCGTCACCTCGAGACCGTGGTCGAAGTCGTGGTTCCCGAACGTGTCGGCGTCGGGCTGGACCGCGTCGTAGAAGTCGAGAATCTGGCGGCCCTTCGTGACGAGCGAGAGCACGCCAGGCGCGAAGTTGTCGCCCGAACCGACGACGAGCGCCTCCTCGTCGCGCAGCGAGTGAATCAGGCCGACGAGCCGGCCGAGTGTCTGGGGGTCGTCGGTCGCGCGTTCGACGTCGGCGTAGTGGAGGATGCGGAGGGGCATGCGTCGGGAAACTCGGACTACCGACTTGTCGGCTTCGGCTTCTCGTCGCCATGGCGACGCGTCAGCCACCCCGGCGGCCGGGTCGGAATCCCGTGCTCGCGGGCCTGCGCAGCCATCGCGTCGTGGACCGCGCCGGGTTCGGCGACGACCTGGTCCTCGGTGAGGGTCGGGTACTCCACGTCCTCGACGGCGAGGTACCGGATGGTCGTCATCGTGAACTGCTGGTCAGGCGCGACCAGGTCGCCGTCCGCGACGACCGGCTCGCCGGCGACCGCGAGCGAGTCGACACGGCCCCCGGGGGCGTCCCAGGTAAGTTCGAGCCCGGCTAACTGGCCGTTCCAGAGCTCGATGTCGCGGTCGAGGTGCCAGCCGGCGGCTTCCTTCGCGACGGCGCGCAGGTCAGCACCGGTGAGTTCGAGGGTCACGAGCTCCCCGCCGAAGGGCACCAGCGAGTGCAGGTCGGCAAGCGTCACCTCGCCGTCGAGGGGCACGCCGCAGTCCCGCATCGTCAGGCTGTTGATGAGGCCGACATCGGCGTTTCGGCCCTCGCCAGCCCGACGGAACGCTTCGGCGACGAAGGTCCCGACTGGCGAGGCTCCGTCTCGCACGTCCCGGGAGACCGGGCCGTCGATTCGCGTGACGGTCTCGCCGAGGCCGAGGTCGGCGAGCCGGTCGCGGAGGGCGGCCGTGATGTCCTCGTCCGGCTCGAACGCGGTCACATCGTGCCAGCGCGTGTTCGTGCTGCCGTCGTCCTCGATACGGACTTCCACGAGGTAGCGGCCGGCCGCGCCCGTCCGGACCAGCCGGGTCCCGGCGACCACCTCGTCGCGGATCTCGTGGTCGTGGCCGCCGAGGACGGCCGCGGCGTCGATATGCTCGGCGAGGTCGGTGTCGTCGCCGCAGTGCGAGATACCGACGACGTGGTCCACGTCGTACTGGTCGCGGATGAGACGGGTCGCGTCGGTGGCCGCCTCGACCGGGTCCGTCATCTCGAAATCGAGGTGCGGCTTGATGTCGGCGAGGTCCGGCGGTGAGAGGCCGAAGAGGCCGACGCTCGCCTCGGCGGTCTCGACGACGGTCACCGGGTCGGTCTCCTCGCGGGCGAACCGCACCCCGTCGTCGAAGACGTTCGCGTTGAGCCAGGTCTGGGGCGAGTCGCGGGCGAGTTCCCGTGCTCGCGCCGGGGAGTCGTCGAACTCGTGGTTGCCGAAGACGTCCACGTCGGGCTGGACCGACTCGAAGAAATCGAGGGCCTGCTCGCCGCCGGTCGCCATCGAGAGCACGCAGGGGCCGGTCGTGTCGCCACCGCCGGTGACGACGGTGTGCTCGTCGCGGAGCTCGTCGATGGCCGTGACGAGCCGACCGACGCGCTCGGGCACGTCGTAGGCGGCTTCGAGGTCTGCGTAGTGGAGGACGCGGAGGGTCACGTCGGAAATCCTGTTGGCGTGAGAGAAATTTCTTGCGGGGTCGGTCGACGGCTCACTGGACGAACAGACCTAAGCGGGCCCCCTCCCAACGCCTGCCCATGAGCGAATCCGCACTGGAGGAACGAACCACCGACGACGGCGAGACGGTGTACGTCTCCCAGCGCGAGGGTGACCGCGGCTCGAAAGCGCCCTTCATGGTCACCTACCGCACCCCGGACCAGGAGCGCAAGTACGGCTACTTCTGCGTGAACTGCGAGACGTTCGACAACGCGATGGACACGATGGGCCGCATCCAGTGCAACGCGTGCGGGAACCTGCGCAAGCCCACCGAGTGGGACGCTGCCCACGAGTGACGGGCCGAATCGCAGCCCCGACGTGCCACCCGGTGCCGGCGAACCAGCACGAGACTGCACAAACCATTACGAATCACCGATAGTTCTGGAACATCTGCTGGAAATTCTCGTCCAGAGTGAAACTATCGTCGCACGTCACAGCGCATCGTGAATTCGAACGTGGAAAACGGGTGAATATTTATTACCTTCGGTGCGGTACGGACTAGCGAATGTGCCCTGTTAACACGAACCGCCACATCGGCGAGCAGGCCAGGAGGGTTTTCGACCGCCTTGGGTACACCGTCACTGGGGACGGAGACGAGTTCCGAGCAGAACGCGACTGGAAGGTCGTGCACGTGACCGCGACCACGGACTTACGTGAGCCACCTATCGCGGGAACAGACTCGCTGCACTGTTTCGTGACGAACAAAGAGCGGGCACAGCGCGTTCGTCGCAGGGTCCAGGAAGCGAATCCCGGCTACGAGTGGGCCGTCATCGGCGTCGACGACGACGACCAGTACGAGGTCGAGCGCGCGCCACCGAGTTAGAACAGAGAGCGGGTGACGGTCGAGCCGACTACAGTCGGTTCGCCGTCGCCGCGATACCGGCTTCTGCGTCGACGTCAGCACCGAGATCGTCGAGCACCGCGCCCAGCGTGCTCATCAGGTAGGAGACGTTCTTCGGGCGCGCGGAGTGGCCCATGCAGCCGATTCTGAAGATGTCGCCGGAGAGCGCGCCGAGCCCACCGGCGATCTCGAGGTCGTAGTCGTCGATGAGCCGCGAGATGACCTCGCCGTCCTCGACGCCCTCGGGCACGCGGACCGCGTTCAGGCTCGGGAGCCAGAACTCCTCTGCAGCGTTCATCTGCATGCCCATCGCCTCGACACCCGCCTTGAGGGCGCTCGCCATCTCGTGGTGGCGGTCCCAGCGGTTCTCGATACCCTCCTCGGCGACGAGGCGCAGCGCCTCGCGCAGGGCGTAGACGTTCGTGATGGGCGCGGTGTGGTGGTAGGCGCGCTCGTCGCCCCAGTAGCCCTCCAGCAGCGAGAGGTCGAGGTACCACGAGCGGGCGGGTTCCTCGCGGGCGAGCACCTTGTCCATCGCGGCGTCGTTGAGCGTCAGGGGCGATGCACCCGGCGGGCAGGAGAGGCACTTCTGCGGCCCGGCGTAGGCCACGTCGATGTCCCACTCGTCCACGCGAAGCTCGACGCCGCCGATGCTGGTGACGGTGTCGGCGATGACGAGCGCGTCGTGCTCGTGGGCGATGCTCGTGAGTTCGGAGACCTGGGGCTGGCGCACGCCCGTGCTCGTCTCGGCGTGGACGAACCCGAACACGTCGGGCTGGTGCGTGTCGAAGGCGTCGGCCACGTCGGCCGGGTCGAGGGGTTCACCCCACGGCGCGTCGACCTCGACGACGCTGCCGCCGGCGCGACGGGCCATCTCGGCCATCCGGCCGCCGAAGTAACCGTTCGTCGGGACGAGCATCGTGTCGCCGGGTTCGACGACGTTCCCGATGGCGGCCTCCATCGCGGCCGAGCCGGTCCCCGAGACCGGGATGGTCCACTTGTTCCCGGTCTGGAACGTGTACCGGAGCAGCTCCTGCACCTCGTTCATGACCTCGATGAACGACGGGTCGAGGTGGCCGACGAGCGGCGTGCTCATGGCGCGGAGAACACGGGGGTTGACGTCGCTCGGGCCGGGGCCCATCAAGGTTCGATTCGGTGGTGTCAGCTCGCCCACATCGGGCGCGTCAGGAATCTCGGACATGAGTTTGGGTTGGCTAGGTCGGGGCAAAAAAGCTGGTGTCACCGGCAGTCTCCCGAACCGTTAAACCATGTCCCCTGCTCACATGCGTCAATGGCCACCGACGGCTCTCCGCGCCCCAGCCACGACGCGCTCGGCTTCGACCACCCCGACGACGAGGCGTACGCCGACCTCGCGGCCGACCTGCGCACAGCGGTCGCGGGCGACGTTCGCTTCGACGAGTACGCGCAGGTGCTGTACGCGACCGACGGGAGCATCTATCAGGCTCGTCCGGCGGGCGTGGTCGTCCCCGAGGACGCGGCCGACGTGCAGGCCGCGGTCTCGGTCGCAGCCGAGCACGACGTGCCCATCATGCCCCGCGGGGCAGGGACCTCGCTGGCCGGGCAGGGAATCGGCCCCGGCTGTGTCGTCCTCGACTGCTCGGTCGAACTCGACGACGTGCTCTCGGTGGACCCCGAGGCACAGGTAGCCCGAATCCAGCCCGGCGTGGTGCAGGACGAACTCGACGCAGTCCTCGAACCACACGGCCTGCAGTTCGCGCCCGACCCGGCCTCCTCGGCCCGGGCGACGGTCGGCGGCGGCATCGGGAACAACTCGACCGGCGCGCACTCGGTCCGGTACGGGATAACCGACGCCTACGTGCGCGAGGTCGAGGTCGTCCTGGCCGACGGGACGATGGCCGAGTTCGGCGACGTGGTCCTCGACTCGCCCGAGTGGGATGACCTGCTGGCCCGAGAGGACCGGGTCGCGGAGTTGCACCAGACGGTCCGCGACATTGTCGAGGCGAACGAGGGGGAAATCGAGTCACGGTATCCCGAACTCAAGCGCAGCGTCTCGGGGTACAACCTCCACAAGGTGATTCGCGAGGAGGACGGCGCGCGCGTCATGAACCTCGCCAAGCTCGTCGTGGGTGCAGAGGGCACCCTCGGCGTCGTGGTCGAGGCCGAACTCGACCTCGTGACCCGCCCGGACGAACGCGCCCTCGCGGTCTACGCCTACGACGACCTCGTGACGGCGCTCGCCGCGGTTCCCGACGCCCTCTCGCACGACGTGAGTGCGGTCGAACTGGTCGACGACCGGGTCGTCGAGATGGCGCGCGACTCGCAAGCGTACGCCGAGTACGCCGAACCCATTCCCGACGGCTCGGCAGCCCTGCTGATGGTCGAGTTCGACTCCGAGTTGCACGACGACTTCGAGGCGGCGATGGCCGAGGTCACGAGAACGCTCCAGACCGAGGGCGACGCCTTCGACCGCATCGAAGCGTTCTCCCCCGACGAGCAGGCGAAGCTCTGGAAGCTCCGGAAGGCCGCGATTCCGCTCCTGATGTCGCTGGAGGGCGACCCGAAACCGTACCCGTTCATCGAGGACGCGACGGTGCCACCCGACCAGCTCGCAGCGTACGTCCAGGAGTTCGAGGCCATACTGGAGAAACACGGCACTTCGGCCGCCTACTTCGCGCACGCTGGCGTCGGCACCCTGCACATCCGACCCATCCTGAACCTCAAGTCCGGGGACGGAATCGAGACGATGCACGCCATCGCCGAGGACGTGACCGACCTGGTGCTCGAGTACCACGGCTCGTTCTCGGGCGAACACGGCGACGGGATGGCCCGGACCGAGTTCACCCCGAAGATGTACGGCGACGAGCTCTGGGACGCCTTCAAGCGCGTCAAGACCGCCTTCGACCCGGAGTGGCTGTGCCACCCGGGCAACGTCGTCTACCGCGACTCACCCGAGGACCACGGGCCAGTCAGCGACCGGGCTATCGGCGCGGACATGCGCGAGAACCTCCGCTACGGCCCGGCCTACCAGACGGTCGAACCGCAGACCACCCTCGATTTCGACGACGAGGGCGGCTTCGGCCACCTCGTCGAACTGTGCAACGGCTGTGGCACCTGTCGACAGGAGGGCTCGGGGACGATGTGTCCGACCTACCGTGCCAGCCAGGAGGAGATCCAGTCGACCCGCGGTCGGGCGAACATGCTCCGGGCGGCCATCTCGGGCGAACTCGACGAGGACGAGATTCACTCCGAGCGCTTCCAGTCCGAGGTGCTGGACCTCTGTGTCGGCTGCAAGGGCTGTGCCAGCGACTGCCCGACCGGGGTCGACCTCGCCAAGCTCAAGGCCGAGGTGAAACACCAGCACCACCAGCGCGAGGGCGCGAGCCTGCGCGACCGGCTCTTCCGTGACATCGACCGGTTGGCGTCCCTTGGGAGCGCCCTCGCGCCGGTCTCGAACTGGGCCACGAAGGTCCCCGGGTCCCGCGCCGTCGCCGAGAAGGTCGCGAACATCGCCCCCGAGCGAGAACTGCCGACGTTCCAGCGCGAGAGCTTCACGGACTGGTTCGCGTCGCGCGGCCCCGCGGTTCCGGAAGCCGACGCCGAGCACCGCGTCGTCCTCGTCCCCGACACGTACACGAACTACACCGACCCAGCAGTCGGGAAAGCCGCCGTCGAGGTCCTCGAAGCCGCCCAGGTCCACGTCGACGTTCCGGCCGACCTCGGACCGAGTGGCCGCCCCGCGTACTCCCTCGGGTTCCTCGACGAGGCTCGAACGCGGGCCGCCGAGTTCGTCGACCACGTCGCGTCCCGCGTCGACGACGACTGGCACGTCGTCTTCATCGAACCGGCGGACGCCGTGATGGTGCAGGACGAGTACGGCGACCTGCTTCCCCGGAGTGCCGAGCGCGACGCCGTGATGGCCGCCACCGCGGGAGTCTGTGGCTTCCTCGACCAGCACCGCCTCGACGAGCGCATCGACTTCGACGCGCCTGACGAACCCCTCGTCTACCACGGCCACTGTAACCAGAAGGCCATCGGTCGGGACCACCACGCCGTCGGCGTCCTCCGGCGGGCTGGCTACGATGTCGAGGCGCTGGACTCCGGCTGTTGCGGCATGGCCGGGAGCTTCGGTTACGGGGCAGAACACTACGACCTCTCGCAGGCCATCGGGCGAATCCTGTTCGACCAGGTCGACGCAGCCGCGGGGACGCCGGTCGCGCCCGGCGCGTCCTGTCGCACCCAGCTCGGCGACCGACCCGGGAGCGAGGAACCGCCGCACCCGGTCGAGAAGTTGGCCGAAGCCCTGCCGAACCGCCCCGGGTCACGGTAGCACTACCCAGGTTTCGGCGACTAACTTATCCGGTCCCCTGTCATACCATCAGTAGTTATGATGGTCGGCCACGCGCTGCTGGCGTTCGCCCTCGTCGCCCTCCTCGGGCGTGCCGTGGGCGTCGACCGCGAGCGTGCGCTACTCGCGGGCACAGTCGCCGGCGCGTTCGCGGCCGTCCCCGACGCCGACATGGTGTACGCCATCGTCGGCGTCGCCCACGCGGACTTCACCGGCGTGTTCGCCGTCACGAACGCGTTCTGGTCCGCGAGCACGGTCGTCCACCGCGCGATGACACACTCGCTCGTCGTCGCGCCCTTCGCCGCCGTCGGCTTCGCCCTCTGGACCGTCAGGGGGCGCTGGGTACAGCACGCGCGGCTCGCGGGGACGTTCCTCCTCGGCACGCTCATCCTCGTCGCTACCGTCAAGCACGGACTCCTCGGGTTCGTCGTGATGGGCGCGTTCGCCCTCATGGGCGTCGGCGTCGCGCTGGCGGTCTGGTGGCGCACTGCCCTCCGCGCGAGAGAGACGTTCGCGCTGGCGCTATTCGGTCTCGCCAGCCACCCGTGGGGCGACCTGTTCACGGGCGAGCCACCCGCGATGCTGTGGCCCCTCGACACCGTACTGTTCGCCGACATCGTCACCCTCGCGCCCGACCCGACCCTGCACCTGCTCGGCGCGTTCGCCCTCGAACTCCTGACCGTCTGGCTCGCGGTCTGGGTGGTCCTCGACGCCTCCGACGAGTTCCGACCGACGTTCGACGTCCGGGCCCTCGCCGGGGTCGCGTACGGTGGCGTCGCGTTCCTCATCCCACCGCCGACGCTCGACGTCTCCTACCACTTCGTCTTCAGCATCCTCGCGGTCGGGACCGTGGCGGCTGCCCCCGACGTGTTCCGCGCCCGGTTGCTCCGGTCGCTCCGGCGGTTGCAGCGCGAGTGGGACGCCGCGCGGCTGTTCTCTGCGTTCCTGACCGGGCTCGCCGCGGTCACGCTCGCCCTCGCGGCGTACGCCGTGCTCTACTCGCTGGCGACGCTCGGCTCGCTCGGTGTCTACATCGGGTAGCCTTTTTTACGGAGCGGGTGCCAACCCCCCTGTATGTCGGCGCAGGACCTCGGTCGGCTGTTCGAAGAACATCGGCTCAACGCCGTGCTCGCGTGGGCGCTCGTCCTCCTCGTCGCCCTGACCGCCGTCGAGGAGGCACTCTTCGGGATGCGCGTGTGGGCAGCGTTCGCCGCGGGCGTCACGGCACTCGCACTCGTCCCACCGGTCGCGTTCCGGTCACCCCGCGTGATGCTCCCGTGGGAAGTCCTCGCCCTCGCGGCGCTCCCCATCATCGGTCGCGTCTTCGCCACGAACGCCCTGTCGAGCGCACTGGCGACCTACCTCGCGGTCGCGGCGGTCGCACTCATCGTCGCGGTCGAACTGCACGTGTTCACATCGGTCCGGATGACCGTCGGCTTCGCCATCCTCACGGTCGTCGTGATGACGCTCGCCGCGGCGGGCGTCTGGGCCATCATCCGGTGGGTGTCACACATCTACCTCGGGACGGGGTTCTACGAGGGCCCCGACGACCTCGACCTGCTGATGTGGGAGTTCGTCTACTCGACCATCGCCGGACTGGGGGCTGGCATCACGTTCGAGCTGTACTTCCGGCGGCGGCGACAGGTCGCCCGTCGGGCGCTCGAAGCCGCCGAGGAGGTCACCCACGACCGGCTGAACGAACTCGCCGACGAGGTGGCCGACGAATGAGAATCCGCGACTACCTCGGCATCTCGGAGCGCACCCAGCACCGGTTGAGCCGCGCCATGGAGATCGGTCTCGTCGGGCTCTTCTTCGTTGGCCTGTACCAGCCGAGCCCGGGCGTCGTCGTCAACGCTGGCCTCGGTATCATCGTGTTGCAACTGCCGGCGCTGCTCGAACGCGACTACGGCATCCCGATGGACGCCGGGTTGACGCTCTGGATAACCTCGGCCGTGTTCCTGCACGCGCTCGGGACCGCCGGGTTGCCCGGCATGTCGAAGAACCTCTACGTCGCCACCTCCTGGTGGGACCACATGACCCACGCGCTGTCGTCCTCGATCGTCGCGGCCGCCGGCTACGCGACGGTCCGGGCGCTCGACGAACACCGTGAGGACATCTACCTCCCGCCCCGCTTTACCTTCGTGTTCATCCTCTCGTTCGTCATCGCCTTCGGGGTCATCTGGGAGGTCGTCGAGTTCGCGCTGGGGATGCTCGGAGACGTGATGGGGTCGAAGGCGGTCCTCACGCAGTTCGGCGTCGAAGACACCATGCGAGACCTCCTGTTCAATACCCTCGGCGGTCTCATCGTTGCCATCTGGGGGCAGGCGTACCTGACGGACGTGGTCGGCGCAATTCGCACCCGATTCGAGCAGGGCACGACCTGACCGGTGACGGCAACGACGACCTGCTGTTGTTCTCCCGCGCGGGTGACGCCGGGTTCGACCACGACGACGAGACGGCACAGCTGCGGTGGGAGCTGGACGAATCCGGCCATCACGGCCTCGCCGGTAGCGACTCGGTCACCGTCGTCGGTCGGTGAGCGGGCCTGTCGGTCAGAGTTTCAGCGTTCTGAGGGTCCGACCGGTCGTCTCTGACACCGAAAAACCGACCGACGACGCGGCTAGCTTTAAGTTACCATGGTGAGTGGTAGCACACGAATGGTATTCAAGAAGATAACACTCATCGGCACGAGTTCGGAGAGCTTCGAAGCCGCTGCCGACGACGCCATCGACCGCGCACAGGACACACTCAACAACGTCCACTGGATCGAGGTACAGGAACTCGGCGTCGAGATCGCCTCGGCGGAGAATCGAGAATACCAGGCCGAAGTGGAGGTGGCCTTCAAGCTCGAAGAGTAAGCGACGAGCGAGTCTACAGCGCCCCGCGCCTGGCCAGACGCGGGGCGTGCGTTTCACGCCCTTCTCACCGGTCCGTGCCGTTCGTCTGTTCTACCGTTGTCTCACGGCAGAAGCCCGGCGACCACACGTCCACGACCCGACACTCCCACTGCTGGGTCGGGGACGTGGTCGTCACTCCAAACACGTCAGGAAGACAGCGATTCGTCAAAAAAGCGGCCGTCGTTACGTCCGGAACGATTCACCACAGCCGCACTCGCTGACGACGTTCGGGTTCTCGACGTGGAAGCCAGCGCCCTGCAGGCCGCCCTCGTAGTCGAGCACGCTCCCCTCGATGTACTTCAGGCTGGCCGGGTCGACGAAGACACGCAAGCCGTGGTGCTCGAAGATGGTGTCGTCCGGTTCCGGTTCGTCGTCGAATCGCATTCCGTACGAGAGGCCGGCGCAGCCACCCTGCTGGACGAACAGCCGAAGTCCCGAGACGTCGGTGTCCAACCCCTCTCCCTCGAGCAGCGAGAGGGCTTCCTCGGCGGCCGGTTCCGACACCTCGATACGGGGGCCGACCTCCCCGTCTGCGGTTCCCGTACTCATGCTACGAACTATCGGTGCCACGGATGTTAACTGTGTTGCCGTCTTCCCATTACATGTCAGGGAATTTGCCGACATCTCTAAATCCCGGCGGTGATTCCACCTATTGAATGTCGCGCTCCATCCGCGTATTGCATGTCGACGACGACGATGCGCTGCTCGACCTGACGAAGACGATGCTAGAGCGCGAGCACGACGACATCGTCGTCGAGACGGAGCCCGACGTCGAGGTGGCGCTGTCACAACTCGACGCTGACACGCGGTTCGACTGTATCGTCAGCGACTACGATATGCCCCGGATGGACGGGTTGACGTTCCTCTCGGCGGTCCAGGAGCGACACCTGGACCTCCCGTTCATCCTGTTCACCGGCAAGGGGAGCGAGGAGATCGCCAGCCGAGCCATCTCGGCGGGCGTGACGGAGTACCTCCAGAAGGGCGGCGGGACGGACCGGTACCTCGTCCTCGCGAACCGTATCGAGAACGCGGTCGACAAGCACCGAGCGGAGCGTGAGCGCCGTCGGAACCGGGAGCGGTACCAGGCCCTCATCGAGTACTCCTCGGACTCGGTCGCGATTCTCGACGAGGAGGGCGTGTTCGAGTACGTCAGCCCCTCGGCAGAGCAGATACTGGGCTATCGGCCAGAAGTCCTCCTCGACCGGAACTCGTTCGAGTTCGTCCACCCCGAGGACAGGGAGACGGTCGAACTCGCGTTCCAGCGATGTCTCGACGACCCGGACGTCCGGCCATCGACGACCTACCGGTTCGAGCACGGTGACGGGAGCTGGCGCGTCCTCGAATCACGCGCGACGAACCGGCGTGACGACCCCGCGGTCGAAGGGTTCGTCGTCAACACCCGTGACGTGACCAAGCAACACGAGGCAGAACAGCGACTGAAGGAGGAACGCGAACTGTTCGACGCCGCCCTCGACGCCCTCCCGGACACCTTCTACGTCTCGCACCCGGACGGGACGGCGTGGCGGTGGAACCAGACGCTCAAGGACCTGATGGGCTACACCGAACAGGAGATGCGGGAACTGCCACCGGAGGCCTTCTTCGCCGAGGAGGACCACGAGAAGATAGAATCCGTCATCCAGCGGGTCCACGACGGCGAGACCGTCGTCTACGAGGCGCGGGTACTCACGAAGTCGGGCGAGAAGATTCCGAAACGCATCAGCGCCACGCTGCTCACCGACGACGACGGGGAACCCCTCGCCCTCTGTGGTATCGGGGTCGACACCGACTTCCGGCCCGAGAACCTCGACTAGTCGAACCGCCTGCGGACGCTCTCGGCGTGGGCGTCCAGTCCTTCCGCTTCTGCGAGCGTCGTGATGGTGTCGGCGAGCGAGTCGAGCCCGTCGCGGTCGAGCCGCTGGACGGTCGTCGAGCGCACGAACGAGTCGACAGAGAGGCCACCGTGCAGTTTCGCGCCGCCGCCGGTCGGGAGGACGTGGTTCGTCCCGGAGGCGTAGTCACCGGCCGCGACCGGGGTGTAGGGACCGAGGAAGACGCTCCCGGCGTTGGTGATGCGCCCGAGGAGTGCCTCGTCGTCGTCCGCCTGGATGGAGAGGTGCTCTGCGGCGTACTCCTCGGCGAAGAGGATGGCCTCGCTCATCGACCGGGCGACGAACACGCCCGAGGCGTCGTTGTCGAGGGCCTCGCGGATGGTCTCCTCGCGCTCGCGCTCGGCAGCCTGTTCCTCGACAGATTCGGCGACCGCCGCAGCGAGGTCTTCGTCGTCGGTGACACAGACGACCGAGGCGTTCGGGTCGTGTTCGGCCTGGGCGACCAGGTCGGCTGCCACGTACTCGGGCGTGGCCGTCTCGTCGGCGAGGACGAGCACCTCGGAGGGGCCGGCGAGGAAGTCGATGGCGACGTCGCCCTGAACCTCGGCCTTCGCGGCCGTGACCCAGCGGTTGCCGGGTCCGACGACCTTCTGGACCGCCGGGATGGATTCGGTCCCGTAGGCCATCGCGGCGACCGCCTGCGCGCCGCCGACCGAGTACACCTCGTCCGCGCCAGCAGCGTGGATGGCCGCCAGCGTGACGGGATTCATCTCCTCGGCGGGCGGGGTGCAGACGACGACCTCGTCGACGCCCGCGACCTTCGCCGGGACGACCCCCATGATGACGGAGGAGGGGTACGCCGCGGTCCCGCCGGGCGCATACACGCCGACGCGCTGGAGCGGGCGGAAGCGCCGGCCGAGTTCCCGTGTCCCGTTCCCGCCGAACTCGTCGCGCCAGTCCTCGGGCACCTGTCGCTCGTGGAACTCGCGGACGTTCGCCGCCGCCGTCTCGATGGTCTCACACAGTTCGTCGTCCAGTTCCTCGTAGGCGCGCTCGGCCGCGTCGGACACCTCCAGGTTCCCGACCGCCACGCCGTCGAACTCCTCGGAGAACTCCCGGACCGCAACGTCGCCCTCCTCGGCGACCCGTTCGACGATGTCGCGGACGTCCCCACGGATCTCGTCGATACCGGCGTCGCGCTCGAACAGGGCGCGTCGTGCATCGGGGCCGAGGTCGGCCACCGCGTTCACGTTCATACACCACGCTTCGGCCGGGCGGGGAAAAACCGTTTCTTCCGTCCCGGACGTTGAATCGAGCGTTCGTCATAGTTCGAGGCAATATTACGATAGAGCAGGTCTGAAACCCTGGTCTGCGACAGGCACTGGAACGATTCCAGACATCTCGAAGATTTATAGAACAATGTTGCCGGTAGCTACGACGAGAGGGCATACACTTTTAGTAGCCAGTCGAGTATCGCGTGCCATGAGCCAGGACACCGTGACCGGTCCGAACGCACAGGTCCGCGAGGTGTACGACCGACTTGGTTCCCTCCTCGACCGCGGTGATGACGTCTTCGTCGAGGAAGGACCCGGTCTCCTGCAGGCGGCCATCGCGGAGCCGGGGTTCTTCGACGGGGTGGAACCGGCACCCGCGGACTCGGACCACTACACCCGCGAGAAGGTCGCAGGAGCGCCGGGTCGCCACGTCATCCGCTTCATGGAGTGGCCGCCGGGCTACAGCCTCGTTCCCCACGAACACCACGGGCGACCGTGCTTCGAGGTGCTGGTCGACGGGCTCCTCCACGTCGTCGATATGACCGCCGAACAGGTCGACGAGGAGCACTACACGCTCTCCATCGTCGACTGCGACGTGACCGAACCCGGCGAGGCCGCGGTGGTCGACCCCAGGGAGAACGACATCCACGCCGTTTACAGCCCCGTCCGGAGCTGTTCGCTCCACGTCTACCCGGACGACAGGAGCTTCGCCTACGGCTACGAACTCGACGAGGAGGCAAGTGACGAGAACGACCTGTACCGTCGCGAGCGATTCGAACTCCACGACGGGTGACGGACCGGCCCCCTGCGAGCCGATTCGCTACTCGCGTGAGCCGACGACCCTGGTCTTGACCGCGTCGAGGAAGAGGACGACGACCAGCGTGAACCCGACGAGACCGATCGGTGCCGACAGGAGCTGTGCGGTGCGGTAGCCGAGGAATATCCTGCTCACCCCGAGGACGATGAAACTGGTCACCACCAGTCCGAACGCGACCAGCGAGAGCGTGACGAAGCGGTCCCGGTTCATGTGAGTCGGGAGGGGTTCCCGGTGCTAAGTGGTTTTGGAACGGCGGGCCGGTTCTCAGAGCTTGTCGGCGTCGAGCGCCTGCTCGGCCCGCTGGTTCGCCTGGTCGAGGCGTCGACCGGCCGCGTCGCCGACCGGCCCGGGGAGCGACTCGCGCGCCTCCGAGAGCCGTTCGGACGCCCGTTCGAGCGAGTCGGTGATCGCCTGCAGCGCCTTGTCCGCGTTCCCGCGGTCGCCCGCGGCGGCGCGCTCGGCTGCCCGGTCGGCCGAGTCGGCGACGGCCTCGAGCGCGTTCACCAGCCCGTCGATGGCGTTCGCCTTGCCATTCTCCGTGTCATCATCGTCGTCGGCCGCCGTCTTCACGTCCGCCGCGGTCTCACGCGAGATATCGCCGAGGAAGCTCGCCAGGGACGCCTTGCCCGTGTCGGGCTTCTCGATGGTCATCGGTTGCTCGCCGCCGTCCGGTCGGACCCGGAACGCCCCGACCGCGTCGTCGGTGTCCCTGACCTCCGTGGTGTACGCGCCGCCGCGGTGGACGTACACCGCATCCCTGCCGTCCATCGGGGCGTCGTACAGCCGGCCGCCGAAGTCGTCCTCGACCGCGAGGCGCGACAGGGTGGCGTCGGTCCCCTCGGCGTCGACCTGGAGTTTCACCGCGTCCTCGTTCGCGACGAGGGGAATCTCGCCCTCGACACCGGCCGCCGTGGGTGTCGCGTCGTCGGTGACTGTCACCGACTCGCTGTGCGGTTCGAAGCCGGCCCCGTTGACGGTGAGCCGGTGGTCGCCCGCCGGGACGTCCTGCACCATCGCGATGCCCCGGAACGTCGGGACGGCCTCGGGCTCGCTTTCGAGCAGTGCGATGTTCTCGGCCGAGGTCGACTCGGTCGTCACGCCCTGCCCGTCGGGCGCGTCGTCGGAGGAGACCGTCCGCGAGACCGCGGCGACCACGCTGTTGATCGGGCTCGGTTGGCCGATGGCATCGTACCGGTCCGCAAGGGTCGCTCGGTGTGCCGGCTCCGAGATGTCGGCGGCGGGGTCGTCGTACCGTGTCTGCTGCCAGGGAACCCCGGACGTGGTGATGTGACTCGCGAACGCGTCCTCGGCGAACTGCGGGATGGCGAACTCGAAGCTCAACTGCGGGCCGGTGAACGCCGAGATGTGCTCGACCGCCGTCGTCGGCTGCAGGTCGTATTTCACGTCCGCGGTCCCGTCGTCGGTGCCCGCATAGTCCATCGCGAGCCCACGCTCGCGGGCGGGGAGCGACGGCGGACTCGACAGTTCCGCGAACGACCGGATGGTGAGGTCCTCGTCGATGAGACTGTCGCTGTCGACCGAGGGGAGTCGGTCGTGCTCGTAGATGGGTTCGTCGTCGAGTTCCGGGACGACGTAGGGCAGTCTCCCCCCTTCGTCCCGCGGGAGGCCGTACGCGACGGGGATGTCCGCCAGCGTCGCGAGGCCTTCCAGGGAGCGGTTCGTGATGTCGGCCGCGACATCGCCGACGGGCAACCGCTGGAAGCTCTCCGGGCGCTCGTTGAGCGAGACCGTGCTGGAGTGCGAGCCCAGTTCGGCGAGGATCCGCGGGCGGACCTGTGGGTCCAGGTGCTCGTTGTTCGGCACCTTCCGCGAGTGCGCACTGGCGACGAACAGCTGTGGGTCGCCGCTGTCGGTATCGACGAACACCTGCAGCAGCTCCCAGTCGTGCCAGTGGAAGTTCGTCGTGAACTGGTCGAACACCGAGTAGAACCAGAACTGGACGACCGCCAGGGGCGACTCCTCGTACTCGACCGCGTGGTAGAACACGGTCGGTTCCGGCGGTTCCCCCGCCTCTTCGAACCGTTTCGTGTACCCGTCGAACGCGTCGAAGCCGTCGACGACGGTCTCGCCGTCCTGTTCGCTCTCGTAGCTGCGCGGGTCCGTCGGAAACCACTTCTCGTACCGGTCGAACGACACGCGCGGCGCGAACCGCTCGGCCAGCTCCAGCGCGCGGTCGTCCTCGATTGTCGTCGCCGTTCCGTCCCCTTCTCGTTCCAGGAGCGAACAGCCGGCGAGCGAGGCCACACCGGCTCCCGCGACCGATTGCAGGAGCCGCCGTCGCGACGCGACCGGCGTACTCGCTCGTTCCCCGTCCATACCGGGTCCAGCAAGCGGCTGTCCAAATGTCTTGGGGCGAAGTGGTATGGGTGCCATCTGTCCGGCGACGACCGCGTTCCGTCGGAGAGCAGGTGCCCAGAACCGATTCCAGCCCAAGAATTAGATTAGTCTAATCCGTTATTTAGAGCAATACTTCTAAATAGCAGTGTATCTCTAAGCCAAGTAATGGCAGAACGCAACTTCGGTTCCGGTAGCGGACGAAAAGTAACTCGCAGGCGTGCACTGGCGGCAGGCTCCGGTCTTCTCGGTACCGCCCTCGCCGGCTGTCTCGGCAGTGTCTCCGGCGGCACCAGCTCCGACGACGACGGTGACTCCGGGAGCAGCTCCGAGGACGGCCCCGTCGCAGTCGCGTCTTTCTTCAGTTTCTTCGACTTCGCGCGCAAGCTCGCGAAAGACACCCCCGTCACGGTCAAGAATCTCATCCCGACCGGCCTGCACGGCCACGGCTGGGAGCCCAACGCGAGCGTCACCCGCGATATCATCGAGGCGGACGCGTTCATCCACGTCGGGAAGGACTTCCAGCCGTGGGCCGACCGCGCCATCCAGACGCTGAAAGACGACGACGTGGACACCCAGCTCATCAACGTCCGCGAAGGCGTCGAACTGACCGACCTGGCAGCAAGCCTCGACCCCGAAGAGGAAGGTGTCGGTGAGGGCCGCGGCAAGGACCCGCACTTCTGGCTCGACCCCCAGCGCGCGAAGGTGTCGGTCGACAACATCACCGAGGGCCTCGTCGAGCTCTCGCCCGAGCACGAGGAGACGTTCCGCGACAACGCCGAGACGTACAAGACCGACGTGCTCGACCGCATCGACGCGGACTACGCGGACATTTTCGACCGCGCCGACCGCAAGGTCGTCCAGCTGGCCGCGCACAACGCCTTCCAGTACATCGGCGTCCGCTACGGCGTCGAGATGCGTCCGCTGGTCGTCAACCTCGCCGCAAGTGGCGACGTGAAGCCCTCGGACATCACTGATGCGAAAGAGACCATCGAGGAGTTCGACATCGAGTACATCGGGGCCGGCGTGTTCGAGACCCTGAAACCAGCACAACAGCTCGTCGCGGAGACGCCCGTCACGGCGTTCTTCCCGGTCACCCCGTACGCGGGCGTCCGCGAGGAGTGGGTCAGGAACGACTGGGGCTACGAGGAGATCGCGTACAACATCAATATGCCCACGTTCGAGGTCGTCCTCGGCAACAAATCGCCCGAGGAGGTCGGCCCTGACGGCTGGGCCGACGAGTGGAGGAACTTCAAATGAGCACGACGACGCCCGCCACCGAGGACGCGACGGTCGCTGGCGAGGTCGTCGTCGAACTCTCGGACGTGAACTTCGGGTACACCGCGACCCCCGTGGTCGAAGACATCTCCCTGCGCATCGACCAGGGTGAGTACGTCGCCGTCGTCGGCCCGAACGGCTCGGGCAAGTCGACGCTGATGAAGCTCATGCTCGGTCTGCTGCGGCCCGACGTTGGCACGGCACGGCTGTTCGGCGAACCCTCGCACGACTTCGACGACGGCGCACGTATCGGCTACGTCGCCCAGCACGCCAGTGCCTCGAAGGAGATGCCCATCACGGTGCGCGAGGTCGTCCGGATGGGGCGGTTCCCCCACGTCGGCTTCGGTCGCCTCTCCGCCGAGGACGAGGCCATCGTCGACCGCGCGCTGGAGACCGTCGGTATGACCGGCTTCGCGAACCGCCGCGTCACCAAGCTCTCCGGCGGCCAGCGCCAGCGGGCGTTCATCGCCCGGGCGCTCGCCGGCGAGGCGGACCTGCTCGTGCTCGACGAGCCGACCGTCGGGGTCGACGCCGAGTCGGTCGACGCGTTCTACGACCTGCTCGAGTCGCTCAATGAGGAGGGAATCACCGTGCTCCTCATCGAGCACGACCTGAGCGCGGTCACCGAACACGCCGAGCGCGTGGTCTGTCTCAACCGTGAGATATACTTCGACGGCCCGACCGAGGAGTTCGTCCAGAGTGATGCGCTCAGCCGTGCCTTCGGGACCGCGGCGACGTTCCTGGGTGGTTCACGATGACCGCCATCGTCTCGGGGCTCGCAGGGCTGGCGCTCCAGTCTTCCAGCCCCCTCGACCCGGTTCTCGCCCCGTTCTACTGGTTCCTCTCGCTGTGGACCGCGCTGATGAACGGGCTGTACGACGTGACCGGTATCGAGCTGCTCCAGTACGGCTTCATGCACCGCGCCATCCTCGTCGGGCTCTGCATCGGCGTGATGGCTCCCCTCATCGGGACGTTCCTCGTCCACCGCCAGCTCGCGCTCATCGGTGACGCGCTGGCACACACCGCCTTCGCCGGGGTCGCCGTCGGCCTGTTCCTCAACGCCGTGTTGAACCTCGGCGTCTCGCCGTACCTGACGGCCGTCGTCGTGGCGGTCATCGCGGCGCTACTCATCGAACTCATCTCCGAGGCGACCGGCGCGTACAACGACGTGTCGATGGCCATCGTGCTCTCGACCGGCTTCGCGCTGGGGACGGTGCTCATCAGCATCAACGCCGGCGGGCTCGCGGTGGGCATCAACCAGTACCTGTTCGGGAACCTCTCGACGGTGTCGGCCGAGAACGCCGCCATCCTGCTGGTGCTGTTCCTCATCATCGTGGGCGTGGTCGCGCTCACCCGGAACCAGCTCCTCTACGTCACCTTCGACGAGACGGCCGCCGCCGTCTCCGGCATCAACGTGAACTGGTACAACCGCGTCATGGTGATGCTGACCGCCCTCGTCGTCGTCGGCGCGATGCAGATAATGGGCGTCATCCTCGTCGCCGCGATGCTGGTCGTCCCGGTCGCCGGGGCTGCCCAGGTGTCGCGCAGCTTCACCGAATCGCTGCTCGTCTCGGTCGTCCTGGCCGAGATAGCCGTCCTGCTCGGCATCGGCGCGGCCTACTACGGCGAGGCCACGGCCGGGGGCGTCATCGTCCTCGTCGCCGTCGGTATCTACACCGTCAGCGTCTTCATCGGGAAGATACAGGCTCGTACCCGCGAGGACACCGCCCCCGAGGTCGGTAGCATCGAGACGGGCGAGAGCCAGCCCACCTCCGACTGAGATGGCGACCGCCAGCCCGGATTCACCGGACGACGACGACCAGACCGGGTCCCTGACCACGGTCATGGAGGACTACCTCCGGCACATCTACGCCCTCGAACGGGCCTCGGAGGGACGGGTGTCGAACTCGACGCTCGCCGACCGCCTCGGCGTCAGCCAGCCGACCGTGACGAGCATGTTCGACACGCTCGCCGAGCGCGGGCTCATCGACCGCGAGCCGTATCGCCCCATCGTCCTGACCCCTGCTGGTGAGCAGGCGGCCCTCGAGGTCGTCCGGAAACACCGGCTCGTCGAGACCCTGTTGACCGAACAGTTCGGCTTCGCCATCAGCGAGGTCGACGCCGAGGCGGACGCGCTGGAACACCACATCAGCGACCGCCTCTGCCGGGAGATAGACCGCAAACTCGGCCATCCCGCATTCGACCCGCACGGCGACCCGATTCCGGACGCCGAGCTGGCGGTCCGCGCCGAGACGGACGCCGTCGCCCTCGTCGAGGTCGCGGAGTCGACCCGCGTCGAGGTGACCCGCATCACGACACAGGACGAGGAGACCCTCTCGTACCTGGTCGCTGCCGGCATCGAACCGGCTGCCCAGCTCACGGTCGAGGAGATCGCACCCTTCGGGATGGTCACGGTGTCGGTCGACGGCGACGCCGGACGAGAGAGCCTCCCCGAGTCGCTCGCGACCCATATCCTGGTCCGGCCGACCGAGTAGGTCAGGCCACCCGCTTCTCGACCGCTTCGAACAGGTGCGAGCAGAGATAGATGACACCCAGAAAGACGGCCAGAGCAACGGCCAGCACTGCGACCAGTCCGAGGACGACGAGCGGTGTATCGACGGTCCCCTGTAGCCAGGGACGGTTCGAGAGCCGGACGAACCAGAGAAGTACCTGGAACCCGGCGACGAGTCCCGCGCCCAACCCGAGGATGACCGTCGCCAGCCCCGCGACGAAGCCGACGGACTCGTGAACCAGCGGCCGCTCTTCGTCGCCACCACCGACCATGGTGGCACGTCTCGGGACGCGCTCAAAAACGTTGGCCGGCGCGGACCGAGGGCTTACTCGGGCTGCTCGGTTTCGGCTGGGTCAGGCGTCGGCCCGTCGTCTGTGGGTCCCTCGTCCGCGGACTCGTCGTCCGCGTCCGGATCGTCGAACGAATCCCGATCGACGATGACCGCCGCGCCACACTCCGGACATTTCCCCTCGTGTTCGTAGAAGCCCGCCTCGCACTCGCTACAGCGGTAGGTCGCGTTCGCCTCCTTCGCTTCGCGGGCCTCCTCGCTGAGCCGCCCGAAGCGTCGACCGAACTTCCGAAACAGTCCCATGGTACCTAGTCAGACGGGCGCTTCGCTGATAAGTACGCGAGTGGACCCTCAGGACGGTGACCACGTCCTCGGCCGCTGACCAGAGCGCGGGCGACGGCCGGGTGATTCCCCAGTGGACCCGAAAAATCCTTATTCGACTCAATCCCGTCCAGCATGGTGAGAGACTGTCACGCACGGTCGTCGTCACGTCCTCGGGGGAACATATCATGGGTCAACAACTACCGGAAGAGTGGTTCGTATCGGATGCCAGAGTGAACGCGGCCATCGCGTGGGTTCTGACGGCCGTCCTGGCGGTCATCGCGGGGTACAGCCTGCTCTCGTTCAGGATGGTCGACGTGCTACTCGCCGGGACCGCGGTGCTCATCGCCCTCGTCCCCGCGCTCGTCGCTGGGTCGTGGACACGGACCGTCCCGTGGCCACTGCTCGCACTGGCATCGACGCCGGTACTGCTCCGGGTGCTCCAGCCGGGATTCTTCCAGCTCGTCGTCACCGGGGTCGGTATCGCCGCCCTCGGGATGTTGCTCGTCTCGACGCTCCAGTTGGTCACGAGTGTCAGGATGACGCCGGGGTTCGCGGTGGCGTTCACCCTGCTGACGACGCTCGCGTTCGCCGGCTACTGGGCGGTCGGGTCGGCCGCCTCGGCAGCGTACCTGGGAACGAGTTTCGTCGACACGAACACGGAACTCATGCACATCTTCACCGCGGCCCTGCTCGGCGGCCTCGTCGGCGGTGCGATCTTCCGGTGGTACTTCCGGAGACGGCTCCGGCAGCCCGCGAAGACGCCGGCGTTCGAGGAGGTGGAACCCGTATGAGCGTCGCCCGTCGCGTCGGACTCACCCCGGAACGGCAGGTCACGCTGGTCCACGCCCTCCAGGCGGTCATGTTCGGCATCCTGTCGGTCGGGGTCTGGCTGGGGAACGGGGGCGTCGCCATCAACGCCGGTGTCGGGCTCCTCGTAACCATGTTGCCGGCGTTCCTCGAGCGCAACTACAAGTTCACGATGAGCGTCGGGCTCGTGCTGTGGATCACCGTCGCGATGTTCCTGCACGCGCTGGGGACGCTTCCGATTCCCGGCGCGGACCTCGCGACGCTCTATGGCTCGACCTGGTGGTGGGACCACATGACCCACGCGCTCTCGTCGTCGCTGGTCGCCGGTGTCGCCTACGCCGTGGCGCGAGCGCTCGAAGAGCACACCGAGGCCATCGTCCTGCCATCGCGGTTCCTGTTCGTCTACCTGCTGGTGTTCGTCATGGCCTTCGGCGTGGTGTGGGAACTCATCGAGTTCTACATCAGCGTGGTCGCCCAGCTCCTCGGGAGCGGGAGCATCCTCACGCAGTACGGCCTCGACGACACGGTCCTCGACCTCACCTACAACACCCTGGGTGGGTTCCTCGTCGCCCTGTTCGGGACGGCGCACCTGACCGGTGTCGCAGACGAACTCGCCAGCCGGCTGGGTGGCCAACCTGACGAGGAGTGACCTCGTCGCCCCGGCCCGCAGGTAGTGTCACCAAACCGTTTTGTCCGGGGCGGTCATCCACCGACCATGGCCGGCCCAGTCGACTTCCTGCTCGACCTCGTCCAGGAGACGCTCACCACCTTCCAGCAAGGGGTACTCGACGCGTTCCCTCGTCTCGTGATGGGGCTCGTCTTCCTCACACTCTCGTACGTCGGCATCAAGATAGTGCTCAAAGTGGCACACAGCGCCCTCGACGCGCTCTACCCGGAGGAACAGGACCTCATCGTGAGCCTCGGCGTGACCGTCATCGGGGTCTTCCTCTGGTTCGCCGCCGGACTGGCGCTCCTGAAGATACTCGGGATGGGCGACGTGGCGGCCAGTCTCGGCACCGCGACCGGCTTCATCGCCCTCGGTGTCTCCTACGCGCTCTCGGGGATGATCGCCGACACGGTCGCCGGCGTCTACCTGCTGCGCGACCCCGATTTCAACCCCGGCTACCGCGTCACGACCGACGGCATCACCGGCGAGGTCAGGAGCATCGGCCTGCGCAAGTCACGGCTCGAACTGGACGACGGCGACGTGGTCGTGCTCGCGAACGGGGCCGTCGAGAAGAAGTGGACCCGAGATGCCGGCGATTCTGGGGACGCTGCCGGAACGAACTGAACTGGTGATTTCGAAGGAATCTGCGTGTTAGAAGTCCAAGAAGTTTGGTTTTGGTGGGTCGAAACATTACATTTTTCAATCGGAATCCGGAAGCACCCGACGGACAATGCCTGGAGAAACGTACGGCGTAATCAGTCTGCTGCCGGCGCTGGTCGCCATCGGCCTGACCCTCAAGACGCGACAGGTGCTGCTGTCGCTGTTCTCGGGGATCTGGCTCGGTGGAACCATCCTGGTCGGCTACAACCCGATCGCAGGAGCGGCCCGTGCGCTGGAGTTCGTAGTGAGCAACGTGACCGCAACGTGGAACATGAAACTACTGCTGTTCACATTCTTCGTCGGTGCGATGCTGGGGATGATCTTCCTCTCCGGCGGGATGTCGGCGCTCGCGACGCGCATCGCCGAGCGCATCCAGACGCGCAAGCAGGCGGAGCTGGGTACCTCGATGCTGGGGATGCTCATCTTCGTCGACTCGTACGCGTCGACGATGATCACGGGCTCCGTGATGCGGCCCATCACGGACAAGTTCGAGATAAGCCGCGAGAAGCTCGCGTACATCCTCGACTCGACGACCTCGCCGACGGCAAGCATCGCCGTCGTCTCGACGTGGCTCGGCTTCGAGGTCGGGCTCATCCGCCAGCAGTTCGAGAACCTCGGCATCCAGGCCGACCCGTTCGTGATGTTCATCCAGAGCCTCCCGTTCCGGTTCTACAGCATCCTGGCGATGGCGCTGGTGTTCGTCGTCATCCTGACCGACTGGGAGTTCGGCCCGATGAAGCGCGCCGAACAGCGGGCCGAACAGACCGGCAAGGTCCTCCGTGACGGAGCGGACCCGCTCATCGAGACCCAGGAGGACGACATCGAGACGCCCGACCACGTCGAGCCGCGCTGGTGGTACTTCGCGGTCCCCATCGTGACGCTGGTGTTCATGACCGGCTTCAGCCTGCTGTTCACCGGCGGGCTGACCATCAGTGGCGTCCTCACGCCGCTGTCGAACGGGAATGTTAGTGGCCTCACCACCGCACTCGTCGACGCCATCTCGAACGCCTCGACGGCCGACTCCATCCTGTGGGCGGCCTTCGCGGCCTCGGGGAGCATCCTCGCTATCCTGGTCGGGCACGCCCGCATCGGGCTCGAACCGGTCTCCGACGCCATCTTCGAGGGCTTCAAGATGGTGATGTTCCCGGTCGCGGTGCTCTCGCTCGCGTGGTCCATCGGTGCCGTCTCCCAGACGCTGGGTGTCGGGCCGTACATCGTCGGCATCTCCGAGGGCGTCATCACTGCCGCGATGCTGCCGGCCATCGTGTTCGTCACCTCGGTGCTCATCTCGTTCGCCATCGGCACGTCGTGGGGGACGATGGGCATCCTGTTCCCGGTCGCCATTCCGCTGGCGTTCAACCTCGGCGCACCGCTCCCGTCGGCCATCGGGGCCATCCTGACGGGCGCGCTGTTCGGTGACCACTGTTCGCCCATCTCGGACACGACCGTGCTCTCGTCGATGTTCGCCGCGAGCGACCACGTCGACCACGTCAACACGCAGATTCCGTACGCCGTCCTCGCCGGGAGCATCGCGACGCTCCTGTTCCTCGGGAGCGGCTACGGCCTCCCCGCCGTCCCGGCGCTGCTCATCGGGTTCATCCTGCTCGTGGGTGGCGCGTACGTGCTCTCGGAGCACGTCGACATCGCACGCTTCTCGATGTACGACAACGACGCTGACCTCGGCGTCTCGGACGACTAGGCCGACAGGTGTCGCTCGCCGTTTCTTTCGAACGCGGATGGAAGAGCCGCTGGGTTCGTCGCGGCGGTCAGTTCGAGCCCAGCAGCTTGGCCTCGACCTTCCGCAGGTGCTCGTGAAGCGTCGTCTTCGAGATGCCGAGCTCCGCGGCCAGCTCGTTCCCCGAGACGTTCCGCGGCCGGTCGTAGTAGCCACGTTCCCTGGCGAGCTCGAACACCTCGCGCTGGCGGTCCGAGAGGGTCTCGACGTCCAGCGTCGGCGCGTCGACGCTGCTCCTGCTCGTTATCTTCTGGACCTCGATGTCCGCGTCCTTCTCC
Source organism: Haloarchaeobius sp. HME9146 (assembly GCF_025399835.1). Taxonomy (NCBI): domain Archaea; kingdom Methanobacteriati; phylum Methanobacteriota; class Halobacteria; order Halobacteriales; family Halorubellaceae; genus Haloarchaeobius; species Haloarchaeobius sp. HME9146. The sequence continues at coordinate 2,743,038 of NZ_JAODVR010000001.1, forward strand.
TCGCGCACCGCGTCCAGTCGGTCCTGGATCTTCTCGCGCGGGTAGTCGACGGCCACCGTCCAGAACTCCCACCCGTCACGGATACGGATGGGCTCCTGTGGCAGGAATCCGCGTGAGACGAGCGCGTCGTGGATGCTGTCGTCGGGGTCGTACTCCACGAGCAGGCTCCGGCGCGCCTTGTTCGACAGCACGGAGTCGCTCCCGAACTCCTGCTGGTTGAACATCTCGGTCACCGAATCGGTGTGCTCGGAATCGGTGGTCACCCTGACGAGGTCGTCCAGCGCCGCCGTCGACTCGCCGTAGCCGACCACGTGGGTCTTCACGTGCCCCTCGACCAGATACACCGCGTTGACGAGCAACCGCGCGTCCGTCTCGGCCGTCACCTCTCGCATCCAGCAGTCGGGATGCGCGAGTTTGAGGACGAGCTGGTAGCCGTCCTGGCCGGACGGGGCCGAGCCGCCGGCAGGCGCGTCGCCCCGCGCGGCCGGCTCGCCGTGTGTATCGGGTGCCATGATGTGTGTCTCCTCGTACTGTTGCTGACTATCGGTGTTAATTCCTCTCTTGCTGGGGGCGGTTGTTCCGGACGTCCAGCAGCGGGAGGGTCACGGACGGGTTGACGATACGGTACAGGCCGACGGTCAGCAGGGGCACGGCGAACAGGGCGATGAAGAAGTACGCCATGATGGTGTATCCCTGTGCGACGAGTGCGATGATGCCGACCCGCGAGAGGATGGTCGCGAGCACGAGGATGCTGCCGCCGAGCAGGCCGCTCTGGAGCCGGGTGAGGCCGTCGGCGTCCTCGAACGTCGCCGTCGACAGCTGGTTGATGCTCTCGTCGACGCGGTCGATGATGGCGTGGATGAGGCCGACGCTCGTCTCGATGAGCGTCCAGCCCATGACGACGCCGTAGAGCGCGATGATGGCCGGACTGCCGATCTGGTCCAGCATCGCCAGCCACGGCACCTCGGCACCCATGACGGCCTCGGACGGGTAGAACCCGAGCAGTGCGAGGTACGTCAGGGTGAACGGGAGCGTCATCAACAGGCCCGCGAGCAGGCCGGAGACGATGGACTCCTTGCGCGTCTCCTGGCGGTGCAGGCAGAAGAAGACCGCCGGGTACACCGCGAGGTTGTAGCCGACGTACAGCGCGCCGGAGGAGAGGACCGACCCCAGCCCCGCGTCGGCCACGTACGACGTGTTCGCGCTCGCGAACACCGTGGTGACGTCACCCCAGACCTGGGACAGGACGACCACGCCGAACGTGATGTACGCGAGGTAGAGGAAGCCGGTCCCGACCATCTTGAAGCGCTCGATGAGCCCCGCACCGAAGTACGTCAGGACGCCGACCAGCCCGATGATACCGACGATGCCGCCGAGGTAGGGGATGCCGATGGTCTGTTCCATGATGTTCCCCGCGGCCGACGCCATGATGGCGATGATGAGCACCGCCATGGCGAGGAAGATGACGTCGAACAACGGCCACGCCGGCCCGATTATCTGCTTGATGAAGCCCTTGTACTCGTACACGCGGAACGTCCGGGCGAGTTCGAACGTCAGCATGGCCATCACGGTGAACCCGACGAAGATGGCGAGTATCGACAACCAGCCCGCCGAGCCGTACTTCGCGCCGTAGGCGACGACCTCGCGGCCACTGGCGTAGCCACCGCCGATGAGCACCGACTGCAGGATTATCGCCGGCAGGGCTATCTTTCCGAACCGTCCACTCACGAGCCGCTTGAATATCGCGGCCGTACTCTGATTGTCAGCTTGTGACATGGGTATGCTACGCAGAGTACTGGTCGAGTATCGTGCTAATACCCACCACCGGACATGTCTGGTCGTCGCACGGGTGTCCACCCCCCACCGGACATGTCTGGTGCTGGTACTTTGGTCGACTCCGTGAGACTCCGGGATATGAACCTCTACTCGGCGTTCGACCCGGCGACGCCCGTCATCGTCCTCGCGGAAGGCGAACTCGGCACGACGGGTGGGAAGACCGCCAACGGCGTGGTGATGCACAGCGAGCTGTTCGACGCACAGGCCGTCATCGACTCCAGCTGTGCGGCCTCCGACGCGGGCAGCGTCCTCGACAGGGACGACGTTTCGGACGTCCCGGTCGTCGATAGCATGGCCGACGCCCTGGAGACGGCTCCCGACGCAGCGGCGCTCGTCATCGGCGTCGCCCCCGCCGGCGGTGCCCTCCCCGAAGCATGGGTCGAGGACATCCAGCAGGCGATGCGCGCGGGCTGTGACGTGGTCTCGGGGCTGCACGTCTTCCTCAGCGAGGACGAGGAGTGGCAGGACCTCGCCGACGAGTGTGGCGTCGAGCTGTTCGACGTGCGAAAACCACCCGCGGAGTCCGACCTGCGCGTGGCCGACGGCCGGTCCCTCGACGTGGAGGCGACCGTCGTCCTGACGATGGGGACCGACTGCGCGGTGGGCAAGCGAACCACGACGTTCGAACTGTACCAGGCTGCACGGGCGGCCGGCCTCGACGCGGGCTGGGTCGCGACCGGGCAGACCGGCATCATGATCGGTGCGGACCGTGGGGTCGTCATCGACCGCGTCCCTGCGGACTTCACCGCCGGCGTCGTCGAGGACCTCGTCTGTGCGATCGCAGCGGACCACGAGTTCGTCTTCGTCGAAGGGCAGGCAGCCCTCACACACCACGCGTACTCGGGCGTGACGCTCTCGATTCTGCAGGGTTCCGCCCCGGACGCGGTCGTGCTGGTCGACGACCCGACTCGAGAGCGACGGACACACTTCGAACGGCTGTCGGTCGCCGGCGTCGAGGCGGAACGACGCGCCATCGAAGCGCTCTCGGATGCCCCCGTCGCCGCCGTCTCGACCTGGGCCGAGGGCGGGGAGGCAGCCGACCTGTACGACCTGCCGGCCGCGAACGTCTACGAGGCCGACGGGCCGAGCCAACTGCTCGCCGCGGTCCGTGACTCGCTATGACCACCATCACCAGCCTCACCGCGAGCGCGCACGAGCTGCCCCTCCGGGAGCCGTTCGAGATAAGCCTCGGGACGCGCGAACAGGCCCGGAACGTGCTCGTGACGGTCGAGACCGACTCCGGCGTCCGGGGGTACGGCGAGGGCTCACCGCTTCCCCCGGTGACCGGCGAGACCCAGCGCGCCGCGCTCGCGACGGCCCAGGCGACCGCGTCCCTCCTCGAAGGTCGCGACGTGCGGAACTACCGGTCACTCGTGCGCGAACTCCGGGACGCGTTCCCGGGAGCCGTCTCGGCCCTGTTCGCCGTCGAGACGGCCATCCTCGACGCGTACTGCCGCGAACGGATGATTCCGCTCTCGGAGCTGTTCGGCGGGACCGCGACTCCCGTCGAGACCGACCTGACGGTACCCATCCTGCCGCCCGAGACGGCTGGCGAGCGGGCCGGGGCTGCGGCCGAGGCTGGCTTCGACCAGCTCAAGGTCAAGACCGGTGGGCCCGTCGCCGCCGACCTCGAACGGGTCGTCGCCGTCCACGAGGCGGCCCCGGAGGCGACGCTGAAGGTGGACGCGAACCAGGGGTGGACCCCGGCCGAATCCGAGCGGTTCGTCGACGGGCTCGCCGCGCGCGGCATCGACCTCGCCCTCCTCGAACAGCCGGTCGCGAAGGACGACATCGCGGGGCTCGCCCGGGTCAGAGACAGCGTCTCCGTGCCGGTCGCCGCCGACGAGGCAGTCTTCTCGCCCGCCGATGCCATCCGGGTCGTCCGCGAGGACGCGGCCGACGTCGTCAACGTCAAACTGGGCAAGTCCGGCCTGCTCGAGACGGCGGCCATCGCCGACATCGCGAGCGGTGCGAACCTGGAGCTGATGGTCGGCTGTATGCTGGAGAGCGCGGTCGGCATCCACACGAGTGCCCACCTCGTGGCCGGCCTCGGTGCGTTCGACTACGTCGACCTCGACGGGAACCTCCTGCTCGCCGAGGACGTCACCGACACCGCGTTCGACCCGACCATCGACCCCGCCGGGCCCGGTCACGGCGTCGAGCCGGGGGCGTAGCCCCGACAGCGCCGTCCGTAGCCCCGGTAGTCCTCCTGTTCTCCGCGTCTCCGCGTCCCTCGTCTCTCCGCGTACGACTCCCGCCCGCCCCGCACGAACCGGTCCCGTTCTGCCAGAGCACTCATCAGGCTCCTCGACGATACTCTGGTAGATGGTCGAGGAGGCCCCGCTCGACGGTGCCGAAGCGAGACGATACGAGCGACGGTTCCGTGACTCGCGCGCCTTCGCGTCGCTTCTCGCAGAGGCAGCAGTCGACGTCGCCCCCGAGGAGCTCGAACGTGTGTCGGTGACCCGCCGGACCGGCGCGGACAGTGCGGAGCTGGTGGACATCCGACTCCGCCGCGAGGGAACCGGCCCGGAGCCGTGCCCGGCGTTCATCTACGACGGCTTCGAGGCCGAGGTCGACACGACGGTCGAGCTCCGGGCGACGTACCGCGACGGCGAACTCAGCGAGGCGGAGCTGACGACCGGTGACGAGGGAGGCGTTCTGGTCGGCCGCAGCAGGGTCTGGACCTACCGTGGCGGTATCGTGGCCGACGGCTCGTGGCTGTCCTGAGTGGCGTGGTCGCCCCGGGCCGGGGTCGCACGCGAGTCCGCCACGACAGCACCCGGTTTCGGGTTTCCATCTCGCGATTTCGTCACCGGTCGGGAACTGGACGTGTTATCTCCGGAGGCGGCCTACAGTAGAGTGAGGGTGAGGTAATCACCCGACAGGGAGCAACGTACCGCCCCGAACGTCTGCCATACACTACCCGGGGTGGGCCGACTTCCTGTCTGCCAAGTTCAGTACCGATCTCGGTCGGCGCGGACTGCCACCGCCGCTGGCCACTGTCGCTCAGGACGGGTCTGCCACTTCCTACCCGGCCTCCATTCTACACCACCGCCGACTGCACAGTCGCGGTGTCGCGTCGGTCTCGCGTCGGTGTCGGTCTTACGCCTCTACCAGTCGCTCCGGAGCGAGGGCCATCCCCAGCAACACCACCGGTCCGACGATGAACCCGCCCCAGGTCACCAGCGACAGGACACCTGCGACCGCGAGCCCGAGCCGGGTTCCGACGGCCACCGTCCCGTCCGTCCGAAGCGCGAGTCGGACCGCCCAGAGGCCGCAGACCACAGGGACGACGACGAAGATGGCAGTGACCACCGCCCCGGCGGTCGGGCCGGTGTGCCACAGTGCGAGCCCCATCTGGACGAGCGTGTTCACGCCGGTTCCGACCAGGAGCAGGCCGGCAGCAGCCAGCAGCAACAATGCCGGCGTCTGTCGCCAGTCGCGGCCTCGCCGTTCCCAGACGAGGTTCAGTCCGACCAGCACCGTGAGCATGAACGGGCCGAGGACGACGAGCGGATGCTTCCCCTCCCAGAGGTGTGTCTGGACCAGGTCGAACGGGACGGTCAGGTACTCGACCGGCGAGAACTCCTCCGAGTAGCCGAGGGCGACACCGGCCGGGCCGCTCCGGTTCTCGGGTTCGTAGATGGCCACGAGGTAGGTCGTCTGTGACTCGACCGGCCGGGAGAGTTCGGCGGTCTGGTAGTTGGCCGACGGCGCGAACGGCTCGTAGCCAGGTTGGGCAGGCCGCTCGCCTTCGACCACGACAGCGCCCATCCCGTCGGGGACGGTCACCCCAGCCGGCACGCCCTCGGTCCCGTCGAGCGACGGACTCATCACGACGATGGAGGGAGTGAACTCGCCGTCCCGGGGCGTGAACGTCGACACCTGGAGTCGCTCGCCAGCGTCCAGCGAGAACCGGTAGTACTTCGCGCCACCCCCGTCGAGCCGGTCGTAGAACGACCACGACTTGACCGCGTCCGGGACCTCGACCGCCCGCTCGGGACTGGTGTTGTCGACGGGGAAACTCGGCACGTGTGCCAGCACGGGCACCGCCAGCATGCAGAGCACGAGGAGGACCACGCCGGCGCGGACTGTCTTCATTACCTGCAGTCGAGGCGACCGTCGTGCATCACGATACTCCCTAACAGGTGAGTACTCAGAACCCCTCGACAATGCTTTTTTAGGCCCACCTAAAAACATCTGCATGGGCACCGACACCGGTTCCGACCCGGCACTCGAACATCTGCGAATCGCGACACTCGACGAGATACCCCCGAACGGGACATTGCGCTTCGAGGTCGAGGCGTCCGGGTATCGCATCGAGGCCATCCTCTGCCGGGCGGGAGAGACGGTCATCGCCTGGGAGAACTCCTGTCCGCACGAACCCGACGTGAAACTCGACCGGGGCCTCGGCGCACTCGTCACGAACGGCCGAATCGTCTGTCACAAACACGGCGCGCAGTTCGACTGCGACGACGGCTTCTGCACCCGCGGCCCGTGCCGAGGGGAGTTCCTCGCACCCATCGGTGTCGCAGTCGAGGATGGCACGGTCTACCTGGCAGACGACCGGTTCGACGCCTGTCGCCCGCTGGGTCTCTACTGACCGGACTGCCGGGTCGACCATCGGCGGCTCTCGCCCAACCGACCCGTCAATGGGACCGGTATCACAAGTACCATCATACCCCGCGACGCAGTGGTTCGTATTCAGGTGGTTCAGTGACCGAGAAACGCGAATACACGGACGACTATCCGGACAAGACACTGTATATCCCGGGCCCGACCGGGGTGCGCGAGGACGTCATCGACGCGATGTGCGAACCGATGTTCGGCCACCGCATGGACCGGATGACGGACCTCTACACGACCATCGTCGAGGACACGAAGGAGTTCCTCGGCACCGAGAACGACGTCATCATCCTCACAGGCTCTGGCACCGAGTTCTGGGAGGCGTCGACGCTCAACCTCGTCGACGAGAACATCCTCGTCCCGACCTGTGGGAGCTTCAGCGAGCGCCACGCCAACGTCGCCGAGCGACTGGGGAAGAACGTCGACCGACTCGAGTACGAGTGGGGGCAGGCGATCAAGCCGGAGGACATCCGCGCAGAACTCGAATCCAGCGACAAGCACTACGACGTCGTCGCGACGGTGATGAACGAGAGTTCGACCGGCGTCCGCAACCCCATCGAGGAGATCGGCGACCTCATCGCCGAGTACCCGGACACCTACTTCGTCGTCGACGCGGTCTCGTCGCTGGGTGGCGATTACGTCGACATCGACGAGCACAACATCGACGTGCTCTTTGCGTCCTCGCAGAAGGCCTTCGCGATGCCGCCGGGGCTCGCCATCTGTACGGTCAGCGAGGACGCCTACGAGCGCGAGGTCTCGAAGGATTCGGCGTCGTGGTACGGCGGCTTCCAGCGCTGCATCGACTACTACGACCGCAAGGGCCAGACGCACTCGACGCCCGCGATTCCGGTCATGCTGGCCTACCGCAAGCAGATGAAGCACATGCTCGAAGAGGGCCACGAGGGGCGCAGCGAGCGCCACCGCGAGATGGCCGAGTACACCCGTGACTGGGCGTACGAGCACTTCGACATGTTCCCCGAGGAGGGCTACGAGTCCCAGACGGTGGCCTGCATCGAGAACACGCAGGGCATCGACGTCGCCGCGACCATCGAGGAGGTCTCCGAGAAGTACGACATGGTCTTCTCGAACGGCTACGGCTCAGCCCTGGGCGAGAAGACGTTCCGTATCGGCCACATGGGCGAACACGACGTCGAGTCCATCAAGGCCCTGACCGACGCCATCGAGGACGTCGCCGGGCTGTAGACTCCGACGAACCGACCCGCTCCCCTCGTTTCCGACCTCAGGCCCGCAGCACGAGCATGCTGTCGTGGGTTCGCACGTACAGCGTCGAATCTACGGCCGCCAGCCGCCGCGGACCGCCCACGTCCAGCTCCCAGAGACGCTCCCCGGATTCGCCATCGAGTGCGGTCAGTGGAAACCCGCCAAACACCATCCCGTCGGCGGCTATCGCCTCGGCTCGCCCCGTCACGTCCGCCCGCCACCGTCGGCTGCCGTCCGGTCGTCGCGCGACGAGGCCACCACCGTCACGCTCCGTCGGGACGACCATCGAGCCGTCACCGGTTAGGGTAAGATACGAGGTTCCGTCACCATCGAAGCCACTTCGTTTCTTCCCAGCCGTGTCGTACACCACGACGGGTTCGCCGTCGTCGAGGAAGTTGTGCTGCGGGACGTAGATTCGTTCCTCCCCGACCACCGGGTGTCCCGAGACGGCCGGGTAGCCGCTTTTCGCCCGCCAGCGTTCTGACAGCGTCCGTCCGTCGACTTCGTATCTGATCAGGATGCCCCCGTCCGCTGCGTACAGTCCCTCGCCTGTCGTCGCCATGTTCCGAACCCAGTCGTCACGTTCACGGACGATTGCCCCGGTGTCGGCGTGGAGCGTCCAGTACCGGTTCCGACCCGCGACGAACACGTACCCTTGCTGTTCGTGGATGTCTCGAATCTGGTCCGGGATGGTCGTCCGCCACTGTTCCTCACCGTCTGGTGACCAGGCGACGATGTCCGATTCCGGATTGTCTTGGTTGAATTGGTAGAGTCGGCCATCGACGTACGCCAGCTGCACAGCTTCGCCGGCACTGCGCTCCCACAGGACCTGTCCGTCACTGGCGTCGAGGGCGAGCAGTTTGTACTCAGTTTCGACGAACACCCGACCCTCAGCGACGACGAACGAACCGCCATCGCGTGAAGAGTAGTCGAACTCGCGTCGCCAGTCGACCACCGGCTCGCGCTCTGGCGGAGTCGCATGCGGGTTGTGGTTGGTGTTCGCGGGGCCGTGCCCGCGCTCGGCCCACGTTCCGGGGGCGGGCTGCCAGTCGGGAGCGACCCGTCGCTCCGGCGAACTTCGCTGGAGGTCGCCGAGACGCTCCTGGACCGTGGTACAGCCTGCGAGCGCGACGGTTCCCGCGGCGGCAGACTGGAGGAACTGCCGGCGGCGTCTGGAGGGCATACACGATGGTTCCCGGCGTGATGAAAAAATGGTGTCGGAGGTTCGATGGATTCCCTCGGCCCGTCACGACCCCGCTCGACGGTCGTTCCCACCTCGCGATTTCGTCACCAGTCAGGAGCCTCACATGCTATTGCTGGGCGGTGCCTACGGTAGAGTGAGGGTGAGGTAATCACCCGACAGGGAGCATCGTACCGCCCCGAACGTCTGCCATACACTACCACGGGTGGGCCGACTTCCTGTCTGCCACGAACCAGTGCCGATTCTCGCCGGCGGGGGCTGCCACCCTCGCCGGCAACTGTCGCTCAGGACGGGTCTGCCACCCACTGACTGACCACCTCGTTTCTCCGATTCAGACCGCAGAAGAACCACTCTGCGGACTCACTCCGCCCGACGGAACCACTTCGCGAGCCCCGCGCTCGTCGCCATCTCCACCACCCCGAACGCGACCGCCGGAAGCGACGCGATGGTCGGCAGGCCGGCCGCGATAACCAGTGCGGCGGCGACGGCGAAATCGCGCATCCCGACCGAGAGGACCGAGGCGATACGGGTCGGCCGGGCCGACCACGTGCCGAGCAGGTAGCCGACGCCGTACCCGACCACGTTCAGGGCCACGACGCCCGCACCCACGCCGGCGAGCAGCGACAGGTTCGACCGGACGATGCCCGCGTTCGCCGCGGTCACGCCACCGATGATGACGACGACCATCGTCGCGGAGACGGCGGGGTAGTACTCGTCGTAGGCTCCGACGCGGCCCGGTCGCCACGCCCGCAGACCCACGGCGAGTAGCATCGGTGCGACCACGGCCAGAAGCAGCTGTTCCACGATGGGGCGCGTCGGCACGTCGATACCGCCGGCGAGGAGGGCGACCACGGCAGGGATGAACCCGACGCTCCCGACGCCGATGACCACCAGTGCAGTCGTCGCGAGCGCCGTGTCTCCGTCCGCGAGTTCGGTCATCACCGGCGTCACGAGCTCCGGCGTGACCGCACCGAGGATGACGAACCCGACCGTCAGCTCGGGCGAGAGTCCGAGGGCGTGGGCGACGGCGAACGCGAGGAACGGCATCAGGACGTGCCCGAGGAGGACGACCCCGAGCGCTCGCGACTCGATTCCCCGGAACTGGTCGACCGAGAGCGTCAACGAGATGCTCCCGATCATCACCGCGAGGACGAGCGTCGAGGCCTCGGTCACGACGGCGACCGCGGGGACGGCGAGCCCGGCGGCGACAGACAGCAGTATCCACAGCAACAGGTAGTCCTCGATGGCGTCGGTGAGTCGCGTCCCCATTGGTTGCGAAGAAGTGGCCGCGGCCGGCGTATTACGCCACCGGTTCTGTGAGCGTCACGGGACACGCGGCGAAACGGCCTCCGGTTCCCGGGCGACGGTGACGAGTCATCTGCTCGAAGCCGTTCTACGCGGTTCCCGCACGGTGGTTTCGTCACGTGCCAGAATCTGCGTATGTTATGGCTGGGGGGCGCTTACGGTAGAGTGAGGGTGAGGTAATCACCCGACAGGGAGCAACGCACCGCCCCGAACGTCTGCCATACACTACCACGGGTGGCCGGGCTCCTGTCTGCCGAACACAGTGCCGATTCTCGCCGGCGCGGACTGCCACCGCCGTCGGCACCTGTCGCTCAGGATGGTCCGGTACCTGCCGATTCCTCCGATTCTCCGCCTTCCGAGAGGGTCCTTTTGCCTCCAACCACCCTACTCTTGTGCCGACGCTCCCTCGTACGCGTCGAACCAGCCGGTGACAGCCTGCTCGAGCGCACCGGTGGTACTCCCCAGGTTCAGCAGCTGGTACCCGTCTGCCACCTTCTGGTTGACGTCGTCCATCCCGAAGCCGAGGCCACCAACGGGAACCCCTGCATCGATGGCCCGAGAGCGAATCGACTCGACCGCATCCTGGACCGCCGGATGGTCGATCTCTCCGGGATGTCCGAGCGAGACCGAGAGGTCGAGGGGGCCGATGAAGACGAACCCCAGTTCGGGGACCGAAAGGATCTCGTCGAGATTCTCGACGGATTCTTCCGTCTCGATGGTGACGCCGACCATCGTCTCGCAGTCTTCCGTGTCGATGTAGTCGGCACCGAGTCCCCATCGTCTGGCCCGCGGTGCCCCGAGCCCCCGGTCGCCGGGGGCCCCATCGTAGCGGAACCGTGCGGACTTGACGGCCGCTCGGACCTCTGCTGCGGTCTCGACGCGTGGGAGGAACACGTTCCGGACCCCGAGGTCCAGGGATTTCCGGAGCAGTGTCGGGTCCGTACCGGGGAGTCGAACGAGCAGTTCGAGGTCCGTTCGGTCTGCGGCACGCAGCAGGTCCTCCATCCGCCCAGCGTCCCACGGGTCCGGTCCACCGTGTTCGAGGTCGAGCCAGGCGAAGTCGACGCCGAGTTCCCCATAGAACTCGACGAGTGTCGGGCTGTAGGTGTTGTCGAGCACTCCGAGCGCGACGCCGCCGCGTTCCAGGGTGGCTGCGAGGCCGTTCGTCAGTTGTTGACGTGTCATTGCTCTCTCTACCACCGCTGCCGGGATATGTCTAGTGCACGATAAACGTTCGACACAGAATCGACGAGCCGGGTATCAGGGCTGCTCGGTCGGCGAGACATCGAACCGCTTGAGGAACCGCTGCACGGCCTCGTCGGAGCCGACGATGGTCATCCGCTCGGAGCCGGTGAACTCCCACTGCGGGTCGATGGCAACCGTCTCTCCCTCATCGTCCTCGATGGCGATGACGCGACAGCCGGTCTGCTCGTAGATGCCGGACTCCCCGAGCGTCGACCCGGCGAACGGCGTGGTCGGCACGCGGACGAGACGGATCTGGCTCGCCGGGGCCAGCACGTCCTCGCCCCGGAGTTCCTTCGCGACCATCCTGGCGCTCACTCTGGGGACCGACAGGACGTAGTCGGCACCGGCGGTGAACGCCTTCGGCGTGGTGTCCGCGTCGCTCACACGGACGAGCACCTCGATGTCGGGGTTGAGCGACTGCGCCAACACCGTGGCCAGCAGGGCAATCGAATCGTCGGGCACACCCACGACGATAGCACCGGCGTCCTCGACGCCGGCCGCTTTCAGGGCCTCTCGCGAGCCACCGTCGCCCACCACGTCCACCTCGGGTCTGTCTTCGACGTCGATTGTCACGACCTGCCCACCCGCTTCTTGGATGACCGTCCTCGCGGCGTGACCAACCTCACCCAGCCCGACGAGGATGAACCGCTCGTGTTCGGTGAACGCGCGAGGGGGCCGGGTGAACTCGCTCAGTTCCTTGAGTGCCTGCTCCTCTCCCGACACCAGCAGGACGGTGTTCGGACGGATGACCGCGTCGGGGCTCGGCGGGAGCTGTAACTCGCCGTCGAGCCAGGCTCCGACGATGGTCGCGCCCGTTCGCTCTCTGACCCTGGTCTCTCTGACCTTGCGCCCGACCAGTTCGCTCGACTCCGAGACCGGCAGTTCCATCAGTTTCGTGTCGCCGCCGATCTCGATGGTGTCCCTGAGTTCGGAACTGAACGAGGCGACGGCCTTCTCCGCGAGCCGATGGCCCAGCACACCGTGTGGGGACAGCACGGTGTCGGCACCGACGTCGCGCAGTATCTCCGTCATCGAGCTGTCGTCGGTGAGTGCGATGACATCGACGTCCGGCCGAACCGACCGCACCGTGAGTATCGTGTTGACGTTCGCGTCACCGGCGTCGGTGATGACGGCGCGTGCGGTGTCGATACTCGCCCGTTCGAACGTCTTTGCGTTCTGCGGGGAGCCGTCGATCACAGCATAGCCCTGGTTCGAGAGCGCCTCGGCGTCTTCTCTGGAAGAGGAGATGAGCACGTAATCGATACCGAGTTGCCTGAGTTCGTCCAGAAGAACCGACGAGTCGCGGCGGTACTCACAGATGATGACGTGGCCGTTCTTGGAACTGAGCCGGTCGTCGAGGTTCAGCTCTGCACTGGTGAACAGCGGGATGATGATGAGGCGGAGCGTGAAAAATCCCGTCGCGATACCCGATATCTGTATCATGGCGACGAACATGAACATCATCGGGTGGCTCCAGATGTCCGAGTCTTGCCCGTAGCCGGTGGTCGTCATCGTCTGGATGACGAACTCGAACGACGCGAAGATGGACTGGTCGACGCCCTCCAGCCGTCCCAACGCATAGTTGTACGAAACCGTGTATAGCAAGATGACCAGCACCAGCCCGGTGAGGTAGTAGATGACGTGTCGAATACGGCGGCTCGGTTTCAGTCTGCGGAGCGGCTCTGGGAGCGAAACCATCGTCGGATGCTAGAATATTGCATCGACCCGAGAAAAAGCATGATGTCGTTCCGTGGTCCCCGTCAGTGCCTCGCGTCTCCTGATGTCGCGGCTCGTCGGGGCAGGAATCTCGCCCGGAAGACGAGCAATCGACAGTCGAGTAGTAGATTCGCAGGACGAGAGAACCAGAGCAACCTACAAATAAAGTACCTTTGCCGCGGACGCACTGGTATGGCCGACAAGGAGATCGACGACGTGGATAGAGCGATTCTCTATGCGCTGCAGGAAGATGCCCGGAACATGTCGTCCGGAGATATCGCCGAGCGGACCGGGACCTCGGACAGTACCGTCCGCAAGCGAATCTCGCGTCTCGAATCCGAGGGCATCATCAAAGGATACAGCGCCAGCATCGACTATCAGCAGTCGGGCTATCCCCTTCGGATGATGCTCTATTGCACCGCGTCGATACCCAGACGGGGTGAACTCGTCCCAGAGATACTGAAGATCGACGGCGTCGTGTCGGTTCAAGAGCTGGTCACCGGCGAACAGAACCTCCTCGTGACTGCCGTTGGTGAGTCAGACGGCGACATCACGCCCGTGGCCCAGGAACTGCTCGACATGGGACTCAACGTCACCGACGAAGTCCTGGTCCGGAGCCACGAGACGACGCCCTTCGGCAAGTTCGATTCCGGCGGTCGCGACGAGGAGGAGGGCTGACCGAGGGGACGACGGCTGAACGAAGAGACGACGGCTGACCGAAGACGTCTCATCCGGCCGCGCGCGAGGGCAACGGGCGATTGCCCGACGAGAACACTTCCTGCGAGCACCGCCGTATCCACGTATCGGACCAGACCGAGCTGGTGTCCCCACGCAGATTTCGAACTATTCGGTAAGATAGTCGCGTTCTGTGACCGAACTGTTCGCAAACGTCGGAGCTGGTACTGACGCGCAAACAGTGAGGGACCGTCTGTGACCGAACGGGAACCGGCTCGACGCTGTTCTCTCACCTCGGAGGCGAGTGGCCCACCCGCACGGTGTGTGAAACCATAACGTTCTATAATCGGGTATTATGCGAACAATTTGTGAAGATAGGTAGATTTAATAGTTAATCTGTTCCCTGTTCTGGTGAAGACGACTGATACTGGTATCCCGGTTCGTCCCGGTTGCCAGGCGGAGTCGTACGATGGACTCAACGATGTCAGGACAAACCTCGAAGAAGACGATTGGAGCGCTCCCGGACACGACGGTCGAATCGCCGCTCGTGCCCGTCGCACTCACGTGGCTCGTGTGGTCGCTGTTCGCCGCAAGCATCGCTGCACTCGCCGCCCGAACCCAGTTCGGTGGTGCGTGGGAGGTTCCTGGCGTGGTCGCCATCGACGGGCTGACCGTCCTGATGTGGGTGGTCGTCACCTTCTTCAGTGGTATCGTCCACAGCTACTCGCGTCGCTACATGGCGGGTAGCGCCCACGAGACGGACTTCTTCGGCACCGTGTTCGGATTCACCCTGGTCGTGATGGGACTCGTCGCGGCCGACAACATCGCCCTGTTCGCTCTCCTGTGGCTGGCGATGGGCCTGCTGATGGCGAAGCTCATCGGTACGGCCGACGGCTGGAAACAGGCACAGGCGGCGGCGACGGTCGGCCGTCGGTACTTCCTCGCCAGCAGCGCCCTCCTCGGTGTCGCGCTGACGACGCTGTGGTGGGCGACCGGCGAGACGACCGTCTCCGGCATCGCCACGGCCTCGGAGACGCTCGGGGGGCCGCTGTGGCTCGTCGCCGCGTGTACCCTCGTGCTCGCCGCGATGATCCAGTCCGCCCTCTTCCCGTTCCACACCTGGCTCCTCTCCTCGATGACCGCACCGACGCCGGCGTCGGCACTGATGCACGCCGGGTTCGTCAACGCGGGCGGAATCCTGCTCCTCCGGTTCGCGCCGGTCATCACCGCCGACCCGGGTCTCATGTTCCTGGTCGCCGGCGTCGGCGCGGCCAGCGCGTTACTCGGGAAGCTCCTCAAATCAGTCCAGTCCGACGTCAAGAGCAAACTGGCCTGTTCGACGGTCGGCCAGATGGGATTCATGATACTGCAGGCCGGCCTCGGCTTCTTCGGGGCTGCGATCACCCATCTCGTGTTACACGGGTTCTACAAGGCCTACCAGTTCCTCGGCGCGGCCGCACAGGTCGAACGCGCCAGCCCGACGGGGACACCCCGGAACACGACGAGCGTGGCCGGTGTCGCCGTCACGCTCCTGACCGGCATCGCCGGAGGCGCACTGTTCGCAGCGCTGACGGGGAAGGGGACGAGCCTCGACACCGGGCTCCTGCTCGTCCTGTTCGTGGTACTCACCACGCTCCACGCCGCCCGTAGCGTGGTCCAGCACGCCTCCCTCCCGGCGATGGTCCGCTACGGCGCGGTCCCGCTGGTCTTCCTCCCGGCAATCACAGTCTACGCCCTCGTCTACGAGACGATACTCGAGCTCCTGACCGGACTTCCCGTCGTCACCGCGCCGACCGACCTGACCGTACTCCACGTCGTCGTGGCCGTCGTCTTCCTCGCCGTCTACGTCGCCATGGAGACCGGCGTCCACGAACGCAGCCAGCGTCTCTACGTAATGCTCGTGAACGCGAGTCAACCCCCATCCAGCACCGTGCTGACCACCAAGGAGGACTACAATGAACACTGAAACCACCATCCAGAACAGCATCGAGAAAGCAGCGACCACCGTCGGGTCGGTGTGGCCGCTCCACTCGTTCGTCACGGCCAACCCCCTCTCGGGGTTCGAAGACCTGCCGTTCGGCGAGGCGGTGACCCAGGCGAGCCACCTGCTGGGTGGGCGCGGCTATCCGAGCCCTGCGGCGTTCCAGGCAGCCCTCGACGCCGGCCAGATCGACCCCGAGATACTCGAATCGGAGCTCGCAGCACGCGGGTTCGAGGACGAGCCGGAGACGCTGCTTGCGCGGATGGACACCACCGCCAAGTCGGATACCCCTGACACCGCCACCGAGCGGGTCGACCACGTGCTGACGAAGTGGCTGTCGGCCTTCCTCGACGAGGGCTCTGCGCAGTGGCCGATGCCGAACCGCGAGGCCGGGTTCTACACCGCGTTCCGTGACGTCGCGGCACACGACGGGGACATCCCCGACGAGTGCGCCGCCCCAGCGCTGCCCGAGACGCCACTCGACGCCCTCGAAGAAGTGCTGGAACCGTACCCGGAGAGCCAGTGGGTGCCCATCTTCGAGAAACAACTGGCCGCGCTCCCCGGCTGGGCCGGCTTCATCAAGCAGCGCGCCGACAAGGAAGGCGAGTGGCAGTCGACCCACCCGGTCACGCTTGCGGGCTATCTCGCGGTCCGTCTCTCGCTGCTCGAGGCCTTCGACGCCGACATCGAACCCTCGACCGGTCCCGAGAGCACCGACGCGAACTCGGCCGACGAACTTGCGGAAGCGTTCCTGACCGCGTGGGAGGCGAGCTACCGGACCGAACTCGTCGAGAGCGTCGCCGACGAGAGCCAGTCCCTCGCCGAGCGCGAGTCTGCAGGCCGCCCGGACGCCCAGATGGTCTTCTGTATCGACACCCGTTCGGAGGTCATCCGCCGGCACATCGAGGCCACGGGCGACTACGAGACCCACGGCTACGCCGGCTTCTTCGGCATCCCGATCGAGTACCAGGGATACGACACCGAGGTGTCGGTCGATGCCTGTCCGCCGATTCTCGAGCCACAGCACCACGTTACCGAACTTCCAGCCGACAGGGAGGCGCAGGCAACCCACGACAGCTGGTCGAGCATCCGCGAAGCCGCGGGTGGGGTCGTCAAGACGCTGAAATCGAACCCCGCCACCGCCTTCGGCTTCGTGGAGAACGCTGGCAGCGGGTACGGGCTGGCGCTCGCGGCCCGCACGCTCGTCCCTGGCCGCGTCGCCGACCTGTTCGACACTGCCGACGACGCGGTTCCCGACTCCCACGAGTTCTGTGACCAGGTCGTCCACCACCAGTACAGCTATGCCGGCGATCTCCCGGTCGGACTGACCACCGAGGAGCAGGTCGAGTACGCCGCCACCGCCTTCGAACTGATGGGCTGGGACGAGTTCAGCCGTCTCGTGGTCTTCACCGGCCACGCCAGTGAGACGACCAACAACCCGTACGATTCGAGCCTCGACTGCGGTGCCTGTGCCGGCAATCCGGGCGGTCCGAACGCCCGCGTACTCGCGACCATCTGTAACGACCCCGAGGTCAAAACGGCACTTCGCGACCGCGGCCACGACATCCCCGAGGACACCGTCTTCGTCGCCGGCGAGCACAACACGACGACCGACGAGGTCCAGCTGTACGACCACGACGCCCCGGAGAGCCACACCGACGACATCGAGCAGTTGCGTGCTGACCTCGCCAGCGCTCGCGAGAACGCGGCTGCCGAACGCGCAGCGTCGATGGACGCTGCCGAATCGGAGGGAGTCAGCGAGACGAAACGCCGGGCCGCCGACTGGGCCGAGACGCGTCCCGAATGGGGACTGGCTGGCAACGCCGGCTTCGTCATCGGGCCCCGTGAACTGACCAGCGACCTCGACCTCGACGGCCGCGCCTTCCTCCACTCGTACGACTGGTCGAACGACCCCGACGGCGACGCGCTCGAAGCCATCTTCGCGGGTCCGCTGGTCGTCACCCAGTGGATCAACACGCAGTACTACTTCTCGACGGTCGACAACGCCGTCTACGGGAGCGGGTCGAAGGTGACCCAGAACCCCGTCGGGAACGTCGGCGTCTACCAGGGCAACGGGGGCGACCTGATGACTGGGCTCCCGCTCCAGTCGCTGATGGCTGCCGACGACGAACTGTACCATCAGCCCCTCCGCCTCTCGACGGTCGTCCACGCACCAGTCGAGCGTGTCACCGAGATTCTGGCCGACCACGGCGAGATAACTCAGCTACTGGACAACGACTGGTTCTCGATGACCGTCGTCGACCCGACGCAGCGCCATCGTGCGTTCCACTACGAGGAGAACCTGGAGTGGACGCCAGTGTCCGAACAGCTCGACGCGCAGCCGGCGAAAGCCGCTCCGACGGCTGTCGCGGACGACTGACCGTCCATCTTCTCCCTTGAGGACCGTCGGTGAACTGTTCCGGCTCCAGTTGGACCGACGAACCTCACCTCTCTTCGGTCGGCGTTCCGTTTCGCCGTCACAGACCACACGAAGAGATGCCTTTTTCGAGACTCTCCGTAGACCGTTCGTTCACCACGAAGCGATGATTTCGTCGCAGAGAAAGGATGCGTGCCGGGGTCCTTCGTCGACAGTGTCGTCGAAGCTGTAGCGATGTCTATCGGGGAAAGAAGGGTTGTCGCCCGGAACACGAGCAACCGACACACTACTAGTAGATTCTCCGTAGATAGACCATGGCCCATCCAGATAGTTCCCCGGGGGAGAACGAAGACTACGAATTACGGTCGAGCCACTCACAGAACTCCTCGAAATCTCTCGCTCCGGCGCTCTCGGCGATGCTGCGCAGTGTCCCCGTTCGAAGTTCATCGTGCAACGGAACCGTCACTCGCCGCCTGTCGCTTTCGTTCGTTGGATGTTCGTAGTACAGTTGCGCGTGGTCTCCAGTCGTGCGTCGCCACTCGAACCCACCAACGTTGACCAGGACCTTCACCACTTCTCTCCCTGAAAAAGTTCTCCTGCCCATCGATTAGTCGAGCACGTCCGGTGGCTCCTGCCCACCTGTCGTATTGTCCGTGGGGTCGATACCCATCTCACGGAGTTCCTCGTCGGTCGGTGGCCTTCCGACCTCGTCGTTGTGGAGTGCGACTGCCTCGTCGAGGTTTTCCAGTGCGGCCTCCCGAGACTGACCTTGCGTGGTGACACCCGTTTCAACGTCTTTCGCAACCCACCAGTCGTCCTCACGCCACAGACGAATCTCTGCTTCGTGTGGGGCCCCATCTCGCGTCGAACTGGCCATGTTGGTCTGAGATAGTAGGACGTCCCGCATAAGGATTCGGTCGTGAGAGACACACCTCGTACACGGGTGAGTACTAAAGTCACGAGAATACGTCCACAACGAAGCAACTGCTGGCGAATTCAGAGTTGTCGCCCGGAACACTAACGACCGGTATCATCCCTTGGCGGCATGCCGCGTCAACCGGGAAACCCTCGTGCCGGGCGGACAGCGCTGCCAGTGCTGTCGGATTCCGAACCGACAGAAGCCGGTCCGGCGGGCCGCGTGATGCGACCAGCAGGTAGCGATATCGCGTACCTGGGTTCTCCGCTTCGTCATCGCTGCCGAAATGGGTCCGCTCGGAGCGGGGACTTGTGGCACGCACGCGGAAGTAGCCGGCCACCGGGGTAAGGTCTTGCGACTCGACGCAGGTCGACCCGGTAACATCGCACCGGCTCAGACCGCGCCGGGGACGTGCTTGTACTCCCAGTCGTCGGTGTAGGCGCGGTAGAGCCGGGTCCGCATCGTCTCGTTCTTGAGCAGTCCGGCGAGCAGTTTCGGGCGGCGGGCGAGGCGCAGGAACGCCCTCTTCGGGTTGCGGTCGACCTCTTCCACGTCGATGCCGGAGACGGCGTCCATGACGCCACCAAGGAGGTCCGGGCGACCGTCTTCGAGGGCACCGCGGACGATGTAGGCGAGGCGGTACTCGTTCCGGAGTCGCTTGTAGAGGTGGTTCGGGTAGTCGACGAGCTTGTTCTCGGCGGCGAGTTTCGCCATCAGGTACGAGGACTCGACGGCCTGGGAGATGCCCTTGCCGGTGAAGCGGTTCGCGATACCGGCGGCGTCGCCGACCCGAACCACGCGCTTCTCGGGGAGGTAGGTCCGCCGTGGGTCGAGCGAGGGGCCACGCGGGATGGTGTAGACGTTGGCCTGCTCGCGGGTGGGGACCGGCCAGTCGTTGCGCTCGCAGGCGCGCTCGAAGGCCTCCATGTAGTCGCCGGGCTTCTTGTCCTGCGCCCAGCCGATACCGACGTTGGCTCTCGTCTTCGACTTCGGGAACGCCCACGAGTAGCCCAGATAGTTCTCGAAGATGATGAGCGAGTCGGGGTAGAGGTCCGAGAAGTCACCTTCCACGTCAGCGTTGAGGGCGGTCATCGCGCCGGCGTACTCGCCGGTCTTTCCCTCGACCTTGCTGGCCATCGAGGGCTGGCCGGTTGCGTCGACCACGAGATCGTGCTCCTCCTGCAGTTGCTCGAACTCGGCCTTCGTGACGCCGTGGTTCTCGACCACGTCGACCCCCCGGTCGGCTAGTTGTTCGGCCCAGGTGCGCTCGACGAGGTTGCGGTCGGTGACGTAGCCGTGCTCGGAGGGGAACCGACCCTTGCCAGCCAACTGGCGGTCATCGGTGTCGCCTGTAAACACTTCGACGTCGAAGGCGGGCGTGTGGTTCGCGAAGCCGTTCTGCCTGGTCTTCGCCATCGGGAGCATCGAGACGTTCGTCATCGCCTCGCCACAGTTCACGCGCTTTGCGTCGTAGGACTGGCGCTCGTAGAGGGTCACGTCGTAGTTCAGTGTCCGCAGGGCGTGGGCGGCGGCGAGGCCGGCCATCGCCCCGCCGACGACCGCCGCAGAGGTCCCCGAGCGGTCGAGTCGGTCGGGGAGCCGATAGGTGCCGAGGTACGAGAGGAACGGGTCCGTCTCGGCGTCGGGTCGGGTCATACCCGGGCCTTCGACTGCCAGCACAAAAACACGTCGTCAGCCGACGGTGACTGCCGGAAAAGGAGCCGTCGAACTCAGACGGTGTAGTCGTCTTCGGTGAGCTTGAAGTAGCCGTTCTTGCGGAGCGAGCGCTTCGTGCGCTTGTACTTCGCGAGCAGCTTCATGCCCGAGAGACCACCCGAGAGGCGGCTCTTGATGAGCGAGCCGTCGCTCCCGTCGCTGATGAGCTTGTTCGTCATCTCGAAGGTACGGTCCCAGTCGTCGGGGCCGTACTCCGCGACGATGTCCGCGAAGGTGACGTTACGCAGGAGCTCGTCACCGACGGTGTTGCGCCAGACCTCGTTGTACCGGTCGAGCGAGTCGACGGCGGCGAGCCGGCCCGCGATCTTGCCGGTTCGGCAGGCGACGTGGTAGCCGCCCTCGTGGAACGCCGAGGTGGTGCCCATCGCCCCGCCGGCGACCGCGATGCCGGCTCCGGTCGGGGACTCGATGGGCTTGGTCGAGGAGATGGGGTACGTCTCGGTCCCACCGGACTTCCCGCGGTCCTCGACGAGGGGGAAGTCCTCCTCGATGTCGTACTCGTCGCCGTACTCGATCTCCAGCAGGCGGCGGATGTACTCGCCGGCACGGGGCAGCGACTCGTCCTCGGGTTCGAGCAGACGGTAGCCGTCGGGGTCCTCGACGTCGTCGAGGGTCATCCCGATGGGCATCGTCAGGCCGATGCGGGCGACGTTGCCGTCGTTCGGGAAGATCCACGGGTAGGCGGTCTCGCCGGGCATCCAGCCCCACCAGAACTTGAGGTGGGTCTCCTCGAACACCTCCTCGGGCACCTCGCGGTGCTCCTGGTAGGCGATGTGGTTCGCCGTCGGCGGGCTCATCACGTCGGAGACGCTCTTTCCCTCGGGCATGAACTGGTCGAGCGTCGGGATGGTGACGGTCCGCTGGGGGCCGTCCGCCAGCACGAGGTAGCGTGCCTCGACGTCCTCGCCGTCGGCCAGGTGGACGGTGTGGCGGTACTCCGAATCGAGGTCGGAGTCGACGCTCTTGACCGAGACACCGACCTCGTAGGCCGCGCCCTCTTCCTCGGCCTGCTCGCGGAGCCAGTCGTCCATCCGGGCCCGCTGGAAGGTGTACCCGAACCGGTCGTAGGAGGAGTCGATGCCGGTGCTGCGGAGGGTCGTCGTCTCGGTCGGGCCGACGAAGTCGACCGCGTCGAGTTCCTGCAGGACGATGCCCTCGGGGAACTCGTCGGGGTCGAAGTCCATGATGTCGACCCAGTAGTCGAGCATCCCCGCCGCGTCCGTCGAGTCTGGGCCGAGGCCCTCTCGGTCGGCTCGCGGCACGCCCTTCTCCAGGACGAGGGCGTCCGCACCGTGATAGGCCGCTTCCATGGCGGCACATGTGCCCGCCGGCCCGCCGCCGACGATGGCCACGTCAACGCGCTTCATACCTCGTTTCCTCTCGGCAGTCCCTAATAAAGCCCCTGAACCGCCTCGGCGGCTTTTTGTCGCTGCCCTGCACACTCCGGACCATGAGTGATTACGAGCACGTCGCCGTCGAGCGGACCGACGGGGTCGGCCGAATCGTCATCGACCGCCCGGAGAAGTACAACTCGCTGTCCCCCGAGACGGCCGCGGACCTCCGTGACGCCGCGGACGCCCTCGCCGACGACAACGCGGTCCGCTGCATCACCCTCACCGGTGCCGGCCCCGCGTTCTGTACCGGCGCCGACCTCACGACCTTCGAGGGCGACTCGTCCGACTCGAAGCGCCTCGACACGCTCGCGGGCCAGCTCCACGGCGCCGTCGAGACGCTGGCGACCGCGCCCAAACCGACGATTACCGCGGTCAACGGGGTCGCCGCGGGTGGCGGCCTCGGTCTCGCGCTCGCGGCCGACGTGGTGCTCGCCCACGAGGAGTCGCGCTTCGAGTTCACCTACCCCCGCATCGGCCTCTCGGGTGACGGCGGCTCGACGTGGTTCCTCCCGCGACTGGTTGGCTACCGGAAGGCGCGCGAAATCGCCCTGCTGGACGAGCCGATTCCGGCCGAGCAGGCGGTCGAGGACGGCCTCGCGACCGAGGTCGTCGCGGACGCCGAGTGGCCGGACCGCGTGGACGCGGTCGCCACCGACCTCGCGACCGGCCCGACGAAGGCGTACGGGACCATCAAGCGGTTGCTGGACAAGGCAGACGAACGAACCCTCTCTGCACAACTCTCTGCCGAGAAGGACGCCATCTCGCGGCTGGCCAACTCGGACGACTACGAGCGTGGCTACGCGGCGTTCTTCGGCGACGAGGAGGCAGAGTTCGAGGGACAGTAGCCGGGTCAGTACAGCGCCAGGTCCCAGAGCCAGCCCGACACCGTCCTCTGGCCAGTGTTGCCCTCGGGCTGGTCACCGCCGAGCTTCGCGTTCGTGTCGGGGGCGGCAGCCTCCATGGTTGCGCCCGTCGAGCCGTCCAGTTCCGCCAGCGTGGCCGAGGTCTCGATGCCGGGGTCACCGCTGCCGCCCACGTCCGCGGTGCGGACCACGCCCGCACTCGTCACCAGCAACACGAAGACGAGTACCTTCACCAGGGTCCGGGGCTTGTCCGTCAGGACTGGCAACTCGTCGGCCGTCACCGACCGGACCGGCGCGACCTCCGCAGGCGCGAGCCGACACACCGTCGGCGAGACGGTGTACTCGAAGAACGCGAGGTGGAACGCGCGGGTGTAGGCCGCGACGAACCCGCCCAACACGACGAAGACGAACCCTCCGAGCGGGAGGGCGAGCCGCCCCGGAAGCGCCTCGACCGTGAGCCAGAACACGAGCGCGAACGCGGCAGTCGGCGGGAACACGCCGACCGCGTACCGGACCAGCTTCCCGGGGCGGACCATGGCGAAGCGCAGGCTGGTCGCCCAGGCGCGGCTCGGGTGCTCTGCGGCGAACAGGGAGACGGTATCGAAGAAACGGACTGGC
Source organism: Haloarchaeobius sp. HME9146 (assembly GCF_025399835.1). Taxonomy (NCBI): domain Archaea; kingdom Methanobacteriati; phylum Methanobacteriota; class Halobacteria; order Halobacteriales; family Halorubellaceae; genus Haloarchaeobius; species Haloarchaeobius sp. HME9146. The sequence goes on from NZ_JAODVR010000001.1 coordinate 2,766,752, forward strand.
AGGCCACCCGTGACGTGTGCCCCGGCGACGACCAGGATAGCGACGAGGCCGTAGTCGAGGGGGTCGAACCAGGGTAACCAAAGCGGCGTGTGGTAGCTGAGGAACTGGAGGGGGGTGACGACCACGAGCAAGAGACCGAAGACGACGAAGGAGGCGAGGACGGTCGCAGCGAGAAGGACGAGGAGGTGCCAGCCAGCGGCCGCGAGCAGTTTGGCGTAGTACGTCCGTACTGCCCTCGCGGCGTGGCGGGCCTCCCCGGGGAGGTCGTCCCCCCGTGTCCCGTAGACGAGCGTCTCCCGGCCGAGGTGGTAGATGGCGGCGAGCGGGGCGGGCGCGAGCAGGGCCCAGACCGCCGAGCCGGCCACGATACCGGCGGCGAGCGCGCCCAGGCTACCGACGAGGTCGACGCTCACGAGTCCCGGCGCGGTCGGGAGTCCGAGCGCGGTGGCGACGGTCCAGCCGACGAAGACGGCGAGACCCTGCGCCACCGCCAGCCCGAACCCACCCAGAAGCACCGCCGGCCGTCGATTCACGACCGTGATGGCTCGTCTGGCGGTGCGAAACATACCCATGCCAAAGGAGTGGTCTGCTATAAACGATTTGGCAGCCAACAGGTTCGTTCCGGGGGGCACCCCCGGAAACTTCCGGCAAACCCCGCCCCATCCCGTAACCGGTTAGCCGGGCGCCCTCGTTCGGCCACGCATGAGCGACGCCCCAGACGTGCTGGTACTTCGAAAAGGCGCCCACGGCATCCCCATCGAGCAGTACGCCGAGGCGCTCCGCGACCGCCTGCCGGACCACGACATCACCCTCGCCCGCACCCCGAAACAGGAGCGCGAGAGCATCGAAGACGCCGAAATCGTGACGGGGATGTGGCTGACCGACGAGTTGCTCGACCGCGCCGAGAACCTCCAGCTGTTCGCCTGCGCCTACGCCGGGACCGGGCACCTCCCACGGAACCGCCTCGACGAGCTGGGCGTCACCCTCACCAACGCCTCGGGCGTCCACGGGCCGAACATCGGCGAGCACGTCCTCGGGGCCATCCTGACGTTCTCGCGGCGGTTCCACGAGGGCTTCCGCCGGCAGGACCGCAAGGAGTGGCGCAGCTACGAGACCCACGAACTGAAGGGTTCGACCGTCACCATCGTCGGGCTGGGCGCCCTCGGGCAGGCCACCGCCAAGCGACTACAGGGCTTCGGCGTCGAGACGGTCGGCGTGCGCTACTCGCCGGAGAAGGGCGGCCCGACCGACGAGGTCATCGGGTTCGAGGAGGACGCCATCCACGACGCGCTCGCCCGCACCGACTACCTCGTGCTGGCCTGCCCCCTCACCGACCTGACCGAGGGCCTCGTCGGCACCTCGGAACTCGTCACGCTCCCGCCGAACGCGGTCGTCGTCAACGTCGCGCGCGGGCCGGTCGTCGACACCGACGCGCTGCTCAACGCCCTGCGGAGCAACTGGATTCGCGGGGCGTCACTCGACGTGACCGACCCCGAACCGCTGCCGGCGGACCACGACCTCTGGAACCTCGGCAACGTCCAGATAACCCCGCACAACGCCGGACACACGCCGCACTACTACGAGCGACTGGCCGACATCGTGGCCTCGAACGTCCGCCACGTCACCGAGACGGGCGAGTACGAGGGGCTGGAGAACCAGGTGCAGGTGTAGCGACGCTGGCGGACGATTCTTCACCCGAGGGGACCAACACACGGGACATGCCCCAGCAGACGACGGACTGGCGGCCGCCGGGTCCCCGCGGTCTCCCCGTCCTCGGCAGTACCCTCGACTTCCAGCGCGACCCCTTCACCTTCCGGACGAAGGTCGCCCGGACCTACGGCCCGGTGGCGAGTTTCGACGTGCTCACCGAGACGTTCTACCTCCTGACCGGCCCCGAGCACATCGAGCGCGTGCTCGTCCACGAGAACGAGAAGTTCATCAAGGGAGATATCTTCCAGACCCTGCTCTCGCCGGTGGTCGGCCAGGGCCTGCTCACCAGCGAGGGTGAGCAGTGGCGCAAACAGCGCCACCGCATCCAGCCCGCCTTCCGGCCCGACGCCCTGACCCACTACGCGGACATCATGGTCGAGGAGACCGAGGAGGAGCTGGCGACGTGGAACCCCGGCGAGGTCCGGAACCTCCACGAGGACATGCTGGCGCTGACCGGCGAGATCGTCGCCCGGTCGCTGTTCGGCGTGGACGTGAGCGACCGCACCGAGGTCGTCGCCGAGGCGCTCGACGTGGTGATGGGCTACGCGGAATCGCTCTCCTCGTCGATGGTCCCCAACTGGGTTCCGACCCCGGGCAAGCGACGGTTCGACGAGGCCATGGCGATTCTCGACGCCGTCGTCGACGATATCATCGAGGAGCGCCGCGCGGACCCCGGCGACGACGTCATCTCAGCACTCCTCGCGGCCGAGGACGAGGACGGCCGGACGATGAGCGACGACCAGCTCCGCGACGAGGTGATGACGCTGTTCCTCGCCGGCCACGAGACGACCGCGCTGTCGCTCTCGTTCACCCTGTTCGTGCTCGCCCAGCACCCCGACATCGAGGAGCGACTGGTGACGGAACTCGACGACACGCTGGACGGCGCGACCCCGACCGTGGCGGACCTCGGGGACCTGCCGTACCTCGAGCGCGTCGTGAAGGAGTCGATGCGGCTCTACCCGCCGGTCCACGCCATCATCCGGGAGCCCACCGAGGACGTGGTGTTCGACGGCTACCGGGTTCCGGCCGGGTCGCCCATCTCGATGCCCCAGTGGACGGTCCACCGCGACCCCGCGCACTACGACGACCCGATGGCGTTCCGGCCCGACCGCTGGACCGACGAGTTCGAGGCCGAGCTACCGCGATACGCCTACTTCCCGTTCGGCGGTGGGCCTCGCCGGTGTATCGGCGACCGCTTCGCCATGATGGAGGCCCGGCTGGTGCTGGCGCGTATCCTGCAAGCGTATCACCTCGAACTCGTCTCCGACCCGTCGCTGGACCTCGCCGCCAGCATCACCACCAGACCGACTTCGCCCATCGAGATGCGGGTCCACGAACGATAACCGGGCGAACGAAGAGCGATAACCGGGCGAAGGAGAGACGAGAGCCGGTCTACAGGTAGCCTTCCGAGAGCAGCAGTTCGCCGTTCAGGACGCTCGCACCGGCCGCGCCGCGGATGGTGTTGTGGGAGAGGCAGTTGTACTGCAGGCCGAGTTCGGTCTGCTTGAAGCCGCCAGCAGCCACGGCCATGCCGCCGCCGAGGGTGCGGTCGAGGCGCGGCTGGGGCCGCTCGGGCTCCTCGAAGACGTGGATGAGCGGCTCGGGCGAGGAGGGCAGGTCGAGGCTCGGGTACGCTTCCATGGCCTCGGCGGCGTCCTCGGGCGTGAGTTCCTCGGCGGTGCCGACGAAGACGTTCTCCAGGTGGCCGTCCAGCGTCGGGATGCGGTTACACGAGGCGGCCACGTCGAAGCCCTCGAGTTCGAAGCTCGCGCCGTCGAACGAGCCAAGCAGCTTGCGGGACTCGGTCTCCAGCTTGTCCTCCTCGCCGCCGATGTGCGGGATGGCGTTGTCGATGATCTCCATCGAGGTGACGCCGTCGTAGCCCGCGCCGGAGACGGCCTGCAGGGTCGAGACGTGGACGGTCTCGAGCTCGTAGCCGGCGTCCGCGAGCGCGGCGAGCGTCGGCACGAAGGTGATGGTCGAGCAGTTCGGGTTCTTCACGAGTGCGCCGTCCCAGCCGCGCTCCTCGCGCTGGACCTCCAGCATGTCGAGGTGGTCAGCATTGACCTCGGGGATGATGAGGGGGACGTCCTCGGCCATCCGGGCGTTCGAGGAGTTCGAGGAGACGACGTAGCCGGCCTCACAGAAGGCGGGCTCGACGGCCTCGCCGACCGAGGAGGGGAGCGAAGAGAACAGGAGGTCGACGTCGTCGGGAACCTCGTCGGGGTCGGTCGCGGTGACGGTCTGTTCGGCGATGCTCTCCGGAATCGGGGAGTCGACGCGCCACTTCGCGGCCTCGCGGTAGGTCTTTCCGGCGCTGGATTCGCTGGCCGTGAGTGCGGCGATTTCGAAGTCGTCGTGCGGTTCGAGAAGCTGGATGAGTCGCTGTCCTACGGCACCGGTCGCGCCGAGGACGCCAACGCGGACAGTCATTGTTAGACGGGAAAACCCCGCCGCAGCAAAACCCTTCGGGTGGGGTCAGCGTTTGCTGGGGTCGTCACCGGAATCCCGCCCACGACACCCAGCCGCAACTGGTATAGGCGTTGCATCGGAAGGTTCAGTAGACAGATGAGCCCTGCTGCCCCGGGGCAGTCGGCTCGTCACGAGCATCCCCATGGCTGACACACCCTTCACTTCCGACGGGACGACCGAGGACGGCTCCGACGAGGAGGGCTCGTTCCCGATGCACCGCCGTGAACTCCTCCTCTCCGGTGCTTCCTACGCGACCATCGGCATCGCCGGACCCGAGACCCACCTCGTCTCACTCGCGCAGGTTCGCCGGGCTGCCCGGGCTGCACGGTCGAAGGAGGCCGCCGAGGCCGTGGTCCGGAGCGCCCGCGTCAAAGGGAACCCGGTCGCCGCTGCCGCTGCCTCGAACGCGGTGTCGTCCGCGGTGCTGGACAAGCGGAAAGAGGCCGCAGAGGCCCTGGAAGAAGGTGTCGACTCGGAGCCGGACGATGCGGCAACCGCCGGTGAGGAGACGACCGGCGAGGAGACCACCGACGAGGAGACCACGGACGTGGCCGGCGAAGCCAAGGCAGAAACGGGTGCAGACACGGACTCAGAAGGCGAAACCGACCACGATACCGCCGACGAACAGTCGGCTCCCGACGACCCCGCTGAGTGAGCCGAAAGAGCGTCCCGTCCTGAACTGCGACCTTCGTTCTCCCGAGTTACATCCCCTGCAGAGCCGTTCTCACCAGCGGTGGTGGACGTACTCGCGGACTCGCTCGTCGTACACGTCCTCGACCAGTCGCCGGTCCTCGGGTGACGGGGCCGGCAGGCTGGCCGCCGCGACGTTGTCGGCGATGTGCGCCGGCGAGGTCGACCCCGGAATCACGGTCGACACCGCGTCGAACGAGAGGATCCACCGGAGCACGAACTGCGCCATCGTCGCGTTCTCCGGCACCGCCGGCCGCAGTTGCTCGGCCGCCTCGACCCCCGCGGCCAGCGGGACGCCGGCGAACGTCTCGCCGATGTCGAACGCCTCTCCCTCGCGGTTGAAGTTCCGGTGGTCGTTCTCCGGGAACTCGGCGTCGGCGTCGAGCTTCCCGGTGAGAAGCCCGGAGGCGAGCGGGACCCGGACGATGACGCCGACGTCCTCCTGCTGGGCCGCCTCGAAGAACCGCGCCGCAGGACGCTGGCGGAACGGGTTGAAGATTATCTGGACGGTCTCGACGCCGGGGTACTCGATGGCCTTCATCGCCTCCTCGACGCGCTCGACCGAGACGCCGTAGTGGTCGATTTTTCCCGCATCTTTCAGCGCGTCCATGGCCGCGAACGTCTCGGGCTGGTAGTACGCGTCGGTCGGCGGGCAGTGCAACTGGACGAGGTCGAGCGTGTCGACGCCCAGGTTTTCCCGGCTCCGGTCCACGAAGCGTTCGAGGTTCTCGTGGTTGTACCGGTCCGCGGTGTGCGGGTCGAGTCGGCGGCCCGCCTTCGTCGCCACGAAGGGGTCCTCCTCGCGTTCGTCGAGCACCTCACGGATGAGGCGCTCGCTTCGGCCGTCGCCGTACACGTCGGCCGTGTCGAGGAACGTGATTCCCTCGTCGAGCGCGGCGCGAACCGCGGCCTTGCCGTCTTCCTCGGACACGTCGCCCCAGGCCCCGCCGATCTGCCAGCAGCCGAGGCCGATCTCTGTGACCTGTGCGTCCGTCGAACCGAGTCGTCGGTCGTTCATGCGAGGGGCGACGAGCGTCCCCCGGAAAGGGATTCGGGTCGGGGCAGGCTAGCGGTCGATGGCCGTCGTGCCGAATCGATGCGGCCCGAGTTCGCCAGACGCTATCCGCCCGGAAACGAACAGACTGACAGCTACGGCAACCGCTCTCGGACGTGAGTCACCGGGGAGAAGACAGTCAGTGCTGCAGAAGCCGCGTTACTGCTGTTCGGTCGCGCCCTTCTTGCGCGTGACGTAGCCGGCGATCCGGTTTCGCACGCCCTTGGACTCGATGTTCGTGAGCTTGGAGACGCTCTTCTTGTTCGTCTCGAAGTCCGTTGTGAACGCCTTCGGGTACCGTTCGAGCAGGATTGCACCCGTCTTCTTGACGTAGTCGGGTTTGATTGCCATACCCGCTGATTCTTCGGTCGGCCCCTAAAAGGATTCGTTCTGTGTCTTCCAGTCCGTGAGTGTCGCGATTCGGTCCATCGCTTCGCGCTCGCGCTCGCCGCCGCAGCGGTCGACCACGGCCTCGAAGTACGAGAGTCGCTGGCGGAGCGTCGTGCTGTCGTAGGTCGGCACGTCGAGCCGGGAGGCCGCGACCGTCGCCTCGATGACGGCCCCGAACGCCCGGTTGATGGGGACGACGGATTCGCGCTCGACCGCGGCCTCGATGGGATGGAGTTCCCACTCGGCCCAGTCGGTCGTCCCGTCGTCCCCGGTGGTCACGAGTTCCACGTCGACCCGGACCCAGGCGTCGGCGCTGTCGAGCACCGGCTCGTCGAGCTCGAAGACGTTCAGCGCGGCCTCGGTGAAGTGGACCGGGTCGCGGGTGAACTGCACGACAGCCTCGCCCCGGCGGTCGAAGTTGATGCGAGTCCGGGTGCGGCCCCACGTCCTCGCAGTGACGGGGTCACCCGAATGCAGGCCGAGAGCCGCAAGGTTCCAGCGGCCGTTCGGTCCCTCGGTCGCGACGACGGACTCGGTGACGCCGCGGAGGTCGACCGGCCAGTCGACGCCGCCCGCCTGGTCAGTCACACGACCACCTCGTCGCGTTCGAGCGCGACGAACGTCCCCGCGGCGACGATGTCCGCGGTCGTGCCGGGGTTCACGCCCCGGTCGACAAGGTCGTCGCCGAAGGCGTCGATGGCGGCCGACTCAGCGCCAGCATCCCGCAGTTCGGCGGCCCGCGAGGCGACCTCCTCCGCGACCGCTCTCCCGTGCTGTTTCGCAACGAGCGAGTCGGGGTAGTCGGCCAGCTGGGTGAGGAACGCGTCGGCGATCCGGTCAAGCACTGGTCCGTCTCCGTCCGCGATCTGGTCGGCGACGGCGAACGTCCGGGGGAACCCGTCGGTCCACTCGACCGCGTTGTCGTCCTCGGGGGCGCTCATCGCCATCAGGTCCGCAAGCGTCACTTCCCGCTCCTCGACTGCCGGAATCGCGTCACTTCCCCGGCGTGCGTCGAGGTCGCCGGCGTCAGCGGGCGGGTCGTCGACGAACACGTCGACGTGGTCGAACGCCCGGTAGAACCCGGCAGCGTCGGCGACCGTGGTCGACTCGACGACCGACGCGACACCGTCGGGACTGAGGTCGCCCTCGCCCGCCGCACGGACCAGCGGAAGGAGCAGCAACAGCGCGCCGAACTGCGTGTTCCCACCGCGCTGGTCGGCCATCCCCGCGACGGCCGTCTCGAACGCCTCGCCGACCGGCGCGCCGTCGGCGGCGGCTCCCAGCCCCTCGCTCGCGCCGACGGCTCCCGCGAGGAAGTGCTCGAACCGGAGGTCAGGGAAGTCGCGATGCCGGTCGACGTTCCCCGGCTTCGGGGTCCCCGCCACCTCCAGCAAGAGAGCGAGTTCCGCGTTCTGTGCTGGTGTTCGCATGGCTGACGGTTGGCCGTCCGCCGTGAAGAATCACGCGCCACCGGAGAACGCACTGCCAGCATCGCCATCGAGTCCACAGCGCCAGTCAGGGCCGCGCCGCGAACCACGCCTCGGTCGCGTCCCGAACCCGTTCCATCACGACCGGGTCGTCGCTCGGCCGGCCGACGCTGACCGCGTCCGCGCCGTAGTCGAGGTACTCGTGGACAGTCTCGCGGTTCCGGACGCCGTTGTTCGCGACGACGACGCAGTCACAGGCGTCGACCACGTCGCGGATCACCGATTCGGAGTCCATCGCGTCGACGTGGAGCATCGTCGCGCCCGCGGACTCCAGTCGGCTCGCGGTCTCGGCGAGGTCGACGCCGGGGACTTCTGCGCGAACCTTCACGCTGACTGTCGCGCCGGTTTCGGCCGCAGTGCTGACGTACTCACAGAGCCGGTCGGTGTCTCGGAGCAGGGATTCGCCACAGCCCGCCGCACAGAGTTCGTCCTGCCGGCAGTGGGCGTTCACCTCCAGAATCGCCTCGTGGTCGGCACAGACCGCCGCTGCCTTCCGAACTGGGCCGACCGTCGCGCTCCGGACGTTGAATGCTGCCTGAATCGGGACGTCCGCGAGCGCCGTGAGCTGGGCGTCGATGAACGCGAACGGGTCCTCGGGCAGGAACTCGTTCCGGTCGCGCGCGACGAGCTTCCGGGCGGCGTCCCGGGAGTCCTCGTCCAGTGCGATACCGCCCATGAATGCCAGCCCCGCGTACTCGCTGCCGGCGCGTGCCCACTCGGCGTCGGCCTCGCCACTCAGGCTGGCGAGTGCGACGCGCGGGGTGAACTCGACAGCAGTCATGTCCCTGGTCATTCGGCCGCGTCGATGGCCCGGGTGACCGCCTGACAGACGCGGGCCGCGTCCTGACGGTCGTCGATGCGGATGTCCGTGTACTCGGTCGGCACGTCGAAGGAGACGTCGTCGGACTCGTCGACGACGAACGCGTCGGCGAACGGATACGCGACACTGAGTCCGGACGTGCTCGGTTCGCCACCGACGGCCTCCATCAGCTTCGCGGCCGGGCCGGAGAACACCTCGTCACCGAGGAACGGCGAGACGACGACGACGGTCGTCTCGCTCAGGGCCTGCCCGAACTCGGGAATCGAGAGCATCGGGCCGATACTCGTCACCGGGTTCGAGGGCCCGATGACGACGGTATCGTCCAGTGCGTCGAGGACACCGGGTGCCGGGTCGGCCTTCGAGGAGCCACGGAACTCGACGTTCTCGATGTCGGGTTCCGCCCCGTGGGCGACCCAGAACTCCTGGAAGTGCATCATGCCATCGTCGGTGTGGATGAGGCTCGCGACGGGGTCGTCGGTCATGGGCAGGATATCGATGCTCAGGCCGAACCCTTCCGCGAGCTGTTTCGTCACCTCCGAGAGCGTGTGGCCAGCGTCGAGCAGACTGGTCCGTGTGATGTGGACCGCGCGGTCGCGGTCGCCGATCTCCATGAACTCGGCGACGCCAGAGAAGCGTCGCCAGCGGGCGATGTCGCGGCCCGCCGTCTGCTGGTCCGCCGGAAGGAACTGTGGGCCCTCCGGCAGCCCCATCGCGTTCGCGATGTCGTAGAGAGCGTCGTGCGTTCGTGTCGTGTCGCCACGGATCCCCCACCACCGCTCGCGGTCGAGGATGCCACCACCCTGGAACACCAGCGTGTCGATATCGGGACAGATGAACAGTCCGCCGAGTTCGATGTCGTCCCCGGTGTTGGCGATAACGGTCGTCTCGTCCGGCGAGAAGGCGGCAGCGGCACCGTCTAGGAGCTTTGGTGTTCCGGTGCCACCGGAGAGGAACGTCACCATGTGACCCCGTTTCAGCGTGGGGGCTATAATCAGTTCCGGCCTTGACGTAGCCAGTCGGCGAACGTCCCATCCAGCAACGTCTTCCGCTGGTTGGCGACGTACTCGCGCTGGGTGGCGTGGACGGCGTCTGCGAAGTCGACCCCATCCTCGACCGCGTTCGCGACGCGCTCGTGCTTCCAGCTCGCCGGTGTCGTCTCCTGGCGGACGCGCATCCGCAGGGGATAGAGGTAGTGCGCCGCCTCGTCGTCGCTCAGCCCGCGGTTCTTCAGGCCGGCCTCGGCGTGGTCGAACAGGTCGGCGAAGATGGCGGTCGTGTCGCTGGTCTCCTTGCCGTCGTTGGTTATCCAGGTGAACTCGGCGTCGAGCCCGTCGCGCATCGCCCGGTAGAAGTTGTCGTGGGCGAGCTCCCAGTCGAGGTCGTGGACCGGGTGTTCGAGCCGCGGCAGGCTGTCCATCAACCCGGCGAAGACGGCCTGGAAGGCGACCGAGTCGGTCACCGTGGGCTGGGCCGGGATGGGCCGGAACTCGATGCGAGCGTTCGCCGCCGAGCGCGTCGGCCCGCCGAACACCGGGCGAACCCATCGCCAGTACGTGCCGTGTTTCGTCCGGAAGTGCGCGAACGCGTCGTCGAAGCGGTCGGATTCCGAGACGGGCATCGGGACGAACGTGTCGTCCTCGGCGATGCGGTCGACGGCCTGCTCGACCGAGTCGATGTCGCGGGGGAACCGGACCTTCCCGACCGTGTCGGCACGGGCGTTGAGCACGGTCTCGAACACGCTGATACGGTGTTCCATCCAGCCATCCGCGAGAATCTCCTCGGCGCTCGCGTCGTCGTCGTAGAGGTCCGGCGGGAAGAAAGGCGAGTTGGCACCCAGCGCGAGCAGCGGACCGGCGACACGGATGGCGTACTGGAAGTACGTCGGCAGGTCGGCCGCGTGCGGCACCTGGTAGTGGGGCTGGATGGAGGTGATGAGGCTCTCGGGGAACACGGTGTCGGCCTGGAGGTCGATGTGTGGCGCGTCCAGGCGCATCCCTGCTGCGGTCCCCCGGTCGGTGTTCGCCATCGCGTGATAGCGAGCGCTGTCGCTCATGTTGCTCGCGATGCGAACACCGCGGTCCTCGACGCTGTCGGTGAGGTACTCGCGGCTGGTCTCCCCCTCCGGCGGGATGGTCCAGAGGCCATCGCTCACCAGCCGTATCCCTTCTGGGCGGGTGCAGTCGAGCGCGGTCTGCAGGCGCGAGAGCACCTCGTGCTCCTGGGCGAGGAGGCCGTGGCGGTTGAACGGCTGCGGGCTCGTCGTCATCTCCGCGTTGTGGAGCCCGAGCTCCTTCTCGAAGCCGATGAACTCGAGGAGTCGGCGCGGAACCCGGGTCAGGGCGCACTCGTCGGTGTCGCTCTGGATGTCACCGTCGCTCTCGGAGACCGCGTAGAACTCGTACTCGAACCCGAGGATGGCCTGGGGGTTGTCGAACGTCCCTGCCGCCAGTTCCTCCTTGATCGTCTCGGCGTCGGCGTCGACCTGTGACTGGAACTCCTCGGGGTCGACAGCGAGCACGTCTTCGACTCGTGCGGCGAGGTCATCGTCCGGCATATAGCGGGTATCGGGCTGGCGCGGCCTTCAAACCCGCGGGTAGCGAGGCTAGGTTCGTCCTGGGTGGACGACCTTCGGGCGAACAGGCGACACCACGGCGAATCGCCGGCAGGCGGTGTCGCACGACCGCTGCCCTGCCGGCGATGGTCGTCAGGACACGCCGGAACTGGCCGCGGCTTCCGGTATGAATCCCCGGCTCGGCGCTCCTCGCACGGTCGTCGAAGTCGGGTCGTTTATACTCGCGTCAGGCAGAGATGCCGCCAATGGAGTTCGCTGCCTTCGCCGCCCGCGCGGCCGAGATAGAAGCAGAGCCGGCGGACCTGGAGACCGTCTCCCTCGTCCGCGACCTGTTCCGGGACGCCGGGGCGGACCTGCCGGTCGTGGCGCGCTTCGTCCAGGGCCGGGTGTTCCCGGCGTGGGACGAACGGAAACTCGACGTGGGACCGAACACGGTGTACGCCGCCATCGCACGTGCCGCGGGGCAGAACGTGCGTTCGGACGACGTCGAGGCGCGCCTCGCAGACCTCGGTGAGATCGGGGAGGTCGCCGCCAGCTACGACTTCGGCGGGCAGCAAGGACTCGCCGCGTTTGGTGCCGGCGGGAGCGAGGACCTCACCGTCGACTCGCTCTATGCCTCGTTCGAGACACTCGCCGCCACCGAGGGCGACGGCAGCCAGGACACGAAACTGGACCTGTTGTTCGGGCTATTCAATCGGTCCAGCCCGGAGGAGGCACGCTTCCTCGCGCGCCTCGTCCTCTCCGAGATGCGAATCGGGGTCGGCGAAGGCGCGGTGCGAGACGCCATCGCCGAGGCGTTCGACGTGCCGGTCGAGGCGGTCGAGCGAGCCGTCCAGGTGACCAACGACTACGGCCTCGTGGCGGAGACCGCCCGCGACGATGGCGAGGCCGGACTGGCCGAGCATCGGCTGACCGTCGGGCGGCCGGTCCAGGCGATGCTCGCACAGGCGGGGACCGCCGCTGACGCCCTCGATTCCTGGGAAGAGGCCGCAGTCGAGACGAAGTTCGACGGTGCCCGGGTCCAGGTACACTGGGACGGCGACTCGGTCTCGGTGTTCTCGCGCAACATGGAGAACGTGACCGCGGCGCTCCCCGAGGTGGTCGAGTTCGTCGAATCCGCCTGCGACGCCCCAACCATCCTCGACGGCGAGGTGGTCGCCATCGGCGACGACGGAGAGCCGCTCCCGTTCCAGCAGGTGCTCCGCCGGTTCCGCCGGAAGCACGACGTGGCGAAGGCCCGTGAGGACGTGACCGTCGAACTCCGAGCGTTCGACTGCCTGCACGCCGACGGCGAGGACCTGCTCGACGCGCCGCTGACCGAGCGACACGACCGTCTCCGGTCGGTTCTCAGCTCGAACGTCGGTGACCTGACGCTGACCGACGACCCCGAGACGGTCGCAGCCGTCGAGGCCGAGGCGCTCGACGCGGGGCACGAGGGCATCATGCTGAAGGCTCCGGACTCGACCTACAGTCCGGGCAAGCGTGGGCAGAACTGGCTGAAACGGAAGCCCGACGTGGAGACGCTCGATTGCGTCGTCACCGGTGCGGAATGGGGTGAGGGCCGTCGCGCTGAACTGCTGGGGACGTTCCAGCTCTCGGTCCGAGTCGAGGACGCCGGCGAGTTCGAGACCATCGGCAAGGTCGCCACCGGCATCACCGACGAAGAGCTCGCAGACCTGACCGAACTGCTCGAACCCCACGTCCAGTCCCAGGACGGACAGGCCGTCACGGTCGCCCCCGCCGTCGTCTTCGAGGTCGGCTACGAAGAGATACAAGCGTCACCGACGTACTCGTCCGGGTACGCGCTCCGGTTCCCCCGCTTCGTCGCGGTTCGGGACGACAAGGAACCCGCCGACGCCGATTCGCTCTCGCGGGTCGAACGACTCGCCGACGCGCAGTGACGCGCAGAAGATTCGTGTTGGGTCCGTCGCCGGCAGTCAGAGCGACATCCACGTCGTGGTCCGTTCACCCGCTGGCACGTGCCAGCGCTGTTGCGGCCCGGTCGCCCCCTCCCTGAGTTCTATCCAGCCGTCGAAGAGGTCGACGACCCCGTGGGGAACGTCGTCTGCGCCGACGTGGAAGTACCCCATCCCGCGACAGCCGCGGACGACGGTTCCCAGCGACCGGAAGAAGCGCTCACGCCGCTGCGGGTCGACGTCCGCGAGTAACGCGCCGGCGGTCGGCGCGAGCAGCCGCAACTGCCCGGAGCCGAGCGTCGACTCACGGGTGTCGAACCGAACCACCGATTCGAACACCGCGTTCCGAACACCCGAGAGACTCTGGAACTCGTCGCCAGCGTAGACACGTACATCGGGGTCGGACGGCGAAACACCCTCCGGGAGAAACGACGCCACGTTCTGGTCCGTCGACGGGGTGAGGACCACTCGCTTTCGGTCGGCGTCCGCCGAACCGCCGAGCAGGCGGAATGCCCGAGCGACGGTGTCCATGCCTACGTCTCCCGAGACCAGCATCGCACAGCCGTGCTGTTTGTAGTCGGCCAGTATCGCGGAGAAGTCTTCGTCGCCAGCCCCGTCGCGGAACTTCGCGCCGGACAACTGCCGCTCGAACACGATTCGGTCGGCATCCATCGACGGTTCGTACCAGCCGAACGACCAAAACGCTTCTTGCTCACTCGACGAACTCCTCGACCGACGCCGAGAAATCCTCTTGTTCCGCGTAAAGCCGGCTCAAAACCGTGTTCAACTCGCGGAGAATCGCCGTCTGTTCGGTGTCGGCGAGCGAGTACGACGGGTACCCTTCACCGTCGTGTTTCTCCATCAGGCCGAGGCCGATGAGCGCGTCACGGTGGTCGTGGAACGTACTCGGCGAGAGGTCGGCTTCGGTCGCCACCTCGCTCGCCCCGAGTCGCTCGTCGTGACGCTCGACGAGGATTCCCAGTATCGCCACCCTCGCGGGATAGGCGAGCGCCTGGGTCAGCGGTGGGTCGAACGACTGATGCGCAGACATCGACCGATGCAATGGACCATGCCACCAAGTATATTTTGAAGACCACCTTTCGTTCAGCCAGCCCAACAATATCAAACATGTGTTGAATATATAGCCCTAATAACTACATTATTTTGAAAATATAGGCTATCATGCCAACATCTTTTAACTGCTGGGGCATGCTGTGTCGCATATGAGCTTCGGCATTCCTCCCGGTGGGGTCCGGGAGGACCAGACGGAATGGGTACTGGAACGTGCGACAGAACTTGACGTCCCACCGGCCGTCGTATGGGACTATCTCGAACGGAACATCGAGAGCGACGTCGTGGCCACCGGGGAACATCGCACTCGCCTCGCCCGGTTCTTCGACGCGCATCTCGAACGCCCGATGGTCTCCGACCATACGCGAATCCGACTCTACGACGGCCCCGACGGGCGCTACGACTACATCAAGGGCGTCCACTACGCGCAGAACGTCGAGGGCGACGTGCGCCGGATGGTCCACGCCGTCGCCGCCGACCAGCAGATGACCATCGAGGTCGACGGCGACTGCGGCGTCGCCATCCGGTTCCACGAGCCGGTCGCATCCGCCGACGCCTACGTCGCCGCCGAGATCCTTCGCCGCGCCTTCGACGAACCCCTCGACGAGGTCGACGACGTCATCGAGATCGTCGACTACGACACCACGCGGTCGTGGACCGAACTGGAGTGAAGCATTCGGCGCGGCCGATGGTGGGCCGTGTACCGTCAGTGTCGTAGCCCGAGTGTACCCACACCGTGACTGCACCAGTGTAGACCGGACGGCGCGCTCTTTGGGGCGTCTCACAGGCGTTCAAGAGACGGGTCTGCTCGATTCGCGATGTGCCGACCATCGAGAATACATTCGTCAGTGGTCGCGATGTCGTTCCAACAACCGTTCGATGTCGGTTTCAGAGTCCGGCCAGTGGAGCTGCCCATCGAACCGGAGTGGTGGCCCTGCCTCCGAATCCCCGAAGTCCATCACCACCTCCGGGAGCCGGTCCCGTTCGAGCGTGTACGCAGACGTCTCCCCAGGGTCGAGCATCGACTCGGACCACTCTATCTCCGTCCCGGCCTCGTCGTACACGTAGTTCACCGAGACGCTGGCCAACTTGTTCGTCTCCCAGAGGTACGTCTGCACCGAGAGAGCCGCCTCATCCTCGTCGCACAAGTTCACCGTCAGCACCGTCGGAGTGACGTTCTCCCGGGTCGAGTACCGTGCAAGGCCGTCACCGACCACGAGATACTGGGATTGGCTGTCCAGGTGCATCGTCGCCTGTTCGACGGCTGCACTCATCGAGAACCCCTCGCTAAGCAGCCGAGAGACGTTCCGTCCGATGGTGGTCGCGTCCCGGTTAGTGACCCGCGTGTGGGTCGCGACCCCGGCAACAGCGCCGCCATCGACGAGCGCCTTCGCCTGATGGTAGGTCTCGCAGGCATTCAGGACGAACAGGTCTAACCCGACCGACGAGAGTCTACCTGCATCGAGCACGCCATCTCGACAGTGAAGCCCACCTCGAGTCGCGTGGCCCACGAAATGCAGCAGGTCGTACTGTTCGTCGGTGAGTAGCCCCGCCAGTTCCCCCCGAGACAGATCCGAGAAGCAGCTGATGTGTCGGTCGATACCGAGGTCTTTGTGATATAACTCGTCCAGGAGGTCGTGCTCCGGCAGCATCGACTCGTCGTTACAGACGACTGCGACCTCGATGGAGTCCTTCTCGAGCCCCGTGCCGGAGCCGTGTTCCAGACTGGTCCACGTCGCCTTGCTCGCGTTCGTCGGAATCCCTGGGCCGAACCATGCCTGGGTTATCGCATCGTCGGGCGGCGACAGTTCGACGTGTGGTTCGGTTTGGCTGGTCGTCGCCCCCACCGTAGGACTGTCCCGTGACCCAGTGCCACGGGTGAACGCTGAGATGGTCGATGACTCCGGACTCGTCGGGCTGGCACGGGCGGGTCGAACCACCCCGAGTCGGTGTAACACGTGCGGGAGTACCCTCACCGACTCCGGTCGCGCTGGCAGGTGTGCGACCATCGGTATCCGGGGCATATGCGGTTCGATATCTGTGTATTCGACCGACAGGTACGCGTTGAGGCGGTCGGCAAGCGTCGCATCGTAGGCCCACTCTAGGTCGAAGGGCAGCCGAGAAAGTGTCGCTTCGTCGAGTATGGGGTCGTGCTTATAGAGACCGATAGACCGGACAACGCAGTCCAGAAAGAACATCTGCCGCTGCACCTGTATCAGGTCGTCCTCCAGTGGCTGGTCGACCCCCAGGTCGAGACGTTCGTCACCTGCGAGTATCGCCGGTCGGTCTCCGGTTCGAAGCCTCGCTGAGAGGTAGTGGGTGAGTGGGGCCGCGGTGAACAGTGCCCCATAACGCGGTGGGACGAGGATATCGATATCGGTCGTCGGCCTCTCGATACCATCTGGAATCGACAGTTCCGACCCGAGTTCGAGTCGGGGCGGGTGATCACGGAGACCGGACCAGGTCCGGTTCGGTGAGTTGGTCGAAAACGACCCACCGAGCGCGCTTATCGCCCGAGCGAGGTCCTCCGGTCGGTTGGTCGTTCGAACCGTCGTGTTGGGTTCCGTGTGGTTGGAACGGAACCCCAACACGACCGGTCGTGCCTCGTCGAGCTCGATTCGAGTCTCGCCGTTGCCACCCTTGATTTCGGGAGCCCCCGTGAACAGGAGGTAGATTTTCAACGGCGTCGGGAAGGTTATAACGTACGTGTCGAACGGGAGGGAGAACTGCTCCTTCCCGATACGCCGTCGCAGGAGTTCCATGTCCTCGTCGAACACGTAGAGCAACAGATCGGTGGAGAGCTCGATGTACCATGTCTCTAACTCGATGGTCTCGTCGATGAAGTCCTGAAACGGGACGTTCGTCGGCCCACTACGGAACTCGCTGTTGGACGTCGAGGCGTGAATGCTGACCTGCGCTATCGAATCGAGCACCTCGATACCACACGGGTCCGTCGTCTGCCGATACTCCAGTGCCATTCGATTACCCGGTGATTGGCCCGCGAGCATGTAGTCGTTTCCGCCGACGGGACGCTTTTCTCCCGGGCAGTCGAACGGCCATCCATGACGATTCGACACGACGGCCTACTCGTCGACTGGCTCGGGTACGCGACCACGCGCATCGAGGCCCCGGACGGAACCGTAGTCTACCTCGACCCCGGACGGTACGGTGTGCTCTCCGGGGAGTGGGAACCGCCGGGTGGCCAGGACCTTCCACATCCCAAACCGCAGGACGAGTACCCGAAGGACGGCGACGTGGTCTGTATCACCCACGACCATCACTACGATTCCGACGCCGTCACGCGAGTCGCCGACAGCGACGCGAAACTGGTCGTCTACGAGGCGGTCGACGCCAGCAACATCGACCGGGACGTCGAACCGGTCGAGGAGCTGCCGTACGAGGTGGTCCGTGTGGACGACGAGGCACACGTGAGTGCGGCCGGGGTAGATGTCTGGTCGGTCCCGGCGTACAACGAGTCGGATGGCCCCCACGCGAAGCCGGACGGGAGCGTCCCACATCCGGAAGGGTTCGGGTGTGGGTTCAAGCTCGCCATCGGCGGAACCTCGGTGTTCTGGCCGGGTGACTCCGACGCGCTGGACGGGTTCGCCGAACTGGACGTGTCGCTGTTCCTCGCGAACATCGGCGGGACGGTCGTCTCCGACCGCCACGAGGCCGCGGACCTGGCCGAGGCGATGGACCCCGACCTGGTCCTGCCGGTCCACTACAACACCATCGACATCCTCACCACGGATTCGGGCGAGTTCGCAAAAGACGTGGCACGCCGGGGTGTCCCGGTCGTGCTGGACGAACGGTAGGTCGGTCGCTCAGTTCTTCTCGTAGCTGACGAGCTTCATCTCCATCGAGAGGCTCCCGTCCTCGTTGTAGTACGCGGTGTAGGGTGCGAGACCGAGTTGCGGGGCGAAACAGCCCTCGTGGAGGACCTGCTGGTCGACCGTCATCTCGGACGTGTAGCACTCGACGTTCGCGTAGGTGTTGGTGCCGGTGACCGCGAAGCTCGCCGAGCCGTCCTGGGTGGTGTAGGACCACTTGGTGCCCTCGCTGAGGTCCTGTCCGGCGTACCAGGTGGCGGGGGTGAACATCGTCGTCACGAGGAGGATGCCCGCCGGGTTGGTGTAGAGCTGGCTCTGGACGGTCTCCTTGGTGCCGGTGATCGTCGAGTCGAATCGCTCGCCGGCAACGTCGTACACCATCCGGACGGTGACCGTGTCGCCGTCGACGCTCTGGACGTCCCAGATGAGCTCGCCCTCGCCTTCGCCTTCCATGTAGACGTCGTAGGTGTAGGTGGCCGGTTCGTCGAAGTCGAACACGGTCCATTCGCCGGGCTGGAGCGACGAGCTGTCACCGCTGCCGGTGTCGCCATCCCCGGCATCGCCGTCGCCGGAGCCGCCGGCCCCATCGCCCGCATCGCCGGGACTCTGGGTGTCTGTTGGGTCTGCATCACCGCCTGTGCCGCCGGAGAGACAGCCTGCAGTCACCATACACAACGACAGTGCTATCGCCAGAACGAGTCGTCTATTCATGCAAGTGATACGACTTCATTTACTATAAGATTACGTATGGGTTACCTCGACACGCCGCACGTGGAGCGTTTCTGTTAGGTCCGTCGCTGACCCGGAACGGGAGTCAGTCCACGATAGCCCATTCTTTCGACAATACCGGGGCCAAAACGATTTACCCCGCTGGTCACTATGTTGACGTATGGACTCCGGCAGTCCCCGCGACGACGGCACGGCAGCGCCGCCGTTCTGTTCCCGGTGCGGGTCTCGCCTCGGGGCGGACGCACGGTTCTGCCCCCAGTGTGGCACACGCGTGCCAGCCCTCGACGAACACGAGACGGGTCGCGCCACCACCTCCCGGGAGGCCGATGGTACCTCCCGAGCGCACGCTGACCAGTCCCGACAAGACGACACTCGGGGACGAGACCGACGACCCCGTGACCGGCGAGAGCAAGCGGACTCGGCGAACCAGCGACGAGACCCGCCGGACAGCCGGTACAGACGCGGTGCCGACCGGACGCTTCGCGAGCGCGTCGACGCCCGGCTCATCGAGGGCTGGGAGATCGAGGAGGATCTCGGCGATCGGGTTGTGCTCGTCGACCGGTCATACGGGAGCGCCGGGATGCACGTCCTCGTCGCCCTGACGACCATCTGGTGGACGTCGGGCCTCGGTAACGCCGCCTACGCCGCCTACAAGTACTACGCCGACGCCGAACGACTCGTGCTGACCCGTCGGGACGGCCCGGAGGGGACGGTCGTAACCGAGTCACACGAGGGGTCGCGCTCGAAGGGGACAGCAGCCGTGGTCGCTGGGCTCATCCTCGGCTTCCTCGGCCTCATGCTGTTCTTGCCCCTGCTGTTCGGGCTGGCGCTGGTGTTCGAGGAGGTGGCGCTGGTGGTGCTCGTCGGCGCGATGCTCATCGGCGGCGCGGTCGCCGCGTCCAGGGCGGCCAGCTCGGAGCACTCGTTTACCGACTTCGGCCGGACGAAGGACGTGACAGAGCGCGTCGTCTACGACCCCGACCTGCCCTGTACCGCGTGCCTCTCGCCTATCGAGGCCGGTGTCGAGCGACGCTACAGCGACCAGTTCCTCGTGTTGGGTGTCCCCGTCAAGACCTACGAGACGGGGACGAACCACTACTGTCGGTCCTGTGCTGACGGGGAGACCGACACGGAGATTCCGCAAGAGGAGACGGCGGCGGACTCGGCGGACGAAGACGCTGCGACCGCACCGTCCGACGACGGCGGCTTCGAGTTCGAACACGACTTCTGACTGGCGAATGCTGTTGCTCGCAGCCGCCGCGAACGGTAGGTAGCTGAGAACGACGGGTGCCCGAGAACAACGGATGGCCGAAAACGACGGCTGCCAGAGAACGACAGGTTACCGAAACTGGCCTGTGGCCCGGGACCGCCCTCAGATGATTCCCATCTCGTCCAGCCGCTCTGGCAGGTAGGTGTCGGTCACGAAGTCGAGACCGCGAGCGGCGAGTGCCTGCTGTTCTGCCTTCTTCCCGATGTCGAGCTGGAGCTCGATCTGCTCGGTCCAGAAGTCGGACTGGAAGCGCGGGTCGTCCAGCTCTGACTCCAGGGCGTTGATGTCCGAGTCCGAGAGCGGGTCCGTCGGCAGGTCGTACTCGACGATGTCCTGTGGGCGGATGCCGACGTAGCGGGCCTCCGGCGTCGCGAGGTACTCCGAGAGGTGTGCGGACTTGATGGAGCCGTAGGCGACCGACCCGAAGATGCGGTACGACCACGGGTCACCGTCAGTGAACACCACGACCGGGAGGTCGAGTTCGTCGTGGAGTCGTTTGGTGATGCGGCGGGTCGCTCGGGCGGGCTGACCCTTGAGGTGGACGACGAGGGCGTTGTAGTCCTCGTCGAACCCGTTCTCGACGAGCCGGTCGCGCATACCACCGGTCTCGACGCACATGACGAAGTCGATGTCGTGGTCGAGGAACTCGACCGTGTCGGGGTTGTTCGGAATCTGGTAGCCGCCCTCGCCGACGTCCTTCTGGCAGTGGATCTCGCGTTCGCCGCGGCGGGTCTGCTCGCGAATCTTCAGCGGGCCGATCAGTGTCGCACCCGACTCCTCCGGGCGCATGTGGAAGTCCTCGCGCTTGACCTCGCTGACGATCTCTAGGTCCTCGACGAGCTTGTTCGACTCGTCCTGCCCGTTGAACTGCGCCTCCTCGTTGTCCCAGGACTCGGAGAGGTAGTACAGCTCACGCAGGGTGGACGAGCGGTCCTCGTCGAGCTGCTGGGCGAGGAAGTCGATGGTGTAGACGGCCTTCAGGAGCTTTCGCGCGCCCCGGACCGAGTTGGCCGAGCGCGAGGAGGTCCGGTCGCCGTACACCCAGACGTTCTTGTCCTCGTCGTAGATGATGTTGGACTTCGTCCGGGTCGGGAGGGTCATCGTGGGAATCTGGCCTCCCTCGAACTGGTCGTAGAACTCTGCGGCGAGGTCGATGAGTTTCTGCCGTGCTTGGGCGTCTGTGTCGGTGCTCATTGGTTGACGGTGAGTTTGGCTGCCTCGACCTCGCTCACGCTGAGGTCGAACGATGCGTCTGCCGGGACGGTGTACTCGAGGACGGCCTCGTCACCGCTGGACACGTCCGGTGTCCACTTGATGAACCACTCGCCCTCCATCTCGACGACGGTCGCGCCGTCTGTGACGTCCTGTGGCTCGGCGTCGACGATGTCGGTCACGTCGGGCGACTCGTTCGTGTTCGAGTGGTTCTCGACGACGAGTTTGACCGTCTGGGTGTCGCCGTCGACTGTGGTCTCGCGGTCGACGAGCACGTTGTTCATGATACGCGCCATCGCGTCGTCGATGTTCGGCTGGGGGCGGCCCGTGACGTGGGCGACCTTCTCCGCCATCTGCGGGAGAATCTCCGCGAGGACGTTCTGCTTCTTCTGGCGCTTGCGCATCGAGCGCTGCTTCTTCAGGTAGGACTTGAGTTCGCGTGCGGCCTCGCGGATGGCGAGTTCGATCTCGTCCTGGATGACCTCGACCGAGGCGACCGCGTCCTTCGATTCGCTGGTGAAGGGGACGTTGGTCGAGGCGACGTGGACCATGATGACGACCGGGCCGTTCGGGATGCCCGAGCCGCCGGGCTGGTCGAGGTTGTAGTTACGCCAGCCGATGCCCTTGACGACCTCGGTGATGCCACAGCCGCCGCGTTTGTAGACGAGCGGGACGCGGTTGGCGAACCGGAGCAGGTCGGCCTGCCCCTCGGCCTGCAACTCGCCGCCGTAGGCGATGCCGGCCTCGGCGATGAACGGGTCGCCGGCGTGGACCTCGGCGTCGCGCGAGGCGGAGGCGTAGAACTCGGCGTCGTACACCTTCTTCAGGCCTGCTTCCACGAGTTCTGACGTGATGGGCGAGAGGCACGAGGTCGGCGGTGCCATGATGTCGGTGACGCGCATGGCCGCCACGAGGTCGCTCGTCCCGTCGCGGTCTTCCGCGAGGTCCTTGACGTTCGGCGGGTCGTCCGGGACGGTGACCATTCCGTCCCAGACCGCGTCGACCACGTTCTCGCGGGCGGTGTCGCCGAAGGTCGCGTCCTCACGCTCTTCGGTCATGTCGGCGGCGCGGTCGACGTAGTCCCGCAGCTGTTTGCGGGTGAGGCGGTTCCGGTAGTCGGCGTCCCCCTCGGGGACGAACTTGGCGGCGAGCCGGTCGGCGAACGCGACGACGACCGCGTCGTCCTTCTGGACGCTGGTCGCGTCGTCAGCATATGCACGAATGTCGTCGAGGAGCCGGTCCGGTTCCTCGTCGAGTCCGTAGCCGGTGATGGTGCGCCAGACCGCCTCGACGACGTTCTCCTGGACGGTGTCGCCGAAGGTCGTACCGAGGTCGTCGTCGCCCGCAGCGTTCGTAACAGCCGTGGCGACCTGGTGATGGGCGACGCGCCCGTCGCTGGCGGCGTCGTGGAGTCCGGAGACGACCGCCTCCGCGAACGTCGCCTTCGCGTCGGACGGCTTGTTGTTCACGGCGTCGTCGATGGCCTGCTGGAGGGCGTCGTCGTCCGGGAGCGACCACGCCATCTCGCGGCCGTAGTAGCGGTCGCGGAACTCGTCGATGATGTTGTCGGAGGTCTTGCGCCCGACGCGGGTGAACTCCGACTGCAGGAAGCCCGAAACGGAGTGGGAGTCACTCGCCTTCAGCATCTTCAGGACGTTCCCGAGTTCGACCCCGTGGGGGTGCGGGCGAATCTCCTCGGTCTCCTTCGGGAGTTCGTCGGTCGCGCGCTCGTACTTGAAGTGCTCCTGCGGTTCCTTGAGCTCGATGCGGGCGTGCGGGTTGACGACCGCGGTGTGCTGGATGTAGTCGTGGAGCTGCTGGCGCGCCCGCATGTTCGCCTCCATCTCCAGCTCGATACGGGTCCCGTGGGGGCGGTCCCACGAGGTGGTCTTCTCCTCGCGAATCTCGGGTTCGTTGGTGTCCGTATCGATGATGAGCTCGTAGTAGTTCGCCTCGGCAGCGCCCTCCGTTCTGGAGGTGATCTTGGCGGGTTTCCCGCTGGTCAGCTGCGAGTAGAGGACGGCCGCGGAGATACCGATACCCTGCTGCCCGCGTGACTGCTCGCGCGCGTGGAAGCGACTCCCGTACAGCAGTTTTCCGAAGACCTTCGGGAGCGATTCCTTGGTGATGCCCGGCCCGTTGTCTTCGACGATGAGACGGTAGTAGTCGTCCGCCTCCTGGATCTCGACGTAGACGTCGGGGAGAATCTTGGCTTCTTCGGCGGCGTCGAGGGCGTTGTCTACGGCTTCCTTGACCGCAGTGACCAGCCCTCGGGCTCCGCTGTTGAAGCCGAGCATCTGCTTGTTCTTCTCGAAGAACTCGGCGATGGAGATGGCCCGTTGGCTCTCGGCCAACTCCTCGGCGATGCCTGCTTCCTCGCCGAGTGTCGACTGGAAGGACGTCATTCTGTGGCGCAACGTTTCGCCCGCGGGGTTAAAAGCCGTGTGCAAGCAGGGTGGAAGTGAAGCACCCCGGCCAGTAACGTGATATATGTCCGTCCTGTATCGACGTGTCAAGAGATGCCACTACTCGGACCCACCGGTACCGATTACACGTTCGTCGTCGTCGCCGTCGCGCTCGCGGCCCTGCTGGTCTCGACGGCGACGCTTCTGACGCTCCGGAACAGCCCGTGGTCCGTCGACGAGACACCGCTGTGGTTCCTCGCCGGCATCGCGTTCTCGGCGGTCAACGCCGTCTTGCTCGCCGCGCTCGCGCTCTACACGATGACGACCGGGCACGAGGCCTCGACGCTGATGCTGCTCGGCGCGTTCGGCGTGTTCTTCGCCGTCGTCGGCGGCTACCAGCAGACCCGGACCGAGCTGCTCGGCACGTACGACATCGAAGATATCTGAACACGTCTCTTTCTCCGCCGGTCGACACCCGAACGAGGACCGGCTGGGCTGTCGTCGCTGCCCCGTGGTCACCGCGCCATCACTGAATCTCGGTTCACGCGCGCGAGCGCACACGTGACTTTTATAACCCGTGGCAGTGTAGGCGAGAACAGGTTTTCATGTCCGACGAAAATGAATACAGCGCCGGTCAAATCCAGGTCCTCGAAGGCCTGGAGGCTGTCCGCAAACGCCCGGCGATGTATATCGGTTCTACTGACTCTCGGGGCCTTCACCACCTCGTCTACGAGGTGGTCGACAACTCCATCGACGAGGCCCTCGCCGGCTACTGTGACGACATCACCGTCACGGTGCACGAGGACAACTCCATCAGCGTCTCTGACGACGGACGCGGTATCCCCGTCGACACACACGCTGAGTACGACAAACCCGCCGTCGAGGTCATCATGACCGTCCTCCACGCCGGTGGGAAGTTCGACAACAAGTCCTACCAGGTCTCTGGTGGCCTCCACGGCGTCGGTGTGAGCGTCGTGAACGCGCTCTCCGAGCGTCTGGAGGTCGAGGTGACCCGTGACGGCGCGGTCTGGAGACAGGCCTTCGAACGCGGTGTCCCGCAGGGCGAACTCGAACGGGTCCGCGACATGGAGCCGGACGAGGAGAACGGGACGTCGATCCACTTCTGGCCCGACCAGGACATCTTCGAGCAGGACGACTACTCCTACACCACGCTCGCGAACCGCCTGCGCGAACTCGCGTTCCTCAACTCCGGCGTGAACATCTCGCTCGTCGACGAGCGCGACGGCAAGTCCGAGACGTTCCACTACGAGGGTGGTATCCGTGCCTTCGTCCGCTACCTGAACGAGACGAAGACGGCGCTCCACGACGACGTCATCTACTTCGAGGACGAGGAGCAGAACATCCAGGTCGAGGTGGCCATGCAGGCCACCGACGAACTCCAGGGCTCCATCCACGCCTTCGCCAACAACATCAACACGCGCGAGGGCGGCTCGCACCTCACCGGGTTCAAGACGGCCCTGACACGCGTCGTCAACGACTACGCGACCAACAACGGCCTGCTGAAGGACCTCGACGACACCCTCAAGGGCGACGACATCCGCGAGGGCCTCACCGCGGTCATCTCGGTGAAACACCCGGACCCGCAGTTCGAGGGCCAGACGAAGACGAAGCTGGGGAACAGCGAGGTTCGTGGTATCGTCGAGAGCGCGATGCACGAGAACCTCGGCACCTACTTCGAGGAGAACCCGAACACGGC